>NZ_QTWP01000017.1:0-13384 GCF_003461185.1 Roseburia sp. AF20-18LB
AATCGTTAGATTTTTTGGTCTAACTTTTAGGGGTCGGTACAAACTGGATGCTCCTTTTTCAACGGGCAAATTCGCCCAAAATGATAAAAAATCTTGACATCTCCCGCAAAAGTTCTATAATACATTTTCGGTAATGCGAGGATGTAGAAAGATGAATAAAGAAAGAGACTATTTTTTTGATAATTTAAAAGCGGTATTGATATTCTTGGTTGTGCTGGGACATTTCCTGCTTCCAATCCATGGAGATAATCCACTGGTGGTAGTGAAACGGCTCATCTATGTATTTCATATGCCGCTTTTTGTATTTATCTCCGGCTATTTTGCCAAGAAAATTTATAAAAATGGACAATATAATTTTAAGAAAATATTGTATCTGCTGAAAGCATATGTTGTGTTCGTTGTGGCAATTCAGATAGTATATGCCATTGCGGGATTTGAAAAATTTACGGAGATAGATTTCTTTTCCCAAAGTGGTGCACCGTGGTATTTATTTGCAATGATTGTATGGTATCTGACGATACCACTTGTCCGTAAATGTAAAGCGGTGCCGGTTCTTTTGCTTACGGTAGTGCTGGCATTAACAGCTGGCTATTTTAAAAATGTGGGAGACTTTTTATGTCTGTCACGAATTCTGGTATTTGGACCGTTTTTCTATCTGGGCTATTTTCTGGAGCAGAAGACACTGGAAAAAGCATTGCAGACAAAGTTTCAGAGACTGGTGGTTCCATGCGCGGAGGCAATCTGTATCTTTATTCTGGCATATGGAGCAAGGTTGAAAGATTCCCTAGGAATGGTATATGAAAATATATCCTACTATGAACTGGAAGAAGTGTGGAAAGGACCGATGGTCCGCCTCTCCCTGATGATTGCAGCATTTCTTATTTCCTGGGCAATCATGTTTTTTATTCCAAGAGGAAAGACAAGACTTTCAGTAATCGGACAGAATACCATGCCGGTGTATATGCTACACCGGATTTTACGGGATATTCTGATGTTTGCCGGAATCTATGATTATCTGGGTGACTGGGGCTGGATAGCATTTTTTATCCTGTTAGGATTAAGTGCTGGAATCGTATATGTGTTAAATAATTCACATGTTGTCAATCAGGTCAACCGGATACTGGCATTACATACGCCACAGTTAATCAGAAACTTAAAAAGGCAACGGGCACGTTAGTCTGGATGGAAGAGATTGATACCATTGGAATGATAAAGAGAGGTGGTCGTATGTCAGAAAATAGAAAAATTCGTGTTTTTTATCAGTTTAACGGATATGTTCAGGGTGTGGGATTCCGCTATCGCATGTCGCATCTGGCGGGGCATTTTGGTGTGACTGGCTGGGTGCGCAATGAATATGACGGCTCGGTACAGGCAGAATTGCAGGGACTGCCGGAAGAAATTGATATGATAATTCAAAGACTCTGTCAGGACCGCTACATCGAAATCCGCAGCATGGACAGAAAAGAACTTCCACTGGATGAGACAGAACGGGGCTTCCATGTAAAATATTAAAATGTAAAAAGCAGCTTCTGGCATACTTTGTCAGGAGCCTTTTTACTTTACAGGAAAGCAATTTCCTGTAAAGTAAAAACGCTCTGCGAGGATGCGCACTGCGGCGTATAAGGTAGATGTCGCAAGCGACCGCCGCAGGCGCGAGAATGTGCCAAGGCACATTCTTTGTTCAGAAAAGTTGCAAAAAATAGCAAGAAATAGTAAACTGTGGGATATGCGAGTATACTACTATGAAAATGAATTAGAGGATGAATTTTCGGAAGCAAAGATAACTGCGAAGAAAATTGATGGAACATATCAGTACAGCCAGGACAGCTTGGGAAGGAAATTATTACATTTTATCTGTTATAATCTCATTGCAAAACCGGTGGCATGGTGCTTTTTAAAGATAAAATACCGTCATAAGATAGTGGGACGGGAAAAAATAAAAGCGTTAAAGGGACAGGGATTTTTCCTCTACGGAAATCATACCAATGCAGGAGCAGATGCCCTGATTCCCACAATACTGGCACATCCGACGGACGTATATGTGATTGTGCATCCGAATAATGTTTCTATGCCCTTTTTCGGAAAAGTAACGCCATATCTTGGGGCGTTGCCGCTGCCGGATGATAAGGATGCCATGAAACATTTCTTAGAAGAAATCGGAAAGAAAATCACTGCGAAAAAATGCGTGATGATATATCCGGAGGCACATATCTGGCCTTATTATACGAAGATACGTCCTTTTAAGGATTCTTCCTTCCGTTATCCGGTGCAGTATCAATGCCCGGTAATCTGTTTTACCAATACATATCAGAAACGGAAGCATAGTAAAAAGCCGCAGATAGTAACCTATGTGGATGGTCCGTTTTATCCGGATGCGAAATTGCGTGGAAAAGAGCAGAAAGCAGACCTTAGAAACAGGGTTTATGAACAGATGAAAGAAAGAAGCAGCAGGAACACCCTTGTACTTGCTGCTTATATCAAAAAAGGTGATGTATGAGAAATATTCTATTTTCGGGGAATGTCAAAGTATTTGATGGAATACTGACCGGGATGCTGTCCATTTTTATGCGGACGAAATCGACAGAGCCATACCGCATCTACATTTTTACAATGGATGTATCACATTTAAGAGACGATTTTCTGCCGGTGAGTGATGAGCAGATTGCATTTTTAAATGAGGTAGCAAAGTCCTATAACAAAGAAAATATTGTAATCAAGATTGATGTGACAGATATTTATAAAGAAGAATTTGCAGGTTGTCCGAACGAAGGTGCGTATTGTTCACCATATACCCTGCTTCGTCTGTTTGCAGATAAGATTCCGGAAATCCCGGATAAGCTTCTTTATCTGGATGCAGATATTTTATTTAACCGGGAGCCGGAACTTTTATATGACATTGATGTAAAAGGGTATGAGTATGCTGCAGCAAGAGACCACTATGGAAAATATTTAATCAATCCAAACTATATCAATGCGGGAGTATTGCTTTTTAATATGGCAGAGATTAAGAAAACAGGCCTTTTTGAAAAAGCAAGACATCTCATTAAGACAAAAAAATTACTGTTTGCGGATCAGGATGCAGTATACAGAAGTACCACGGCAAAGAAAATGCTGCCGCAGAAATATAATGACCAGAAGTTCTTACATAAGAGTACAATAATCAGACATTTTTCCAAACGGCTTTTTTACCTGCCATATCCGCATACGGCAAATATTAAGCAGTGGAATGTCAGTGCAATTCACAGAATTTTTAAGTATGAAGCGTTTGATGATATTCTGTTCGAATATATTTATCTGAAGAAGAAATTTGAACAGGACACTAAGAGGTAAGGAGTTAATTTATGGAAATGAAGAGTTTATCACAGTATGGGAAGAAAGCGGAGATACCGATTTTCTTTGCCTGCGATGAAGGATTTGTAAAATATACGATGGTTTCCATGAAGTCCATCATGGAAAATGCAGACCGCAGCCGGAAATATCATATTTACATTTTACATATGGGAATTACGGAAGCAACCCAGGCAAAAGTGCTTGCCATGGCAGATGAAGAATTTGCAATTGATTTTGTGGATGTTACAGACAAGATGAGGAGCATTGCAGATAAGCTTCCGATTCGTGACTATTATTCCAACACAACATATTTCCGGCTTTTTATTCCGGATATGTTTCCACAGTACCGCAAGGCACTTTATATTGACAGCGATACCATCGTAGTGGGAAATGTTGCAGAATTATATGACCATAAGCTTGGTAAATTATATGCCGGAGTCTGTCCGGACCGTGTGGTAGCACAGACAGATATCTTAGGTGATTATGTAGAAAAGGTATTAGGCGTAAAGCGTGCCAGATATTTCAACGCCGGAGTAATGCTGATGAACTGCAGTCAGTTCCGTGAAAATCATCTTTTAGATGAATTCTTAGAGATGCTTCACATCTATCTTTTTGTGGTAGCGCAGGATCAGGATTACCTTAATCTGATTTGCAAGAATCAGGTGCTTTATATGGAACCGAAGTGGAATGCACAGGTATTTGGAGAACTTGCCTGCCCGGAAGAAGAGGTGGGATTATTCCATTTTAATATGGCAGCCAAACCATGGCATTATGAAGACTGCCGTCTGGCAGAGTATTTCTGGAAATATGCGAAGATGACAGCGGATTATGATGCCATAAAAGAAGGACTTGCCAATTATACCGATGAGCAGCGCCGCAATGACAGCGTGTCTGGTGAGAAATTAATCCAGCTTGCGGTATCTGAGATTAACAGAGAAGATAATTATCTTCGCAAGATGGAAAAAGCCGGAAAATCAGAAAGTAAGCTTGCGCTGCTTGCTCACATAGAGGAACTGGAGCGGGAAGGAAGATTTTCAGAAGATGCAGAAGAAAATCCACCGGCACCGGTTCTGATGCCGGAAGATATTAATTATCTTCCAAGAAGTTTAAAGAGCAAGACACAGACCAAATATGCATTTAAAGTAGCAAGATGGTTTGTCAATATGCTGATAAAGAAAAAGCAGTTGATAATCAAAGAATACAAAGGCATTGAAAATCTTGAAAAAGTAGCAGACGGAGCAGTCATTACCTGTAACCATTTCAATGCATTTGACAGCTTTGCCATCCAGCTTGCCTTCGAGCAGGGTAAATTGAAAAAGAAAAAAATGTACCGTGTAATCCGGGAAGGCAATTATACCGGATTTCCGGGATTTTACGGAGTGTTAATGCGCCATTGCAACACACTGCCGTTAAGCTCTAATTTTAAGACCATGGAGAAATTCATTGCTGCCGTAGACAGGGTATTAGAGAAAAATCAGTTTGTACTTGTCTATCCGGAGCAGGGAATGTGGTGGAATTACCGGAAACCAAGACCGCTGCAGAAGGGCGCATTTACCTTCGCTGCCAGAAATAATAAGCCGGTACTTCCTGTATTTATTACCATGGAAGACAGTGATGTTTTAGATGATGACGGATTCTATGTGCAGGAATATACGGTGCATTTCTGTGAACCGATTTATCCGGATCCGAATAAAAAGCGTGCACAGAATTCCTGTGAGATGCGGGATAAGAATTATGAAGCGTGGAAAGCTGTTTACGAGCAGACCTATGGAGAGAAACTGACCTATAGTTGTGATGAGGAACAGCCGATTAAAGAGAAGAAAGCACTCTAATAAAAGTTGCAGGAAATGTAATATGTATTGAGAAAGGGTAAAGGGATAAATTATGAATAATCAGTGGAACCAGATGCCACCAAACATGCCGCCACAGCAGAGACCGCCGATGCCACCGAATATGCCGCCGCAGCAAGGTGGACCAATGCCGCCGAATATGCAGATGCAGCAGGGCAGACCGATGCCACCAAACATGCAGATGCAGCAGAGACCGTCGATGCCAACGAATATGCCGCCACGACAGGGAAAAATGCCACGGCCGGAGCTCTCTCCGGAAGATAAGAAGCAGGCAGACAAATTATGTATTATTTCCATGATTTTGATGTTTGCACCGATGGTAGTAATTTTTCTAAAGAATATTATTCTGGGACTGTTGTTTGATGCAGGAAAAGAAGAATTTTATTATAATATCGCAAGCAGCTATGTATTAGGTTCAATTCTGACTTTTCTTATGGCTGGCTGTGGAATTGCAGCACTGGTACTTATGATTTTGGTCCGTGTAAAATATCCGCAGAGTGTATTTGGTAAAGTGCTGATGTGGCTTTATATTGCACTTGCCATTCTTGTAGTAGTATTTATAGCAGTAACAATTATTGCCTGTGGGCTGGCATTCATAAGCTGTGTCCGAAACTGTCCGGGCTGATGAGGCAGGAAAATAAATGATAGATATTACGATTTTGCACTGGAGAATTTCGCCGTATTTTATCTGTTTTCTCTTAAGCTTTGTACTGGCATATCTTTATGTCACATGGTATTTGAAAAAGCAGGAGTAAAGGGCAGTCATATCTTTTATTCAGAGCTTTTGAATACAGTTCTGGCATTATATTTTGGAGCATTTTATACCTTTATTGTGCAGCTGGCAGAACAGGGTAAAGTAGAAACATTTGGTTTTTCCAGTCTTGGCGGTATGGCGGGCATCCTGCTCGGCGTGTGGATTTTTACAAAAATCAGTAAGGAACATAAGATAGAGCTATGGACTGCATATGTGCTGGCATTGGGACTGATGTATGTAGTTTCAAAGCTCGGCTGCTTTTTTGCAGGCTGTTGTGTTGGCATGAGATATCAGGGACCTGGCAGTATCCGCTATCTTGATAATGGAGCAGCGGGGGAATACCTTTTTCCGGTCCAGCTGGCAGAGACGATCTTATTTCTGCTGGCGTTTTTGTTGCTTCACAGGATGGCAGAACGAAAAAGGAATGGTATAATTCCAAAGAGTCTGTTGCTGTATGCGATATTAAAATTCGTACTGGATTATCTGAGGTATTATGAAGACAGAAAGATTTTCAGTGCGAACCAGTGGGGATGTCTGCTGGTAGCTGTAAGCGTATTGCTCTATGAGGCAGTACGGCAAATTAGACAAAGAGCGAATAATAAAGTAATATAACGGATATGAGAAAAGAGTTTTGTGGGTGTTGTGCCGGCAGAACTCTTTTGCATTGTTATGCATCCAAAGAAGCTGCAGGACAGGTTATGGTGGTTATCAAGCGTTATATTTATTGTAAAAGGCTGGATTCGGAACAAAGTATTTAGAAAAAATTGAAAAATAAGTTTACATAATATAGGTACAAAATATGGGACACATCCTGTTGTAACATAATCTTATCAGAGAGCAAAGCCACTGAAAAATACCAGAAAAGTGGCAGAAAAGCGAAGGAAAAGATAAGAAAAAAGACACAGGGAGGTCACAATTATGCGTGATAATACAGTACATGTAAGAAGAGGAAAGAAACATCCGTCAAGAATGGAAATGATAGTACTTGCAGCTCTTGCAGCCCTTATGGTAAGCGGCGGAACATTATTACTGTTGGCAGCTTTGCTGGGACAGGATATTACAGACTGGAACCACAGAGTAGCAATTACAGCAGGACTTTCTCTTGCCGGAGTTGTGTGGGGATGGTTAATCAGGGCAAACCGTTAGACATATCCGTGGGATAAGTACGACATGGTTTTTCGAATTGAGGTTGACGCATTCCCGATAGTTTTCTATAATGAAACTGATTATATTGTACAGGAAAATCAAAAGAAGATTTTCTGTTGTTTTGGAGAAAAAGGGAATTGAAGGAGACGGAAAATGAAGAAAACAATTCGTAAGATAGAGATACTTTTCATGGCATTGATTTGCATTTTTGCCATGTCAGGAATGTCGATGCAGGTATATGCAGGTCCTGCGGATAATTCGCTGGAGACACTGACAGTAGCCGAGGGTTCATTATCACCTGCATTTGAAGGAAGCCGTATGTACTATACGGTACAGGTAGGACAGGATGTAAGCAGCGTGACGGTAAGTGCAAAAACGGTAAATCCGGCAGCAACGATTCAGTCCGGGGTGGGAACCACTACCTTAAAAACAGATGGAGATACAAAGATTGACGTAGTAGTGCAGGCAGAGAATGGAAATCTTGCAACTTATCATCTGACCATAACCAAGTCTGCAACAGGTGCTACAACAAATACAGATACTACAACAAGCACAGACACAGGCAATACTCCGGCGGACAATAATACCGGAGCAGATAATGGCACAGATACAGCCACGCCGGACGATACTGTATCTGCCTATACCGTGTCAGAAGATTTCACAGCAGAACAGATTCCGGCAGATTTTACAGAAGCACAGGTGCCTTATCAGGGAGCTGAATACCGTGGTGCTGCTTTTAACAATGGTAATTTATCTCTTTTATATATGACAGATGCAGCAGGAAATGCAGGCTTTTATGTGGTAAATGGCACCGATGGCAGTGTGTGCCCATATATTCGTATCGATAATGGGGATAAGTATCTGATTTTAATGACACCTTCGGCAGTGACTTCCTTTGTACCGGGCGAAGCAACCACGCCTATTCAGGTTGGAGACAGTACATTTGAAGATGCATACGCAACAGATACAGAAAATATTTATACCGTATATGGAATGACAAATGATGGACAGGAAGGCTGGTATAATTACAATACCAGTGATGGAACCTTCAGCGAATACCAGTACAGTGACAGCACGGAGGAGGATACCGATACCACCTATCTTCAGAATGCATTAAATGACTTAAATGACAAATATACCGCTAGAAAAGACCGGGATTTAAAAATTATTGCCGGATTAATTGTAGTAATCGTAATTCTTATTTTTATCATTATTAATCTGTTGCTTCGTGGAAGAAGAGGTTATGAAGAAGAGGACGATGATGAAATCGAAGAAGCAGTAGATATCTTTGAAGAAGAAAAACGCAGAAAGGCAAAGAAGAAACAGAAATTCGTAGAAGATGCCGGTAAAGTCGAAGAAGAACCGGTCGAAGAAAAAGAGACCAGTGCAGTGAAGGATTTACCGGAGAAAGCAGAGTCAGAAGAAAAAGAAGAAGCGGATTCCGCCGCTCAGTTACCGGAAGAAGTGGCAGAACGGTTAGGCGAAACTGACTTTATGGAAGAATTTGAAGAAGAACCGGAATTTATGTCCGGCAGAAAGAAACGTGAAAAGGAAAAGAGAGAAAAAAAAGAGAAGAAACGGCGGAGCAAAGATATTTTTGATGACGATGATGAAGATAATGGAATCTTTGCAAGCCATGATGACTTTATTGAAAAAGAATCATCAGATGATGATATTGAAGTAATGGATTTAAATGATTTATAAGAGAATTGGCGCGTAGTGACAGGAGGATTTTATGCATAAACCATATACAAAACAAGCGCAAAAAGTAATAGAACTGACGACAAAGGCAGCCAGAAGCATGCATCATAATTATATTGGAACAGAGCACCTTTTACTGGGATTGCTAAAAGAAGGCAGTGGAGTAGCTGCCTGTGTTCTGATGGATGCGGGAGTAGAAGAAACCCGTCTGGTAGAACTGATAGAAGATTTAATCGCTCCATCTTCGGATGTGGCAGTATTAGACCGGAAAGGTTACTCTCCAAGGATTCAGCATATCATTGAGACCGCTGACCAGGAGGCAGAGCGTTTTGACAATGAGAATATCGGAACAGAACACCTTTTAATTGCATTATTGAAAGAGGCAGACTGTGCCGGTGTACGTCTGTTGAATACACTGGGTGTGAATATCCAGAAGATTTATATCGAGACTCTGGTAGCCATGGGAGAAGACGTAAACCACTATAAAGAGGAGATTGCGGCAAGCAAATCCGGAAAAAAGAAAGCGGTAGAAGTAACGCCAACCTTAGATCAGTATTCCAGGGATTTAACTGCTATGGCAGCCTATGGTGAGATAGACCCGGTGATTGGCAGAGAGGCAGAGATTGCCCGCGTGATTCAGATTTTAAGCCGCAGGACGAAAAATAATCCATGCCTGATTGGAGAGCCGGGAGTTGGAAAGACAGCTATTGCAGAAGGACTTGCCCAGCGTATTGCATCCGGACTGGTTCCGGATACAGTCCGGGGAAAACGAGTGGTAACACTGGATTTATCCGGAATGGTAGCAGGCTCTAAATACCGTGGAGAATTTGAAGAGCGGATTAAGAAAGTCATTCGTGAAGTGACAGAAGCAGGAAATGTACTTCTTTTCATAGATGAACTTCATACCATTATCGGAGCAGGTGGAGCGGAAGGCGCTATTGATGCATCCAATATTTTAAAACCATCCCTTGCCCGTGGAGAAATACAATTAATCGGAGCAACCACATTAGAAGAATACCGTAAATATATTGAAAAAGATGCAGCCCTGGAACGTCGTTTCCAGCCGGTAACGGTGGAAGAGCCGACGGAAGAGCAGGCGATAGAGATATTAAAGGGATTAAGAGAACGCTATGAAAAGCATCATCATGTACAGATTACAGATGCGGGAATAGAAGCGGCAGTGAAGCTGTCTGCCCGTTATATTGCAGACCGTTATCTGCCGGATAAGGCCATTGATTTGATGGATGAGGCTTCCTCGAAGGTTCGCCTTGGCGGATTTAAAATGCCGGAGAAGATTAGTGAACTGGAGCGTAAGATTGCTCAGTTAGAGGACGATATGGAGACGGCATTGATGGAACAGCGGTTTGAAGATGCCGGGGCAATCCGCAAGGAGAAGGAAGCTGCCCGGAAGAAATACGAAAAGCAGGTGGAAAAATACCATCGGGATGCAGACAAGAAGAAACTGGTTGTCGGAGAAAATGAAATTGCAGAAATTGTATCTGACTGGACAAAGATACCGGTGAAGAGACTGGCAGAGGGCGAGGCTGCACGTCTCAACCGTCTGGAAAAGACATTGCATAAGCGTGTAGTAGGACAGGAAGAAGCAGTCAGTGCAGTGGCAAGAGCAGTCAGAAGAGGACGGGTAGGATTAAAAGATCCGCATCGTCCGATTGGTTCCTTCCTTTTCTTAGGACCGACCGGAGTTGGTAAAACAGAGATAACAAAGGCACTGGCAGAGGCTGTCTTTGGCGATGAGCAGGCAATGATTCGTGTTGATATGTCAGAGTACATGGAGAAGCACAGTGTTTCTAAAATGATTGGTTCACCGCCAGGTTATGTAGGTTATGAAGAAGGCGGCCAGCTCAGCGAAAAGGTCAGAAGAAAACCATATTCTGTTATTCTTTTTGATGAAATTGAAAAGGCACACCCGGATGTATTTAATGTATTGCTTCAGGTACTGGATGATGGACAGATTACAGATGCCCAGGGCAGACGGGTAGATTTTAAGAATACGATTATCATTATGACTTCCAATGCAGGGGCGCAGTCTATCATTGCACCGAAGAAGCTTGGATTTGCTGCAGGCGAAGATGAAAAGAAGAATTATGAATACATGAAAAATGGTGTAATGGAAGAAGTCCAGAGAATCTTTAAGCCGGAGTTCTTAAACCGAATTGACGAGACCATTGTATTCCGGGCTCTCAATAAAGAGGACATGAAGAAGATTGTCACCATTTTAAGCAAATCTTTAATTGACCGGTGTGAAAAACAGATGGGTATCCATCTGACCATAACCGGCAGCGTAAAAGGATACATTGCTGAGAAGGCATACAATCCGAAATATGGAGCAAGACCATTGCGGCGTATGATACAGACACAGATAGAAGATATGCTGGCAGAAGAGATTTTATCCGGTAAAATCAAGCCGGGAGATGATGTGGAAATCCGCATGGTAAAAAAGGAAATAAAAACCGTTGTGAATTCATCAAAATAACTGGAAAAATGTGTCGAGATAAGCTATAATATTTTCATAAAATTTACGAAAAAGCCATCGTGGGATAGTGGCTTATAGGAGGATAAAAAATGGCTGTAGTTGCAGAATTAATTCGTTCAGAAGCAAACGGAACAATCAGTTTTGGAGATTATACACTGGGAGCAAAATCCAAACTGGACAATTTTGAACATGCGGGAGATTTGTACAAAGTTAAGACATTTCGTGAGATTACCAAATTAGAGAGAAATGGAATGTTTGTATATGAATCTGTTCCAGGAACTGCAGTTACAAATATGGCAGCATCCGAAAACGGTGTGGAATTTGAAGTAGAAGGACCGGAAGATGCAGAGATTACACTTGGCTTAATGGAAGAGACAGAGTATGATGTATTTGTAGCAGGAAAATCAATTGGTCAGATGAAGACCAATTTAGGTGGTAAATTAACACTTAGCGTTGAATTAGATCCGGAAACTCCGGTTGCAGTAAAAGTATCCAGAGTATAAATGGATATATCAATAAGATGATAAGAAAGAGAATCCAATTCCAGCGGATTGGGTTCTCTTTTTACTAATTTACGCGAGTAGCAAGAAAGACAGTTATTGCAAGAATAAGGGGGAAAATAGATGGCAAAGGGAAAAGCAACCGTATTTTTCTGCCAGGACTGTGGCTATGAATCATCCAAATGGATGGGACAGTGCCCGGGATGCGGCGGGTGGAATACTTTTGTAGAAGAAGTGATAGATAAATCAGCACCTGCAAAAGTGCGGAAGGAAGCAGCGAAAGCAGAAGTTGTAAAAATTGCAGATATTAAAACAGGACGGGAAGAGCTTCTGACTACAGGACTAAAAGAGTTAGACCGGGTTTTGGGAGGTGGAATCGTAAAAGGTTCCCTTGTTTTAGTCGGTGGAGATCCTGGAATTGGAAAATCCACGCTGCTTTTACAGGTGTGCCGGAATCTTTCCCTGCAGAAGACCGATGTATTATATATTTCCGGAGAGGAATCCCTGCAGCAGATAAAAATTCGTGCAGAGCGTATCGGAGAATTTGGCGATACTTTATCACTGCTTTGTGAGACCAATCTGGATACTATCAAAGAAGTGATTAACAGAACAAAACCGGAAATCGTGGTCATTGACTCAATTCAGACCATGTATAATGAAAATATTACATCGGCGCCTGGCAGTGTTTCCCAGGTCCGGGAAGCAACCGGAGTTCTGATGCAGATTGCAAAGGGGCTTGGTATTTCTATTTTTATTGTCGGCCATGTGACCAAAGAGGGTGTTGTGGCAGGCCCCCGTGTGTTAGAACATATGGTAGATACGGTATTGTATTTTGAAGGTGACCGTCATGCGGCATATCGTATATTGCGTGGCGTGAAGAACCGTTTTGGTTCCACGAATGAGATAGGTGTATTTGAAATGTGTAACGAAGGGTTAAGGGAAGTGGAAAATCCTTCAGAATATATGTTAAGTGGAAAGCCGGAAGGAGCATCCGGTTCTGTAGTGGCATGCTCTATGGAGGGAACCCGTCCGATTCTTTTGGAAATACAGGCACTGGTGTGCCACAGCAATTTTGGAATGCCAAGAAGAACAGCTGCAGGAACGGATTATAACAGGGTCAATCTTCTGATGGCTGTATTAGAAAAGAGACTGGGACTGTCTTTAAGTTCCTGCGATGCATATGTAAATATTGCCGGGGGTATCCGTATGAATGAACCCGCAATTGATTTAGGTATTGTGCTTGCGATTGTATCCAGCTATAAAGATGTTCCGATTGATGAGAAGACCATCTGTTTTGGGGAAGTAGGACTAAGTGGTGAAGTACGCGCAGTCAGTATGACAGCACAGCGTGTGCAGGAAGCTGAGAAGCTTGGCTTTACCACCTGCATTCTACCTGAAGTTTGTAAAGCAGGATTGAAGAAGAATCCAAATATAAATGTAGTGGGTGTCAGCAACGTACAGGATGCCATCCGCTATATTTTATCCAAAGAAAAATGAATTGAGCACACAATTCAAACAATTCGGATAAAAAACGACAAATGACCTACTTTAATAAATATGGCAAAATCGTGTTGACATCCCGAAAATGACGTGCTATTATAAAACTCCA
>NZ_QTWP01000018.1:0-11612 GCF_003461185.1 Roseburia sp. AF20-18LB
GAATTACAACATATTTCGTAAGTGGTAATTAATAAACATCAATATTTATTTAGAGTATGAAATTTATAGAATTTCAATATTCGGGAAAAATTACATTTAAATTTGCTTTTTCAACGGAAAGAAAGTGTTAGAAATTTAAAGGCATATAATCATATTTAAATATTCGACAAATAATAGTTTGGTTCGTTATTAATTTGTATGTTAGGTAATTATCGAGGAAAACTGCAAATTCGTATAATTAACGAATGTACTTATTTATTTGAAATGAAGAAGCAAAGGAGGAACAAATCAAATGCTTAAAGATGATGTTGTTGTGATGAAAAAAAATTGCCTTGAAGATGATATAGAAAAAGTAAAGGTGATTTTGGGAAAGGATGAAAAAAGCATTTTTAGGCTGAATGAAACTGCAAAGTTTATTTGGGATAACTGTAACGGAAGAAGGATTTCTGAAATCTCGACCTTGCTATTTGACGCTTGCGTAAACAAGGAATCTCTGGATATTGATGTTATTAGTGAAGATTGTAGAGAGATAATATCAATGCTTTTAGATAATGACTTGATAGAAATAAAGGAGGTGTAAGCGGAAATGAAAAAAGCATCTGAACAGATTAAGATTACAGGACTGTATATCGAACTTACATCCCAGTGTAATTTAAGATGTTTACATTGTTATAATGAGTCAGGAGTTTCTACGCATAGGATTGATGTAGAGTCATTTCAAAATATAATAAAAGATATTGAGAATCCTGCGGGTGTTAGCGTAACTTTATCTGGCGGAGAACCATTATTGCATCCTGATTTATGGAAATTTATTGAAATTCTTTATCAGAAAGGATTTGGTCAAATTTTGATTATAACTAATGCGACTTTAGTAACGAAAGAAGTGGCTGAAAAATTAAAAAAATATGGCGTATCAGTGCAGGTAAGTTTAAATGGTTCTTGTGCCGATATACATGATCAACTGTGTGGAAAGGGAAATTTTGATAAAACCCTCACAGGATTGAAAACATTAAAAGCTGCAGGTATTAATAGGATTTTGGTTAGATATATGCTGGCCAAATTTAACTCAGAGGATTTGATTGAATTCTTGACGTTAATGAAAAACATTGGAATTACACATATAGACATAGCAATATTAACCGTTCTTGGACGTTCAAAAGATAATTTGGAAAAGCTATATTTGCCAGATATAGAACGTGACAAGATAGTTCAAATGTACAAAAAAGATAGCAGGGTAAAAAGCTACATAGAGTCAGGGATGGAAGTGAAGTTCCCGGAGGGTACAACAATTGGGTGCCCATATTTGAATAGTATGGCAGATGAGATACCGATTACTCCTCGTATATCAGCAGATGGATTGGTACATTTTTGCCAGTTGTTTTCAGACGAAAAGTATGCTGTAGGCAGTATTAAGGAAAGTAATACTGTGGATATTTTTAAATCGAACCAATGTAATGAATTAATTGATTTTTTCAGGCTCGGTGTGAAATATATGAATGGATGCGATAAATGTGTATGGAAATCTTCTTGTGGAAGAGGATGCATTGCTTTATGTGTGAGTAATGGTTCAATACAAGAAACGGATGGTAATTGTTATTTGCGAAAAAAACAATTGCTTTCTGATTTGAAATAATAAAGGTTATAAGATGAGCTTAATCACTGTACGAATGCATTCAAAAGAAAGAACATATGGAGGTAGAAACATGGAATATACAAAACCTGTAATAACAAAGAATGAACTCGAAGTCGATGCACAGGGATCTGCAAGAAGTTGTGGATCATTCAAGTGTACATCAAGTAACTTTAACTGCAACAATTATGACTGTACGAAAGGCGGACACAAATTTAACTGCAACTCTGGCTGGTAAAATATAGTTTGCCGTTCCGAGGGAATTTTATACATTTTATAATATAGCGTTAGTATAGTGATTAGGCATAATTCCCTGAATATAAGGGCTTTTCCAATGGAAAAGTCCTTATTAAAGTTAAGGGAGATTGGAGAATTATGAGAATTTATAAATGGCTATTTAATGAAATTACTAAATTATCAGTCAAATATACAGTTATCTTGGCATTGCTAATTATAGTTCAAAACATTATGAAACCTTTAGTGTTGTTGGTTTATCAATATATAGCTTCAAATGATATAACAATAGTATTGATTTCTGTTGGAGTTCTTTTTTTGGTTTATATAATTAAAGAAATTGCGAATAATTTTGCAGACGTAATAACTGTAAAGTATAGTAATCTGGTAGAAATACATCTATTAAGACGATTATATAATAGTGTTGCAAATAAAAATATATTGTTGTTAAATGATGCAGAATACGTATTGAAGTTACAAAGAGCTAGGTGCTTTATTGAATCTTCAAGTCTTAATTTTTATAGGATAGCGATTGTATTAATATGTGAAATTATAGAAACTGTTTTTTCGGCAATAATTATTGGAAGAATAAGCCTTTTGTTTATGCTATTATTTTTAGTTATGAGTTTAATAAATAATTGCACCTTAAAAAAGTATAATAGTGATTTAGTTAGGATACACAAAGAACAAGATGTAAATTTAAGAAAACAAAATTATTTTTCTGAATTATTACAAAATAAGATTTACGAAAAAGAAATTAGAATTAATAAATTATTTTCATGGTTAGAAAATAAACGAGAAAAGTATTTTAAATCTACTGAAATGGAACATAGAAAATTCTCTGAAAAGTGGAGTAAGATTAATTTTTTGATTTCATTTATACTTCACTTGATAGAAACTGGAGTAGTAATTTTGGCGGTTTATTTACTTTCTGTTGGTCGATTTTCTTTAGGGGATGTTGTTGCTCTGATAACAGGGCAGTCGACAATTGTAGGTTCTGTTTCACAAATAATAAAAAGCTATTCATTTTTTAAGCAACAAGAATATCAGGCAAAAAATTTATATGAGTTACTCCATGAGGATAGAAGTAAAAATATCGAACTGAAAAAAGAAGAAGGATTTTTGAGATTAGAAAATATCAGTTTTCGATATGCTGATAAAAACAATATAGATAATTTATCATTAGAATTAAAACAAGGTGAAAAGATTGCTCTGGTTGGCTCTAATGGTTCCGGTAAGAGTACGCTTATAGGAATTATTCTTGGACTATACAAACCAACAAGTGGAAAAGTAAGTGTTAATGCAGATATGACAGCAATTTTTCAGGATTTTGCAAGGTTGCAAGATTTATTAAAGGTTAATATAAATATGGGTGATATTTTCAATGAAAAGAATACAGAGAAGATGAACAGTCTGTTAGAACAATCGTTTATAGATTTGGGTATTTTTCCTCTAGGGTTAGATACAATGTTATCTAAAGAATATGGCGGTATAGATTTATCGTTAGGACAGTGGCAGAAAATAGCATTATGTAGAGCGTTATATAAAAAGGCTGATGTAGTAATATTTGATGAGCCGACTTCTTCACTTGACCCATTGGAAGAAAAGAGACAATTTGAAACAGCGTTTAAATTATTAAAAGATAAAACCGTTATTATTATTACTCATAGAGTGGGAATTACAAATTATGCGGATAGAATTTTATTTATGGATGACGGGAAGATTGTAGAGGAAGGGACGCAGGAACAATTATTGAATAGGAGAGGTAAATTCTACGAATTATATGATTCTCAAAGAAAGTGGTATTAGTAGGAGGCTATTATGAAAAAAACAGTGCAGTTCATTCTTGAAATTCAAAAAATATTGGATAAGAAAACTTGGATTAAAGTGAAACTATTTTATTTAGCAGTCTTATTAAGTGCCATTTTTGAACCTATTGTATTAGTTTTATACAAAAATTTATTGAATATGCTATCTAATCAAGTAGCATTTGCAAGCACTATTTTTTGGGTCGTATTCGGATATGAGTTCGTGCAATTACTTTCTGGTTTCTCTATGTTGTTAATTGGGCATGAAAAATTAAAATTAGAATATACGCTGAACAATATTTTGATAAAAGCAGTTCATAATAAGTTAAACCGAATATGTGAAGAAGAATTTGAAAAAGAAAATACTTATAATCTTTTGGAAAGAGTAAAAGAGAGTTTTGTAAATAGTGTATTGAGTATTATAGATGGTTTAATAGGAGGTGCTACTCAAATAATACAATGTGTTGGCTGTGTACTAATTGTCACTAGGATAAATTTGTATTTGGGATTAGCAATGATATTGGCAAATATTCCATATATAATTGTTAATATAGTATATAATATTAAGGAATATAAAATAAAACAAAAGTGTAGTTTGAAAAAAAGGCAAGTATCTTATTACGAAGAACAATTACAATATAGGAAAAATGCTAAAGACATAAGGTTATTTAATGCTACTCCATATATGTTGAATAGAATAGAAAATCTTAAAACAGATATTACTAAAGAATACGTAATGTTATATAACAAAGAAGTATGGCTCAAATCAGCAACAACAATATTAAAATTTGTTGTTACTGGATTATGTATTATATTATGTATCAAACCCACTTATTATGGTACAGCAAATTGTGGTGATATTGTTGTTCTTATTACGGCTTCTTTGAATTTGGAAAATAAAATATTTGAATTATTCGAGAATTATTATTTGATAATGAATTGTGGGTTTATAATTGAAGATTGGTATAGTTTTTCGGAATTACCTGAAGAGAAAGAAATAAAATCAAATGATACTATAGAAAATTATTCTATAACATTCAGAAATGTATCCTTCAAATATCCCGGAACAAACAGATATGCATTGCAAGGGGTTAATTTACATATTAAGCAAGGTGAGAAGATTGTTATTATAGGTGAAAATGGAAGTGGAAAAACAACTTTTATAAATTTATTGCTTGGTTGCTTTTCATCATATACTGGAAATATACTTATAGATGGAAAGGAAATATGTAATGTATATGATGAAATAAGAAGAAACTGCTCTGTGGTATTTCAAGATTTCTTAAAATTGCAATTATCAATCAAAGACAATATATTTTTAGAACAGTCATCTTTGTTTGAGGAAAAGCAAATTGAAGAACAGGTATATTTTATAGGTAATTTAAAAAATGGAATCAATACAGTTCTTGGGCAACTTGAGGAAGGTGGTATTGAATTGTCTGGAGGTGAATGGCAGCTCATCGCTATATTGAGGGCTATGGTAAAAACAAATAAAAAAATAATTGTTATGGATGAACCGACCTCATATTTAGATTCAAAAAAGGAGGACTGGTTTTATGCGACATTGTTGGAGATACCAAAAGATATGACGGTGATAATTGTTTCCCATCGCCTAAGTGTAGCAAAATTATGTGACAGAATAGTTCTATTTAAGAAGGGCAGAATAGAAACAATGGGAACGCATGAAGAGTTGATTGAAAATTCTGAGGAATATAAAAGAATGTATTTTAGTCAAAAAGATATGTATGATATTAATTCATAAAGTAATAAAGGAATTGTAATAAAATTAAAGGGGTGTTGCACTGCTTGTGAACAGCTCCTTTTTTGTATAAAAAATAGTCAGGCTCGTATCAAACGTATACTGGTAGAAATATCAGAACGTTATGTGAGACGGTGTAAACGGTTGGTAGATAAAATAATTATTTAACCAATTTCATTTTTGTGTGAAAACACACAGAACACAAAAAAGTATGATATGATATTTAAGGAGGTAATATTTATGCAAAAAATTTTAGTTGTTGAAGATGATAGGGATATTCAGGAATTATTACAAGAGTTTTTAAAAGAGGCAGGTTATATGATTGATGTTGCAGTAGATGGCGTAGAAGCGATTACTATGTTTAATACAAATTCATATGACTTGATTTTATTGGATATTATGTTACCCAAAATTACAGGGTATAGTGTCTGCGAACTGATACGCAAACAATCACAAATCCCGATTATTATGCTTACTGCTTTAGATAGTGAAAGTGATCAGGTAAAAGGATTGGATTTGCAAGCGGATGATTATATTACAAAACCCTTTTCTATGCCCATATTGCTACGAAAAATAGCTGCCGTTTTACGCCGCTCTAATAGAAATAGTGACGATAATGTTTCTATACATTATAAGGATTTAATTTTGGATTTAGATGGTTATAAGGTTTATATCAAAAATGTAGAATATGATTTAACACAAAGAGAATTTGAAGTGCTTAGAGAATTACTCTATCATCAAGGAAAGGTTCTTTCTCGGCAGTACATTCTTAATACATTATGGAAATATGATTTTTATGGAGATGAACGTGTAGTTGATACACATATAAAAAATCTTCGTAAAAAACTAAATATTGATTATATAGAAACAATAAGAGGAGTGGGATATAAAATTGAGAAGGAAATGTAGTTTGGTTATTAAAATTTTTGCGATAACCTGTTTATTGATGATAATTTGTAGCTCGGCTACGTATGGGTTTATTGCGTGGTTAGTTCCTAAAACATATAGTACAGATTTGGATGTGCAACTGAATAAGAACGTAAACATTTTAATATCTGAATTGGAGAGAACGTCAGGAAAACAGAGTGGATTTCTGTTTGATGAGTTTTTATTAAATAATGATGTGATTTTACAGTTGTTTGATGAGGATAATCAGGAGATTGCGGTTCCTTCACAGTATAATCAGGTTTTTCCGAGTGTTATTGATGGTAACGCTATAGTTTATGAAAGCGATGAAGCTTCTTATCGTGCAACACATAGTTATCTTTTTGCTTTTAATGATTCTAAAATAATCTATACTTTATGTGTGACAGGTGATTCACAGCCAGTCAACCAGTTAATAAACACAATCGATAGTATAGCTCCAATATTGATGATTGTAATTATCTTGATTTCAATTGTAG
Source organism: Roseburia sp. AF20-18LB (assembly GCF_003461185.1). Taxonomy (NCBI): domain Bacteria; kingdom Bacillati; phylum Bacillota; class Clostridia; order Lachnospirales; family Lachnospiraceae; genus Roseburia; species Roseburia sp. AF20-18LB. Next base: position 6,835 of record NZ_QTWP01000018.1, read on the forward strand.
ACGCAGTATTTTTTTCTATCTATGTTACAAGACCTGTTATTGAAATTAGTAAGGTATCAAAGAGAATGTCTGAGCTTGATTTTACATGGTGTTGTAACGAAAAACGTAATGATGAATTAGGAATATTGGCACATAGTTTAAATGAAATGTCACAAAAATTATCATTGGCATTACATGATTTACAAACAGCCAACAGTCAATTAAAAGAAGATATTAATCGTGAACGCAAGTTAGAGCAAAACCAACTTGATTTTTTTTCTGCTGTATCACATGAATTAAAAACACCCATTACAGTTATTAAAGGGCAACTTGAAGGTATGTTGCTTAATGTTGGAAAATATAAAGAACGTGATAAATATCTTGCTCGTTCTTTGGAAGTGGTAAAATCAATGGAAGGAATGGTACAAGAAATTTTAACAATTTCTCGTATTAAATCATCAGGAGTTATCCTTCATTATGAAAACTTTGACTTATCAGAGATAATAAAAGAGGAGTATAGTTTATTTGAAGATATTATTATTAAAAAACAGTTGAGATGGCACGAGGATATACAAAAGGGATTAATGATTATTGGTGATAGAATGCTTTTAAATAAAGTTATAAATAATCTTGTGTCTAATGCAGTCCAGTATTCACCATGTGGAGAGGAGGTTTTTGTTTCAGCTTGCAATATAGAAGGAAATATACAGTTTGTTATAGAGAATACAGGTGTAAGTCTTTCAGATAATGATATACCTCAAATTTTTAATGCTTTCTATCGTGTGGAACCGTCACGTAATCGACAGACAGGGGGAAGTGGATTGGGGCTATATATTGTAAAAATGATTTTGGAACAACATCAAGCAAAGTACCAGATAGAGAATTCGGCGTTGGGTGTATGTTTTACAATAAATTTTGAAAAAAAAGTCAATTAAGAAAGTTTGTTTGTCACTTCAATTTTTGCAACTACACATAAAACATACAATTTCCACAATAAAACACCATATACGTTTGTTAAAATATAAATATCAAAATTTGGAAGGAGAGATATTCAATGAAAAATTTTAAACTTAAAGGTATTTTAATTGCTTCAGGGTTAATCTGTGTATGTGCTTTGGCAGGATGTGCAACAAGTAATAATACTGATCAGCAGAACAGTGCTTTAGTGTCTGAACCGTCAGTTATGTCAAAGGCAGAAAAAGACTCTTTAACAGCGGAAACGCCGGGGGAAAGTGTTGACTATGCTGTGTATGAACAGTATGGCTTGATTTATGATGAACAGAACGGTTGGTATACCTATAACGAAAATGTAGTGCGATTTTTCAATGATCCAGTAGCAGGTGCAAGCTTCACAAATTTTTTTACAGGAACAGTAGACATTGAAGCAAAACGTGATGAAAATAAAGAGCTTATAGGTATTGAGGAGTGTTCTCAGGAAACATATGATAGCCACACAAAAAAATATGCAAAATTTGCAAATATGTCATCATCTGCACTGCCAAGCACTATACAATATGAAACAACACAGAATAGTGAAGAGTGGCTAAAGGATTACGAGACATATGGAATTGCCTATAACAAATCAGATAATAGTTGGTATTATAATAGTGAGAAGATACAGATATTAATTGACAGTGAAAAAGCGATTGTCTATTCAACTGATGAAGATGGTGTATGTCTTGCAGTTTCCAGAGGCGATAACCATGAAATAACTGAAATCAAAGTAATTTCTCTAAATGATGCACAATTGTTGTTACAGGCTAATAATCCGGGTAAAGTGCTTGACTCAACAATGGAAGAGAATTAAAAAAAATATTTTTTGTCGGTTTTACTTAAAGCTGAGGTTATGCATTTAGTATAATCGGAAAACAATTTAGTATCAAAATAATAGTAAAAAGGCGCATGGAAATAAATTGCAATCCATGCGCCTTTTCATGTTTATAGGAAAATAATGATCGATAACAATTAGACCAATGGCGTAGAGCAGCCTTACGGTGACTCGTTCGCTTTTCCTTTCATCACTACTGCGGTAGAACCCACCATGCCTTTCAGGCAAATATGGTAAAAATTTTTTATAAATTGCCACGATATTCCCTGTAATATTAGGGCAGCGCGTTGTACCAAAGATTTTGAAAAATGTGATTTTTCTTTGAAATTGACGGAATAGTGGACTGCTGTTTATCAAATTTTTATCCGTTATTTTAATTGTAACAAAAGGTATATTATTCTCAAAATTAACCTGCCATATAAAATAAATATGATGTTTATTAATTACCACTTACGAAATATGTTGTAATTCGTTTACATTGTATAGTTGTGAGAGAGCTCCCAATAATTATGTAAAATGATAATTAGAAAGGATGTTGCCATTATGACTGAAAACCGTATCCGTGAGCTGCGCAAGAGCCACAACATGTCACAGGAAGCCCTCGGGGCTGTAATAAACACCACCCAGCAGGCGGTAAGCAAGATGGAAAAAGACATCTGTTTCATCTCCACAGACCTGCTTATCAGCATGGCAGAGTATTTTAATGTTACCACTGACTATATTCTCGGATTATCCGATATAAAACGGGATTTAAGCGGACAATTCCGTATGAATCAGGAAATGGACCAATGTTATGATATTGTGCTTCGCTACCGTAATCTGTCGGACATAAACCAAAAAACGCTGAGATGTGTTTTAAAACGTTTAGAGCAGGCACAATTAGAGGAAATTGAGCTGTGTACAAAGGAAGTGAAAACAAATGCTGAGGATAGCTGTATGTGATGATGATTTGAAATTTACTGGGGATTTTGAGACACTTGTTCTTCAGGAAAGCCGAAATATGGGAATCCGGGTAGAAACGGATGTCTTTTCCGATGGTGATACACTTGTGAAAAGTATTTTGTCCGGAGAACGCTATAACCTTATTTTTCTGGATATTGAAATGAAGCAGGTAGATGGTATTTCAGCAGCCCGATGTATTCGGGAGATTGACCGTTCAGTATTACTGATATATATATCCGGATACGATCAATATCTAAAAGAACTGTTTGAGGTAGAACCATTTCGTTTCCTTTCAAAACCAGTAAACGATAATAAATTTTGCCGTTATTTTCGGGAAGCCTGTCAGCGAATCGGAGAAACAGAAGTCTTTTATCAGTTTACATTTAATAAAGAAATTAAAAAAGTTCCTTTAAAGGATATCGTATATTTTGAAAGCCGTAATCGTATGGTATATATTTATTTCCGTGATAATAGTTTTGAACATTTTTACGGAAAACTGAATGATGTGGAAAAGGAACTGACAAACAGTAGACAGTATTTTCTGCGTACACATCAATCTTTTTTAGTGAATTATGATTACATAAAAAAAATGAATTTCTTTAATGTAACAGTCAGTATTGGGGGCAAAGAGATAGAATTGAAAATCAGCGAAGACCGACAGAAAGAAGTAAGAAGACAGCTTTGCGAGATTGCGGGTGGAAAGGCGGTCGTTGAGTAATGGATTATTTTGTATTTGTATCTAATCTGCTTTTACCGATACTGCAGCTTTTAATTATACAAAAATACATGAATATTTTCCTTGGTCCAGGGAACCAGAAATATGCAGGATGTATCGGATGGGTTGTCTATTATGTTTTTTTAGTTGCAATAAGTACGGGAATGCACTTCCCTTCAATCCTACTTTTGGCAGGAAATATTTTATTAGTATTCATAATTAGTACTATTACCAGAAGAAAAAGTCTGAAAAGCCGTGTCATATTTACTATCTTGATATGTACCATGTGGATGCTGGTGGAAGTTATAGTTTTGAAGGCATTAGAAATATCCTGTGCAAGTGAGTCCGTCATTGAAAATGCTGGAAGCTTCATATCTAAAATGAGTATGCTGTTTTTGTCTGTGCTGATCGGCCGTTATTCAAAAGGGAAGACGCATTATGAAATTCCCCTGCAGTATTTTTTTGTAATTCTTTTAATCCCTGTAAGCAGCATTTATATAATGCACCATATATTTCTCATTGCAGCAGAATATGAAGAGTATGCGGTATTCTCATCCGTTACCAGCTTTTTGCTGTTGTTGGTAAACTATGTTATTTTTGAGGTATATGACTGGATGGGGCGCGATGCGGGAATACGTGCACAAAACTGTCTTTATGAACAGCAGTTGGAGCTGTGCAGCCGCCAATCCGAAGAAAGAGAACACCTTTACCGCACGGTACGTCAGATGCGCCATGATATGAAAAACTACCTTTCAGGGCTTTTAGGGATGGTTCAGGCAGGAAAAATGGAAGAAGCGTCAGACTATATACAAGCAATGCTTGATGACGGCATCAGCGACCGGACGGAAGAAATCTCCCGTAGTGGAAATATCGTGGTCGATTCCCTGATAAACCATAAATATGCCCTTGCCTTGAAAGACAATATCCGATTTGATGCAACAGTATTCATTCCCTCTGCACTACCGTTCCACAATGGGCATCTTTCAATCATTATTGGGAATTTACTTGAAAATGCACTGGAAGCCTGCAAAAAGCTGCAGCAGGACCAACGGTACATTAACCTTGAGGTACTATATGTAAAAGAGGTTCTTCAGATTCATATAAAAAACAGTTGTCTGCCGGACTGCCAGACAGATAACACAGGGAAATATCTTACCACTAAAAAGAATAAGGACTGGCATGGTCTGGGAATGTCATCAATAGAACAGACGGTGGAATGTTACCATGGAGAAATAAATGCGGAGAATAGAGGAACGGAATTTGAAGTAACGGTAATTATGTATGGATCTATACAGGAAAAATGACGAGCTGTAT
>NZ_QTWP01000019.1:0-221 GCF_003461185.1 Roseburia sp. AF20-18LB
GTCAATGCTGTTTTAAACCAGAAGTACCGCAGCATGCAGGAGAAACACATAGCAGTGATCCTAAAAGTAGGGGATCTGCAGGAGATCTGTCTGGAGGAGGAAGAGATCGTGATCCTGCTCTCCAATTTACTGGATAATGCAATCCGGGAGAGTGAAAAAGTACTGAAAAATACCGGAAAAGCGGTCATTCATCTGAAATTAGAGTGCGAAGATCATAAACT
>NZ_QTWP01000019.1:231-9460 GCF_003461185.1 Roseburia sp. AF20-18LB
CTGAAATTAGAGTGCGAAGATCATAAACTGATATTTGCGGTAGTATGAACAGACAATGATATTCTGTATTTTAGAAATATAATATTTTTCTGTAGGATCAAATAATGTTAGCTTTGATGTTATTGGAGCGTCACCGGAAGAATGATATGGTTATGCAGGTCCGGTAGGAAAGAGTGGACTAGAAACAGCTAATGATGGAGAAACTTGGTGGGAGAAACGTCATAAGCGGTTGGAGGAATTTATTGAAGAACAGATTGAAAAAAATCAAAAGGAACATTTGATAAAACGTAAACAAATGGAAGATGTATATAGAAGTCGGACATATGAAAGTAAACAAAGACTGTCCAATCTATTGAATAACTCAAATGCTAACAGTGATAATGTCAATATTCAGTCATTGGTGTCAACAGCAGCTTCTAGTTATGAAAAGAGCATTGAGATGGTATCTCATGATAAAATCTGAATTATTACATGATTATAATCAAATTATTGGATGAACAATAATTTTGTTTATAAAATATTAGAAGAAGGAGGTTGGTGATATTATGAATATATTTTTTAACAGCCGAATAAATGCTAATCAGTCATTGCTTAATGTTCTGTTTGGTCAACAGCAAAAAGCGGCAAGCAGTCAAAACACTGGTTGTAGAGGCACAAGAGATACCTTAACGATAAGTGCATCGGGAAAGGAAAAACTGACAAAAAGTACAAGTGGAAGAACACATAATACAAGTATTGACAGTAGCATTGACTTAAAGTCCTATATAGTTTCAGCAAAAAAAACGAATCAAGAGCTCATTGAGAATGCAGGAACACAGATTAATGCGAAAACAAGTGAATATATGAGTACAGGTAAAGCATTTAGGGCGGCATTAACGGAAAAGTATTCTAAGCTTGCCGCAGAAGCAAAAACACATTCTAACCCAGAAAATTATATTCATTCCAAGTATTTTGATAAGAGTTCAGAGTATTACGAGACTAATTTGACTGATACAGAACGTAGGATTGCATATAATTATGAGATGCAGATGTGCCGGACAGGAAAAATAAATGGTGTAAATTATCAGGATTCTTTGTTCAGGGGAATTGAAGTGGACGGCGACAGTGTAGATTCGGATAAAATCCAATTTGAAAGAGCATTGGTAAATTCGCAGATTTCAAATATTTTAAAGCAGGCTGGTGTCGATACATCTTCTATTACGAAAGATTGTACTTTTACTGTCGATCCATACAGTTACGAGATAACGGTAGATGGCGTGGATGAAGAAACAAAGGTGTTGATGCAGAATGCTTTAAATGTAGGTAATAATGGGAAAAATCTCTATAAGCATATCTATTATTGCTCAACACAAGATGGCTGTGAGAGTTCTCAAGTAACAGAGGAATCAAAGATGAAATACGAAGCATATCATCAGGTTTATAGTTATACAGGATATGAATTAGACAAACTTGAGGAAAAAAATGGGACATATTATACGGAGTCGGGAGAGAATATATTAGACTTAGTGGATAGTGCAGTTGAAAGTTCCGGAAAAGTTCCGAAAGAGTTTAAGCAGCAAATGAATAATTGGATACATGACCTGGTTTCAACTATTTCAACCAGAGGATGGAACAATGTGCCAGATATGACTTTAAGCATTTTATATGGAAAGAGCAGCTTAAAGGATATGAACCAGTTGATTACATACCAGTATGAAGCTGATCGTATGAACAGACAATGGTATTCTGTGCTTTAGAAATATAATATTTTTTTGCAAACTGGTTGAAAAATTACGAAAAAAGGAGAACCCTGTATGGGAATTGGAATCATTCAGAATCATAGTCAGTATAAGAATATTTGTGGTAATTATACATATCATATGCCGGCTCCGGTATGCCAATCAAAAATGAAGGACTTAGGTGATGAATTTGTTCTGACGGAAAAAATGATGGAGACAATAATCTTTATCGTAATGCTTTTACGGGGGCATCTACAAGTGCAACAGTAAAAGGATACGGTTCGGGAGTTGTGGATTTATCGTTATTGAACATTGGCACCAATAAGAACAATCGTTTTATTGGTTTATTGAGTAATGACAGGGATGAGGAATATCGTCTGGCTGGCTATGTAGAGGAATTAGATCGTTTTTTGAATAAGGTATCAAATGGGAACGTAACAGTAGATGATTTATGATGTTCTGGCTTATAAAAAGGAAAATGGGACGATTCCAAGATATCAGATTCAGATGGATGTGGGAGGCAATTAAAATAAGTAGTATAGGAAGTCAGTAGTGCGTGAATAAACTGCTGACTTCTTTTTTTGATAGATACAGTCACTCCCAGGAGCGTGTGCCGGATAAAACAAATTAACAGGAGGCAGATAAAGCGATATATGTGATATTCTATTTCACAACAAAAAAAGGTCTGTTCACAACATGGTGGCTAGCTATTTAAAGAACTTTTCCGATATTATAAATATAATTGTATGTAAGTAAGGAAGTGACAAGATGCAAATAGCAATCTGTGATGATGAAAAATCTATAGGATTGATATTAGAAGAAAAAATAAAGAAATTATTACCGGATGCAGTAATAGAAAAATATTTATCTGGTGATGAATTGATTGCAAGTGGTTGTGAGCCGGATATTCTATTTTTGGATATTCAGATGCCAGGAATGGATGGAATGGAAACGGCAAGGATTCTGCGTCAGAAAAATGAAAGAATGGTATTGATATTTGTAACTGCTGTGGAGGAGTATGTTTTTCAGGCATTTGATGTTGCAGCATTTCATTATCTGGTGAAACCGTTTTCAGATGAAAAATTTGAGGAAGTTGTGAAACGTGCAGTCAGAAGCATTGAAAAATATTCTGAAAATCAATCGGATGAAAAATACATGATGGTGCAGTCCGGAGGAAGCCATATGAAAGTGTTTTTGAAGGATATTGTGTATGCTGAGGTATATAATCGAAAAGTCATTATCCATACACGGGATACGAATATTGAATATTATGGAAAATTGCAGGAACTGAGTGAAATTGCGGGAGCAGATTTTTTTCGTACACACAGAGCCTACCTCGTACATTTCAAATATGTTCAGAAATATGATGCAAATTGTGTGACGATGGAAAATGGAACTGCATTGATTGCAAAACAGAATTATTCTGAGTTTGTAAAACAATATTTGAAATATAATCAGAGGAAAGGAAAAGAAATCGGATGAGTTTGGTAGAAAAATGCTGGATGGTTACATCGAAAATTTCTGTTATCGCACTCCTTATGATTACAGGAATCTATTTTGGAAAATTTGTTTGTCCCTATATAAAAAAGAAAAAAGGGGCTGTGGCAGTCAGTATTGTTTATATTACGATTATGCTTGTTTTATATATGATTCCGCCACAGATTGATAATTTTTCCGCATATCTGATTGGAGTTATAGCAGCGTTTCTTGTGATGTATGCAGAGGACAGAAGAAATATATATCAGAAAATATTTCTTGCAATTACGTTCTTTTCTATCCGATGGTTAACGGTTGCAATGGCAGCCAGACTTGATGATCTTGTTACAAAAGCACTTGTATTTCGGAATATGAGTGCAGAAAAAGTGTGGTTGCAATACGGACTATATGTTGGAACCAGAGTTTTGGATATTGTACTTTGTATTGCTTTTATTGCGGTTGCAATAGGACTGATCAATAAAGCGTATATATACAAAAAAGATGAAATGAGCGTCAAAGAGATGGTAATGCTTATTATACCTTCACTTGTAGGCGTCACTGGGTATGGCATTTTACAATATTATCTCATGATATACGAAAGAGATACTGGAAAGAACTTGATTGATACATATGGATTTTATGGAGCTTTAAGCTTTTTACACTATCTGATTTCCATAGTTGCTATTCTTGTTGTGATTGTAATGTTTCAAAACTGGAAAGAGATGCAGGAAGAACAGCGGGGACAAGAGCTGGTATTAAATCAGATCAGTGACATGAAAAAGCATATCGAGGAAGTCGAAAAGTTGTATCGGGATATCCGCTCCATGCGCCATGATATGGGAAATCATATACAGACACTGGAACATCTGGTGGCACATAATAATATGGATGATGCTACAGAATACTTGGAACATCTGAAAAATGAATGGGACGAGGTATCTCCGGAAATAAAGACAGGAAGTCCGGTAATTGATGTCATTTTGATGGAAAAGCTGAGAGAAGCAAAAGAAAGGCAGATTCGGTTTCTGTCGGATTTTCATTATCCGCAGAATACGAAGTTAAATGCATTTGATTTGAGTGTGATCATGAATAATGCCTTGAATAACTGCATGGAAAATGTAAGTGGAGATGATCCGTATATCAGCATTTCTTCTTTTCGGAAAAACAGTATCTTTATGATAACCATAAAAAACAGTTTTGGGGGTCAGCTTAATTTTGGTGACAGCGATTTGCCAGAAACAACCAAATCTGGGAGGGAACATGGAATGGGTCTGAATAACATTCGCCGGGTTGCCAGAATGTATATGGGAGATATATCTTTGGAGCAGGGAAATGAGGAAGTAATCCTTAGCATTATGATGCAGGTAGAATAAAGAAATAAATTGGCACTATGTATTTTGTAAATTACAGAAATTACAGAAATATGTAGTGCTTTTTTTGCGCAGGTAGCGATGAAAATATGTTGCTTGCAACAATATTTGAGGAGCACTGCGACAGTCTGAAAAGCATTTTCAGACTGCTTCACAACGAAAAAAGGGCGGTTCACAACATTATGGTTTATTGTGAAGAAAGATATGCCGAAAGAAAAAATAAAGAGAAATCATGTTATACAGATTTTCAGGAAACGGATTTCAGAGTATTAGCTCAAGGAGGACAACGAAATGATGAAAATTAATGGATTTAACGGAACGAATACGCAGACAGGAGCAATAGGAATGGCACAGGCGAATGATTCTGTGAGTAAAAATATTCAGAATCAGATTGCAAATGCACAGCAGAAATTGCAGGACTTATCATCAAATGAAGAACTGTCATTAGAGGATAAGATGAAGAAACGTCAGGAGATACAGCAGGAAATTACAAATCTCAATCAACAGTTAAGACAGCACCAGATTGAACAGAGAAAGGAACAGCAGAGTAAAAAATCATCTATGGATGATATGGTGGCTGGTACAAAAAATACATCTGCAAAGAAAGGAACAGGCTTGTCACAGGCAGGTATGCGGGCAATGATTTCCGCAGATTCATCTATGAAGCAGGCAAAAGTGCAGGGTAGTATGGCAACACAGATGGAAGGAAGAGCCGGTGTGCTTGAGTCTGAAATCAAGCAGGATGCTGGAAAAGGCAATACCGAAAAGAAAGAAGAAGAACTGGCAGATTTGCAGGCAAAAGCGCAGTCTGCAACAGCAGCACAGATGTCTTCACTTTCAGATGCAAATAAATCTATGGAAGAAGCAGCAAAGGCAGACAACCGTACAGATGCAGCAGAAACAAAGAAGAATCAAACTCAGAAAGCAGAGAATACACAGGAAAATGCAGATACGACAACAGATGCATCAGAGAATGCAGATGTCAAAACAGAAACAGCAGAAACAATAACAAATCCAGCATCAGAAAGTGGACAGTCGGTAGTATATACACCGATAGATATACGTTTATAGTTCGGAAAGGAGGCTGGTGTTATGTCAGAAATCAAAAGTTTTAGTGATTATACAAGTAAATATAACAGCAATGTAGATTTTTCAGCTTTGTTTAGTGGAACGTCAGATAGTTCATCAGTAGGCAATACAAATATGCTTTCTGATTATGCTGCAATCAAAAATGGAAGCTATGGAAAACTTATGAAAGCATATTATGCAAAACAGGATGCTGAAAAATTATCAGGAAAAGGTGATACTTCACAAAGACTTACCTTGATGAAAACAAGTGCAGATTCTCTGAAAAAATCAGCAGATGCTTTGAATGACTCTTCTCTTTGGGAAAAAAAGAAAATAAAAAAGAAAGATGAAAAAACGGGGGAAGAGATTGAGGTAGAGGATTATGACTGGGATAAAATCACCAAGGCAGTAAAATCTTTTGTTGAAGATTATAATGATGTAGTTAAAGAAGCCGGAGAATCTAATACAAAGGATGTATTGCGAAATGCTTCATGGATGACTGGAATGACAGACAAAAACAGTAATATGCTTGCCAAAATAGGTATTACCATAGGAAAAGGAAACAAGTTGGAATTAGATGAGGATGCTTTAAAGCAGGCAGATATCAGTTCGCTGAAAACGGTCTTTACAGGATATAATTCTTTTGTAAGCAAAATATCGCAGAAAGCAACTGGTATATCGAATGCTGCAAACCGGGCGAGTGCAACCTATACAAATAATGGTACATACTCTAAGACGGATTCTTCTTTGACATCGAGCAAGATAGATAAAGAAGTATAGAAAGTGTGGACTAACTTAAGGAGGTTGCTATGAAAGTTCAAGGAAATAGGTATATTAATAATCCAGAGATGATAAAAAATAAGGTTGAGAAGCAAAAAATGGTTCCTCAGAATATGATTTCGGAAGATGATGTGACAATCAGTGATTCAGCAAAAAAATTAGTGAAGACTGCCCGTGATAAAGTCTCAGAGTTTCAGGCAATGCATTTTTCATCAATCAATGGAGAGATAAAAGAAATACCGGCAGAATACAAGTGTGAGAATTTGTTTCAATTGGAATTAAAGGCGTCTTCTATTTCAGGAGATCGAAGTGTCTTTGAGGGACATTCTGAGAATCAGGCTGCGGTTTTTGAGAAGTGGATAGATGAAAATGCGGCAGAATATTTATCAGAAGATGAAAGAAATACATTAAAAGAGCAGATCGGCACAATGGTGGCAGCGGTAGATGACTTGAATGCCAGGGAAGGGTATCGTGGTACTTCATTTGAATCGGTATTTTTATTAAGTGCAAGTGAGGCTGGATTAAACAAAATAAATAAAATGTATGTCCCGGAGCAATTACAGGCAGGTTTTTCAGATATGATTGACGAATATGTTCATTTTAATGAGTCGGCACGCAATTCTATCATGGAGAGAATGACACCGGATTATATGGTTGTCGGAATAGGGAGCAAAACAGAAGCTTATAAGTACAAATCAGAAATCATCTCCGATGAGAGAGCTTTCTATACGAATGAGAAAATGGAAATGACCGGTTTGTGTGACAAATTTTTAAATGATGAAATAGATAAGGATTCATTTTATGATGGGCTGAAAGGTTACTTGAATCATTACTATGAAAACAGATATGAATTAAGAAATCAGCCGGGAAGTGTTAGAGAAAAATCAAACGATATGCTGGACAAATTGCAGCATATGTTTGGCGTTTAATGTTGAAAAAGGGTTTGGAGACTAGCTATGAAGACAGTAACAGATGTAAACACAGTAAACCAGCTGTTGACATATTCAAAGCAAGCAGAGGCAGGAATACACCAAAAAGCAATACAGATGTTGCTTGGAGTAGGAAATAATAAAAAACAGGACAGTTTAAGTATTTCTGATGCTGCACGAGGCTTTTCAAAGCAATCAATAGCTGCACTGATAGATAAAAATGCGAATATTTCTAACAGTGAATTGGCTTATTATTTTGCAAACTATAATAATTCAAGTGCTATTTTGAATGCAATCAATTTTGGGGAGAATGTTTCCTGTGGATATAATTCTGATTTTAAGGAGTACGGGGTTATTTCCTTTGAACTTAATGGGAGCAGACAGGTAGTACCTAATTATGCAGTATCGAAAATGAATACAAGCACCTTGTCAGGCATCTGTGCTGAGAATAATTCTCTGGTACTAAGTAATAAAAGTTATTATTCATGGACAACATCAAGTGGTGGTAAATATACATGGACGGTCAATAATGGAAGGATAGGCTGGGCAGCCTCGGAATCGTTGCTTGCAGAGAATACAAATCAAAAAGGGACAAATTATAAGTGGGAAATGTGTAAGGCAGGCAATATCCTGTCTGATCTGGCACAGGGAAAGAGTGTGTGGGGGTATCTTTACAGCAATGAGGAGGTATTGTCCGTCTGTGAGAAAGTCGGGATTTCTCCGGGATTCTTTTCTATAGAAGCGGGAGCAGGAAAACACACTTATTTATTGCAGGAATCAGGAAAGACCATAAATGTTGACGCAAAGATAAAACAGTTAAATGATATAAACTGGATAGAAATCGGATTTAAAGAAGGAGATACGTTTTCCGTTTATGGTAAAGAGTATGCTATTGACAGCAGTGGGCATATCAATGTTTTGGCAGAAGATGAATTTACATCAACGGAAATTAAATATCCAAGTCGTTCAATATAATAGAAATTATTTTAAGTTTCAATAACAGGGAGGTAGGATTATGGCAATTACAGGTATCAATAACAGTAGTTACACATCGTATTATGCTTCAAATTACAAGAATACTGTTAAAAAAACAGATAGTGAAAAGGATAGTACAAATACAAAAGACGGCAACGTGACAACAAGTACAGTTGAATTAAAAACATCACGTCCCGGTGTGACAAAAACAGAGCAGATTAAGACAGGGTATAGTAATGTAAATGATTATTCAAAATACTTGCAAGGAAAATACCATTATATGAATATAGGGCTGACTTCAATGCAGGGCATTCCGACAACGGTATCTGTTTCAAGTGCATTTTTACAAAAGTGCATGAATGATCCGGAAAAAGCAAAGTATTTGGAGGAAAACTTAGCAGCCATTCCGGATTGTACAAAAGATACGATTAATGGATGTTTGGGCACTGTGACAAATCAGAGTTATATGATTGATGCAAACGGAAATATTATAGAGACAGCATCTTGTACAAATGATCCAGATGGGAAAATAGCGAAAGAGAATGCTGAACGAAAGGCAAAAGAGAACAGAGAAAAAGAGGAAAAAGTAAAAGAGAAAAGAGCTGCTAAAAAAGCAGAGGAAGAAAAAGCTGCAAAGAAACGTGCAGAAAAATCGGCAGAAGGAAAAGAAACGGGTGATTATACCTTATCCGTAACTGGTAATGATGTAAAAAGTATGACACAGAGCCTTGTAGCAGAATCTGTGAGTATTTCTGCACCTGATAGATCAAGTTTTGATATTAAGGCATAAGAGGGTTCGGTAAAAGGAAAATATCAAATCAATGCATTAGTTGGAAGTGCTTGTTTCCTATTATGGCATATCCAAGCTAACGATAGCAAAAATGGCTGGTGTTGAGGAAAATGATATTGACAG
>NZ_QTWP01000002.1:0-452918 GCF_003461185.1 Roseburia sp. AF20-18LB
AATTATGTATGGATCTATACAGGAAAAATGACGAGCTGTATTTTATTTTCAACATAATAAATCTTTTTATTAATAACCACTATATAATCATCAAAAAGGAGAATAGTCTATGGAATATTTATCAGCAAAATTAGCAAATTATATTTTAAAAAAAGGGCTTATAGACACTGAAGCATATGAAATATATCAATATGGTTTTCAGTGCTTTTTAGAAGTGTCAGTCAGTACAATTTGTAGTCTTTTTCTTGCGTTACTTTTACACATGCTTCCAGAATGTCTTTTTTTCTTCCTATTATTTATTCCACTACGTTCATTTGGAGGTGGCCTGCATCTAAAAACTTACTTTGCTTGTTTTATTGGATCATGTTTAATTTTGCTTTTTACTCTTTTGTCTGTAAAATATTTTACCATACCACTATTTATTTCCTTTGTGCTGTATGCATTTTGCGCCATCTTAATCCTAATAATAGGACCAGTTAACCATCCCAACAGAAAAGTAAATTCACATGATAATACTATTTTTGCAAAAAGAACATATTTAACGATAGTATTTACCTTTGTAATTGCTATCCTTTTTATCGTTACCAATAATGCAAAGTATATGTTCCTTCAAGCAATTGTATTTCTTTTTATATATGCTACTTCTTTTATTGGACACATACTGTATAAATAGATTTAATCACCACTGTGTAAAACGATACATATTTTTTCTTGAAAATTATGTATACAATTCATATATTCTTTTTTTAATGACATGGGAATATCATTATCAAGATTACATATGCTTTCATAATCTTTTTTTCTTAAACTTTTTCTATTCTCATATAACCACTGCCATCTCCAATTTTGCAATAAACTATCTGCCATTTCTTCTGGTGTTTCAAACACTTCTTCAATTTTCATTGATATATTCAAGTTCTCACTTTTTTTATATAACCCTATCACAGATGCATAGCCTACACCATGTATATATGCAATGCGATAATCCACCGATTTTTTTAGAACATTAGAAAAAATTTTTATAAGTTCTTCGTACTTATTCATATAAAATCTCCTTAAAGCAATACAATCTGCACAAAGTTTACAGTGGCCAAAATAAGCATAACACCTTTATGTATTATATCATAGTTACCAATTGCTCTTATTCTATTGTTTACTATATATTTTTGACTCCCCTATAATACTTCTTTTTCACTTTTTAGATTTTGGTTAAACTGAAAGTTCAAGGTGGTATCAGATTGAACCCCTCCCCCGGCCACTGAAAGATACGAACAAGGATTCTCCTGCCATTTTGCAACAATACTTTGATTATATCAATTTTTTTCCTATCATAGTAGACTTTCTCCCCAGCCCAGTCCATATCTTCGTAATCATCCGACTTTACACTGTTTCTTTTCTTCATGTAACCCTTTATCAATCCTAGCAGCCCGCATTTATTTTCTGAAATATTCTCCAATACATTTCTATCTTCCACAGTGCCTGTCACACTGATATTTTCTATATTATCACCATCCTGCCCTTCAAACTCAGCACAGGCTGTTGGCATGACAACAGCCTCCCTATCTGTCTGTCCTGATTGTTCCTTTTGAAGCTGCTCTGGCTTCTCCTGTACTGCATCGTTCTCCAACATATTTTTTTCTTCCGGAAAATATAAAGTATAAAGATTCGAGGTCTGGCCTCTATTCCCCTCGCGGAACCGGCTCTCTTTTGTCACATACCCCGCTTCCACTAGTTCACGCATGGCACGTTTGACCGTAGAGATGCTGATGTGCAATTCCCTGCCGATGGTCGGCACCGCCGGGAAACAGATCTGCTCCTTGTTTGCCCTGTCAATCAGGTACAAAAGTACCTGTAATGCTCTGCTTTTTAAATTCGACTGATATGCTCTCTGCTTCATTTCAAACTGGTTCATGCTCGTTACCTCACTTCTCTCATTTTTATATACTCTATCGTTTCATTTTAACTTCTCTCTATGAAGAAGCCGGGGAATCACTCCCCGGCGATATATCTTTCAATGATGGTCTTATAAATCTTTGCGTTGGGACTGCCATTCATGCAGTCCGGCTGGTATTCCAAGAAGAATACCTTATGATAGTCTGTCTGAAATGCCTCCACATAGGTGTCCTGCAAAGCTGATTCCACAAAAGGACACAATACAAAGGCTGCTTTTGTTTCATACTGCTTAAGGAGTTTCATGGTATGCACGATCTCATAGGGCTTTGTACCGCAGATAAGAAGCAGGATATCTGCATCCGCATCCAGTCTGCCTGCTCCATAGTCCTCAAGCAGAAAGTGAAACCCTGCATCCGGTGTCTGTGTGCCATACCACATTTTTTCCAAGCGATACCCTCCTGCTTCCTCATCCATCTCATAAGCATCCGACAGATAGTGAATGATGCCGCTGGTATTCTTCTCCACATAGGCCACACTTGCTCCTACGCTTCCAAGCCACGCAGCAAAGCCCAACGCCATGGTAGTCGTACCGATACGGCTCTGAGAGCTTATCATGGCAATTCTGACACCATCTGCCATGAAATGATAATGCGCTCCCTGCACTTTCAGTTTTTTCCTCTCCTTTGGGGCATATCTCGTCATACCCTGACTGCTTAGAGACTGCCTTATTTCCTCCTGCATCCCTCTGATTTCCACATTCGTGACAATATTTCCCACTCCTGCATCCAGCAATGCCCTGCATAACGGATCGCTCTCTTTTAACCCCTCACAGATGACCGTGATCCTGGCATTATACATGGTCAGAAATTCCTCGATGGCCTGGGCAAAGTCCCTGTCCTCATCCCCAAAGGCAATGCGGTCTAACACCAGCTCCGTGCAGTGTGAAAAATTCCGCATATCGTAAATAACAAACTGCTTCAGCATAAAATTTCCCGTCATTTTCTTAACCGGCAGGGCATCCTCTTTCTCTGCCAGAAAGTCCAGCAGATTGGTGTGCTGCTGGGATGATAAATATAAAATCATTTCCTCTCGCCTCCTTTTTAGTTTGAAATAGCCCAGAACGGACCGCCTGCACCTACCCGCTTTCTCGCTTCCTCCAAAATGAGGGACAAGTCCCACTCCTGATTGCTCCGCTTCAGACTGGCAGGATCCGCCACCAGAACCTTTCCATCCGCAGTGATTCCCCGCAGCACTATGAAATGTCCGCTTTTTGTGAAATGTCCCTTTGACATAATGGCAACTACCAGCTTTCCCTCGGCAAGGGCATCTGCCACATTCTCTCCGTCAAGGTTCATATCCACAGAAAGCCCCCGGTGTTCTGCAGCCTTTGGTATCAGACTGTGATAGGAACCTCCGCCCGGGCAGTAATAGCCGTTCTCATAGGACCACTGTGCCATCTCTACCGGATCCACGTTTGTGCCTGTCAGTGTAGATACCACAATACTCATGCTGGTAGGACCGCAGCCATGGGTGCCGATCTTGTCCTGTCCGTATGGTTCATCTGCCCAACGCTCGTCCAACTGATTGTAATAAACGACCTGCGTTTCTCCTTCCCTGCCAAGCAGAATATCCTCGTCATACTCCTGTCCGTCTGCCTCCTTGAAATCCCTCTCAAAGATACCGGAATCATTGTTATATCCATAGTCCTTCTGAAACTCATCCACAGCGGCAGCTTCATCCCCCACCAGCCATTCGGAGAGAGCTGAAAAGGGACTTGTGGCAAGATACATAGTGAGCGCCACCAATAGCAGAAAGAAAATGACAGGACCTAAGATAATCGCAAGCAGTCTGTTCCTGCTTTCCTTGTCTTTCGCAGCCTGTAAAGCTGCCTCTGCCAGCAACTTCACTAAAATCGGATCTGCCATCTTTGCGCCTCCTTTCAAAAGGCGGACTTGTTATCGTCCGCCGCCTTTCCCCATATAGTTGAATTTGTACTCCGGTATATCGAACTGGATATGAAGCCGCTTCGCTCCTGCCATAAACAAGGCGTGTCCCCTCTTTCTCGCCAAGAGAAGCTCCTTCTCCGCTTCCGTCAGGTCGTAAAGGTCTGCGGTCTCTTTCAGGTTCTTTCCATCCGTTCCCATCAAAATCTTATAACACGGGATGTCAAGCAATGCCTGCCCATACTGCTTGATGCTCTCATGCAGGAAGTCCACAAGGCTGTGGGAAATGATACCCAGTGCCGCCTCATACTTTCTGGCACGTTTCATCACGTTACGGAGATATACCAAGGACTGCGGTACTGATCGGTCAATCATCAGATATGCCTCGTCACAGATCAGCAGCACACGTTCCTCCCTGTCACGGCTCATCTGCTCCCAGTCATAGGTCAGGATGTTAAAATACTGGGTACGCTTGATGTTATCCCCGGTTTCCTGCAAGGCATGGGTGTCCATGACAGTAAACCGGGAATTGCCGGAAACGGTAGTATGCCCATTCCAGATAAAGCTGTCTGCTCCCTCTGCTATGTCGTACAGCAGCATGGCAAGGTCGGTGTAGACCTGATTTTCCTTTTCCGTTTTTGTCTTTTCCTGCACCAGTGCATAGAGGTCGGAAAAAATCGGGAAGTCCTGCGGTTTCAGTTTAGTAACATCCGTGTCCCATGTGATGTGAAACTTCTGGTACAGCTCCACCAGACACTTTTTTAAAACTGCTTTCTGCATATCCGTCAGGGACGGAATGTAAAGGCTGAAGAAAATCTCCAGATTCTTCATGTGCAGAGCAAGGTCATTCATGCCGTAGCCCTCATCCCGGTACAGCCGAAGTTCTTCTTTCTCGTCCTCGTCATCCCTCGGTGACGGTCTGACCTGAAGGGGATTAATCATTCCCTTGGAGCCGCCTACTGCGTTAATCCAGTCCCCGTTTAAGTTCTGGCATAAATCCCTGTATTCCGATTCCGGATCAATGACGATAATGCGTGTCCCTTTCATATACTCGGATAACAGGATGTGTTTGATCGCCGTGGACTTTCCCACGCCGGAATTACCCATGACACAAAAGTTGCTGTTGGTTCTGTCCCCGCCACGCTTCCATGTGTCTACAATTACCAGACCGCCGTTTCTATCTTTGGCAAAGTAATAGCCTTCCCCGTCATTGAAGCCGCTGCTGGCAAAAGGAAATCCGCCCACAAAGGTGGAAAAGGGAACGACTTTTTGCAGGATGCTCTCCATCTTGGCATGATTCGGAAATGTGGGCGATAAGTGCATAAAAGCCTCTTTCTGCAAATTTGGAATTGCCCGCATCTTGCATTTCATTACACTGGCTACGCTCTCCGCACGGCGGCAGGCTTTCTTGAACTCTTTTTCCTCCCTCGCTACGGGCATAACCTCCACACTCATCAGCCCGACTGTCTCGCCCTCCCTGTCAATCTGCATGATGATCTTCTCCCCGTCCTCTGCGGCCTTTTCTGCCCGCTGTCTTGACAGGGGATCCTTTGCTCCGTCTGCAAGCCCTCTCTGCTGTACCACACTTCTTGATATGGCATTGATAAGTGTTCCGTTATCCACCGGCTTGAAGCCAATAGATACTAAGGTGCTTGGAATGTTCGTCAGCTTTGAAAGCCACTCCACATCCACTTTCTGTGGGTACCGGATGATACCATAAGCCTTTCCGATGTTCTCCCCGATGGAAAGACGGTTCTTTTCAAAAGACAGCCCCATAGGCGTCACTACGTTCAACAGGGCATTATTTACCGGTGCCTGTTCCACCATCTGCACTGTATGTCTCATTACATCACTCCCTTCAACATGGGTATACTTGCCGCCGTTTCCGCATCCTCCAGATGAGTATAAGACGGATTGTTTACAAGGTTAATCAGCCTGACGATCTCTTTTTCCGTCAAAATGTCGCAGGCCACGCCGCCGGTTGCGAATTTCTCGCAAAGCAAAGATGCCCGTTTTAACAGGTCACGCTCAATGCCCTCCTCCTGCTTCTCCCACAATGCGATATAAAACTGTCTTTCCACAATCTCTCCAGACAGGGCAAAACCGCCCATCTGCACGATTTCCTGACGGAGCAGCTCTTTTCTTTTGTCCTCCGCTTCCTTTAACATCTCACTCATCTCCGTTATCAGCGGGGAAATATCCACCGGACGGGATAACGCCATGAACTTGAACGGGTACTGGATGTCGGAAAGCTCTGCTGTCAGTGTCTTAATCAGCACATTCTTTTCCGACTTGCTGTATAAGTCAATGCTGATAGCATGGATCCGCAGATAGATAAATACCATCCCGCCACGGGTATACAGGTACTTATCCCGGATGTCCTTGACATTGATGAACTGCTGTGCTGTCTGCATGGCCGCACTGCCTGCATCCGTCTGCGGGGTTTTTTTACTGGTTTTCAAAAATAAAAGCAAAATGCCGCCACCTATCAGGGTGACGGCAAGCATGATAATGGGAAATAAAAGACTTTCCATTTCTTCCTCCGATTTCTATTTAATTTAATGGCCGCACATGCCAGTCTGAAAACAGATTGTCATGGATCGTCAGAGTGTCGTTCAAGTGCATCTGCAGCATCCCCGCTGGTGTCCATGCGTCAATGACCTGTGCATATACGGTATAGTTCCCGTCCGGGAACCAGACCGGTGTAAAATGTGTTCTTCTGTTATAGGTACTGTATTCATTCCTCTGAAACTCAAACTGTGCAGAATATCCCGGACTTGTCGGCTCCAGCAGTCTCCAGTAATCGGTATAGTGAAATTCCGGGAAATAGGCTACACAGGTCTGTACCTGCGTGATATGGCTTGCAGGTGCACCGGAACGCATATCCGCCGTGGCTGTCATGTTGATGCCATAGCCTGATTTCAACGTGCTTCCTGATGCAGTGGGGTTCTTTTCATCCGGAGTGATACGCATGGCTGTGGACAAGGATGCCGAATAGGTGTCTAAGGCATAATCATACCAGCCCTGATCCTCCCACTCTCCATTGTCTACCCAATGCCCGTGACTGGAAGTACAGCCCGCCGGACAACTGGAGCTATGGCTTCCACTCTCCCAGTCCCAGTCAGATACCCATACCCAGTTAGCGTGCCACCAGCACCGCCAGATACCCCAGCTTAGGCTCGTCACATTCTGCCCTGCTGGTAAGGACGGTCTGCTGTAACCATTGTAACGGTCATCTGCCATGGGATCCGGTGGCGGGTTCTCATTTAAGTCCACCACGTTTGCCCGGATGGTGGTAGTCGCAAGTCTTCCCTTATTTGTGGATATGTTTATGGTAATCTCACAAGGTTCGGACGGTGTATGCCATTTTACCCACACAAGCTGACTCCCGTTTTCCGGGATAACCACACCGGACATCTGATAGCTCCTGCCGCCTATGGAAAAGGTCACGGTTGCCTTGGCATCGTTGTTGATCTCACCCGTGGTTGACAGCGTTGTGGAAGTAATCACATCCGTATCAATCCGATATACTGCATCGTACTCCGCTTCCGTGGGCGGTGCGCCCTTGTAGCTGATGATACCGATACCCAGCGTCTGTATCATTTCATCCGTTGACCTTGCCGTAGTCTTTGAGCCGGTATAAGCCGGAAAACCTAAATCTGCCTTCTCCAAAAACAACGCAAGAGCCAGGTTCTTCATGACTACTGTGGGAAAATGTGCGCCTAAATCTCCGCCCACCATCCGGTTATAAAGCCCGGCCTCGGTGGTCGTCATGGCAAAATAAAGATTGTTATAGATTAGATAGATAACCGGTTCAATCACCAGTTTATAGGAACCATTTGTAAGTGTTACCACATCTATGCCCGCCTTTCCTGCTACCATGGATGCCGCCCCTTCCGAACAGAAGTACCTCTTGATCTGTGCGATACTCGCCTTACTACTATTGCTGGATATAATCTGGGGCATGGGGTTATCAGGTGTATAGTAAGTATAGCCCGATGTCTGTAATGTCAACGCTGCTCCATTGCGGTACTGCATCTTGCTGACTTTTCCAAAACTGAACATATTGCCTGCAACAGACGACAGGTTCTTATTGGTAAAGTCCATGGAGCCCGCCACAATCCCGCCGGACTCTGCATCTACCACCGTTACACGCACCCCCTGATAAGAGTTGCCCGGCCAGTTATAGGCTTTCGTTCCCTGATTCAGTCCCCCTCCACCACCATCCACGTTTCCGTTTCCCTCTGCATAGGCGGTCAGCGTACTGGACAGCAGCATGATAATCAGCAAAAATACTGCCAACAGTGTTTTTTTCAAATTGCCTCCTTTCAGACTTTTTAGAAAAGTCCGCGCGAAAAAGGAGCATGACATCTGCCATGCTCCGATACTCATTCCATATTTAATTCATGTCACCGATCTGCTTGTTCCAGTCTCCGTCAGAACCTGCGGACTCTCCCTGCGGTGCGCCCGGCTGGTCTACATATCCATAGCCCGGAACAAATACCTGCCCGCTGTCGTTGGTGCTACCCCCTGCCGGTTCTTCCGGCTTCTGTTCCGGTTCCGTCACCTCCGGCTCATACTGGGGCGGCTGCTCCGGATTCTCGGTTGCATCCGTATCCTTGACCTCCGGTTTCTCTGCCGGGGGCTGGGCATCCTCCTTGGTCTGGGACTTCCCACTGTCATCCCCGCCCTGTTCACTTCCTGTATGGATGTCTACTGTTTCCGACTCACTGCTTTCCGGCTGCTCTGTTTCCTGTCCGCTGCTTTCGGCTGCTTCCGACTTGGTTTCTTCCAGAGCCTCTGGCTCCTTGGTAATATCAATTTCAGGAACAGTCACTTCCATCTGCTCGGTGGTCTGCTTCACAGGCTCCTTTTCCGGCTCTTTCGGCGTTCCAATCTTTACCAGATAGAAACACAACCCTCCAGCAAGGCATACCGCCACTGCTGTAAGTATAAAAATCACCAGTTTCTTTTTCTTATCATATTCTTTTTTCATCTAAAAGACCTCACTTTCCATAAAATCACTTTTACGGCAAATGCTGTCCTACTTTTATCCAACTCCATCATACAATAGACTTTTGAATGCGTCCAGACATTTCCCGGCAGATCAGAAACTTTTTCTTCAATCTACCATAATGCCTGCACTCCTGTCTATTGTTTTTCAAAACTTGGGCATATAGGCAGCTTTTGCTCTGATCGTCATACCGACAGGCGGCAGAGCCTCCCATCCGAAAGATAAAGGTATCTCCAACTGCACCGAAACATCCGCTTCAAAATTCTGGCTGGCGTTACCCGGTGCAAAGGGTGCATTGCTGATTGATACATTCAAATCCGTTACCCGGTATTCATATCCATTTCCCTGCCATTTCACATGATACGCTCCATCAGGGTTCGTACCAAGCAGGCGGTCAAGCCGGGTATACACATCTCCGTAATCCAGTGTTTCCTCCCAGCAGTCCCCTGTCATAAAGTAGCCGCCACTGTACCCCTCCCTGAGTCCGTCATAGACCTCATTATAGTTGGTGGTCGCCACGGATATAACGGATTCCTGCAAGGCATTCCGTACCCCATAGGCGATAATGGAAAGCCGGAAGAACTCTGCCAGCACACACAACGCAATCAGCAATGCCAGCACCAACGCCACCGTAAGCGGATAGGACATACCTTTTTTATCCTTTATCATTTTTTTCAGTTTTCCCATGCCTGCCTCCGTCACTTATAATAGACTTCACTCTTTCCGCTTGCCCTCGCTTTCAGTTCAATGGGAAAGGAACCAAACACAAAGAAACCGATATCCACCCTCTGCGTCAGTGTCACTTGGATGTCTCCGTTTAACTGCACCTTATTCCCGCTGTAATAATCACAGTCCCACTGTATCTGCGGATCAAGTCCCGTTTCCTGCTTTAACTGTGCAATCCTGCCGGACACATCCGTACTCCCCACGATTTCTGCCTGCCTGACAATCTCATCCGCAAAGGAATCAAGCTGCTGTTTCTTCATAAAGACCGGAAACAATGTCATGGCAAGAGCCACTACCAGCATCAGACAAAAGATCCCGATTGCAACATCAATGTACCCCTCTCCCCTGCGGTTTCGGCACACATCTCTTATTCTTCTTTTCATGGCTGCTCCTCCTAAAACATTCCCGACATTGTTCCGAGTATCTGATAACCCATAACTCCCATATAAATCAGAAGCATACAGGCCAGCAGTAAGAAAGAATATCTCCTGATTTTCGGCGGCCGCTCCATGGCAAGCCGTTTCAGTCTCTGTACTTCAAGCTGCTTCATGTCATGGGACAGCATACGGAAGAAGGTTACGCCGTCATCTCCCCGGATGCACCCGATTAATCCCCTTACCACATCGGAAAGCATAGCACTTGATACCCTTGCTTCCAGTCTGGTAAGTGCCGCTTCGTAGTTACCCGTCCGCATATCAGCCGTAGTAATGGCAAGTTCATTCCTTAGTGCCGGGCCTGCATTCTTCTGGTAAGTCTCCAGCATGGAAAGGATGTCACGGCTTGCCATCAGCTCCTGCGTAATGGTCGCTACAAACCTCGGCAGTTCAAACTCGATTTCTTCTCTCCGCTTTTTTACCATTTTTTCCGCTTTTCCGCTCTCGGAAAAGAATGTCCCTATCCCCAAAACCAGAAAGACGGGAAATAAAAGCGGAACCGTTAGCAGACAGGGTATGATACAAACGAATATTAGCCCTGCCTTTACATAGACCTGAGCCATATACAGTTCCGGAGTCATTGGAATTTCTGCGGAACGAAGCGTTGCCGCCAGCTTACGCTTTTTATACTCATCTATGGGCAGGAAGCGGGCGATTTTGCTGGATAATTCCATGATAAAGGCATCCGAACTTCTCGCCTGCTTCTTCTGCTTTTTCCCCACGGTCAGGATTGCCCGGCTGGTGCGGTAAGTGGGTACTTTAAAGACTTCCGCAAGAATAAAATAGCTCCCTGCCGTAAAAAACACGGCAAAGAGCAGTAAAATCATGTTCTGCATATATTGTTTTCCTCCTACCTCTTATACTCAATGGGTCTGATATGTTTTGATACTGCCGCCACGGATATAAATACCACTGTTCCGCTGATGGCAAGCAGCACCTTTCCAAAGCCGGTAAACATCAGTGTCTCATACCAGTCCTTATTCAGAAAGTAAAGCAGGGGGATGCTTCCTAAAAGCAGGATGATCATAGTGATGTACTCCTTTACCGGTTCATAAATCAGCAGATCAAGTTCCGATGACACCACACGCATATCCGACAGCTTCGACACAATGGGCGGCAGGGTGTTCTTCAGGTTGTAATCATCCTGACAGGCAACCACTGCATCCACCCACTCATGGAATACCGCATTATCCATCCCCTTTTTCAATCCTTCCAAAGCTTCCGCTGTGTTGGAATTGATTAGTTTCGCCTCCATGAGAAAGTTCCGGAACACTTCCGATACCGGCGGATTTAAGTAGGGCAGATTTTCCTCGATTGCCCGAATAATGGTATTCTTGTTCCGCAGGTAACTGGTGGTAATCATGGATAAAGCCGTTTCCAGCTCCGTATTGATCTGCTTCTTATGCTTGGATGCCGTAAATTTCACATAATAAAACGGTAAAAGTGCAAAGCCCACTGCCAGCACCGGCACCATCAGCACGTTATTCATGGTAAGGGCAATCATCACGCCCAACACGAATAAAATCATGGCAAGCACGCACAGCATGATAAACTGTTCGCTTTTCCCGGTCAGCCGCAAGATTTCCTTTACTTCTTCAAACAACAGTTTCAGTCCTTTCGGCTCTTTCTTCTTTTTACTTTCTTTGATCCGGTTCTTCATGCTGTGATTTTTGGGTCTTAAATACCCCGATAAGCCCTCCAAAAACGCAAACGGTGACAGCTCCAGCATGATAAAACATCCCGCCACTGCCATGATAAAGGCAATGGTCACAAGTAATGTCATAGGTCATACCTCCATTTCTTCCAGTAATTCTTCATAATCTTCACATTCCATACGCCGCATATCCGGCACTTCCTAACGCTTCGCCAAAAGTTGCTCCTGCATCTTTAAAGGCAGTCCGTTCTCACGGAGCCGCTTTTGCAAGCCTTCCGAAAGATTCTCCACCTTCTCATAATGTCCTATAATCTTGGGCTTTCCCTCTACAATGATATTGTCTGTAATATTGAACCTGTACAGGGTACGCATCTTCTTCCTTCCGTCCTGCAATGTCTCACATTCCGTTATCTCCATAATCCTTCGGGAATTGTCCTCCAGCCTTTTTGCAAATGCCACAATCGGAAATGCTTTTGTGGCAAGGTTCTGCAGCGTGGCATCATCCATCCCCGGCTGTTCCTGCTTGCACAGCGTAACCATACGGTAATAGGTATCTTCGCAGGAATTGGCGTGAATAGTGGTAATCACGGAATGCCCGGTATTGGCGGCATTGATAGCCTGCATACTCTCCCCGCCCTTCATCTCCGCTACTGCGATACAATCCGGATTGATGGTAAGGGTGGTTTCCAGCAGCTTTACCATGTCAATATTCTGTCTCGGATCATCAGAAAACCTTGTCACCAGATGCACCACGTTATTCAGCACATTTCCTTCCTCGTCAACGGCAGTCAGATCAAACTCACGGCATCCCTGCTCTATGGTAACAATACGCTTGCTGTACGGCACTTCACCCAATATCCAGCTCATCAGCGTAGTCTTTCCCGAAGAAGTCGCCCCTGTTATGCACATGGATACACCATGGGTAAAGCACATGGAAAGCAGATCCAGCATTTCCCCTGTGGCAGTTCCAAAACCTACAAACTGCCCTTTTGTCAGCTTCCTCGGATTTACAATACGGATAGACACTGCCAGCCCTTTTTCCTTATCAATGACACCATCGCCCATAACCGTGATACGGATCTTGTTATTCAAATGTCCCACCACAATAGTCTGTGCATTGTCAAAAATCATGCCTGACTTATGCAGGAGCCTTCGGATAACATCGACCGCATGACCGGCACTGTTAAAATGCTCCTTTGCCGGGATAATCTCGCCGGTAGAATAAGTAATCTTGACATCCCGCCACTGGTTGATATTGATTTCCTCCACATCATCCCGGTACAGATAACGTGTCAGGAAAGAAAAGCCTGTCATCTCCCCATAAAGAAGATCGCAGAGTTCTGTCTGCTCCATTCCCTCTACACCCACGTTGCTCTGTTCCAGATATTTCCCGATATAGGATTCAATCAGTTCCCGGTTCTCGTCCGGGTTGTCACGAAGCACGGAAGCAAAGTTCTTGGATATGTACTCCTGCACATCCTTCAATACTTCCGGAAAAGTGCGGTATACCACACTTTTGTTTAACATCCCGGCAGTTTCATGTATGTTTAATATTTCCTGCAATTCTTTTCCTCCTGCTTAAAATTCTCCCTTGTTTTTCCAGACAAAGGGGCTGCGCACTACCAGTTTCTTTTTCTCTGCCCCCGGCTTGTTTTCACCCTGTTTTGTCTCATACAGTCCAAAGACCTCAACCAGAACTTTTTTGACCTCCGTCTGAAAAGGACCAGCTTCCTTGGAAGTCAACCCATTCCACAGACTTGCCTCATCATACTGTTTCTCCAGTTCCGCCACATACGGGAATACAAAGCCTACTCCGCCATACTGTCCTGCGGCTGCTTCCCATTCCTGCCCGGTCTTAAAGTTCCCGATGGCACTTATATATTTTCCATTGTCTGCGCGGCCTTCCAGCATACCCGCATGGGATTTGAAGTAGGATATTCCCCGCAGATTGGAAGTTCCCACACGCAGTACCCGGTCTGCCATCTCCATGGCAAGAATGGAAAACACATCCGCTTCAAAGACAGAAGTACAGTCCAAAATCACATAATCAGCCAGATGCCGCAGGCATACAAGAAATTCCACAGCCCTCTCTCTTGTAACCTTTGGATAGGACATCAGGTTTTCCCCCATCCTGTACCCTAGCAGACTGATATATTCATTTGCAGTGACAGGCACACAGGCTTCCAGTATCTTGTTTTGTGTCAATGACGGAGCCGTCAGAAGCGCACCCAATGAAACCTCCTGCTCCGTATCCATAGGAAGCAGGAACGGCACAGAAGGCACAAATGGGTCACTGCATACCACAACCACATTTTTCTTTTTCTTCGCTATTTCTGCCGCCAGCTTTACCGCAAGAGTGGTCTTGCCGCTACCGGGGCTTCCTACAATAGCAAGCATATTTCCATGTTCCATCCTACTGTCCTCCTGCATTCACTTCTACATCATCCACAATAGGTTCTTCCTTTTCCTCCTCCGCGTCTGCTTCTGCTGTTTCCGCTTCCCCTTCCAATTCTTCCGTATACAGTTCTTCTAAGACTTTCTGCTGTTCATCCAAAAACTTTTCGGCCTGTGTGCTGTCCCCACGGAATACCAAGGCCGCATGAAGTTTTCCGGTCTGTTCCAGTTCTGCAAGAAGCCTTGCCTGCTCCGGCGTTGCAAGCACGGTAATGGTGGATGCCAGTTCCTGTTCCTCTCCGCCCTCCACATCAGCCTGCACATCATTGTCCGTTCCGCTGCTTGCTGTAGTTGCAATGATCTCCACATACTGAAGCTCAGGTAGTACCAGTGTTTTCCGCTTTTCTCCCACATCCGAAGCAATTAAGGTTACAATATCACCGGCCTCCAGTTTCCCGGACAGACCGGCTGCAAGGGATTTAATACTGACTGAGATTGCCCGGTTCTCCCCATTTAATTTGCCAAGATAGGCATTCTTTAACATAGGGGTATCTGACAGCTTGCTCTCCAGAATATAATCCCCTTTGTAAAGGTCGGTGTTGGCGTATTTGCCAACCACATCCTCTGCCCTGTATACCACGTTGTCGGGCAGGTTATAGCCGCCTACTTCCACGGTAGTAATCATCTTCTCCGTAATCTGGTCGCCCTTGTGGATCTCCGTATTCACGCGGACCAGGGATACCTTCGATTTCAGTGCATTGTTGAACATCGGGGTAAGCCCGAAGCAGATAATCAGCGAAAGGATGATACAAATCAGTCCAATCACAATACGGTTCTTCAATAAATTTTTCACTTTTCTTTCCTCCATTTTTATCAAAATTTCTTATGCAGGCAGCATGGCAAGCAGGCATCCCAACGCCAGATACGGTGCCATTGCAAAGCCTTTGTCCTCTTTCTTTGCATACGCCGTCTGGAACAGGACTGCCAGAAACAGCCCCAGCATCAGCGCGATATAGCCCCGCTTTACGCCCAGCACAAAGCCGCAGGCTCCCATCAGTTTGATGTCCCCGCCGCCAATGCTTCCTTCTTTCATCAGAGCCGCCACCACAAAGGGCAGCGGCACAAGAACAAGCCCCAGAAGTGCCGGGGCAAATTCTACCTCCAGTAATCCGGCCATCAAGATAAGGACCGGTACATAGTCCGGCACGGTATGGGTTGCACAATCATACTCTGCCGCAAATAAAAGTACCTGCCCCGTTAAAATACAGGCAAGTGCGTGTAAAGTCGTTCCATAAGCTCCGATAAATACGGCGGTGACAACCGCAGCTGTAACCGCCACATATCCGATTTTTTCAGAGCCGGTCAGTTTTTTCAGCAGCATATCCAGCAAAATTCCAAAAAGGAAACTTGCTGATACTGCCACCAGAAAACTATGTGATTCAAGAAACCATATCAAAACATTCTCCTTCCTTACCTTTCTTTCAGCATCCGCAGGCTGTCTCTGATATCCATTCCATCAATCTCATTTCCCACACATACCCATCCGGGATATTCGTTTCTTGCAAACAGTTCTGCCCTTGGCAGATCACCCGCCAGCTCTACGATTTTCTCCCTGACAATATCCGGTTTTTTGCTGTGTTCCTCCACCGGTGTATCTACGATGCAGTGTACTGCCTTTGACACTCGTTTCGGCTGTCCTTTTGTAGCTATCAGGCACAGCTCCGGGTTTGCCCTCGTCCAGAAGCCAAGTCCCCAGAACCATTTTTCCTGTTGCTTCCTGCACCGCTTTACCCAGCAGAATCCAAGTGTCTTATAAGTAAATCCCCATCTTCGGATTGTTTCTAATCCCTGTTCCAGACAGGGGAATGTCACCCATAGAAACAGAATGCAGTCATCCGCCGCTATGGACTGGATATCCAGCCCATAGATGTCCTCAACATTCATAGTACGATAGTGATTTTCGGCGGAGCGTCCCTGTCCTTTCTTACTGTAAACCTTATAAGCCCAAGGAGGATCCACATACAGAATGTTAAACTTCAAGGATGCCCGCCTCCATTTCCGCAAGCCGCAGTCCTATCTCATAGACGATATTGACCGTCACGGAATTTCCCGCCTGCTTATAGAGCTGTGCATCACTGACTCCTGCCGCCTTTGCACGGTCGAACAGAAAGTCTTCAAATGCCTGTAACCGGAAACACTCTTTCGGTGTGAGCCTGCGGATGCGGCAGTACACAACCACTCCCATGTTGCCCTCTGTCAAAAGTGTCTGAGAACACTGCTTTCCCACCCGGCCCCTGCTTACCGTACTGTTAGGGTAGGACAGGTTGATTCCATCCCCGTGCCTTGCAATCACATATCCCTGCTTGGTTGCTTCCCTGATAGGCATTCCGTTGTAATAAGGACACTGCAGCATCATCACACCATGGCGGTCAACCGCTGTCAGGGTAAAGCCCGGCTCTCCAATATCCTTAAACCTCCGTCCATTCTGCCGCTTGTTCTCCCGCTCCGGCGTTAAAGCCGCCCTCGCCTGCATGCACTTTCCGTCACAGGCTTTACAATGCAGCACACCGGAGCTTTCCCCAAACCTCGTTATCCCTGCGTTATAATGAGACACCAAACACCGTGAAATCTTTGTCATATCCGGCTCTTTCTTCTGTGTGAGGAAACCGGCATAGTTCTTTGCCCCGCATTCCTCATTCCCGTTCTCTTTCAAGCACTCCATCCATTCTTCCGGCTTCTTGGTTCCGCACAGATACAGCCCAGTCTTTCCTCCGGCACCGCCGCCGTCCGCTGTCAGGGTAATGGAAAGCCCGTCCGCATCATAGACACGCTCTCCCTGATAGCCTCCTATAACTTTTTTAACAACCGCTGTGTTTGCTCCGCTGACAGGAAATACTTTTCGTCCACGGATTCCTCCAAGATATCCAACAAGGTACACTCGTTCCCTGTGCTGGGGGACTCCGAAATCCTTACTGTTGACACACTGCCATTCAAGGTCATACCCTGCTTCCCATAAGTTAAACAGAACGGCGGTAAAATCCCCGCCTCTCTCGCTCGACAACAGATGCTTAACGTTCTCAACGATAAGGAAGCGGGGTTTATCTTTGGTAGGCGTGCTTTTGAGCAGACCAGCGACTGTAAAAAATAGTCCACTTCGTTCTCCGGCAAGACCTGCCCGCTTTCCTGACAGTGAAATGTCTGTGCAAGGAAAACCAAAAGTCCAGATTTCAGCTCTTGGAATCTCTCCTGCTGTGAGCTGCTTAATATCTTTGGCGAACCACTCGCCCGTGCATTTACTTCCGTCACAGTGTTCACTTACCTCCTTACTGCATATCCGGCAACAGTTTCCTTCCCTGCATTTTCCGTACTTGCAGTAGGAAAGTCCATACATTGCCATATAACTGATGTTCGCATACTTGTCGATTTCTACGTGACCGATACATCTATGTCCGCTTCGTTCCAATCCTCTTCTAAAGCCGCCTATTCCACTAAATAAATCTAAAAATTCCAAACAGACCTCCTGTTTAGGTTTGAGAGGTATTCACAATTCCTTTTGCTTGTCCGGTAGAATAGCATCCTAAAATTTGATTGGTAGACTTGATTCTTTTCATCATGTGCCCCATTCGCTCAAAGCGCGATAGGGATAGATCTGCTGGCTCCTTGCAAAACGTATCATATTGCCCACCTGATCGACTACGCTCTGATTGTTCTGGTCTTTGGTACACATCATCACGCTCCCAAAGATACCTGTCAAAGCCGCAACCACGGTAAATGCCACGTTATTAGAACACAGCCAAATTATGGCGGCTACTGCACCGCCAAAGAGGGAGCCTGCAATACTCTGCAAAAGCTCCCTCCGTCCAAAACCATTGAATAATTCATTTTCCGCTTTTACCCCGCTGGGGATATACAGCTCCCACTTCTGTTCTTCCGTAGTTCCTCCTTTCCGGTCCCTCAGTCTGGGACTTCTCATTACCCATAATAGTACATAACAATGTCCTTTATCTGCCAGATGCTCTCTGCAACGATATAGAACAGTACCGTATTCTTTGCCCTTTTCCGGTACTGCGCCTGTTCTTCCTCCGCTCCTTGCAAACGCACCATGCAATAGACAAAACGGAATACCGCTCCCGCCCGAATCAGGCTGATTATGGCTATGGAAATATCATCTAATTTCAAACCATTCCATCCTTTCAAACTAACGCCATTTACTTTGCCATACCCTTTACCATTCCCACTAACCGCACGGAATGGTAAACATTGTTGATGACTCCGCTTCCACTACCGCCTGCAGGCACAAGAAATTCACGCAGAAAGGATGGTGTCTTAATAGCAAGCACCATACACGCCATCCCCCAAAATACATTCATGTTGATGCCAATATTTAACATCATTCCTACGCCCAGCTTGCAAAGGCATATCTGAATAACCACTGCAAGAGTACTCTGAAAAAACTTGTTGATATAAGTCTTAAATACACCCTTATCGTTATCCAGAAGCCCCACACACGCCATAGGCATCCCAATCCGCAGGATCATGATTTCCAATCCCCTCATCAGGAACTGGAAATACAGGATAAAATAGCAGACAACAAAGATTAATCCAAAGATTGCTGTTGTCAGTCCCAAGGATGAGATGCCGTTTACCCACGCCTGCCAGTCATAATCGGTGGCTGCTCCTATCGCTGCCATCAGGTCATCAACCAGTCCCTGTGTGATTTCTGCTATCCATCCGTAGACGATGGGAAAGCAGACCGCCACAGCCACCGCCTGCATAAACCGGATGACAAGACCGGCTGGCTCTGTGTCCGGATCCCCGTCCGTCCACATGACATAACATTCAAACCCTTTTTTCAGGAATTTCAGGATAATCAGGGATACGCCAAACCCAAGCAGGATATCAAACAGTACATCTACCATGCTCCCACCGTTTGCCGCCAGCATATACCGGTCGGCATAAAGTGTCATAGGGACTAACTCCTGCAGCATTTCATCAATATAAGCAACTGCTCCATTCAGGACTGCCACGATAAGAAGCACCAGTATAATCTCCAATCCGATTCACCTCCCTTGTGGTGCAAATTATCTGCCTGTTATTCCCCATCCGGTTCATTCTCTTTCAGGCAGGCATCATAGGCATTTAACACTGCTGTGTTGATTTGACTGCGAAGCTCCGGTTTAATCGGAAAGCATACATCTCTGTATTCATCCTCTTTATCCTTCATACTGGGCATAAATACGGTGATTCCCTTCTCACACGCCACAACCCGGACTCCTGTTACCAAAAAAGCATCTGCCAGACATACGGTGGCAAATGCTTTTAACTTACCTGCATCGGTAAAACTCTTTGTAATTTTTGCGGTTACTTTCAATCTTTTTCCTCCATATACATAAAATTTGCCTGCCAGTTTCCCGGCAGGCAGTTCTCATTGAACGTTATGTTTTTTTCCTGTACGATCATTACCCCTGATAATTAAAGAGGTTCTGGATTCTCTGCGTCAGGGTAGGAAGGATGGTGTCCTTGAACAGTGCATAGAGCCCTGCCAGCAGCAACGCGCCTACTACAACAGAAATCAGGATTTTCAGAGCGGTATCTACGAAACCTTCTCCTTCTTTTCTGGTAAGAACGTCAGCCAGCTTCTTTCTCATACGTCCACCCTCTACATAAGCTGCTACCGCCAGTCTGTTCATAGTGTCATTGATTTTTCTCATAGTGTTCATTCCTCCGAATTTTAAATTTATTTTTTAGGTTGTCTGCATTACTGGTAATAACCAATAATGATATTTAAGGTTGCACTTCCGATTACTGCCCCGATGCAGGACACGATGGCAACCACGATACGGTTGTTCCACTTCTTCTGATCCATCTCGTCCGCCGCACTTCTCCTGATGCAGAAATAAATAATCAGAAGTCCTGCAACGACCGGTGCCAGCACCATGAGCCAGGTTGTGGCATCCCCGATCAGCTTTTCTGTTCCTTTTGCCAGCTTGCTCTCACTGATGCCGCTTGCATAAGCAGTCTGCGTGTTCAGCAAAAACACGGCAAAAGCGGCAAGAAATGTCTTTCCTGCCGCCTTACATCTTTGTAACCATTTATTCATCTTCTTCATTTCCCGTCAGCTTTCCTCCTCTCCGCATGAATTTCTCTGAAAACAGGGATCCTGCCTGTACCGGAAGACCCTGCTGTTTCTGCTTTTCTTCCTTCATCTGAAGATCTTTCATGTAATAAACCCAGATATTCCATAAAGGTATATCTTCCTTTACGTCGGTGAGTACCGGACGCCTACGCTCCCGTTCTTCCCTTACCCTGCGGTTATGCTCCTTGTCTCCAAGTCCCAGCATTTGGTTAAAATACCACTGTGACAGATCTGGTGACACCATCATTGCCGGGTGTGAACGTGATACCACGATCTGATAAGGTCTTGATACTCTCCGTATCTCGTCCGTTGTCAAAAGATCCCTTGCTACCAAACTTACAGTGCTGCTGGAAGATGGATTGACATACCGCCCATGCTGACTGGATAGCTGATAGCCGGAACAAGTGTATTTCCCCAGCTTATCGCAGATTTCAGACAGGGTTTCCTTATCGTCTGCCTGCAAATAAATCCAGCTCTGACAGTTTGACTTGACAATGGCGGCTGTTTCCTTGTTGTATTTCTCCGTAAGCTGTTCAAAGCTCTGCAAAAAGAAATGGAACCGCATACCACGACCACCCGCTACGGTCAGTTTGTTCGTCAGGTCATTGATTTTGGTAAAGTTTCCAAATTCCTCCAAGACAAAGTTTACCCGGTTTATGAGCCGGCCGCCCCTTTCATCCGACTGGTGTACCAGCAGTTCATAGAGCTGCGACACCATAAGGCTTGCAATGGGATAATAAGTGGTCTTTTCGTCCGGCAGGATAAAGAACAGTGCCTGCTTCTTTTTTCCGATGTCTGCTATGTCATAATCGCTCTTATGGGTAATGGAGTAGACCGCCCTTGAAGTAAACAGCCTTAAAGTCGTCAGTGCCGAAGTGTAAAAACTTCCCTTTGTCCTGCTGGGTGCTACATCAGAGATTGACAGAAGCGCCCTTGCCGGATGCCCCAGTCTTAACTTCTTTACATACTCTTGCATAGGTGTCTTGTTGCCCACCGCCTTGCACATTTCCGCCACGAACCAGTACACATTGGTAAGGTTCTGGTATTCCGGACGCTTGGCATTATCCACCACCACGCAGAGGATTGCCGCCGCAATCGTGGACTTCTCGCCGTTTTCCCATATCTTCTCATTGCTGGTATTATCGCCTACAAGAATATTTGTGATGTCCCATGCGTACATCTCTGCCTTATCCATCTCTCCCCGGTTCACCGCATCAATGATGGGCTGGAGCAGGTTGTAACGGCTGCTCTTTTCCGGATTCTTGAAGTCAAGGCAGATGACATCAAACCTGAGTTTCTCCAAAAACGGTGCGGCGTACTGATACAGTTCTGCCTTGGGATCGCTGATAACAAGGCTCTCGCCCGCCAGTGCCATCAGACAAATGGACTGCAGCACCAGCGTCCTCGTCTTGCCGGAACGGGTTGCACCTATGGTAAGCGTGTGGGTATCGTCTGCGATATAATGTATCTTCTCCTTTTGCCCGCACTTCGTCATACCTATCACGATGCCGCCTTCTTTCAGAATACGGTAGGGATCCTGTCCGTCTCCTTTCCCTTTTTCCTCGCAGGCAGGCACATTTTTTTCCTGCTCCGGCTCCTTTTTTTCGTAGGCATACTCTACTGTCTCGTAGCCCTCATCCGTTTCCTCTATTTTTGTCTCCTCATTCTCCTTTCCCGCATCTGCTTCTTTTTCTGCTTCCTCATCTATTGGAACAAAGCTGCCGGAAAGCTCTCTGTCCTCCGGCTCTCCTGCAGCTTTGGTATCCACCTTTTCACTATCCTTTAAAAAGTCAAGCCCCTCATATCCTGTGTCGATCAGTTCTTTTATGACCGGATTTGCGGGGCTTATGGTACATACCTCAAACACTCTGTCCTTTTCCTCTTCCCTCATCCATCTGGAAGAACCATGCTGGAACTGCCCCACCGGTACGGGTATCTCGATTTCATCCGTCACTTTCATAAGGTCGGACTGATAAGATCTGCTGTTCTGCGTAAAGAACAGTACGGTACAGAGCAGCACGAAGCACTCAAAGGATAAAAACAGCATCCCCTGCTTCTGCTCGGTGAAAAGCCCTGCCAGACATTCCCATACAGGCACCATTGCAAAGGTTTTCATCTGTCCCGACAATACCCGGTGCAGGGCTGCCGTAAAAAACAGGTTAAACAGTGTTCCTGCTCCCACTAAGATGCTCCCTAAAATGATTTTCTCTTTCTTTTTTATGGTTCCATTCCTTCCTGCGGCGTTTCACTGTCCTTATGTACTTCCTGAGTGGTTATTTGAAAATCATACTGACTCTGTACTTCTTCCCAGACTTCCGGCTTTATAATCCCTGTAAAGTCCTGCCGGTAAAAGCTGCTCTGCTCCCCGTCATAAAGACTGGTGGCAAAAACCCTCCTGCCCCTGGCTGTAGGGCTGCACCCAAAGCCGCCGGTGGCAAGCCATAGCTGATATGGTCTGCTCCGGTATTCCGGTTTTAGGGCTTCATAATTCATTACCAGAATTTTTCCCATATAGTCCTTATCCCGGCTGTCCGGCATGCAGGAATGCTGCCCCAACAGTGCATGATTGTCCGCGCTGACCGGATAATACATAATGTCATCCGGCATTTCTACATTATAAATAGGAATACCAAGGCTTTTTGCATGGGCAATCTCACCCCTCATACCCTGACTGATATGTGTCCCCATTACCCACAGTTCCTCACATTTCTCCAGCATGGCAAGCCCCATTTCCAATCCCTTTTCCCGCTGCTCCGGTATGGTATCATTGTAAAACTGTGTAAAATACAGATGAGGTGCAAAGGCAAGCACCCCAAGGGAGCAGGCATTCTCACAATATTTTGCTGCCTGCTCTATGTTCTTTTTATAATCCTTCCCCGAAGGATTTTCCCCCCGAAGGGGACTTGCGATATAGACAAGTTTCATCCCTGCCCCTTTCATGCGCCAAATCCATAATCCACCTGTTCTCCATATTCGTCCTCATCCGCTTCCTCCTCTGCAAATGCTTCCTCATATACAGTTTCCTTCTCCGCTTCTGTCTGCCCTCTGTCAAGCTGCTCCTGCAAAAACAGGTTTGCCGGCGCGTCTATCTGTGGAATCTGTTGCTCCTGTGCCACTAGAGCATTGTACCTCTCCCTGTATGCCGGATAATGGGTACAGATAGTGGCATACAGGCTTTCCTCGGAAACGATTATTTCCTGACATTCCGGGACCACACCTTTTAACTCATACAGGGGAAGTGCCGCACTTTGCAGGGTATAATAGAAATATCCATTTTCCCGCCTGCCAAACTCACAGGCATAGGGTGTTAAAAAAGCCTCTGCAATCCTCTCATGGACGGCAATCTGCGGTTCTTCTCCGTTCAGTATGTAGATTCCGTTCCAGATTCGCTTTTTATTTTCTTCCCTGTCCCCCGGCGGCTCTATATCCTGAAAACGTGCTAAAGCTGCCTCCTGCCCGCCTTTTCTGACTGCCTCCATCTGTTCGGTGGCCGCAAGTTCCATCTTTTTTATCATAACCAGCCGCTTCTGCAGCATTTCCTGCCGGAACATTTCCATTGCCTCCCCTTTGGGATAGTAAAGATACCCGTCCGACTCCTTTCCCGCCGCAACTGTTTCAGGGGAAAAATCCTTCTCTGCCTGTTCCTTTGGGATCACAATTCCCTCGCCTTTCTCTCCGCATAAGTAATAAATGTTCAGGGCAATCTCAATGCAAAGATTGATGTTGCCCCAGATGCTGTCTCCCTGTGGCTGCATCAGCTTCCTCCTTCCTAGCGTTCCATGCCGTTACCCATGGAAAGGGCATCCAGAAGTCTTGAAACGTCAAACTTCCGTTCCTCCCGGTGCAGTTCCGGCACAATCTCCTCCACCCGGTTTACCAGTTCCCCGACTGTTTTCATATCTTCCTCGGAAAGTTCCTCGTCCATGGTCCTTAATTTTACAAGCCCTGCATGGATGAGCTGCAACTGCGTTTCCGTAAACAGTTTTCTTTCATCCACAAGACCGCTCCGTGTAGCAAAGCTCTCAAATGCTTCCTCCCTGTTGTAAAAATACTGCCTCTGAATAGGTCTGTTGTCATTCTGCGCATCCTGTTTGTAGGTCGAAAGCACATAGTCAAACAGCGGATGCTTCTTACAGGCTAAAATAACTCCGTTATGCTCATTCAGCTTCATCACACCGTTTTTCAGTTTCTCAGCCTTTTCCTCCTCATAAGGCTGGTCGGAGCAGATACCGCATAAACTGGCGGTCGCCCTTGCCATACTCCAGAGCCTCTCCATCTGCTTTTCCGGCACCTCTACAAAGGGATTCTTTTCAATCATGTCTGCTTTCGTGTAAAATGCAATAGTCTTTCCCTTAAACTGGATATCCACCACATAGTCCGGGGAAGAAGGCTGCGCCACCCCGAAGCCCTTTTTCTCCAGTTCCTCAAAAAATGCTTTGTAAAATTCTACTTTTGATTTCATAAATTTCCCTTTCCTGTATGCAAAACTTCTCACACTGTCAGCATTCCTGTTCTTCGTCCATGCTGTTTTCATCCCATCCTGCCTCGTGACCTGCAGCATATTCTTTCTGAATACTGTCTATAGAAATCTCTGACAGGTCATTTCCCAAATAAATTCCCCTGTCCCACTCGATTCCCCTGACAATGCTGTCTTCCGGATAAATTTCCTCTTTCGGGTACCTTGCGTATGCTCGCGTCCCTTCCGCAATCAGAAACTGCCCGCTTTTTAACGCCATCAGAAACAGGTCATTTTGATTCAGCACCATAAGCACACTGTAATCACTTCCGTTCAGGTTATGCAGTACCTCGCCCTGCCTGAAATCATATTCCATTTTTTCATAATGCAGCTTACCGATCAGCGGATGACCTTCATGGTCCATGTTGTAGGCCGTCAGTACATCCAGACATTCTTTTGTACAGCGGTCTTTGTCAAAACTGACCTCTTCCTCTGTCATTTTATGGTTTCCCCCAAGGAAATCCTTAAGTTCCCATTCATCACTGCAAAATCTGGCATGAAAGGTTTTATTTGCCGCCAGATATACTTCTGCATACTGGCTGTTCTCCTTTGTCTGACACAGCTCCTGCACCGCATGAGCCAGTTCTGTTTCCGAACCCTCAAATGCCCGGAGCAGGATTGCCATATAGTCCTCCATGCTTGAAAGATACTTATATTCCGTACCCTTATTATTATTTGTAATAAGCAGAACATCCTTTAGTTTCAATCTGTACCTCCTCTCATCTTCTTTTTCAGAGACTGTGCGTACTGCCTGCCATATTTCAGTTCTGCGACTTCAAGAAGCATATCAATCCCTCTTTCCAGCTTTTCTTCTGCCTTGGATTGTCTTTTTACATATTCCCTGTACTGTTTTCTGATTTCTTCAGAAGGAATGGCTGCGTCCGTATGTCCCATCAGCCGCTTGTAAAAATACCATGCACAGTCCCCCGGAACAGCACCCATGATGCAGTCTGTGCCACCCCTAGTAAAAACATAGGGACATCCGCTGCACGGATGCCCCTGACTCTTAATTTCATTCATCATTTTAATGTTCATATCCTTTATCCTGATTTCTTAGGAATAATTCTTTTTTCGCCTCCTTCGACAGCTCTCCCGACATCCCCTGTCCGTCAAGGAAATCTTCTTCCTGTTTCCAAGCCGCCTGCGCCAGCATATCAAGAGCCTCCATAATCATTCTGGATGCCAGATATTCTTTGTGGCTCTTTAAGTATGCCTCTCCTCGTTTCTCCTTTTCCAGCCTGCATATCGCCTTAACACCGGATAATACCCGGTTTGCCAGTATCTTCTCCGCTTCCTTTTCAAACTTCTTCTTTTGCTGTAAAAGCCATTCCTCATCCGCAGCATACAGTCCCGCCATGCTGCACTTGGCATCTACATACCGTTCAAAGCACTTCCTGATCTCCGGTATTTCCAAAAGCAGGAATTGTACCAATTCGTCCGTCTTTTCCCTGCTCTCCGGTGGTAAAAACCCATAAGCAATCCTTCCGTGTTCCGGTATCATAGTCCGAAGTGCAAAGAGCCTCTCTGAAAGTTCCGATAGTATCTTTTTGTCAAAAGAGACTCCCTGTTCCAGTTCTTCCTCAAACCATTTTTCCGCTGCCTGAAATCTGCCGGGGCTTTTACACCGCAGTTCTTCTTCAAATTCCTCCACCAGTTCATCCGTTATCCGGCGCATTTCCTGTACTGCAAGATCTTTCTCTTTTGCAAAGGCAAGTATCTTTTCCGCAAAAGTGTCCTTTATCATCTGCTTTCGGATGGCATTGGGTATCTGCGGCGGTGTAAACGGATTCTTCACTCTTACAGACTTGTCCCAGAACACCACATGAATATGAGGGTGGCTCTTTTCCCCATGCACTGCAGCCGCCCATTGCAGGTTTTCCCGTTTGATGCCATTTTTTCCTGCAATCGTCATTATGTGGTTTTCCATATATCTCTGCCAGCTTTTCTGATCCTTTAGAAGAAGCTCTTTTGCTGTATCTTCTGCAAAGGACACCACGCTGCGGTACATGACGATTCCCTTTTTAGAATTGGCATAAGATAACTTCGCCACGTCCTTCCAGTCCCCAAATTCCGTAACAGCACCCGGCTCCAGTTTTCCGAAAAGCCCATGATTCATATTTTCATTCTTCAAAACCCTTGGTCTGGTTGCAATATACCGGACATGTGCATAGTTTGCTCCTGGTGTGTCCTTTTTGTTCGGATGCCGGAAACGCTGCTTATACACTAAGATTGACATTATTTTCTACCTTTCTGCTACCTTTCTCCGTATTATTTTGTTGTACTCTGTCACATTATCTGCTAAAATCAGGAATACAAATCTGCAAAGGAGAATTGCCTTGAAACATACAGCAACATTAGAAGATACGCACCATTCCTTTGATGAAATGGCTTCCTCGTTACAAAATCATTTTCAGAAGATTAATCCGGAAGAACCGGAAAACGTCAAACTTGCCAACGAATACTATAAATGGACTTCCTTAAAAACAAATCTGATTCTGAATGAAAAAGCCTTTCAAATACCCTCCTCCGCCCTGCCCAATGTCATCAAGCCATCTGCATTTAAGTGGCTGCACAGCGATAAACAGGCAGTAGTGTCAAAATACTATCAGTACGACAAAGCTACCGATAAATATGTTATTGCTGTCAAAAAAAGTATCGTGCCGGAAACGGATATTGAACTGATTATGCGCTCTCTTGTACTGATTCGGAAAGCTGTCATCTGGGTAGATTTCGGTTATAACATCGGCACGGAATTTGGCGGCAGACATCCGGCAATCATACTGAAAAATTTAAAGGATTCCCTTATCGTTATTCCTTTATCTTCCCAGATGCCCAAAAGCATGGACTACAATATAATGGTTGATAAGGTCTACGGTTTTCCCGAAATGCCACGCTGGGCAAATGTAACAAGGATTACACAGGTCAGCCTTTCC
The DNA here is from genome assembly GCF_003461185.1 of Roseburia sp. AF20-18LB. NCBI lineage: Bacteria > Bacillati > Bacillota > Clostridia > Lachnospirales > Lachnospiraceae > Roseburia > Roseburia sp. AF20-18LB. Next base: position 27,644 of record NZ_QTWP01000002.1, read on the forward strand.
AGAGTCCACTTCGAGAAGTTTGGCGATGTAAAGCCTGCCGTATTAAAGGAAATCCGTGAAAAACTGGTTTCCTGCGGTATCATTTAGGCTTTTTCTGCATACTTTATTACTGCTACAAAATGTTTGACATCACTGCTGCTTTGTGCTAGTATGATGATGTAAACGCAGGAGCAATCCTGGTAATTTTGTAACCGTGAAGCCGTCATTTATGGCGGCTTCTTTTCGTACTATAATATATTTGATACCGTTTTCACTGCTTTTCTACCGTTCCCAATCTTCCTCTCCTTCCCTTTCCTCTGCATCTGCTTCTTCCATTTGGTCCGCCAGCCGCTCTCCCATTCTTTGCAATCCTTTGTATATCCTCTTTGTTTTCTCATAAGGTGTTGCATCCAAAACCAGATTTGGCTCCCCACTTTCATTCTCCTGTATCAGCACAGAAACCTCTCCGCTGGATATGAAGATAGCGTTGCAGGCAATCTCCATCCACGGATAGGTAAGACGGGACAGTTCATGGGGCGTGGCGGTCGTCCTGCTGTTCCATGAGAAAAGGTTATGTGCCATAGACAAAAGCTGGCTCTGATACTCCTCCAGATTTCCTTTACATGATCTTTTGATTTTGTCAAAGGAAATACCATATGGATCCACACATTTTTTTGCGACCTCAAAAAGCTCCGGTACACTGGATAAAATGTAAAAGGCTGCCCGATAGTCAGAATCCAGTTTCTTCCCTTCGGTCAGCCCTACAAGATGCTCATATCTTTGTGCCTGATTCACTTTTGCCCTCCTCCCAATAATCACTTAATAACTACTCTCCCATACATAAATCCGCTTCCTGTTCTTCTTCCATGAAATCATCATGATCACACATTCCTGTTATTTGATCTAGAAGTTCCTTGGTCTGTATGGGACTGGTTGCCATAGTCAGCTTTTGTTGTCTGTAATCATAACTGTACACCTCATCAGACAGCACTTCCTCAGGTGCAACCTGTGTTCTATTTATTTCCATTACCATGCGTTGAAGTTCCTCCGCATTCATATCTCCATTATCCTTCATCAGGATAACTTCATGGATACTGCTGGGAAGAATGAAAAAATTACTTTGTGTTGCTTCCCCGATTTCCTGTAACAAATTTGGATAAAGTATGGCTGTTGCACCATTAATTTGGGCTATATTTGTAAGGACATACTGTTCATAGGGTAAGATTTCCTTGCTTTTTTCTGCCCTTTGATCCTGCTCTGGTATATCCAGATTAAGAAAGCTACGAAATCCCTCCTGTTCTTCTTCCGAAAGTGTTCCCATACAACCAGAAAGCAAAATCTCTTTAATGTTCCTCATGTCCGGCTTAAAAATTCTTTCCGTATTTTTTAGTGCCTGCTCATATATTTCTTCTCTTGAGATTCCCCACATTTCCAGCATACCTGACTTAACCATGAAACTCGACATTCCCTTTTCCTGATTGTTTGTGCATAAAACACGCACAACGGATGTAATATCTGTTTCAGCGATATCTCTGCGTACAGCATCTCTCAAATAATCCTGATTATTGTTTCTATTCAATGCCACCACATACAATCTGTTTTTCACACTCTCGTAGTCCTTTACCTCAAACGGAAGCAAATTTTCATTGTTTTCCATGTTTTTTTTGTATATCCGGGCAATAGCGGTCAAAATATTTTCCATATTCCCATCATCCTCATATGTCCGATAATAATCTTCAAGATAAACATTGGGAACAATTCTGTCCTCTGGACGTTTAATACATATTGCATGAAATTTCTGATTATTATTTTTACTAACCTCCTGAATTGTCACATCTGCATTTGCGTATTCTTCCGGCAAAAAAGACATAATCTGCTCCTTTACCTGTTCCATAAATTTTTCATACGTCATGGTTCATTCTCCTTTTTCTATAATTTTTCAGCCAGTTCCCACAGATTCGATGTATCCTGTAGGAAACTGTTGATTTGGAAATCTTTTTTTTGCATATAATCCACGCCCAGCTTGACCGCTTCGGAAAGCATCTGGTCGAAATCGTCCTCACTCCCCTCATTGGCAAGGTTCATCAGAACCTTAATGAGAAGAAAGAAGATTGCTCCATTGATTTTTCCTATCTTCATCAGCATCTTTGCAAGACGATCCGTGTCATGGTCTGCAATCGCCTTGATCTCGTCCACATGATATACTGCTGTAATCTCCTGCCGGATGATGCGGGCAATAAAATCTATATCCTCACGGCTTCCCTCTATGGAAAGCCCTTTCTCCACATATCCCCGCACCAATTCCGATGTCGTGGTATGGTTTTTGGCTGCCAACTTATCCAACGTTTCCAAAGTCTCCGTTGTAAAATTGATAGAACGCTTCTGTGTCGGCTTTTTGATACTTCCACCTCCCATTTACGGTTCTTCCTGCAAGGGTTCTGACAGGAACCCCACACAATATGAGATAACCCCGTTGCAGGCTTTGCCTGCAAGCTGTTTTCCGGCGGTGTGGAACCCGCCTATTCCCGCCTTAACCAACAAGCTCAGCTTGGTGTCAAGGCGGGTGTGCCACAGGCACACCCGGCCGCAGAGCAGCCTTTTTCCTAAAAAGCGGAAAAACAGTATCTTACGGCTCCATGCCCTCGTCCTCTGCCTCGGCTTCTTCAGACGCCCTATCCCGCAGCAGCTTAGCAAAATACTCCACCGCTTCCGCTTCTTCCGGCTTCAGCACAAGCTCCACATTGTGCTTCTCATAGGTACGCCCACGCCCATTCAGCATAAGGGAACATTCTGCAGCAATCCGGGACATCCAAAAGAACGCATCTGCTCCTTCCTGCAAAGTCTTTCCCGTAGCAAACCGCAGGCTTTTCTGCTTTCCATCTTCATCACAGTAAATCAGGTCAATATCCAGATAAATCCCTTCACTGCCGCCAAAATTAGGAACACACATGGCAAAATTGAAGTCCGGCAACTCCCTTGCTTTCGTCCTCATATCCACATCGTAAAGAAAATACTCGTCCGGAAGCATTCCCTTTTCTTTCAGATGGGTCTCCAGCTTCTCAAATGTCTCTTTTGCATCCGCCATTCCGATATGCCTTACACGATGCTGTTCATCCGGCTCACTCCACCGGTCTAACTCAAAGGTTCTTATTTTTTCCATTTACCGCTCCTTTCCCGCTATCTTTCTTCTTGAAAAGTCTCGTCCACTTCCAAGGATGCTGCCAAGTCCTGCCGGATATCTGCCCTGCTCCCTCTCACGGATGTACCATGGGTGCTGTATTCCTCAAAGAACTTTTCCTCCATTTTCATACTGCAGCAGGCTATCTTTCCGCCCCTTGGAAACAGGAAATGCAGCGTGTTGTCGGACGGCTCCTGCTCCACAGGTACGCCGTCCATAATCTCATCCACATCGCCTATAAAGCTCTGTGGGCTGTTTAGGATATTCCGCACCAAATAGACCGGGATCTGCACCTGCCATAAGCCATAATCATCTTCTCCATGGTTCCAGAGGACATTTACCAGCTCATAATATTCCCTCCCGTCAATCTGTTCCTTGGCATGATAAAGAAACGGACTGTCTGTTTCCATTTCTGTCCGCAGACGAATGATCTCTGCCAGTCGTTCCACGTCCTTTCTTATATTCTCCGGCACCTCCCCGTCAATATAGCTGCCATTCTTAAAAGAGTCTGCTACACAGTCAATGTCAACAATCTTGGAATCCATGCCAAGCTGCACCGCATCTACAAGACTCATGTCAAAATATTTTTCCGCTTTTTCTTCCGTTCCGCACTGATACAAAAGAAGCCGGGTTAAGATTCCCCTTATTTCTCTCTGCATCTCATCCGGCAACTGGCATACATATACCGGTCTCATTCTCTACCTCCAGTCTTTCTTCACCTTCCCAGCCCCTCCTCATCTTCCTCGTCTTCCGTCATGCTCTGCTGTTGTCTAGGCTGTTCATAAAGAGAAGTCAACACTTTGTTGAAATCTTTCTCTGTGGGTGTCTGTATGGCGACCTTATACCCTAATGACTGATAATGCTTCTTCGCTTCTCCTGCCCTTACCTGACCGTGATTGTGAGGTGTACCGTCTGCAAGTTTCCCATCCACATCATTGTCATAGCAGAACACGATTTCATTGACCTTGGGATGCTCCTCTAAGAACCGCTTCAGTGCCCTGTCTGACAGGCAGCCTTCCGATATCCGGTAGTCCTTTCTCCAGTCATATCCCCGCAGCTTATAAAGCGTGGCATGGCTCATGGCATCAATAGGTGCCTCAAACTCATAGACACGGTTGCTTTTTCCCTCCATGAGAAAACCATAGGTCTTATCCGAGTTCTCCATATCCTGCCGGAAACTGCTGCCTGCACTGGGACCACGCAGGGCGCAGTATCTTGGTGTCCCCTTGCTGTCATACCCGACAAACGCACAATTCCGGCGCACTTTGCCACCTATTTCCTGTCTTGACTGATATACTTTTGCCTGTTTCATCATGGTCTGCACAATTTCCGGATCAATCTTTCTTGTCTTTGTCAGGTACGCAAATACTCGGCGGTCGTCCGTGTCCCTGGGCGGTAATACCATCGTTCCCCTTTCTGCCTTTTCCTGCGGTGAAACTACATGGGCGGTCCGTTCATAAGCCCTGCACCCCAGTATCTGTTCCATAGCCTCCCTCTTTTTCAGTCCCAGATAATTCATTGCAAATTCAACAATGTCACCGCCCCGTTCTTCCGTAAATGAATAATAGCCACGGCCATGCTTGAACAGGTACAATCCCCCGTTGTGCTTCACATGAACCGTGGCCTTATCACTTTTCTCAATCTCAAAACCATTCCTTACCGCAAAATCTATAATATTCGTATTATAAATCTGCCGCATCTGTTCTTCCGTAAAGGGCATTGGTCTGCCCCTCTGCTGTACCTGCAACTGCTTTTCTCCTTTCCATCTACCGCTCATTTTCCATATCTTCCCCATCAAATCTATTCATCTGCTTCAAATTATCTGCACTGATGACAGTATATCCCATTTCTTCTGTATGTTCCTCTTCTTTCGTGTATTCCGCATCTTCTCCGTATGCCTTATATAAGGTAAATCCCTGTTCCTTGATATTCGCCATCCATTGGTCGAAAAATCCCATCAGATCCTCCATCTGCTTCTCGGTTCTGTCCCCGGTTTCGTAATAGATGCCCATGTTATCCTGCGTGTAAGATAAGGCATAGATACAACGCTGCGTATCGTCCAGCATGAACGTAATCTCCGGATCACGCATCCTGTCCCCATTCTGTGTATAATAGTGTGCAATACTGTACTCATTCTCTCCGATGGTTTCAAGCACAAGGTCATCAAAGCCGTCCTGTTTGAATTTCATGTAAGTATATGTACCCTCAAATAACTCCGGTGCCAGCTTACGCAGTTTCCGGTAGATACTGTTTCCATGGCTTTTTCCCGCTTTTTCCATTCCTTCCTCGTCTGCATCCGCAAATTCCAGTTCCAGATTAAGGGATACCTGTTCTTTCAGAAACTCCGACAGCTTTTCTTCCTCAGAAAAGGGGCGCTCCGCCTGCACTTTCGCCGCTTCAAACTGTTCTTTCAGTTCTCCCAATTTCCTCTCCTCATCTTTCAGATACTGCGGTATCTTCTCTGCAAGATTCTCAAGCCTTGTGATATTTCCCAGTGCAGATTCACCGGCATCCACCTGATAACTGCCTTCCCCTTTCAGGCAGAGAAGTACATCCTGAAATGCTCCTCTTTTCAGCATTACCTGTAAACCGGCGTAGGTCCCGGCTGATACGGTGTCTCCTGCCTCATGCCCCAGATTTGCCATCTGCATCTTCAGATATTCACCCGCCTTTGTCCGCTCGTCAAACAGCCTGTGATTTAAGGTAATAGAAAACTCCTGCGGCACCTCTTTCTGATACAGCTCTGCATCGGCTTTTCTATGTTCTATCCTTTCTGTACATTTCTTAATTTCCTGAGGATAATAGACCGTAATCTTGTTCTGCAAGTCCGTATGCTCACTTTTCCAAGCCGATTTCAGTGTCTGCAGGCGATAGACCTCATTATCCACCTCCATTTTCCTCTTAATCTTAGGATCCGATACAGCAAGAGCCTTGAACTCGGCATACTGAAGCACTACCTCGTCCACATCCTCACAGCTCCTAAGCGCACTCCGGCCAGTCATGATCTGGCTGATATACCGCTGCTTTTGTTCCAGTATCTGCCAAAGGTAAGCATCAAAGGTCTGCTCCGTGATGTAATTAAAGATAGATATCTCATCATTTTCATTTCCCTGCCGCAGGATGCGCCCGTTACGCTGCGTCAGATCAGCCGGCCGCCATGGTGCATCTAGATTGTGCAATGCTATCAATTTATCCTGCACATTCAATCCTGTTCCCATCTTCTCCGTGCTTCCCAGCAGTACACGGACAATTCCGTTCCGTACCTTTTCCAGCAGTTCTGCCCGTTTTGTGTCCGTATTGGCGTCATGTATGAAAGCTATCTCTTTTTCCTCCACTCCAAGCCGCACCATCTCCTGTCTGAGTGCCTGATAGAAGTTAAATCTGCCGTCCGCCTTCGGTGTTCCCTTATCGCAGAAAATGAGCTGTGTGGAATGCTGCTCCTCAGTGTCATGGTAGATTTCTGCCACACCTCTGGCACAGGCATTGAGTTTGGTGTCAGGATCGTTATCCAGCGTTTCATCCAGAATACGGGGATCCACGGAAAGCAGCCTTGCCTCGTTTGTCAGCTTTAAGAAATTATCCTGACTGCTGTCTACCTCCTTATTACGGATTGCTTCTGCCCTTTCCACCAGTTCCTCCATGATGGCTTTCTGATCCGGCGTGATGGCAGTCTTTACTACCTGCATTTTTCCCGTTTTTAGTTTCGGAACCGGCAGGTCCAGCATATCCGCTGTCTTGATGTCTGCCACTAAAAACAGCATGGACATCAGTTCCGGCAGATTGTGGAACTTGGCAAATCTTGCTTTCATCTGGTATCCGGAGCCTTCTGGTTTGATTTCCAGCGATGATTCCACCTTGCCGAAGGTGCTTGCCCAGGAGTCAAACATAAGCAGTCCCCTGCGCTTTAATTCGGAAGGCTGCAAGGTCTTTTGCATAACATAGAGTTCCGACATGGAATTAGATACCGGTGTGCCGGTGAGATACACCACGCCATGTTCATTCGTGATTTCATTGATATACTGGCATTTCATGTGCATATCCATGGCACGCTGGCTGCTCTGTCCTCCCACGCCCGCCACTCTCTGCATCTTGGTATAGCTGTAATTATTCTTATATGCATGGGCCTCATCCACAAACAGGTTATCCACGCCCAGTTCCTCAAAGGAAATCGTTCCGTCTTTCTTCCCTGCATTATAGAGCCTGTCAAAACGGTCCTGTAAATTATGCCTGAATATCTCCATCTGTTTTAAGGACCATGTTTTCCCGGAAAGCATCTTCATTTCGTCTATCTTCTTTGTGATTTCATCAATCTCCTCCTGCATGGCGGCTAACTGCCTCTCCCTTGAAAGAGCGATCAGTTCAAAGGAACTGTGTCCCATGATGATACAGTCATAATCCCCTGTGGCGATACGGCTTACAAACCGTCTCCGGCGCGGCTTTTCAAAATCTTTGTTCGTTGCAACTAAAATATTGGCATTAGGATAAAGCCGCATAAACTCTGTCGCCCACTGTTCTAAGGTATGGTTCGGTACTGCAATCAACGGCTTGTTACATACTCCCAGCCGTTTTCTCTCATAGGCAATAGCACAGGCTGTCATGGTCTTACCGGCTCCTACCTCATGCGCCACCAGAAGATTCCCGTCACTGTAAATACCCATGGCTACCGTGTCACGCTGGTGTTTTCGCAGAGTAATGGAATCATTCATATCCGGCAGCATCAGGTCATCCCCGTTGTAGGTTCTGGGACGGATGTTGTTAAAGCGGTCATTGTAAAGCTGGGTTAATGCAGCCCCTCTCTCCGGTTCTGCAAACAGCCATGACTCAAACTCCATTTTGATCTGTGCCTGCTTCTCCCTTGCAAGCAGGGTTTCCCGCTTGTTCAGCACATACCGCACCTTTTCTTCCCCAGTCTCCGGATCCTCATACTCCTGCCTGTCACGGACTTCCACCGTTTTCAGGTTCAGGGTATATTCCATAATCTCGTAGGCATTCAGTCGTTCTGTCCCGTAGGTTTTATTTGCGGCAATGGAATCTCTCTCAGCCCTCTTTTCAGTAATGAAATAGGTTCCTGTATATTCCGCAAACTCAATATGGATATTGCTGTCCCTGTTATGCTTGCTCGTTGCAAACTTCTCATACATAAAATCCTGATAATATTTCACCGGTATCCATGTAGAGCCAAGCACGAAACTGATGTCCTCCGGCTTTAACGGTTCCGGCTGTACCTTCTTTAGTGCCTCCACGTTCCGCCCAAACCACTCCGGGTACTCCTCTTCCGCCAGGACAGCCTGCGCCAGTTTATCCTTTACGTAGCCGCTTAAATATTCCTCTGCAAGCACCCAGCCGGACGTGGCATCTCCTTGCTGCCACTTTGCCGGATCCTGATATACACGTTCCCCCAGTTCCTCCAGAATATCCTCCTTGCTACATATCTGCCCGTCCTTACGGTACAGATACTGCATATAATCAAGGTCAAACTTCCCTTTTGCATTCATGGTAATGCGCAGGGCTTCCTCCACATTGTCTGCTGTTTTTGGCATACTCTTTGGACGGATTGTGGCCTTATGGAATACTGCTGTCTTTTTGTACTCGCCTTTTACCTTTTTCCCATGCTCGTCCTTTACTTCTTCCTCAATGGAACGTAAAAGCGGAGAATCTGCATCCTTGGAAAATGCCATGACATTCCCCTGCAAATTGAGATACCCATATTTTTTTATATAACTGTCATACTCCCGGTTCAGACGGTCTAATAATTCTTTCAGTCTCTTTTCATACTCCATGGTGGGCAATTCCCACCCCAGTTCAGGATCGCCGTGAAGCTGGAAGTCCATCAGTTCCCGCAGGGCATCACGGATGTGGAGCATCCCGTCTACCCTCTCTGCCTTTTTCCCTGTCAGCTCCTGACGGTACATCCGGGAATCTTCCCGGTAATAGAAAGCATCCCCCACCTTGGTATAACTGTAATTCTTCACATCCGGCGTTGCTGGAAGCCACTCTTTGATAACCGTGTCTTTGTCCTCCGATAGTTCACTTGCCGGTTCCTCATACTGCCCATGGAGCCTGCCTACTGCTTCCTCCAGCAGTTCACTTAAAGTTTTATCCGGGTATGGCTTGCATGTTACAAAATCATGGCTTCCATACATACCGGTTTCCTGTGCCATGGTTCCCAGCACCATCTCCGGGTGATCTATGAAATAACTGTTGTAGGGGATTCCGTTCTCGTCTTTTTCCACGGAAAGCCACGGTGTATTCCTTTCATCCGGTATGATTTCCTGCTCCCGCTTTTTCAGAAACAATATGTCCGTGGTCACTTCTGTTCCTGCCACCTGTTTGAAAGCATTTTCCGGCAGACGGATGGCACCGATCAGTTCCGCCCTCTGTGCGATATACTTCCGCACAGACTGATTCTCCTTATCCATGGTGAATTTTGTGGTAATAACTGCAAGGATGCCTCCGCTTCTTACCTTATCCAGACTTTTCGCCAGAAAATAATCGTGTATCTTGAAGTTATAACGGTCATACCGCCTGTCACTCACTTTGATATTGTGAAATGGCACATTTCCCACCACCACATCAAAGAAGCTGTCGGAAAACTCTGTGTCCTCATACCCTTTGATAAGAATGTCTGCCTGCGGATATAATTTCCTTGCAATTCCTCCAGCAATGGGTTCCAGTTCCACTCCATAGAGTCTTGACTGGTTCATACTTTCCGGCAGGGCTGAGAAAAAGTTGCCTGTCCCCAGTGCCGGATCCAGAATGTTTCCTGACCGGAAACCAAACTGGTAAAGTGCCTGATAGATAAACTCTATGACTTTCTGATCCGTATAATAAGAGGTCAGGGTTGAAGCCGATGCCGACTGCATTTCCTCCTCTGTCAGCAGCTCTGAAATCTCATCATATTCCTTTTCCCAGCCTTCCTTTCCGGGTGTCAGGGCATTGGCAAGACCGCCCCAGCCAACAAAACGGGCTAAGACGATCTGTTCCTCCGTAGTTGCAATACGGTTCTCCTGCTGTAACTGTTTCAGTAGCCTGATTGCCTCCACGTTATTGCGGAACTTTGCTTTAGGACCTCCCTCGTACAGACGATGCTCCGGCTGATAGTGATAATTCAGTGTACCGTCCCGAAAACGCTGTTCCATTTCCTTTGCCACATCCATGGCATACTTCTCATTTGCCTGCCCGATGCGACTCATGTGTTCTATCCGTTTCTTTGCTGCTTCCGAAAAATCTCCATCCTCTACGGACTGCACAACCGTCTGAGCTACTTCTCCCTCTGTGTAATTGGGTTGCAGAAGCTCTGCATTTTCAATCAGGACTACCGGCAGTCTCTCTATGACCTTATAGCCATGAAGCCCCTGTAGTTGCTCTATATCTCCCAGTTCAACCGTATGGTTATCGTCCAGATACTGAAGCACTTCAAAGATACGGTCGTCATACGCAATCCGGCTTCCCACCGGGAACGGCATATATCCGCTCTTTATTTCCTCCGGCTCTGTTTCTTCCGGCAGTATCTGGTCGCCCCCTTTCCCGTCATCCTCGTAAGGACCGGGATAAAGTTCAAACAGGCTGAGCTGTCCGTCCTCATGGTCTTTTCGGGAACCAGGCTGCATATCTTCTATTTCATCAGGAATATTGAAATCGCCAATGGCATCTTCTTCCTCATGGTATGGGATATACTCGCTGTTCTGCATCAGAAAGTCTATCACATGGGTAATCACATCCCACGAAAGCCGCACAAAGCCCTCTTCCCCGAAAAAGAAATCCGCCACATCCTTTCCCGGCATGATTCCCCGTGTTCCATCACTGCTTTTTTGCAGTCCGTAATCAAGGTAAATATCCCTGACGGCATTCCTTTTCACAACCGGAGCTGTCTCTTTTGCAAACACCTGATTGATACGGTCATACAGTTCCAAAGGAAATACGCCAGTATCGGTCAACAGGCTCTGCACTTCCTCCCAGTCCTTATGCTCCCTGATATTCTCTTTTGTCGCTGACTGCGGAATATGAAAAGAGGAACCCTCTGCGGTATGTTCCGCTTCGGATTCCTCTGATGCTTTTTCGGTATTCTTTTTTACAGGCTCCGGCTCTGCCGCTTCCTCTTTTTCTGCTATCTTAACTGGTACACTACTTCGTGCAGGATGATCTCCTCCGCCTGTCTGGTTATCATCTCCATGTGTCCGGCTCTCTCCAGCATATCCTCGGTCTTCGGCATCGGCTGTACCTCCAGAAGCTGCTGAATCAGCGTTTCTTTCTTCGCTTCTGCTTCCTTGTCCACCTTGGCTATCAGCTCGTTTATCTGTCCCAGTGCGATCAGCTCCGACAGTCTCTGCGGGTGTTTCGACTTCATGTAGTCCTTCCATCTTCTCCCGAACATCCCTGTCGGTCTTAAGTCGTACTCCTTGTTCACGGATATCTGAAGGTTCGGATACAGCATCCCGTCCTCCCCTTTCGTGTATTCCAGTTTCGCTAACGGTTCTCGGCTCATATCTCTGACTCCTTTCTTCCTTGATTTCCTCAATCTGTTTATGTATCTCTGACAATACCGGTCTTGCTATGGCGCAGGTATAATACCCAAGTCCCATGAACAATTCCAGACTTCCAAAATGGCTGATATTCTCAAATGCCCCTGTCTCCTCAAAAATCTCTGTCTTGATTCCGCATTTCTTGAAAACAATGTAAGCTGCACTGTCTGATACAAGTTTTGCAAACTCTGCCTGCACTGCCCCGGCAGGAAGTCCATACAGTACACTGTTCTCATCCTTTACCTCTACACAGGAAAGATATTTTTCAAAAAACGCATCCGCCTGCATACCGACAAGCTGGCAGAGACAGTTTTCAATACTATTCTCGTCTGTCCCAAACTGTTTATGGAAACGGTCTAATATTTCCGGCTGATACTGCCTCTCCAAAGACCAGACCGCACTCATGGCTCTCCGAAAACCCTCATAGTCGCCACGGGTATCTGCAAGGTCAAAATAATAAGCAAGCGTGGCTTTCGGATTATTCATATCCACAACGCCGATGCCTTTGGAACCGGCTTTCAAATATCTTCCGGTCTGTTTCTCCCAACCCATCTTCGTTGCAAGAAGTCCCGCATCCGGTCTCTGCACATAAATCAGCACGTTCTTGTCAAAGGACATCTTGTAGTATTTTGACACACTGGACAAAAGCCCCATCCACTCTGTCCTGTTCTGTGTCAATGCCTGTACTGACTGGCGGTACAGGTCTGCAAGATAGGTTTCTCTACCCAACCTTCTGCCCCGGATTTTCGCTGTTCTGAGCGAAATAAAACTCCAGTGCCTTTACAATCGTATCCTCGATTTCCTTTCTGCTCTGCTTCCTGTCAAAAAATCTGTTGATGACTGTCTCCTTGATTTTGATGGGTTTCGGGCTGCCACTCCTTGCAGCCTTCGTTTTTTCTCCGGTAATGATCTGCCGTAACAGTTCCTCTGTCAATTTGCCTTTCTTAGCATAGTCATGTATCAGCGTTGATTTCTTAATATCCACACCATGCCCCGCTTCTATCATTTCCGCTATTAAATATTGTTTTTCTTCCTCTTTTATGAAAGAAATGTCATAAGCTACTTCAAAAGCAATTTTCCGATTATCAAGAAGCTCCATAAGTGGAGAAATCAAAGAGGCTATGCGAAGATACTTTGCAATTTTATCTTTCCCAAGAGCGTATTCCTCGCTGACTTTTTCATTAGCATTTAACTTTTTCTGAATTTCAGAACAAGTCCCGTTTTCCCCAATTTCATGCGGGTTTACGAGTTCTTCAATCTCTTTTATCAGATCATTTCTCCGCCCCTGGCTTTTGATTGCATCATAGTGCTGTTTCAGACAGTATGCCTTTTCAGAGGGGCTTAAATCATCAAAAGAACGCTGGCGCAGATTTGTCTCTGTCGCAATCAGAATGGCATCTTCATAGGTCAGATTTTCCCTGATAATGACCGGACCTTTGGTAAGTCCGGCGATGCTTCCTGCATTCTGTCTGTTATGTCCGCTTAAAATCGTGTTCTTGCCTTCGTGCACCCATACGATAAGTGGTTCAAGGATACCAAACTCACGGATACTGTCTACCATATCCTGAAGCCGCTGTCCTGTATAAAGCTTGAACTTATGATTTGGAAGCGGCTCCATCACAGCAAAGTCCATTTCCGTGATTCCCGTTCCGCCGTTTTCCGGCTCCGGCTGACATTGTTCTTCCTTTGTCTTGAAATCAAAGAGGTCGTCCATACCGTCCAGAGAAGAATTAAGCAATGTGCTTCTTGCCGGTATTTTTGGTGTTCTGGTCGCCATTTTCCATCAACTCCTTTACAAATTTTTCATAGGCTTTCGCCGCCGGATTATCCGGTTCATACTCACAGATCGTCATACCATACTCTACAGCCTCTGGCACTTTGATAGACCGGGGAATACTGTTCGTAAAGATACGCACTTTTTCCCCAAGTGCCTGCTGTAACTGCGCTTTCACACGCTTAGATACCCTTGTCCGTTCATTATCCATGGTGATAAGGATTCCTTCGATTTCCAGTCTGGCATTTGCGTGGCTCTTGATTCTGTGGAAAGCTCTTAGAAACTCTGCCATTCCCTCTACCGCCAGCGTTTCCGACTGTACCGGAATAATCAGACTGTCACAGCATATCATCACATTTATCATGGCTGTCCCCATCTTCGGCATACCGTCAATGAGGATGTAGTCATACTGCTCCTTAATGGTGTCCACAAACTCTTTCAGCTTGTATTCTGCAAAATCAGTATCACACATCAGCTTATCAAAGTTATCCAGCTTGTTATTCGCCGGAATTAAATCTACCCCTGTCTCTGTCCTTATCATGTAGGACCCTTTATCCGGCAGTTCCTCATTCATCACGATACACTTCAAAATGTCATAAATTGTCACGGAAAGCTGCTCTGGTGCAGTCACTCCGCAAAGTTTTGTTGTGTGCCTCTGCCCGTCAAAGTCAATCAATGCTACCTTACAGCCCTCCTTAGACAGCAGATATGACATGGTTGTGGCAGTCGTGGTCTTACCTACCCCGCCCTTTCTGTTTACAATTCCTAAAACCTTGCCCATACGTTTGCTTCCTTTCTCTTGTTGAATTTGTTATTTTGGTTACATTAGATTCTCATGCAGGCAGCGAGCCAAGGTCAGGCTTGCTGTACCTTGGCGGCCACCTATGGGTAACATATTTTATATGCACTTGGATAAAAATAGGGTTAAGCACTTGCCTCCTCCCGATAGAAATTAAAGCAGAGCTAAATCAAGTATCCCATTTTCATGGAATTTAGATTTAGCCCTGCTTTGGTCATAACGACATCAGCCAATATCCCTAATATTGACAGATCCCGGCTATTCACTATAAGATTTTAATATAACAGCGCTGCCCTATCTACTCTCCTTAGAATAGCGAAAATAGGACTAAATCATAGAAACCGCTTCTTTATAGCTAATCTCTTGACTTAGTCCTATTATAACGTCATCATCAAATGTCAATGCAACCTCTTTTATTCCACTTGTTTTCTTTATATTCATGCTCTCTGCATTTACCAGATGATTGACACGGATCCGACAGGCTCCGGCGGCAATTACCAATACCGCCAGTGCCAGATTCATCCATATCAATGCTTTTCGGATTCGACTCATTTTACACCGTTACTTTTCTGCTCTCCTGACAATATATGCAGCAACTGCATTTCTTATTATGTCAGGCTTGAACCATTTCAGGCGGTCGCCGGTTTTGCGCTGGCAGTCAGTTCTCCATCGGTAAGGTCGATAAGAATGGTATCTCCCTCTCTGACTTTATCTGCAAGAATCAATTTTGCAGCCAATGTCTCCACATATTTCTGCAGGAAACGTTTCAGTGGTCTTGCACCATATACCGGGTCATAACCTTTCTCGGTAATATAATCCTCGGCAGCCTTGGTCAGTTCCACTTTCAGTTCACGGTCTGCAAGACGTTTATTCAGATCTTCCATCAGTAACTTGATAATGTTGCCGATGTTGTCTTTGGTCAGCGGCTTGAACATAATGATTTCATCCAGACGGTTTAAAAATTCCGGCCGGAAGTTACCCTTCAGTTCTTCCATGACAGCTTCTTCTGCTTCCGGACGAATCTCACCATTTTCGTCAATGCCCTCCAACAGATGCATGGAGCCTAAGTTAGAAGTCATGATAATAATGGTATTCTTAAAGTCTACGGTACGTCCCTGAGAATCGGTAATTCGTCCGTCATCCAGTACCTGAAGCAGTACATTAAAGACATCCGGATGTGCTTTTTCCACCTCATCAAAGAGGACTACGGAATACGGTTTCCGGCGGACTGCCTCCGTCAGCTGACCACCTTCATCATAGCCTACATATCCAGGAGGTGCTCCAATCAGACGGGAAACGGAATATTTCTCCATATACTCGCTCATATCGAGACGGACCATATTGGATTCATCATCGAAAAGGCAGCTTGCTAATGCTTTGGCAAGCTCTGTCTTACCTACACCGGTTGGTCCTAAGAACAGGAAAGAACCGATTGGCTTGCTCGGGTCTTTGATTCCGGCTTTGGAACGGATGATTGCTTCTGTTACCTTGGTAACGCCCTCGTCCTGTCCAATGACACGTTTATGCAGTTCTTCATCAAGGTGCAGTGTCTTATTTCGTTCGCTCTCAGTCAGTTTTGCTACCGGGATTCCGGTCCAGCGGGAGATAATCTTTGCGATTTCTTCTTCGCTGACACTTTCATGTACCAGTGATAAATCTTCACCTTTGACTTTTTCTTCTTCAATTTCCAACTGCTGCTGTAACTGCGGCAGCTTACCATATTTTAATTCTGCCGCTTTATTTAAATCATAGCTCTGCTCTGCCTGCTGGATTTCATTTTTCAGGCTTTCCAAATCCTCACGCAGCTTCTGGACTTTCTCTACGGATTTCTTTTCATTGTCCCACTGTGCCTTCTTATTCTGGAACTCACTCCGAAGCTCTGCTAACTCTTTCTGTAAGTCTGCCAGACGCTCCTGGCTCAGACGGTCATCCTCTTTTTTCAATGCAGTCTCTTCAATCTCTAACTGCATGACACGACGGTTCAGTTCGTCTAACTCGGTCGGCATGGAATCAAGCTCTGTCTTAATCAGTGCACAGGCTTCATCCACCAGGTCAATTGCCTTATCCGGTAAGAACCGGTCTGAGATATAACGGTTCGAAAGCACTGCTGCGGAAACCAGTGCACTGTCGGTAATCTTTACTCCATGGAATACTTCATACCTCTCCTTTAATCCACGCAGGATAGAAATAGTATCTTCTACCGTTGGTTCGTCTACCATAACCGGCTGGAATCTTCGTTCCAATGCGGCATCCTTTTCAATGTATTCCCGGTACTCATCCAATGTGGTAGCACCGATACAATGCAGTTCTCCACGGGCAAGCATTGGTTTTAAAAGCTGTCCGGCATCCATGGCTCCATCGGTTTTTCCTGCACCGACAATGGTATGCAGCTCATCGATAAAGAGGATAATCTGTCCTTCGGATTTCTTTACTTCATCCAATACTGCTTTCAGACGTTCCTCAAATTCACCACGGTATTTTGCTCCGGCTACCAATGCACCCATATCCAGTGCAAAGAGCTTCTTATCCTTTAATCCTTCCGGAACATCACCACGTACAATCCGTTGTGCCAGTCCCTCTACAACTGCGGTTTTACCTACACCGGGTTCGCCAATCAGTACCGGATTGTTTTTCGTCTTACGGGACAAAATACGCACTACATTCCGGATTTCTGCATCTCGTCCGATGACCGGATCCAGCTTCTGGTCTCTCGCCCTCTCTACCATATCATAACCATATTTATTTAAGGTATCATAAGTAGCTTCCGGATTATCGGAGGTCACACGCTGGTTGCCACGCACCGTAGACAGCGCCTGCAGGAAACGGTCTCTTGTAATACCATATTCCTTAAAAATTTCCTTTAATGCAGGGTTCGGATATTTTAACAAGGATAAAAACAGATGCTCTACGGAGACATAATCATCTCCCATCTGCTTTGCCTCATCCTCTGCACTAATCAATACCTTATTCAATGCCTGGCCGACATAAACCTGGCCGCCGGACACCTTGGTTCTTGCTTCCAGATGGCGGATTGCATTGTCTACAAAATGCTCCTTCTGGATTTCCATTTTCTCGATCAGTTTTAAAATCAGTCCATCTTCCTGCTGCAGTAATGCCACTAAAAGATGTTCCTGCTCGATTTCCTGATTGCCATATTCATATGCTAATTTTTCGCAATCCTGGATTGCTTCCATTGACTTCTGTGTAAATTTCTGAATGTTCATATCTTTCACCTCATTTCCCACTGTGCTATGAACGAATTCCTGTTATTTCTGTTTCCAAGCATAAATATAGCACGCATTATTAGCACTGTCAAGAGGTGAGTGCTAAAATTTTCAGACAATTTTTGTTAATTACTATTTTTCTTATATTTAAAAGGAATTCAGCAGTCCTTTCAGCCCTTCCTCTTTATAAACTCCCTTATAATATGCAACTTCATCTTTTATCATCTCATCAATCACCTGCATTCCAAGAAGTTCCACCGGTGCCTTATCATCTGTAAGAATATAATCGCCCTTTTCATAGAAAACGGTATCTGCCAATACCTCTGTCATCATTCCCTTTAACTCCTGATTTTCAAGCTTGGAAATGTTGTTAGAAAGATTCTTTAAAATTTCTCCATTGTCGGATGCAAACAGTTCCCGGTTTGTAGAGCCTGCCACATCCACAGTATATTCTGTTCCAAATACACTTCCTATGGTGTCGGAAAGATACTGGTTAATATTTCCTTCTTTCTGCCCACGCATGTTCATATTCACCACCATTACGCCATTTTCATTTAAATGCTCTTTTACCAGCGTAAAAAATTCAACGGAAGACATCTGAAACGGAATCGTAATATCCTGATAAGCATCTACCATAATGACATCGTATTTCTTATCGGATGCATTTAAAAATGCTCTTCCATCATAAGTCGTTACCGGCACATCCTCCGAAAGTGAAAAATACTGTCTGGAAAGCTTTGTAATCTTCTCATCAATTTCAACACCTTCCACATTCATATCTCCAAAATATTTCCGGCACTGGGTTGCATAAGTACCGGTTTCCATTCCAAGAATCAGCACATCCATGTCTGATATTTCTTTGTCTTTTAACATAAGCGGTGCCGCCATGGCATAATCATAATACATGCCGGTCAGTTCATCCTGCTTCATATACACAGACTGCACACCGAATAACACATTGGTGGATAAGGACACCTTGTCCTGATTTTCGTATACCTGAAGATAGTTATATACGGATTCCCCCTCATAGGTCAGATTATTTTCCCAGAATGCAAATGAGTCGGAATATCCAAACCCGCAGCACAGTGCAAATATCAGAATAGATGCAACTATTTTCTTCTTTCCGGTATGCGCATTGATAAAATATACGATGGATAATGCCAGTAAAATTCCCGCAAAGATAAGAAATGTAACGGATGTTCCTACTGCCGGAATTGTCACAAAGGTTGGGATAAAGGTTCCAATGATGCTTCCGATGGTGTTAAATGCCCCTAAGGTACCTACTGTCTTTCCGTTGTCATCTAAATTATCAACAGAATATTTTACCAGGGATGGTGTTACCGTTCCCAACAGAAACAGCGGAAATACGAAAATTACCATGCAGGCTGCAAAAGCTGCAATAATCAGGAAATTATTATTTACCGCAAAGATTAAAAGGGCTGATATTCCTATGATAATATATTTTCCCACTACCGGAATTAATGCAATCCAGATTGCGGCAATGATAATTCTTCCATACAGTTTATCCGGGTTCGGTGATTTGTCTGCCGTCCTTCCGCCATAAATATTTCCCAATGCCATGGCAATCATAATGGTTCCGATAATGATTGTCCAGACTATCTGGGAAGAACTAAAATATGGTGCAAGTAATCTGCTTGCGCCTAACTCTACTGCCATCACTGACATTCCTGCAAAAAATTCCGTCAAATACAAAAATAACTTTTTCATATACACCTCTTTTATTTTCCTTCAATATCAATCATAAGATACTCCGACTTACATCCCGTTTTAAACTTAATCGCCCAGTCGGAAATTCCTGATGTTACAATAAAATTCGTATTTTCTCTCTGCTCATATCCATAGACACGGTCATCCGGTGTCATTTTCGTAAGATTCTCAATGGTCATCAGCGGGAATAGCTGTCCACCGTGGGTATGTCCGGAAAGAACCAGATCCACATTGACATTCTGCTGCGCTGCATAATCCTGTGGCTGATGGTCTAATACAATGGAGAATTTATCCGGATCAAGGTTTGCCGTCAGTTCTTCCATTGTGGCTCTTTTTTTCTGCATATTCTTCGGATTTATCCTGTCTTCCTATTATATAGAATTTATCCGCAATCAGTTCTACCTCATCCTGCAGAACATGTACCTGATTTTTTTCTAATTCCACTATCAAATCATTTCCATCATAGCCCCGGTATTCCGGCGGATAATATCCTTTATCATGATTTCCAAAGACATAATATACACCATAAGTCGTATCAAGCTCTCCTAATGCTTTGCAGCAGGCTATCATATCTTCTTTTGTCGTATCATCATCCACAAAGTCTCCCACAATCAGAACCACATCCGGGTGCTGCTCCTCTATGGTTTTCATATGCTCGGCAAAGCCTTCCCCATGAAAAGTTGTCCCTACATGGGAATCTGCAAATACTGCCACCCGAAGGCTTCCTACTTCCTTATCCGTCTGAATCTGATAGTCCGTCTCCCATACATGATGTGCCAGATACCAGCCGCTTCCAAGATATCCTATGGTAAATACAAGTGCCACAGCTCCGGCATAATATCTTTTCAAAGATTGATATGTACCCTCTTTACTGGACAACCAGT
The DNA here is from genome assembly GCF_003461185.1 of Roseburia sp. AF20-18LB. Lineage (NCBI taxonomy): Bacteria > Bacillati > Bacillota > Clostridia > Lachnospirales > Lachnospiraceae > Roseburia > Roseburia sp. AF20-18LB. The sequence goes on from NZ_QTWP01000002.1 coordinate 47,732, forward strand.
AAGGAGGGTGTTTTTATGCGTTATAGTTATGAGTTTAAACTGATGTGTGTTGAATTGTATCATTCAGGTTCGTATCCAGATATCCCAGAGGGTGCGAATCCAGATACTCTCAAAAGACATATACGAGAATGGTCTGGATTGGTTGATTTACATGGTCCAGAAGTTTTAAAACATAAGGTGTTCAATAAAGTGTGGACACCGGAAGAAAAACTTGAACTGGTTTTAAAAGTTATTGCAGGCATACCAAGGAGGAAAGTTGCCATAGAAGCAGGTATTAACTCAGGAATGCTTTATCAATGGGTATACAAATATAAATCACAAGGATATAATGGATTAGTAGAAAGTAAAAAAGGACGTCCAACAAAGGAATCAAGAATGAAGAAGTCAACAAATCCATTACCTTTAACAGAATCAGAACGAGAAGAACTGATACGCTTGAGAACTGAAAACGAATATATCAAAGCTGAGAATGAAGTAATAAAAAAACGGATCGCCTTGAGGCAAGAAAAATGGGCTGCGCAACTCAAGGCGAAAAAGCAGCAATCATCAAAAAACTCAGAGAAAACGGATACCAATTAAAATATCTCCTTAAAGCAATGCACATGGCTAGATCTACTTACTATTTTGAGATTAGCAGAAACGATGTTATTGCCGAACGCAATCAAGAAATACTAGAAGAAATAAAAAGTGTTTTTGTTGAGAACAAGCGCAGATATGGTGTAAGACGGGTTCACCAGGAACTTATTAATCGCGGGTATCAGGTGAACCATAAAAGAGTTCAGCGTCTTATGCATGAAGCAGGTCTAGCCGGAAAAAGACCAAAGGAGAAATATCATTCTTATAAGGGTGAAGTTGGTAAGATTGCTGACAACATAATAGACAGGGATTTCAGTACAACTTTGCCTTTACAAAAATGGACCACAGATGTATCACAGTTCAATTTTGCATGGGGAAAGTGTTATATTTCTCCAGTGCTAGATATGAATACAAATGAAATCATCTCATATGATTTATCCATGAGTCCTAATCTTGAACAGATAAAAAGAATGCTGAATAAAGCATTTGAAAAATTTCCTTCAGTTGAAGGATTGATATTTCATTCAGATCAAGGCTGGCAGTATCAACATGCTTATTTTAGAAATGCTTTACAGGAACATGGCATTATACAATCCATGTCACGAAAAGGTAATTGTTATGATAATTGTATTATGGAGACGTTCTTTGGACGATTAAAAAATGAAATGTATTATGGCTATGAAAAAAACTATTCTTCTTTCGAAGAATTTTCACAAGCGGTTGAAGAATATATAGATTATTATAATAACAAAAGAATTCAGGCAAAAACAAAATGGATGCCGCCTGTACAATACAGGATAGCATCCATGTGTTCAGCCTAGTTCATAAATATGTGTCCAGGATTCTGGGTACATATCAGATCTCTTCCGGCGTTTTTTTATCAGTGCAAAAATTCCGTCACTGATAAGCCAGAATATAATCAGATGCAGAATGCATACTATAGCATTCATCGAACCCCACGCTACCCAGAGTATTACGGTGATTCCACATACCAAAACCGCACTAATTAGGATGCGCAGCCACTTTTTTCCTTTTGTTATTTTATTCAGGAAACCAAATTTTCCAATCCGGTTTATCAGATAGATGATTCCTGCAAACGCACTGAAAAACAGTACTATCATTAGTATTGCCCACATCTTTTAAATCCTCATTCCATCCTTTTTATTCATTATCTGTTTATCCGTCTATCATTCATCTACTCATTTATCTGTTTAATCAATTTTATCAGCTCATCCACGTCTTCCATTGTCGTTGCCCAACTGGTTGCAAAACGAATTACCGTATGGTTCTCATCCTTTTTCTCCCAGAAGCTGAATTCAACTTTTTGCGCAAGCTTTTCCATAAATGCATTCTCTACCACGCAAAAGACCTGATTGGTGGGAGCATCCAGATAAAGTTCGATTCCATTTTCCTTTAAGCCTTCCCGAATCTTATCTGCCGCTGCAATTGCCGGCTCTCCGATATGCTCATATAAATCATTTTCAAATAACACATCAAACTGGATGCCAAGTATCCGTCCCTTGGCAAGCAGTGCTCCATGCTGTTTTATAATGGTAAAGAAATGCGGAATAAGTCCTGGCTTCGGAAATACCACCGCCTCTCCAAACAATGCACCGCATTTTGTTCCTCCGATATAAAAGGCATCGCAGCATGCTGCAATATCTTCTAATGTCACATTATTCGCCGAACAAGCCAGTGCATAAGCCAGTCTTGCTCCATCTAAATAAAGTGGAATACCATTGCTGCGGCATACTTTACTTAATGCTTCTAATTCCTGCCGGTTATATAAGGTTCCATATTCTGTCGGCTGGGAAATGTATACCATTCCCGGCATCACCATATGAGCACGGTTGCCATCCTCTTTAAATTTATTTAAGACTTCTTCCACCTTTTCTGCGCTGATTTTTCCGTCTGTCTGCGGAATCGTCAACACCTTATGTCCACCCGCTTCAATAGCTCCTGCTTCATGGGAGCTGACATGTCCGGTCTCTGCCGCAATCACTCCCTGATAAGATGCTAACAGGGCCCCAATTACCGTGGCATTGGTCTGTGTTCCTCCCACCAGAAAATGCACCTCTGCCTCCGGTGCATTGCAGGCCTTCCGAATCTTTTCCCTTGCAGTTTCCGAATATTCATCCAGTCCGTATCCGGCACTTTTTATCAGATTTGTCTCCGCTAACTTCCTGAGAATTGCCGGATGAGCTCCCTCCATATAATCACTTGCAAACGCTAATTGTGCTGCCATTTTTCTTTTCCTCTCTCTATTCTATATTGACATAGATTCTTCTTCTATGATTTTTCCTACTTCCTCCGGTTTGATTTCCACATTTATTATACGGTTCCATCCTATCAGACGCAAATAAATTTTTCATAAAGAACTCCCGGAACATCGTTTTTCCGATACTCCGGGAGTCTGCTATCTTTTCTTCTATCATATATTGTCTAAGTTTCTGATTACATCAGTTTACGGAATAAAGCTTTCAAATCCTCTACATTTGTATCCTTTGGATTGCCCGGTGCACAGGCATCAGCAAAAGCGGATTCTGCAAGGAATTCTAAGTCTTCTTCCTTTAACGCCTCTAATTTTGTTGGAATTCCAACATCTACAGATAACTGCTGTACCGCATCAATGGCTGCCTTTCTGTATTCTTCTACAGACATGTCATCTACGCCTTTTACACCCATTGCTCTTGCAATCTCACGATATTTCTCACCAGTGCATTCTGCGTTGTATTCCATTACGATTGGAAGCATCATTGCACAGGCAACTCCATGTGGAGTATCATATACAGCACCTAATGTATGTGCCATGGAATGTGCAATTCCAAGTCCTACATTAGAAAATCCCATTCCTGCAATATACTGTCCTAATGCCATTCCTTCACGGCCTTCTTTTTCATTGGCAACTGCACTTCTTAAAGATCTGCTGATAATTTCAATCGCTTTCAAATGGAACATATCAGTCATTTCCCATGCAGCCTTTGTAGTATATCCTTCAATGGCATGTGTCAGTGCATCCATTCCGGTGGAAGCTGTCAGTCCCTTTGGCATAGATGACATCATCTCCGGGTCAATTACTGCGATAATCGGCATATCATGCGGGTCTACACATACAAATTTTCTCTTACGCTCTACATCTGTAATTACATAGTTAATGGTAACTTCTGCTGCAGTTCCGGCTGTTGTCGGTACAGCAATAATCGGAACACAAGGCTTCTTTGTCGGAGCTACACCCTCTAAGCTTCTGACATCCTCAAATTCCGGATTTGCAATAATGATACCAATTGCTTTTGATGTATCCATAGATGAACCACCACCAATTGCAATGATATAATCTGCTTTTGATGCTTTAAATGCTTCCACACCATGCTGTACGTTCTGAATGGTAGGATTTGCCTTAATATCTGAATAGATTTCATAAGCAAGTCCTGCTTCATCCAATACATCGGTTACTTTGGATGTTACACCAAACTTAATCAAATCCGGGTCAGAACAGACAAATGCTTTCTTAAATGCTCTTGCCTTTGCCTCGTTTGCGATTTCTTTAATTGCTCCTGCGCCATGGTAGGAAGTCTCGTTTAACATAATTCTGTTTGCCATTTTATCTTCTCCTTTGTCCTTTATTGATACCTCTATTTTACCAATGAAAGCGACAAATAAAAAGTTACAAAAAGCCAACTCTGTCACTTGATTTTTCAATATCTGTCATGGGCAAATTCCACTCTCAATCATCATCCGTCACCACTATATCATCTGCAATTTTTCAAATACTGCTTTCAGTTCTGCCGGCACCGCTTCCGTCAGTGCCTTTGCCAGTTCCCTCGGTGTAGTCTTCTTTCTTCCAAGCACCCACTGAATTGTCATATAAACTGAACCCTGGCAATACATTTCCAGAAGGAAATGAAGATGCTCCGATAATTTCTGTCCTGATTTCTTTTCTATTTTATCCGTATAAAACCGGGTAATCAGTTCAAAATCATGGTCTCTTAAGCAATTCTGGCTGTCTGATTTAAATGCAGCCCGGAAAAATAATTTTTCCTGTTCAATATATTCAAATTTCTTTACCAGCCCCTCATATACCGTCTTTCCCTCTCCCATATGTTCAAAGGATTCTGCTAAAATTTTGTCAAAATACCAGTTTATCAGATCATATTTATCCTGAAAATGACGGTAAAATGTCTGTCTTGTCGTTCCGCTCAGTTCCACAATCTGCCGGACTGTAATCCGTTCTATCGGCATCTTCGCCATACACTGCTTCATAGCATCTGCCAGCCGGTATTTCATCTGTTCTGCTTTCTGAACATTCTGCTCCATGCCTTCTCCTCCACTTACTCTGCCAATCTACTATCGTCAGCATAGCACCAACCTGTGAAAAAGGCAACCTGACCATTTTCGCCTATAAAGTTTTCCTGCGTTTCCAACGCCAGATTACAATAGAAAGGAGAACTGCCACATAATCCGTCAATGCCTGTCCGTAGATAACACCGTGCAGACCGAGCAATGCATTCAAGCCGTAAAGCACCGGAATCAAAAGTACGCCCTGTCTCAATATAGAAAGAATCGTTGCCGGAAGTGCATTTCCGGTAGACTGCATACAGTTCATATTCATAAATAAAATGCCAATGACCGGACCGGAAATCATATAAGCAATCAGCATTTCCACACCATAATTTATGACCTCTGTATCAGAAATAAACAGGCGGATAATCGGCTCCCGGAAAAAGAAAAACAGTGCTGTCGCCAATACACCTACAATCAGACAGCATTTCTTCGTATAACGTTCCACTGTAATAAAACGCTCCCTGTTCCCTGCACCGTAACTATAGCCTAATAACGGTTGTACTCCATTTGCCAGTCCCATCTGTAAAAATGTGATAAACATATTTGCCTTAAATACAATTCCAATAGCCGCTACCGGTGCATTTCCATATGCCACCAGAATCTGGTTTAAAATAATCGTAGAAATGCTCATCAATGCAGAAAAAATAGCTGTTGGAAGTCCTGCCGAGCATACCTGGGACAGAATTCTGTCCCCACATTTAAAATACCGGAATGCCATAGACATGTTCCTGCTCTTTCTACAGAAATACCAAAGATAATATACACTCGCCATTATATTTCCAATAGTCGTTGCAATGGCTGCGCCTGCTGCACCCATACCAAATCCACTGATAAATATCGGGTCTAAAATAATATTGGCCACGGTTCCTATCATACTTCCTGCCATAGCTTCCCGGCTGGCTCCGTCCGCACGCACAACAAAGCTTGCTGCCGCAGACCAGATAATAAACGGTGCACCATAAGAAATATATGTTGTGTATCCTTTCGCCAGTTCATAAGTATCTGCATCTGCTCCAAACAATTGTAAAACCGGCTGCATTCCAACCAGTAAAATTGCAGCAAAAACAATTCCCACGATAAGTGATGCATAGGTAATAAAAGAAGAAACCTGCTTTACTCTTTTTTCCTTCTTTTCGCCCAATGCCATAGATGCCGCTGCGCTTCCGCCCATACCAAACATATTGGCAAATGCCATGAATAATATAAAAATCGGATTCGTCAGACTGACTGCTGCCACCTGCAACGGATCCCCTGTCTGCCCTACGAAAAATGTATCCGCCATATTATAAACGACAGTAACCAGACTGCTGATGACACTTGGAATTGCCATCTTTGCTACTGCCTTCGACACCTTCATGCTGCCCATTAATTCATTTTCGTCCATTGTAACCCTTCCTTTCTGCCGGTAAAATCTGCTTCCCAAAGACACTCATCGGCCTCTTGTAACTTTAAATTTCTCATTCCAGATTCCGAAGCATCTTCTCGGCAATTCTTAAAAATTCTTTTCTTTCTTCTTCCGTAATTCCCTGTAATAAAAGTTCTTCCGATTCCGTAATTTCCTTTCGCAGAATATGTTCAATCTTCCGCGCCTGTTCTGTAAAAACAATCTTCTTATATCTTCCATCCTCTGATTCCGGCACCCGGTAGATTAGTTCTGCCTGCTCAAGATTCTTTAAAGTCTCTGTTGCAGTAGACGGACGCAAGCCAAATTCTTCCTCAATCTCTTTCTGGTATACCGGATGGTTTTCTGATTCCACCAGAATATAATTTAAGATGTTACCCTTTGCTCCGCTGATTCCGATAGATTCCTGTATTTTCTTAGAACGTCTGCGGAGCCGGTTGGATATTTTATTAATTACCTTTCCTGTTTCCATGGCAAATCTGTTCCTTTCTTTAAACTTATTACTATTTCTAATCAGTTCGGTTCCTAAGTATTTTAGCCAGATTTTATTCCATTGTCAACTTTCTATTTTATCTACTCTATTTCTTCATGCATAATATTCCTTTTCCCGGCTCATGCTAATGCCGATATATAAACTTTTCTTAGGCGATTATGAAAAAGAACATAAGAATTTATTTCAAAAATTTTAAATATAGAAGGGCATTGGAAGTAATTTGTGCTGAAATGCCCTTCTATAGTAAAAATTTTGAAAGAAAAATATATCTTTTCGCAATCGTCCAAAAAATTTTCTATAAAAGGAGATTATCGTATGGGAAATAACATGGATTTAAATTATGAAATGTTCTGCTATCAGTGTGAACAGACAGCCGGTGGCAAAGGCTGTACAAAGCTTGGCGTATGCGGAAAGACACCGGAAATTGCCAACCTGCAGGATTTACTTATTTTTCAGATAAAGGGAATCAGCTGCTACGGAAAAGTGCTGGTGGAGCAGGGACAACATATGGACAAATCGATTGTAAGCTTTATTGAAAATGTACTTTTTACGACACTTACCAATGTAAATTTTGATGCAGATGTACATGTGGCACTGCTCCGGCAATCACAGCAAATCAAAGAAGAACTTCACAATTTGGTAGGTGAAATTTCGAATTCCACACTCCATGCCACCTATCATCTGCCGGATTCAAAAACGGATATGTTAAAGGATGCTCCTATGGCGGGCATTATGTATGACAAATCCTTAGACCCAGACATCCGCTCCCTCCGTCAAACTATTCTCTACGGTTTAAAAGGTATCAGTGCCTATGGTCATCAGGCAAGAGAATTAGGTTACTTCAGTGATGAAGTGGATGACTTTTATATACTGGCATTAGAAGCCATTACCGATGACCGGCTGACTGTCGAAGACCTGATCCGTCTGACCATGCGTACCGGTGAAATGGCTATTGAAGTCATGAAAAAACTGGACGATGCCAATACCACTATTTATGGCAATCCTTCCCCGCATAAGGTAAATGTTACTATTAAAAAAGGGCCATTTATCATTGTCTCCGGCCACGACTTAAAGGATTTGGAAATGCTGTTGAAGCAGACGGAAGGCACCGGCATCAACATCTATACCCATGGTGAAATGCTGCCCTGCCACGGTTATGATGGACTGAAAAAATATTCTCATCTTGTAGGTAACTTCGGTGGAGCCTGGCAGGATCAGCAGAAACAGTTTGACAACATTCCCGGCTGTATCCTGATGACCACCAACTGCCTGATGCGCCCGAGAGATTCCTACAAAGACAGGATTTACAGCACGAATGTAGTGGGCTGGGATGGTGTGAAACATGTCGGTCGGAAAGAAAATGGAGACAAAGATTTCAGTGAAATCATAAAACAGGCAATTGAACTTGGCGGTTTTCAGGAAGACCAGCCGGCAAAAGAGATTCTGGTAGGTTTCGGACACCACGCTGCCTTAAGCTATGCCCCACAGCTTGTGGAAGCTGTTAAAAGCGGACAAATCCGCCATTTCTTCCTTATCGGCGGCTGTGACGGTGCCCGTCCGGGTCGAAATTACTACACTGACTTTGCCCAGATGGTTCCATCCGACTGTATGATTCTGACGCTTGCCTGCGGAAAATACCGTTTTAATAAACTAGATTTTGGTGAAGTAGCAGGGCTTCCACGTCTTTTGGATGTGGGACAGTGTAATGATGTCTACTCTGCCATCCGCATTGCTACTGCACTTGCAGATGCTTTTGAAACGGACGTAAACGGACTTCCACTGTCACTGATTATATCCTGGTATGAACAGAAAGCGGTTGCTGACCTGCTTGCCCTTTTAAGCCTTGGCATTCATGATATTTATTTAGGTCCAACGCTTCCTGCCTTCATCAGTCCAAATGTGCTGCAGTATCTTACCGATACCTTCCACCTGAAACCAATCAGCAATGCTTCCGATGATATCAAAACCTGTCTGAAACAGAGCCTGTAAATAAAAACCTCCTTACCAGTTTTCTGGTAAAGAGGTTTTTATTTATGCAAAATCTATTTTCCTGTCTGATTTGCAATGCAGACGCAATACCATTTATCATCTGTCTGACTGACATCATGATTACAGTTGATAATCGGATGATTCAGGTCATTTGGTGGAATGTAACGTACCACACCGATTCTTCCATCGGACATCTGTACCTTTACATCCCGGTAATTTTCCACCATATTTTTCACAAATAAGTCTACCAGGCGTTCATCCAGTCCCGGAAATTCGCCCTTTTTAAATTTCTCCAACACATCAAAAGGAATCAGGGATTCCTTATAACTTCTCTGGGAAATCATGGCATCATACACATCGGAAATGGCAGTAATCCTTGCCAGCAGAGAAATCTCATCTCCTGCAATCTGATCCGGATAACCCTTTCCATCCAGCCGCTCATGATGATGTCTTGCCGCTAACCGGATATCTTCATCTACATTATCCCAAAGCAGCTCATATGAATAAACGGGATGAGCTTTTATGATTTCAAATTCTTCTTCCGTAAGTCTTCTCGGTGCATTTAAGATTTCTTCCGGTATCTTCGTCTTTCCGATATCGTGCACTAATCCGGCGCATACCAGCTTTTTAATCACCGGTTCCGGAAGCTTCAGCCACTGCCCGATAACACCATTGGTAAATGCTACGTTCAGGGAATGGCGCTGCAAATTCTCATCCATCTCTCTCGGTGCATCAATACACTGAAATATTTTAGGAAAATCCAATACCTTAATCTTAGTAAAAATATCCTTTGTAACAGTCTCCGTTGCTTCCATATTAATTTCGGAAGCATTTCTGGTTACAGAAAAAATACTGTCTACATCGTTTTTTAATGCTGTATAGCCGATTGCTTCTTCGTATACTCTCTGCAATGCAGCTCTTGGTGCTTTTCCACTGTTGAGAATTTCCTGATAAGTTTCCTCACTGGTTGTAATATATCCACCACGTTCAAACTTGGAAAGTTTATCTAACCGGTCCTGTGTCAGGACTTCGCCCCGTTTCAAAAGCAGCACCGAACCTCTGTCATTATAAATATCTCCGGAAAGTTCCAGGCCTTCCCATAAAAAATCAATTGGAATTTTTCTAAGTCTCATTCTGTCACTCCGCCCTTATATATTCCTGTCACGAATCATCATGCAGCCATACTCTTCTGTCTTAAGATTTGCATTCTGTATCCGGACAATCCGATATGTCTTCTGTAACATTGTATCTCCAAGTTTCACGCAAATCCGCAGTTCCGTTCCAACTGTCCCGCTTCCTGCCATTGTCTGAATCAGAATTCCATTTCCACTGATATTACAGGTTTCCATTTCAATTGGCTTCTGCAATTCAATTAATGTTCCATCCACAATAACAGATTCTATATATCCCTTTTCTTTTAAGGGATAACGGGCATGCTTCCGCTTCTCACCATTCTTACTCCTGCCCAGCTCGATTTCTACTTCATTGGCAATTATAACCTTCCGAAGATTACCGGTAGCTTCTACCAGGCTCCCATTCGGTCCAAATATGATAACCGTCACTGCATGCTCCATCCGGTTGTCCAGGCTTCCTGCACTAACCTTTACTACTTTACGGATCGGATCATAAGATTTAATTCTTGTATCTAATACCCTCTTCCCGCCGGCAATTTCCTTTACAATAATCCGGCAGCCCTTTAACTCCATCATTCCTGCCATAATTCGCATTTCCCCCTGATGCTGCTACTCATCTATTATCCATATCTCATTTCTGTTTGATATATTTTATCACGCCTATCCCGGTTTGAAAATATTTTTACCAAAAATAATAGTATAAAACCAGTTGCACAATCAGTATAAATGGCATTCCTATTACAAAGTACCAATGTTTTGTCTTATGACGGAACAGATACATACCTGCCCATGTCCCAATGCTTCCTCCCAGTATGCTTACCAGAAATAACGTTTTTTCCGGAATACGCCATTTATGACAGATGGCTCTGCGTTTATCTATCCCCATGACGGATAGCCCGACAATATTTGCAATTATTGCATATGCAATTACTATTTTCTGAATTGTAGTCATTCTTTTCTCCTTTTTCAAATATTAATTTTCGGTGATTGCAAACGGAAATAATCTTTGCTGGAAAATATTACGGAGATTTACAGCGGATTATCTTTATCCGTTATGAAATGCCAGCAGTTCTTAGAATGCGTGTTTTTCTTGCATATAAACTGTCTTTCCGGTTGCTTTGACTGAATAGCTGCACTGTCCGTCGAGAACAGATGCCGCATAACGCCTGCAAGGGGCACAGGGAATTTCGGCATAATTATACTTTCTTCTGGCAACCGGCACAAATTCACGTCCATGTTCAAATGTGCCTCGCTGGTACATCCCTGTACCAGCGTTGCCTGTTGCCAGATGAAATTCCCAGTGCCCCTAACAGCCCTTATCAGGCATCTGTACTTCGACGAACCGTGTAGCTATTCTGGCAAACATTGGAAAGACTGTTTTCATAACCAAAAGAAAAACACGCATTTTAGAACTGTGGTATTTCATAACGAAAGATAATCTGCTGCGAATCAACGTAATATTATTGTAACAAATCTCTTCTATCCTTTTGCAATCCCCGGATATTAATTTTTAAACAACGCCCAAATGTAAAAATCCCCTCTTCCAAAATCAGAAGAGGGGAAACCATTTCTGTTACTTATGCATTCTTCTTTGCAAAGCGTGTTTTGAATACAAACCACAGCTCCGTTGCAATACAGATAGAAGAATAAGTTCCGCTCACAATACCTACCATAAGAGGAAGTGAGAAGTCTTTAATAGATGCAACTCCAAGGATATAAAGCAGGAATACCATTACAAAGGTTGTAATTGAAGTATTTAAGCTTCGAGAAATTGTCTGGGAAATGGAGCGGTCAGCTATTTCGGTTAAGCTTTCCTTATCCACATTTCTTACCAGATGCATATTCTCACGGATTCGGTCAAAGATAACAATGGTATCATTGATGGAATATCCGATGATTGTCAGCATTACTGCAATAAATGTACTTCCTACTGACAGACGTAATAAGGAGTAACAGGTTAAAATAACCAGTACATCATGAATCAGTGCTAAAATAGCAGAGGTTGCAAAACGAATGTCTTTAAACCGGAACCAGATATAAACCAGCATACAGATTGTTGCAATTACTACTGCCCAGACTGCATCTTTTGTCATTTCACCACTGATAGTGGAACTGATATTAGTAGAGGAAACAGTTGAAGTATCTACACCAAGATTTTCTTCTAATGTAGTATTTAACTGCTCTCTTTCGTCCAAATCAAGGCTTCTGGTCTTAAATACAACCTGTGTACTTCCTTCTACCTTCTGAGCCTGTACACTGGAATCTCCAGTCACATCCTCAATCAGAGGAATTACTTCAGAATCTAATTCTGCAAGAGTATAATCTTTACCCATATCTACGGTTGTAGATGTACCACCGACAAATTCAAGGCTTAAGTTCAATGCGCCCTTGCCATTGGCTTTGTTTACGCCCATTCCCACAAATCCGGCAATGATAATTACTGCTGAAATAATAAAGAATACGTGGCGTTTTGCAATAAAATGCATTGGACGGCGGTCTTTCTGTCTTCCATAGAATTTTGCATCACGGAAACCAATTACATACAGTCCATGTAATACCAGTCTTGTTACAACTAATGCAGTAAACATAGATAATACGATACCGATTGCCAGTGTATAAGCAAATCCTTTTACGAAACCGCTTCCCTTAAATGCCAGCACTGCTGCAGCAATCAGGGTGGTGATATTTCCGTCTAAAATTGCAGATAACGCTTTCTGGAATCCGGTCTTAATCGCTGTCGAAACAGTCTTGCCGGATGCAATTTCTTCCCTGATACGGGCGAAGATAATAACATTTGCATCTACCGCCATACCAATGGAAAGGATGATACCTGCGATACCCGGAAGGGTAAGTGTAATTTCAAAAAGATAAATAACTGCAACTACCATTGTAGTATAAATTCCAAGTGCTATGGTTGCTGCCACACCGGAAATCCAGTAGTAAGCAATCATGAATACCGCAATCAGGGCAAGACCGATTGCTGCTGCCTTTAATGCCGTTGAAATTGCTTCTGTACCAAGCTGTGCTGCTACTATCTGGGACTGTAACTCAGATAACTCTAAGGAAAGAGAACCGATACGGATGTTAGAAGCTAAAGTCTCTGCTTCTTCATAGGAACTCATTCCATCGATTACTGCGCTTCCGCCGGTAATTGCTTCTTTTACACGAGGAGTACTGATTGCCTCATCATCATATACAATTGGGCAGACCTTTCCAACATTGGCAGTGGTTGCATCTGCAAATTTCTGTGCGCCTTCATCGGTAAGTGTAAGCTGGACCACATACTGCTTGTTGCCAAGGTTATCCTGCTGTGTTGCAGCCTGTGCATCCTTTACATCATTACCGGTCATGTAAACATTTCCGTCCGGATCCCGGAACTCTAAGGAACCCGGTTTTCCAAGTTCGTCCAGAATCTTGTTGGCATCCTTTACTCCTGGAATTTCAACGGTGATACGGTCATCACCTTCCTGATATACAGATGCTTCTGTACTGTAGCCTTCCACACGCTTCTGAAGCTTGTAAATAGTATCCTTCATCTGCTCGGAAGTCGGATTCTCGGATTCCACCTGATATGTGATGCTGACACCACCTGCCAGATCCAATCCAAGCTTAATGTTCTTATCTTCACCTTTTCCGGTTGAAGATAAGATGATAGACGCATAATACGACAGTCCTGCTAAAACCAAGAGAACTGCAAGTAATATGGCTACGCCCTTACTTTTCTTCATTTTCTTCTTCCTTTCTCCTGACTTAAATTTCCGCCTCTGCGGCTTTTATCATAATTGCGCATTCCACACGTTTCTTCTGCAATGCACAACCAATGTCATAGGTATTATGAATATCACCATGGAAATTATAAGAGTTCGCTGCACATCCACCGCTACAGTAGAATCTTGCAAAACACTCTCTGCATTTTTCCTTGGAATAAACATTACAGCTCTTAAAGGAATCCCGGATATCGGTACGTTTTAAGCCTTCAAAAACATTTCCCATCAGGAAATCTTCATTTCCAACAAACTGATGACATGGATACAAGTCTCCCCAAGGTGTTACTGCCAGATACTCGGTTCCGGAACCACATCCGGAAAGTCTCTTGGCAACACAAGGGCCGCCCTCCAAATCAATCATAAAATGGAAGAAGTTGAATGCTTTTCCTTCTTTTTTCCGTTTTACCATCTCTTTTGCCAGTGCATCATATTCTGCAAAAAGCTGTGGCAGGTCTTCCTCACGAATGGCATAATCATCTGTCTCCTGTGCCACAACCGGCTCTACGGAAATCTGCTTAAACCCAAGGTCTGCCAGATGCAGTACATCCTTGGAAAAATCTAAATTATGATGGGTATAGGTTCCACGCACGTAGTAGCGTTCCTGATTTCTGCTGTCTGCAAATTTCTGGAATTTCGGAACAATCACATCATAGCTTCCCTGACCACCACGGAACGGACGCATATAATCATTGACTTCTTTTCTTCCGTCAATACTTAATACAACATTGTCCATCTCTTTATTGGCAAACTCCATAATATCGTCATTTAAAAGAACGCCATTTGTGGTCAGTGTAAACCGGAAATTCTTATTATGTATTTTTTCCTGCTCTCTTCCATATGCTACTAAATCTTTTACCACCTGGAAGTTTAAGGTAGGTTCTCCACCGAAGAAGTCCACCTCTAAGTTCCGGCGGTTGCCGGAATTGGCAATCAGGAAATCCAATGCAGCTTTTCCTACTTCATAGGACATTAACGCACGTCTGCCGTGATATTCTCCCTCTTCTGCAAAACAGTATCTGCAGGCAAGGTTACAATCATGGGCAATATGCAGACACAGTGCTTTTACTACAGTAGGACGCTTTGTTACATCACCGATGTATTCTTCATAATCATCCGGTGTGAACAAATCTCCGTTCTTCTGCAATTCCTCTATCTCTTCAATTGCTTCTTTTATCTCCGCCTCATCATAGGTCTTATTCAGTCTCTGTATGATTTCTTCACGGCTTGTCTCTTCCCACAATGCAATGACATCATAGGTTAAGTCATCCACAATATGGATGGCGCCGCTGTTTACATCCAGGACAATATTATAGCCGTTGTTTTTATACTGGTGAACCACTACAATATTTCCTCACTTTCTTACAACATTATAACGACCGTCCGCGCAGGCGTACGGTCGTTTCGTTCGTTCTCAATCTGAACTTTTGGTAATTATTTGCAATGCTCGCAAGTCTGGTTTCCTACAGTACAGGAAGTCTTGCATGCTGACTGACAAGATGTCTGGCACTCGCCGCATCCGCCCTTCTTTACTGTATTCTGTAACTTTCTTGTATTCAGGGTCTTAATATGTTTCATCTCGTTATCTCCTTTCGAAAAAATACCTCTAGTTAGTATAACACATAGTCTTTCATAAGAAAAGCACTTTTTTTAACTGAGCATTCCTCCCACAGTTCCCGAAGCAGTGCATAAAATCAGTGTTGTAAGGATATGCTGCATTCCGGAATCCAGTCCCTTTTTCAATATCAGGGACACAATGAGCAGCACTGCAAAATATAATAGCCCCATCACGGCTCCCCACAGATATTTCCGGCTCTTCTTAATCTTTCCAATGATGAAGCCGCCGACAAATCCCACTACAATATAGCTTATGATAATGCTGATATTTACCGCAGCTTCGCTTAATTCCATTTTATATAAGACTGCCGCCAGAATAAAAAGCAGCATTCCCGTCAGAATATACATGACCAGCAACACTTTGCCCATTGTCGTAAAAAGATTTCCTTTTCCTGCCACCTTCTCTTTTCCCATATATCCTCCATCCATCTTCGTACCTTGCGCCTGCATCCGTAACTTATTTTTTATATCATGTTCCGGATACATTTTCGCTTTGTACTATATATGAAAAAAAGATTTATATTATGTATAAAAATGTCTCCTGCCGTTTAACTTTCCAATCACGGATAAAAATACCAGAAATGCCGGAATATTTTTCCATCCTGTTTTATCTTCTCTGTTTCCTGAAAGCCAAGTTTATGAAGCAGTCCCAACGATGCTTCATTCCCCGGCTCCACCAGACAGTCAATTCTTCGAAATTCAAGATTATTTTTTACCCATGCCATGATTGCCTGACAGACCTCATATGCATAACCCTGCCTCTGGTATTCCGGTGCAATGACATAGCCCATCTCGATAATTTCTTCGTCAAGCAGTTTGCGATAGTCGATCCCGGCTCTTCCAATCAGTTGATGGGTGTCTTTTCCCTTTACCAGCCACATGCCATATCCATAGTAGCCATACATATTTTCAATGTATGCTCTCTGGTACTCCTCCTCTTCCTGCCTTTCGTAAAGGGGCTCGATATAATCGGAGATTCCCTTCTTATTATATAAATCAAATAAATCGTCCATGTCATCTAACGTAATCTCTCTCAGATAGCACCGCTTTGTCTCTAGTATCCGCCACGGCAGGTGATGCTTCCGCTGAAATGTCCGAAGTAAAAATTCTGTGTCCACTTCTTCCAGTCCAAGAAGCAGCATATCCACATTGCTTAAAGGCATCTGTTTTGAAAAATCCGGTACTTCATAGCCAATGATGGTAAGCTGGTCTGAGTCTGAGTCTGCATCTGCATCCTTTTTCGCCCATGCCACTTCTTCCGGTTCTGTTGCAAGCAGCATACATTCCTCCGGCTTTACATGATGTCCGCTCAGGAAAAATGTGATATCTTTTTCCAAATCAGCATCTGTAAAAAGAAGTCCCACTTTTTTCTGCTCTGACAGTTCTTTTTGCAGGCGGCTTAATGCATGTTTTTCTTCTGCCGGAAGTTTTTCTTCTAATGTTTCTTTTCGTATGATACAGTTCCAGTTTACAATATTCCAGTGACACATATTCCCTTCTCTCTTTCTTTACAAAAAAGCCTTTTTCCGCTATAGTAGAACTACATTCTGTTATGCAGGATGAATTCAATGAACAGAAATGAGGTATCTTACAATGGCTCAGAATCCTATTATTACATTTGAAATGGAAAACGGAGATATTATGAAAGCGGAATTATATCCGCAGGTTGCTCCTAACACAGTAAATAACTTTATCAGCCTTGTCAACAAGGGATTTTATGATGGACTTATCTTCCATCGTGTCATCAACGGTTTTATGATTCAGGGTGGTGACCCGGAAGGAACCGGAATGGGCGGTCCAGGATATGGTATCAAGGGTGAATTTGCACAGAACGGCTTTGCCAATGACTTAAAGCATTCTGCAGGCGTTCTTTCCATGGCTCGTTCCATGATGCCAAACTCTGCCGGCTCCCAGTTCTTTATCATGCATAAGGATGCTCCACACTTAGATGGTGCTTACGCTGCTTTCGGTAAAATCATCGAAGGCATGGATGTGGTAAATAAAATTGCAGAAGTTGCAACCGACTACAGCGACCGTCCAATGGAAGACCAGCGAATGAAAACCGTTACCGTAGAAACCTTTGGTGTTGATTACGACGAACCGGAAACCGTATAATGCCATCGCAACAGCCGTATCAGTGTATACACTGGCGCGGCTGTTGTTTTTTTTTGCAAAGCTTCTCTTTTTATTCTTTCAGTTTCCGGTAAAGCTTCTGTACAAACTGCACATCCTCTCTGGTAAGTTTCTTATGGCTATACGCTGCCACTTCAAGAATCTGAAGATAATGTTCCTTTTCTTCCATGCTCCAGCCCCCATAATTTAAAAGCTGTTCCCGGAATGCCCGGTCGGATTGTACTTTTGCATTTACAATGCCCTTCCGCCGTAAAATACGATAAATCTGGTTCGAATTCCAACGGATGATACGCTTGTAACTATGTGTTCCCTTCTTCCGTTTTCCTTCTATCGCTCTTAAGTAATACCAGATACCTGCTACAAGAAGCAGAATGATGATTACCACAGCAATCAAAATGACCTTTAAACGGCTTCCCTTTTGATTCTGTTTTCCTGCCTTATTGCCATCCTGCATGGAATTTTCTGTATTCCGGTTTTCCGTGCCCTGATTTTCCGTATCCGGGTTTTCTGTATCCTGACTTTCTGTGTTTTGATTTTTTGTATTCTGATTTTCCGTATTTGGCATTCCGCTGCCGGATAAATCCGACTGACTGTCATCTTTGGAACTGTCCTGATAATCACTTCGCTCCAGCGTAATTAGGTCAGCTGTTCTGCCATCATTCATCCGGATGGTAATGCTGTCACTTTCCTGCTGAATCTCCAGACGGTCAATGCCGGTTTTATTTCCCGGTGTCATTTCCACCGGCACCCAGCCAACACTGTCTATATAGATTTCCGTCCAGGCATGTGCCTGATTATCAAGAACCTCTGCCGTATAATTACCATCACTGTCCATCTTAAACTTCGATGTACTTACAGCATAGCCGCTGACATACCGTGCCTTAATTCCCATCTGCCGCAGAAGCAGTGTTCCCGCACTGGCAAAATGCTGACAGAAGCCTTCCTTCGTATCAAACAGAAAATGTTCTGTTACATCCTGTCCCCATGGCACATTGTCCAAATCCAGATTATAGTTACACTTCGCCAGTTCCCGTTTCACCAGATAGACTGCATAGATTTCCTTAAAGTTATAAATATTATCATAATAAGTACCATTCTCAGTAAATCGGTTATCTACAAAATCCGAATAATCTCTTTCATACTCCGCTTCCAACTGATTTCCCAGTTCCCGGATTCTTGTGAGATTTTCCGGCACATACGTATATTTTTCCGTATACTCATTATATTTCTTTATAAATGCCCATTCGTCTTCCGGTAATTTACTGTTAAACCCAGCCAAATCATACCGCCAGCTATTCATATTCTCTATAATTTCATTTACTTCCGATTCGCTCAGTGTCTCATTCCGGTCCACATAAGCACCATCTGCCAAATCTGCTGTAAACAAAGCATTCATATAAAGATGTGACATGCTGTTTCTTATGGTTCCGTCTACTTCCAGAACGTCATTGCCATTTCGGAGCACAGTACGGTCTCCATCCATAAGAACCCCGGCGGGCTGCCGTTCATCCTGATAATAGCTTGCCAACGTATAGTATGGCAGGTATGCATAGGGGTCTTTCTCATCAAAATACTGCACCCGGTAAATGGTATCCCAGTAATAGGTATAATAGCTCTGGGTATATGCCAGAATATTCTGTACCTGTTGTCCCGCGGTCTGTTCCTTAAGACTGCTGTCCACTTCCTGCATGGCAGTCACAAAATCACTGGAATCATAAGTCTTCCAGCTTCCATTTTTGTAATAATCGCCTACATAACCTCTTAAATATACCGTATCATCCGGTATCTGATAAGCAGTCACTTCCATAACCGGCTTGTCCTCAAATTCCGGTGCCATATTGCTGACCCGTCCCGGCTGATGGAAGGAGAAAATATCTTTACCAAAAGGAATTTCTGCCAAAAGATTGGCAGCTGTCATTGCCATTTCTGTTACCATATCCTGCGCAGTTTTTTCAATTTCACTTCTTCTTGCCACCATTTCTTTGGCTTTCGGTTCTGCCACTCTAAATACCAGCGAAGAGACAACTACCGCCACCACCAGAAAAAGGCATACTGCTTTCTGCCTTAGATATTCCAACTGCTTTAATTCCACCCGGCCGGCAGCCCGGTAACCAAAGCTTCCTGCCGCAGCCAGTGAGAAACAAATCAATGCCCGCTTTGATGGTGCATAGCCCACCGCAAAATCCAGCATTATAAGAAGTAGCGGTGGAATCAACACTCCAGCCAGCCGTTTTCTTACCACCAGAAAATAAATCTGCAGAATAGACAAGATAACTAACAGCCATGCTGTTACTTCTACCACCGGATTTAAATCAAGATACCGTTCAAATCCGGATACAATCTGCACATTATAGTACATATTGATTTTCTGCACTACCAGCCGGATCAGTCCTGCCAGCCCTGGGTAAAGCTCTTTCCGGCTAAGCACCAGTCCCACCAGCAGTTCTCCCACAGGCAGCAGCCACTTGTCCGCCTTCTTAAAATAGGAAAAAGAAAACGTCAATGCTGCCGCAGAAACAGAAACCCATATCAATACAGGCTTTCCAAACCGGTTAGTCAGAAAGATGTCTCCAAATATAAAGAACATGGAAAGCTCCCAAAGTACAGTCAGCAGGCTCTGCATTCCCACACGCATGACCTGCGGCGGCAATGCAATTTTTCCTGCCCGCCGTCCTTTCTGCGAATACCGTATGTTTCCGGTCTTTTTCATAACCGATGCATATGTTTTCTTCTTTTTTCTCATACTCTAATCTCCGCTTTTGCGAAATCTTCTATTTCCGTTCCTGCCACAATAAGTTTTCCTGCAAGGTTCATTTCTATCTTTGTAACTGCTGTCTCACCCCGGTATTTCTCCTGATATAAAAGTGCAATATCCATCTTTTCCCGGCTCTGAACCGCTCCATACAAAAGCAGAATAAAATAATATACCTTCTCTTCTGTATCTACCCTTACCCGGATGAGGTCATGTTCCTTTTCATCATACCATGCGATATAATGAGGGCACTGTTTTTCCACCAGTCCAAAAGAAATCGAAATTACCATTTCAAAAAAGTGGTTTCTCTGCTTCTCCGTCTCTTTCTGTCCTCCGCTGATGTCAAGAAGAATCACCACCGGACAGCCCATCGGCTGGCTGTTTTCCCGCACCATCAGTTCATCTTCTTTTGCCGATAATTTCCAGTGAATATTCTGGATTTTATCTCCCGGCTGAAAGGAACGGATCTGAAATACCTCAGATACGTCATCTCCCCCGGTTTTATCATCATATACTTCCGATTCTCCCTGAAAATACCGGGAAGCTAATCCCACCTCTATCATTACCGGTGTTATCTTTGGCATAATGGAAAGCCGTTCCTCATAGCGCACATACCTGGTCAGATAGCCGATTCCAAGCAGGCCATAAAATCTTACCCGAACCAGCCGGAATGTATAATTTCCACTGCTTTTTGCTGCTACCTCCACGCTCATCCGGCTGCTGCTCTTTGCATCCGCCGCCGTCTGTATGGATAACTTTCTCTTTTTCCTGCCAAAGGAGTTCTGATAATCCATCCGGTATACCACCTTCGGCAATGGCAGCCTGCTCCGGTTTTCCGTCACCGCACAGATCATAACGCCTTCTTCCTGCTCTGCCATAACAATCGGAATCTGAATCCGGCATTTTACCCGAAGCATCATATATAAAATATAGCCATAGCCTAAAAACAGCATTACTCCGCAGCAAATCGACAAAAGCATCAATGCCGGGCTGGTATAAATGATTCCAAGATATCCTAATGCACCAACAATAAGTACAAGTATCAGTCCTGTTGCCATAGGCTACTCTTTTCCCTTAAATGAAGTTGGTTTTGTGGTATCTTCCATAATTTTTTCAAGAACTGCTTCCCCGGACACCCCGGTGACCCGTGCTTTGGTATTTAATACGATTCTATGCTTTGTGACATCATAAAAAACATCCTCTACATCAGCCGGAATCACATAATCTCTCTCATTTAAAAATGCATTGGCACGCACCATTTTCGTCAGTGCCACCATTCCACGCGGACTGACGCCCAGCTCAATATAAGGATTTTTTCTGGTGGCATGAATCAGCGCCATCATATATTCATAAATTCTGTCATGTATAAAAATATTTTCTACGGTTTCTTTCATTGCCTGCAGCTGCGCCCCTGTCATCACACCTTCTATGCTCTCATAGCTCTGTCCGATGCTCTTTCCTTTGGCAATCTCAATCTCACTTTTCAAATCCGGGTATCCCATGCTCATACAAATCATGAAACGGTCTAACTGGGATTCCGGCAGCATCTGCGTTCCGGTGCTTCCTTTTGGATTCTGGGTTGCCATTACAAGAAATGGTTTCGGAACCGGATGACTGATGCCATCTACCGTCACTTCTCCCTCTTCCATAACCTCTAACAGGGCTGACTGGGTCTTTGGAGAAGTCCGGTTGATTTCATCTGCCAAAAACAGATTGCACATGACTGCACCCGGATGATAATAAAAGCCGCCCTGCTCCTTATCATATATAGAAAATCCCAAAATATCTGCCGGCAGTACATCCGGTGTAAACTGTACCCTGTGATTTTCAAGGCACAATGCCCTCGAAAAAGCCAGTGCCAGCGTTGTCTTTCCCACTCCCGGTACATCTTCAATTAAAATATGTCCTCCTGCTAAAATTGCACAGAATGCCTTCCGGATACAATCATCTTTTCCTTTTACGCTTTTTTTGATTTCATTTTGAACCCGCTTTGATAATTCCACCGCCTGCTGTAATTCCATCCTTCTCCTCCTGCTTTGAGTCTGCTTCCTGACTCTACTTTTTTCTCATCCGGTTTAGAAACATTTTTTATTTCACAAGTTTCTTCTGTCCCTGAATCTTTTTTACCAGCCATACCGAAACTAACGCCAGTACGGTTCCAATCACCACTCCTGCCAACACATCCGATGGATAATGCACCCCTACATATAACCGTGAATATGCAATCAGAACAGCTACAATTAATGCCATTACTCCATATTTTTTAGGAAGCTCTTTCCATAATACAATTGCTGATGCGAAAGAACTTCCGGTATGTCCCGATGGGAAAGAATAATCTGACTGCTTTTCAATTAAAAGTTTCAATCCATCAACCACTTCATAGGGTCTGGTTCTTGCCACCAGATTTTTAAGTAAAATATTGTCTACAATTAACGAACCAATTAATGCCAGTGCCGACATATAGCCTACGTTTCTCGTCTTCTTGTCCAACAAAAGCACAATGGTTATCAGAATCCATAAGATTCCAGCATTTCCAAGATTCGTAATATCCTTCATCACGGAAGTTAATGCCGGGAATCGCAGATACTCCTGTATCCATAATAAAATCTGCCCATCTATATGTAATAACTGTTCTAACATGATATGTTCCTCTTCTTTCCGTACGTTTTCATCACTTTTACTGCTGCTTATAGTATACCGTGTTTCCTTTGATTTCGAAACAACTTAATGAAATATTAAAAAACTAAACTCCAGCCATTCCCAAGCAACGCAAAACAGGTCATCCCAGCCCTCACAAGCTGAACATGACCTGTTTCTTTCTACATAAATTGCTTTTTATTACTTACTGAATATCTTCTTCCTGAATCGGATTCATGTCAAGTCCACGGTTGGCATCTGCCTTTGGATCATCTCCGAAATGATAATCTTTACCAGGTAAGATTGCATTTAAGATAATTCCAGCTAAAGCTGCGATTGCAAGTCCGGTTAAGGTAATGCTGGTTCCTGCAATGGTAAAGGTAAGTCCATTGGAAAATCCAAGTCCGCTGACTAAGATTACTGCTGCAATGATTAAGTTACGGGATTTGGTAAAATCAACATGATTTTCTACTACGTTTCTGACACCGATTGCAGAGATCATACCATAAAGCATGAAGCTGACACCACCGATGATTGCAGATGGCATAGAACCAATGATTTCAGCCATTTTCGGAATAAAGCTTAAGATAACTGCAAATACAGCTGCAATACGGATCACTCTAGGGTCATGCACACGGCTTAATTCCAATACACCGGTATTCTCACCATATGTAGTATTTGCAGGACCACCAACCATACCTGCAAATGCGGTTGCAAGTCCGTCACCGATTAAGGTTCTGTGAAGTCCCGGATCTTCAATGAAGTTCTCACCAACAGTTGCAGAAATTGCAGACATATCTCCGATATGCTCCATCATAGTTGCCAGTGCGATTGGTGCCATAACCAAGATTGCAGTCAGGTTAAATTTGCATAACTGGAATGGAGGAAGTCCTACCCAGCTTGCAGATGCTACTTCGGTAAAGTTTAAGATAGCACTTCCATCCGGATTAGTCAGTCCTGCGGCCTGCATAATCAGTGCTGCTGCATAGGAAATGACAACACCTAAAAGAATCGGGATAATGCGGAACATTCCTTTTCCCCAGATGTTAAAGATAATGATAACTGCCAGTGCAATCAGTGCAAGAATCCAGTTGGTGGATGCATTGTTTACTGCAGATGGTGCAAGGGAAAGGCCGATACAGATGATGATTGGTCCTGTTACAACAGGTGGCAGGAAACGCATTACTTTCTTTACTCCTACAACCTTGATAACAAGTGCAAGAATCAGATATAAAGCTCCTGCAACAACAATACCACCACAGGCATATGGAAGCTTCTCTCCCATGGTCATGTCTGCAAAGACTCCGGTATCCAACTGTGCAATCGTAGAAAATCCTCCTAAGAATGCAAAGGATGAACCTAAGAATGCAGGTACTTTTAATTTGGTACAAAGGTGGAAGAATAAAGTTCCAAGACCGGCACAGATTAAAGTAACCTGTACGGAAAGGCCTTCTCCCTCAAAATAGCTGTTCACCAGAATCGGCACAAGAATGGTTGCGCCAAACATTGCGAACATGTGCTGAAGTCCTAACAACAGCATCTTCGGAACACCAAGTGTCCGTGCGTCGCGAATTGCGTCTTTTCGTTCGTTCATAACGAAAGCTCCTCCTTAAAATATAATGTGTGATATCCGTGGAATTTTATTTTCCACTTCTGCGGTGCTTTTCATGCATTTTTCTGTTGCTATGCTGCATCCGCTTTAACTACGGGAAACATATTTTCCCGCATAAAACAGGTAACCCACCGAAATGGCAGATTACCTGTTATTATCTAAATTTGTTCCAACGTCTCAATTGCTTTGGCAATATATGGGTTGTCCATAGTATAAAATTGTCCTGCATCGGCAGCTTTTGCATATGCCGGATCCAATGGAAGTTTTCCAAGAACGGACAAATCAAGGTCTGCTGCGATTTCATCAATATGGCTTTCTCCAAATAAGGAAATCTCTTTTCCACAATCCGGACATTTTAAATAGCTGTAATTTTCAACGATTCCAAGGACAGGAACATTCATCATCCCTGCCATGTTATATGCTTTCTTTACAATCATCTGAACCAGTTCCTGCGGAGAAGTTACGATAATGATTCCTTCTACCGGAAGAGACTGGAATACAGTCAGTGGAACATCTCCGGTTCCCGGTGGCATATCTACGAAAAGGTAATCAATGTCACCCCATACCACGTCACTCCAGAACTGCTTTACCACGCCGGCAACGACTGGTCCACGCCATACAACCGGTGTTTCTTCTGTATCAACCAATAAATTTACAGACATAATCCTGGTTCCATCTTCTGCCACTGCCGGAAGAATCTCTTTTCCATCTCCGACTGCTTTTCCGTGAATTCCATACATCTTTGGAATGGATGGTCCGGTAATGTCGGCATCCATAATACCCACTTCATAACCTTTCTTACGCATAGCGGCTGCCATGGATGCTGTGACAAAGGATTTTCCAACACCACCTTTACCGCTGACTACGCCGATTACATGCTTTATGGATGAATGTGCATTCATTGGCTCTTTCTGAAACTTTATTGCCATTTCTATTCCCTCTTTTCGCTAAACAGGCGGTGTACGTAATCGACACCGCCCATATTTTTATTAAAACCTCATTATTACTATCATACCTTACTGATAGATACTTTTCAAGATATCAGTTTGCACAAAAATTGATACCTTATGCATTTCTCTTCGAAAGGATTTCCTTTAAACTCTCCATATATGGCTCTCTTGCGATTCCATACTCTGTTACAATTCCGCTGATTAAATCGTGATCTGTCACATCAAATGCCGGATTGTATACTTTGACGCCTTCCGGTGCCATCCGCTCCTGATACCACATCTCCGTCACTTCCTCTGCCGGACGCTCTTCGATGCAGATGTCATCTCCGGTTGCTGTATTTAAGTCAATGGTAGAAGTCGGTGCACAGACATAAAAAGGTACATGATACCGCTTTGCTACCGTTGCCACAACGGAGGTTCCGATTTTATTTGCCGTATCTCCATTGGCTGCCACCCGGTCACAGCCTACAAATACAGCCTGTACCAGCCCCTGCTTCATAACGGCGCCTGACATATTATCACAAATCAGGGTCACATCCACCCCTGCTGCATGCAGTTCAAAAGAAGTAAGTCTCGCCCCCTGCAAAAGAGGTCTTGTCTCATCTGCAAATACATGAAAATGATAACCTCTTTCTTCCCCCAGATAAATCGGTGCTGTAGCAGTTCCATATTTACTGGTGGCAAGCTGTCCGGCATTGCAATGGGTCAAAATACCATCACCCGGCTTCACCAGTGCCAGTCCGTGTTCTCCGATGCTTTTGCAGACCCGGATATCTTCTTCCTGAATCTCAATGGCTTCTTTATGAAGCAATTCTTTTATCTCTGCAACCGGCTTATTTTTATTTGCAATGCAGACTTTCTCCATCCGGTTTAATGCCCAGGAAAGATTGACTGCGGTCGGGCGGGAAGAATTCAAATATTCCTTCTGTTTCTGAAAAGTTTCATAAAAGACTTCATAATCCTCTGTTTCAATTTCTTTTGCCAGAAGATAAATGCCAAAGCCTGCTGCTACACCAATTGCCGGTGCGCCACGGACTTTTAATAAATAAATGGCATCCCAGATTTCCTGTGCACTTTTTAACCGGATCAGTTCTATCGTTCCCGGCAGCTTTGTCTGGTCGATGATTTCAATGGCATTCTCTGCATCTAAGAGTGTAACCGTTGCATAATCCATAATATTCTTACTGTTTTTTTCCTTCTCCATAGCCTTATCTCCTACCTGTCCTGAGCCTTTATTCTGGCATTCAGTTCTTCTAAATACTCCCAGCGTTCCATCTTATGCTCTAATTCATCTTCCACTTTTATCTTCTCCTGGGTCAGCTCATTTAATTTTACAAAATCACTGGCAAAGCTTCCCATCTTCTCATCCAGTTCTTCTAACTTTGCTTCCAAAGCTGCAATATCGTCCTCAATGGTCTCATAATCCTTCTGCTCCTGCCAGGTAAATTTCAACTTCCTGCCGCTCTTCCAGGTCGCCCTGGAATCCTTCTTTTCGTCATTCTCTGTGGCATCTGCGTTTTCCGTCTGGTCTGCTTTCTTCCCGGAAGTCTCTGTGCCTGCATTTCCCACTGCTGTCTCATCCTCCGGCCGCTTGGCAAGATAATCCGTATAACCGCCCTCATACTGTCTTATGTTTCCCTGTTCAAATGCAAAAATCCGCTTTGCGATACGGTCAAGGAAATACCGGTCATGGGATACTGTAATGACGATTCCATCATAATTATCAAGATAATCCTCTAAGATTGCCAGTGTGGTAATATCAAGATCATTGGTCGGCTCGTCTAAAATCAGTACATTCGGTGCTTCCATCAATACACGAAGCAGATTCAGTCTCCGCTTTTCTCCACCGGAAAGTTTTCCGATAACGCCATACTGTTCTTCCGGTGGGAATAAGAAACGCTCCAACATGGCTGATGCGGATACCAGTCCATCCTCTGTCCGGACATATTCTGCAGTATTGCGGATATATTCAATAACCTTTAAAGACGGATCCATATAGGCAACTCCCGCTGATGCATCCTTTTCAATCTCCTGGGAATAATAGCCTATCTTTATGGTCTGTCCGATAACCAGTTCTCCGGCATCCGGCTTTACCCTGCCATCGATAATCTTCATCAAAGTGGTCTTACCGCATCCATTATGTCCCACAAATCCGACTCTGTCATTCTTAAGAAAGATATAGGAAAAATCCTCAATCAGCTTTTTTTCTCCATAGGATTTACTGATATGATGAAGCTCTACCGTCGTCTTTCCCATACGGCTGGAAACCGAGCTTAATTCCACCTGCTTATCAAACTGTGGTCCCGACTGGTCTCTAAGATTCTCATAACGTTTGATATGGGCTTTCTGCTTGGTAGACCTTGCCCTTGCGCCCCGCTGCATCCAGGCGATCTCCTTGCGAAGGATGGACTGCCGTTTCCGTTCCCCGGCAACTGCCATATCCATACGCTCCTGCTTCAGATTCAGATAACCGGAATAATTTTCCTGATAACTGTAAATGGAGCCTTTATCAATTTCTGCAATACGGTTACATACGCTGTCCAGAAAATAGCGGTCATGGGTTACCATAATCAGTGTTCCCTTAAAGCCCTTTAAGTATCCTTCCAGCCACTCTGCCATATCTGCATCCAGGTGGTTGGTAGGCTCGTCTAACAGCAGAATATCGCAGGGTGTTAAAAGTACTGCCACAAGAGCCAGACGTTTTCTTTCTCCACCGGATAAGTTTTTCGTCTTTTCTTCAAAATTATATACGCCAAGTCTTGTGAGCATGGATTTTGCCTTGCTCTCTAAATTCCACATCTGATAATCTTCCCCGGAAGCATCTGCCTGATTTTTCCGGTGTGCCGCTACCAGTACACTTTCTAAAACAGTCTCTTCTTCTCCAAATTCCGGCATCTGCGGAAGATAGCGGATTACCGCATGATTTGCCTTGGTGATTTCTCCAGCATCCGGTTCCTCTAAGCCTGCCAGCATTTTCAGTAAAGTGGATTTTCCGGTTCCGTTAATTCCCACAATTCCGACTTTCTCTCCTTCCTGCAAATAAAAGGAGGCATTGGAAAATAACTTTCTTCCGGTAAATGTCTTGGTTATATTCTCTGCTGATAATAAATTCATAAAGGTCTCCTGTATTTCTTTTTCATTCTTATTGGCAATAATTTTCTATCACAATACATATTTACATTTGACTGCTCACTGGCTATACTGTAATGCATAGCACAACTATTCAGGAGGTAATATATGTATCATAGAGCATCTGAATTAAAACATATTTTTAACGAAAATATGAAAGGCGGAACCGGCACCGTTGAGATTATCCGTTCCGTCAATCCTATAGACTATGAAAGCCCAGCCAAGATGATTGCAAAACTCATCTTAAAACCGGGCTGTTCTCTCGGAAAGCATATGCATGAAGGGGAAGAAGAAATCATCACCATTCTCTCCGGTCATGCAGCCTATGACGATAACGGAACCATCGTTGCTTTAGAAGCCGGTGATACCTGCGTCTGCAAAAGCGGAGAGTCCCACAGCATTGCAAATGCTTCTCCAAAAGAAGATCTCATTCTCTTTGCTGTCATTAATTATCTTGCCTAATTACCGGCAAAATAAGCATCAATCCCATTGGCGATTCCCTGTGCAATCTGAGTCTGATAAGAGTCCGTTGCCATATTGGAATCTTCGGTGGGATTTGTCATATATCCCATTTCTACAATTGTTACCGGTACGGTACTCCAGTTAATTCCACTCATGGTATCAGTCTCCCACACATATTCCTTCTTTGCACCGGTCTGTGCACACAGACTATCCAGTATATTCTGGGAAAGAGAACGGCTCTGGCTGTAAAAGCTTCCTACATACGGATTGGACGCCGTCTGGCAGATTGTCATAGCCCCATTGGCTCCGCTGTTGGTAGATCCGTTGGCATGTATACGGACAAATGCTTCTGCTCCCGCATTGGTTGCAATGGCTGCCCGCTCGCTGTTACTGAGATTCACATCATTGGTTTCTCTTGTCATGACTACCGTATAACCTCTTGCTACCAGTTCATCCCGCAATTTTAAGCTGACGGATAAATTAAGCTGATACTCTGTCTGTCCGGTTGCAACGCCGGATGTTCCTCCGGTTACTCTTGCCTTGGTCTCAGAAGATCCCGGTGCTACCGGCTCCGGTGTACTGTCTCCTCTGCTCTGATGTCCCGGGTCAATGCAGATGACATGTCCACCGCTTCCGGATGTAATTCCGGTTCCCGCACTTCCAGTCAATGCTACCGGCTCCTGCGGCTTCTCTGTGGTCAGATAATCGGATGCTATATAATAAGTTCCTTCATCCAATGAAACCTGGCTCCAGCTTCCATCATTTGCAGTGCGGGTAAGTTCTTTTCCCGCAGATAATTTCTTATAAACCTCTGCATCGGTAGAAGGTTCTACCCTCACATTGACTCTTGTTGTCGTATAAACAGTCTCTTCTGCATAAACTACCGTATCCGGGTTCAATACTGCCGGAACATGCTCTGTTTCCGTCTCTGTTTCTGTTTCCGTATCTACAACTTCTTCGGTGTCAATTACATTTTCTGTTGTTGGTACCTCTGTATTTGTTAATGTTTCTTCGGTATTCACATTCGCAACTGTATCGTCTTTTTTATCCTTCCCGCAAGCGGTCAGAAATACCAGACACATAACAAGCAACAGGCATACGGTAACTGCCGAGTGCCTGCTGCCCTTATGGAATGTGCTTCTTTCTGATGTTCTCATAGATTCCCTCACATTTCCCTTATATCATCTTACTTATGAATCAAAGTTCCCTTTAATCCGCTGACGCCATCTAATGCTTCCTCCAAGTTGGCAATCAGCACGGAACGGACTGCAGAATTACCGATATAATCGATTGCTGCCTGAATCTTCGGAAGCATGGTTCCTTCTTCAAACTGACCCTCGTCCATATACTGTTTTGCTTCTTCTACGGTCATCTCATCCAATGGCTGTTCATTGACTGTACCATAATTTAAGCATACCCGCTCCACACTAGTTAAGATAATAAGCTGGTCAGCATCTAAAAGTTCTGCAAGTCTGCCTGCTGCAAGGTCTTTTTCAATAACTGCACTGGCACCTTTTAAATTATTATCCTGCTCTAATACAGGAATTCCACCACCGCCACAGGCAATTACTACCTGATCTGCATCGGAAAGTGCACGGATTGCATCAATTTCTACGATGTCCATTGGCTTTGGAGCTGCTACGATACGGCGGTATCCATCGCCCTGTTTTACCGTATGGTTACCTTTCTTCTCTTCTGCTTCTGCCTCTTCCTCTGTCATGACACGGCCGATAATTTTGGTTGGATGATAAAATGCTTCATCGTATGGGTCTACGGTTACCTGTGTTAAAACAGTAGATACCGGTTTGTAAATTCCACGGTTTAATAATTCGGTACGAATGGCATTCTGCAAATCGTATCCGATATAGCCCTGACTCATAGCAGAGCAGACAGACATCGGAGTAGCAGTATATTCCGGATAAATTCTTGCGAATTCAGCCATTGCAGTATGTATCATTCCCACCTGTGGTCCATTGCTGTGGGAAAGAACTACCTGACAGTCATCCTTAATATAATCTCCGATTGCTTTTGCGGTAAGCTTGGTTGCTTTCTTCTGTTCCGGAAGTGTTGTTCCCAATGCTTCATGTCCTAATGCAATCACAATTCTCTTCTTTTTCATGTTACAATCCTCCAATTCTATGCCCAAAGATTTTCCGGATAGACACCGTCTTTAATCAGTCCGCGGATGGAATCCACAACAAATGGTTTGTCCTCTAAATAAGTAACTCCAAACCAGCGGTCTGCTGTCTCATAAACTTTTACGGTTGCCTTATCCTGATTCAAAAGCAATTCCACAATATTTGGCAGCAGATACTCTTTCTTCATCGGATTGTCTTCAATATGTGCTAAGAACTCACGGAAGCCCTCTTCCAGATAATCAATAAAATCCGGATAGCCAGCCCACATGTTCATAGATACATTTACATCCGGGTGAATCCATTCTGCCACATCAGCTTCTTCACAATGTACTTTTCCTTTTTCATCGGCATAGATGCTGTGTGTCTCTAAAATTTTTTCAAGATAGCCACTCTTTTCATCTACCACACAGACACCACGGGTAACGGTTCCGTTATCACTCAGTGTGTTCTTCAGGATATATCCAGCCATTCCAAGGCGGAATCTTTCCTTATCCTCTTCATGATTTACCAGAAAATCATGCATCTTTACAAATGCTTCTTTTCCGTAATAATCATCTGCATTGATGACTAAAAATGGTTCCTTCACTACGCCTTTGCAGCATAATACTGCCTGACCGGTTCCCCATGGTTTTGTTCTGCCTTCCGGCACTGTAAAGCCTTCCGGTATATCATTGATATCCTGGAATACATAATCTACTTCTACCTGTTTTCCGATTCTGTTTCCAATGATTTCTTTAAAATCCGCCTCAATATCCTTGCGAATGATAAATACAACCTTATCAAAACCTGCGTCCACCGCGTCATAAATGGAATAGTCCATAATAATCTCGCCATTTGGTCCCATTTTCTCAAGCTGCTTAATTCCGCCGCCAAAACGGGAGCCAATGCCTGCCGCCATAATAATCAGTGTTGTTTTCATTCGTATTCTCCTCAACCTTATTTTTAAAACTTTTTTCTCTCTACCCTTTTCTTTTTCCTCTATTTCACTATTCTTATCTAATGATTTCGCCGCTCGTCAACGATAAAGGCATACTGACTCACTTACGCCTGCTATTTCATGTATTCTTTGTAGCCGACTTCCTGAAGCTTCTTATCCTTTGCTTCTACCTGCTCTTTTAAATTCTTAGAATATTCTTTTAATCGTGCCAATAATGCATCATCTGATGTTGCAAGAATCTTTGCTGCAAGAATTCCTGCATTTGCGCCACCATTGATTGCAACGGTTGCTACCGGAATACCGGTCGGCATCTGTACGATAGAATAAAGAGAATCTCTTCCGCCTAAAGATGTGGTATGCATTGGAATTCCGATTACCGGCATAGGGAAGATTGCTGCACACATTCCCGGAAGATGTGCTGCCATTCCTGCTCCTGCGATAATTACTTTAAATCCTTTGCTCTCTGCGCTCTTTGCATATTCAAAAAATACATCCGGCTCACGATGTGCGGAAATAATTGTCATCTCATACTCGATTCCAAGCTGTTCCAAAATATCTGCTGCTTTTGCCATTACAGGCATATCTGAATCACTGCCCATTACAATTCCTACTTTTGCCATTTTCTTTCTCCTTTTCTCATAGATACTTGTCCTTTTAGTATACACTGTTTTACGCCGGAAATGAAGTCTTATTTTCCAACGGCTCATTCAGTTTTTCTGTGCCCGGTACTACAAACCTGCCATCTCTTATAATATCCCCGGTACTGCCATCTGCCCGTTCAATATAAATGCAGTCTAATTCATCATACGGTATCGTAATATCCGTATGACAGTTAAAGTATGCCTTACTCTCGTCTTCTTTCCGAAGAATTGAGATTTCATTATCCCTTGCCACAATTTCTTTGCCATCCGGATTATAAACCGGCGTATCCTCTGCCTGGGAATAACAGGTATCTCCCACTGCAAAATGTGGACCTGTCTTCTCTGCAATCAGAATCGGCAATTTATCTGCAATATCAAAGTCCTTTGCCATCCGGTATGCCGTGGTGTTGGTTCCAATAGCAAACTCCCCTAACGGCAGCGTATCATGGTGCATCAGCACATTATCATAAATATATTTATGGTTCTCTTCTTCACTGTCAAAATTACTGCAACTGTAATCCACAACTTTTCCATCTTCAAACGTCATTTTCAGGTTCTCATACCGGAGTCCGTTAAGATAGACATAAGATACATGCAGTACTCCGTGGGTTCCGGTCAGCACCGGTGAAGTAAATACTTCCCCTACCGGAATATTGACATCTGCCACGCAGTTTTCAAAGATAGTCTCTTCCTGTGGATTCTTAAGGCGGTATAATTCCACGGTCATATCTGTTTCGTTATTGCCTTTTCCCTTGATATGTGCCCGGACTCCCTGGTCTAATACTTCAATAATTTTCGCCTGCATATCCCGGTACAGGGTATAATCCAGTGTATTTAATTCTACCGTCTTATCAAAGATTTCTTCAAAGTTGCTGCCAATCTGTGGAAGCGGATAAGCAATAATCGTAAAGCTTCTTTCCTCTCCCTTAATATACTGATTGGTAATCTGCCCAGCCTGTGACGCATAATAGACATTTAATTCATTCTGCTTATCACTGTAATGGCAGGCAGTTTTTTTATTTTCCGGTTCAAATAACGGCTCTCCGAACACCTCGATTACAGCCGGACCTGCGTAGCCTGCTGCAAGTTCTTGCTTATCTTCATATACAGTCCGGAGTGTCTCTAATCGGCGTTCCACAAAGGCTTTATCTAAATATACTGCTTTATCTGCTTTATGGTCATAATCAAACTGACGGTTCACAGAAGCCGCATAGCAGCCCCGCTTGGAATTGCCGCGGTTACGGAAGGAAGAAAACGCATCCCGGTAAATCGTCGGTTTTAATCCCATCTTCTCAAAATTTACAATCGCTGCCCGCACCATGCGTTCCATTCCGATGGCATATTCCACATTTACGGTAGATTTTATGGATAAGTCTTTTCCAGTGGTAACAAAGCCAATCCGGTAGCCTTCCGTATAAGTATCTGCCATTGCCTGAATCTTCTCCTGCGGAAGCTGGTTCATATACTCTGCCATACGGATTTCATTTTCTCCGACTGGTTCTCCATAATAATAAAGGTATTTTAAATCCTGTAAATCAGAATCCATTACAATCCGGGTAAAGAAATCCCGGCTGGCATCTACCATTTCACAGACGCTGCGCTCTGTAAATAATTCACTGTAATCGTGGAAGAACCAGTAAATTGCCTGCTGCACTTCTTTCGGGGTTGTTCCCTCTTCGTCATTAAAACAGGTATAAACCTGGATAAACAATTCACAGAAGCAGGTATAGGCTTCCACATCGCCCTCATAAGCATAAGGAATCAGGCTCCGAAGCTCTGCGTAAAGCATACTAAGCAGTGTACCGTATTCCTCTCCCAATGTTTCACAGGCATAATCCGGGTTGGCATAGCTTTCTTTATAATGCTCCGGCAAAATATCCTCATACAATGCTTCATTTATCTTCTGTAATGTTTCCCTGCTCTGGCTGCAGAAGCTGTCATTTAATACCTGCCGCAATACTTCTTCCGTTTTTACAATAAATGCTGCCGTTCCTTTAAAATAAGCACGGAACGGCTCACAAACCTCCGGTTCTGCCGCAAGTTCATGTATCCGTTCCGTTACCAAATCCAGTCGTTCTGTAATTGCTTCTCTTTCTTCTGCGTTTAAATTCTGATATTCCATACTTTATATCCTTTATATTTCTAATTTTGCCTACAACAGAATACCGCCTGCATAGACAGCAATCCAGATAAGCAGTGAAAAAATCGAGAAAAATGTAGCAGCATACGGAATGCTGCGAAATGAATTTTCCTCCTTCAGGCTTATAATTGCAAGAATCACTGCGGCTAATGCTGCAAAAAAAGCGAGGATTCCATAGCAGGCTATGTATATGCTTAAATTACCGGCACTTCTGAATGCAAGAACTACCATCACCACAAAACTGACCAGTGACAGTAATGCCAGAACAAGTGCTGTAATTCCTCTTTTCGAAAGTGTTTTTTCTGTAAATTTATATTTTCTGTATCCTCTTCGTCTTTTTCTCATGTTCTTTCTCCCGATACCATATTGTACCGAAGTCTATTCTTTCTGCTCAAATTTGTGACACCGGATATGATTTGCCAGCAAAAATCCAACATATCCAATTGCCCCGCCGATGGTATTTAAAATCAGATCATCTACATCAAAGCTTCCTACCTTGGATACAAGCTGTACCAGTTCCACCAGCAGGCTGAAGTCAAAACTCAAAAGCACTATCCGGTAGAACTTTCTCTGATTATGTGCCAGTAATGGTAGCAGCATTCCATAAGGAATAAAAGCGACAATATTTCCCAGAAGGTTAAAGCAGACTGCTTTCGTCCCCAGTACCTTTCGGTAAATAATAAACCGCTTGATTTCTTTTAAGGGCATAAGATTATAATGGTAGCTTCTTTCGGAATAGGTTCTTCCCATCATTTCTGAGAAGAACAGGAAATAGCAAAGCAGACCCAGATATATTACGAATAAAATCCATGCTCCGATACGAAGCAGTTTTCTCGTCTTCTGACTCAATTCCTTTTCCCCATTTCATTTTTGCTGTTTATTTTGCCCCATACTGCTCATAATATTTATCAATTGCTTCTTTCATCTTATCATCAATGATAAGCCTGCCCTGACAAGGACGGTTGTATAAACACTCTACCACATCTGCCATGCTGACAATTGCATTTGCAGGAAAACCATATTTCTCCTGAATCTCATCCAATGCGCATTTGTCTGTCTCAAGTCCTTTTTCCATACGGTTTAAGGATACCATCAGTCCAAGAATGGTTACATCTCCCTGTGCCTGAATGATTGGGAATGTCTCCTGAATAGATTTTCCGGATGTCGTTACATCCTCAATAATAACAACACGGTCACCATCTTTGATTTTGCTTCCAAGCAAAATTCCGGTATCGCCATGGTCTTTTACTTCTTTACGGTTAGAACTGTAACGAATCTCTTTGCCATAAAGACGGCTGAATGCGATTGTTGTTGCAACAGAAAGCGGAATTCCCTTATATGCCGG
The DNA here is from genome assembly GCF_003461185.1 of Roseburia sp. AF20-18LB. Taxonomy (NCBI): domain Bacteria; kingdom Bacillati; phylum Bacillota; class Clostridia; order Lachnospirales; family Lachnospiraceae; genus Roseburia; species Roseburia sp. AF20-18LB. The sequence continues at coordinate 83,923 of NZ_QTWP01000002.1, forward strand.
TCCAAACAGCACATCAAAATCGGTACCATAGTGGTCGTGAATTGCTTTTGCATAATATTCTCCAAGGCGGGATAACTGTGAACCGGTTACATATGCACCTGCATTCATAAAGAATGGAGACTTTCTTCCACTCTTTAATGTGAAGTCACCAAATTTCAAAACCTCACTCTCCACCATAAATTCAATAAACTCTTTCTTATATGCTTCCATGTATGAAACCTCCTGAATATGTCAACAGTGAAATATCACTTTTTTCTTTTACCTAATTTCTTATGCTACCATACTTCCCTGAAAACCTCAATGCATTTTTCTTAATGGCGCCGGTCTATACCGGCATTATTATAATAAGCTGCTTTTTCCTGATACATTCTGCGTTCAGCTTCCATCAGCAAGAGGTCAAATCCACGCTCCCAGCTTTCCTGCCATACTGATCCGACTGCCATTACTACATCTTTTTTCTTCATGCCAGCCTTCATACGTTCTATCCGCTGCTTCAGTTCCTCTTCTCCGATACCTGCACACAGTGCCAGAAGTTCATCCCCTCCAATACGGAACAGTCCATAGTCTGAAAATTCCTCACGGAGTAATTCGCCGGCACGCAGAATGAGCTGGTCACCTGCCTGATGACCTAAAGTATCATTTACCCTTTTCAGTCCTGTAATATCGCAATACACCACACCAAAGCATGAAGTCCCTGATGCATCTGTAACATACTGTTCCATGGCGAACCGGTTTCCAAGTTTCGTAAGCTGGTCACTATAGCTCATCCGTTCCAATTCCCGCACCAGATTACGCCTTCTGATGCTGGAGACAATAAAATATCCCATAATCTGAAGCATATTAGAAGTATAATCCAACATTTTTTCGGGAGGATTATCAACTCCATAAAAACCGATGATTTTCTGACCTTCATACAGTGGAACTACTACCAGCGTTGAAATATTCTGTTGTTTCAGATTCTCATACTGCAGTGGATCACTCTCACGTATATTTTCCAGATTACCAATGATAATATTTTTGCCTTCCCTAAAATTGCGGTACCAGTTCTCGCATACTTCAGCCGGAACATTCTGCAAATTATCTTTCTCAGGCCTGATACCATTCGCTACCCATTCATAGGTGTTATCGTCATTTCCCAATAAGTTTTTTTCAAAAATATAGGTACGTTCTCCATTCAATGCCTTTCCAAGATATTCCAGGATAATTTCCAGTGACTGTTCTGATGTAGGGGCATTTAACGCAATTCTTATGCCCTCATTTATAATAGCCTCCATATTTTCATAGTTTTGAATCAGACTTCCCTGTTTTTCTTCGTTGCTGACATCCAGTGCAATTTCTACCCGGTAACGTCGACCATCCTGTTCCAGCATAGTATCCTTCAACAACAGATGTTTGCCAAGAACCGGATTATAATACTTCCATTCTTTAAACTCACCTTCTACCAGTTCCTGATTATTGCACATACTACAAGGGGCGGCATTATGCTGCATCACCTCATAACATTTCTTTCCTTTTATTTCCTCCTGGGTCTGAAATCCAAAGTTTTCCCGTGTTTTCCGGTTCATATACACAAGCTCATATGTATCAACATCTGAGACATATACAAGTTCATCAAGATTTTCAAAGAAATTCCAAATCTTTTCCACTGTTTCTATCCTTTCTGGCAATTACATTCCTTTAGGCGGTTGCGAAAGGGGACAAAAAGATGATTGCCCCAATAATATCACGGGATTACAGGAGATTTATCTTTATCCGGTATGAAATGCCAACAGTTCTTATAATGCGTGTTTTTCTTAATTGTAAACTGTCTTTCCGGTTGCTTTGGCTGAATATCGACGCTGTCCGCCGGGTACAGATGCCACATAATGCCTGCAAGGGGCACAGGGGATTTCGGTATGCGTTGCTTTTTGTCTGGCAACCGGCACAAATTCACATCCATGTTCAATTGTGCCTCGCTGGTACATCCCTGTACCAGCGTTGCCTGTTGCCAGACGAAATTCCCAGTGCCCCTAACAGCCCTTATCAGGCATCTGTGTTTCGGCGAACTGTGTCGATATTCTGACAAACATTGGAAAGACTGTTTTCATAACAAAAAGAAAAACACGCATTTTAGAACTGCGGTATTTCGTAGCAAAAGATAATCCCCTGTGAATCCCGTGATATTCTTCCGGCAGCATCAAAAACAGTCCCATTAATCAGTGACTGCACCAATCAGTTCATTGATATCTTCAACTCCATTATTTTCCATATAATCCTGTATACCATTGATAATATCAATCGTTGCGGTAGGATTGGTAAAGTTTGCAGTTCCCACAGATACTGCGGTTGCTCCTGCCAGTATCAGTTCCAATGCATCTTCCGTGCTCTGTACACCTCCCATTCCGATAATCGGAATATTCACTGCCTGGGCTGCCTGATATACCATACGCACTGCAATTGGATGCACTGCCGGTCCGGACATCCCACCAGTTCTGTTTGCCAAAGCAAATTTTCTGCGGTTTACATCAATCTTCATTCCAGTCAGTGTATTAATCAGGGAAATCACATCTGCTCCGCCTGCTTCTGCCGCTTTTGCCATCTCTGTAATATCCGTTACATTCGGGCTCAATTTCATAATAACCGGCTGTCTTGCATATTTTTTCACTTCTTTTGTAATTTCTTCTACAGAAGCTGCATTCTGTCCAAAGGCAATACCGCCTTCTTTGACATTTGGGCAGGAAATATTGATTTCCAGCATATCTACCGGCTGTTCAGCCAGTCTTTCCACAACTTCTATATAATCGGAGGCTGTTTTTCCACAAACATTTACAATAATGCGTGTGTCATAGTGGGTAAGAAATGGAATATCACGCTGTACAAATACATCAATACCAGGATTCTGTAAACCGATAGCATTTAACATTCCACCGTACACTTCTGCCACACGAGGGGTCGGATTCCCCGGCCATGGTACATTGGCAACACCTTTCGTCACTACTGCACCCAGTTTATTCAAATCTACAAATTCACTGTATTCCTGACCGGAGCCAAAGGTTCCGGATGCTGTCATAATCGGGTTCTTCAATAATACTCCTGCCAGATTCACTCTTGTATTCATTAAAGTTCCACCTCCTCAGCCCGGAAAACCGGTCCTTCTTTACATACACGTTTATTATTGACATTGGAATGTTCGTCCTTGTCCTTAGACTGGCACACGCAGGCTAAACAGGCTCCGATTCCACAAGCCATACGTTCTTCCATAGAAATCCAGCACTCAATCTGTTTCTCTTTTGCATATTCCTTAATAGCTGCCAGCATCGGCTTTGGTCCGCAGGCATAGATAATATCTGCTGTCAGCCCATTTTCACGGATGGCATCCAATACATTTCCTTCTGTCCCGGCACTTCCGTCCTCAGTTGCCACATAGACTTCTCCTTCTTCACGGAATTCATCCATCAGGAAAAGCTCATCCCGGAAACCAAGTACCATCTGCTTTTCACAGTCCAATTCTTTTGCCAGCTCTAACATTGGTGGAATACCAATTCCACCACCAATTAAGAACGCTTTCTTTTCTTTCTTCGGAAATCCATTTCCCAGCGGTCCTGTTATATTAAGAATTCCGCCGGTATGCATACCGGAAAACTCTTCTGTTCCCTTTCCAACTTTACGGTATACCAGACGGATGGCATTATCCTTTTTATCAATTTCACAGATACTGATTGGTCTTGGAAGCAGCCTGCTTCCTTCATTACAATATACAGATACAAACTGACCTGCTTTTGCATGTGCTGCAATCTCTTCCGTACGCAGCCACATACTGTAAATGTCATCCGCAATTTCTTCCTGGCGGATAATAATCGCCTGTTCTTTAAACTTCTCTGCCATCTTCTTCTCCTATCTTGCCTGTAAAGCTCCATCGATATCTTTTATCATTGCCTCTACTGCTGCTCTGGATGCATCTGCAAAATGCTCTGCTCCAAAAGATGCATATGCTTCCTGCTTATATGCGGCAATGATTCCACGGGATGAATTGACAATTGCACCCAGTCCGTTTTCGTCGAAGTAATGTACTAAGTCCGCTCCTTTTCCACCCTGGGCACCGTATCCAGGAACCAGGATAAAGCTCTTTGGCATTACTTTACGAAGGACTTTTCCGATCTCCGGATAGGTTGCTCCTACTACTGCTCCCACATAGCTGTAGTTATCTCCCATGACTTCTTCGCCCCACTGCGCTACCTTTTCACCGACATATTCATACAGTGGTCTGCCATCAATTAATCTGTCCTGGAATTCTCCACTGGATGGATTGCTGGTCTTAACTAAAATGAAGATACCTTTTTTCTCTTCTTTACATACTTCCAGGAAAGGCTTGATTCCGTCTGAACCCAGATATGGATTAACGGTTGCAAAGTCTTCATCAAAAGCAGAAAGCTTTTTGCTTCCCACCTGGACTTTACCAAGATGTCCCACTGCATAAGCTGCGGATGTAGAACCGATATCGCCACGTTTTACATCTCCGATTACCACAAGGTCTTTGGAGTGGCAGTAATCTACTGTCTTCTGATATGCTTTCACACCCTCTGTTCCAAACTGCTCATACATGGCAATCTGTGGTTTTACAGCAGGAATCAGATCATAAGTGGCATCTACAATTGCTTTGTTAAACTGCCAGATTGCTTCTGCTGCACCCTCTAAAGTCTCACCACGCTCCTTAAATGCTGCTGCCTTAATATGTTCCGGAACATAATCTAACATCGGATCTAAGCCGACAACGATTGGTGCATGGGTTTTCTCGATTTTTTTAATTAATTTGTTAATCATATCTTTAAGCCTTTCTTTTTCTTATTCTTCTGCTGCATCATATACAATTCTGCCTTCACAGATAGTCATCATTACTTTACCGGTTACTTTTCTGCCGTGGAATGGTGTATTCTTTGCTTTCGACCAGAACTTGTTCTTATCAATGGCATAAGTGCATTCCGGATCAAAAAGCATGACATCTGCCATACCTCCCTCTTCCAAAGTTCCCTTCTTCAAATGAAGAATCTGTGCCGGATTATAGCTCATCTTCTCTACCATCTGCATCGGTGTTAAGTATCCACCCAGCACAAGTTCTGTATAAGTCAGTGCTGCTGCAGTTTCCATTCCAACGATTCCAAATGGAGCCTTTACCATGCTGTTATTTTTTTCATCTGCTGTATGCGGTGCATGGTCTGTGGAAATGACTTCCATGGTTCCATCGGAAAGTCCCTTTTTCAATGCCTCCACATCCTCTTTACGGCGGAGTGGTGGATTCATCTTATAATTGGTATCTCCCTCTGCCATATCATCTGATGTCAGTGTAAAATGATGCGGACATACCTCTGCTGATACCGGAATATGCTCTAACTTGGCATATTTTACCATGTTTACACTGTTCTTTGTGGAGCAGTGGCAAAGATGCAGATGTGCACCGGTATCTTTGGATAACAGGATATTTCTTGCAATCATGATATCTTCTACGGAATTGGTAATTCCAGCCAGTCCCCAGCGTTTTGCATTCTCATCTTCGTTGACCACACCGGAGCCAACCAGATTCTTATCTTCGCAATGTGACAGTACCGGAATGTTACAGTCTCTTGCTACCAGCATGGCATCTCTTGCAAGAAGTGAATTCATGACTGATTTGCCATCTTCACTGATTGCAGGGCTTCCTGCCTCTGCCATCTCTTTGATGTCAGCTAATTCTTCTCCCTGCTGTCCTTTTGTTACAGCGCCAACCTGCAATACATGCACCAGTCCGACACTTTCTGCCTTATGATGTACATAACGTACCACATCAGCATTATCTACCACCGGCTTGGTATTTGGCATTGCAAGTACCGTGGTATATCCGCCTCTTGCTGCGGAACGGGTTTCTGTTTCAACATCACCCTTATGAGTAAATCCTGGATCCCGCAAATGCACATGCATATCAACGAGTCCCGGCATTACATACAGTCCTTTGGCATCGATAGTCTTCTCTGCCTTTTTCTTGATATTTTTTCCTCTTTTGGTAATGACTCCATCTTCTATGAAAAGGTCCATTACATCATCTGTTTTCGTAGCCGGATCTAAAATGCGGCCACCTTTTATTAAGATTGTCATGTGGAATACCTCCTATTGCTCCTATTTTAGCATACAAGCAGTTCTGGGGCAATCTGCTCATGCATGTATTTTCTCAAATAGCTCCGGAGGTACATATGCTTCTATACGGATTCCCTCCGGCAGATATTCTTCTGCTATTAATTCTCCTGTTTCTCTTATCTGCTGCAGCAATCCACCCTTGTCATATGGCAGAACTGTCTCAAGATAGTGTTTGTTCTCCCGCAGTATCCGGGCGAGGCAGTCTTTCAGTTCTTCTAGTCCATCACCTCTTGCTGCAGATACCCGTAAAGTAATATCTGCCCTGCCATCCCGCAATGGTTCCCGGTCTGTAATAGCATCCTGCTTATTAAACAATGTCAGTATCTTTTTATCTGTAACCTCTAACTGGTGCAATGTCTCATATACAATATGCATCTGCTTGGCAGCCTGTGGATTGGATGCATCCACCACATGAATGATAAAATCTGCATACTTAGCTTCCTCTAAAGTACTACGGAAGGCATCAATCAGATGATGCGGCAGTTTCCGGATAAACCCTACCGTATCCGTAAGCAAAAGCTTCTGGCTTCCCGGAAGTTCTAACATTCTGGTAGTCGGGTCTAAGGTTGCAAAAAGTTTATCTTCTGCAAGAATTCCAGCTCCGGTCAGAGCATTTAAAAGGGTTGATTTACCGGCGTTGGTATACCCTACAATCGCTGCCACCGGAACATGATTCCGCTGTCTTGCCACACGATTCACTTCCCGGTGTCGTTTTACTTCCTCTAACTCCCGTTTGAGCTGGCTGATTCTTGATGCAATCAGACGACGGTCTACCTCTAACTTTTTCTCTCCCGGACCTCTCGTTCCAATTCCTCCTCCCAGCCTTGACATACTCTTTCCTACGCCGGAAAGGCGACTCATGCGGTAACGAAGCTGTGCCAGCTCCACCTGTATCTTTCCTTCACTGGTAGATGCTCTGGCAGCAAAAATATCAAGGATAATTAAGGTTCTGTCCATCACTTTTACGTTCAGGGCATCCGAAAGATTCCGAAGCTGTGCCGGGCTTAGTTCGTCATCGCAGACAATTCCTGTTGCATTGGTCCATGCAATTTCATCCAGCAGATCTTCTACTTTTCCGCTACCAATATAAAGCCCCGGATGTATTGTCTGACGGTTCTGGATTACCCTGCCCACCGTTACTGCTCCGGCAGTCTTCACCAGCTCCTCCAATTCATCCAGGGAGTCTTCTGTATCATCGCCATCCTGGCTGCTTACGCCAACCAGGATGACTCTTTCTTCCATTTCATTGTTTTCAAAAAATTCAGGCATAAAATATCCTTTTCTTACTTTCTGTTTACGCAAACACACTCTGTCCGTTCTGGGATAATCCTGCAGAAATATTTAAAATTGAAGCAAAATCATTCTGTAATTCATTTGAGCATTTCTCTGCTTCCTGATAAATTTCTTCTGCTCTTTCAGCATTTTCATCGAACAGTGCCTGCTGCACTTCTTTTCCATAGCCATGGAATCTTCTGTGTTTCTCTGCCAGCGCATTCCAGACCGGTGCAATTGCCGGATTTCCCGGATGCATGGAATGGTAAAAATGACCAAAGCCGCATTTTGTATCATCAAATTGTAACGGAAGGACATTCTTCTCAGTTACCATGGTATGTAAAGTCTCAAGCCATGCCCTATGTGCTTCCATTGCTTTTTGTACATAAGTATCAAAAACTGCATTATCCATACGGTAAAATGCATCACGGCTCATTTCTCCTATAACCTTCGCCACATTATCCATACCCGTTTCAACCTGGGTTAATGGTTCTAACGAACCTTTTAAATTTACATTTATAACGGTCAGCAATTCTGCATCATTGCTGAGATTACTGCACTGGTCCTCAATACAGGACACCTGGGTTTCCAGCACATTCATGGAGCTGCTGATTTCTTCACTGATACCAGCAAGGGAACCAATCGATTCGCTGATGGTTCCAACATTTTTCTTGTTCTCGTCATTAATATTCCATACAGCATTAATCTTCTGATCAATATTGTCAAGAGATGTAATTGCAACATCCACACTCTTAGAACTCTTCTCAGAAGCATCGCGGATTCCTTCTACGAATTCACCCATATTTCCGGTTAACTGCTTGGTTCCCTCTGCCAGCTGACGGATTTCTTCCGCTACAACGGCAAATCCCTTTCCTGCTTCTCCTGCTCTTGCTGCCTCAATTGATGCGTTCAATGCCAGCAGGTTGGTCTGTTCGGAAATTGCATTGATGCCTTCAATGACTTCATTCATATGATTGATAACATCCATCAATGCATCCATATTTTTCTTCATTTCTGTGGATTCTGAGATTGCATCTTTGGATAAATCCCGGATAGCTGTCAGTTCTTCCTGGCCATTCTCTATCTTCTTATAAATATCAGTAGTTTTCTCTGATACATCAATAATTGTATTGGTCAGACCCTCATGGGCATTTCTTACTTCCTCTGCAATACTGGATGTTTCTGCTGTTGCATCATGGATTGTCTTTGTTGCTGTATTGACATCCTCTGCTGCCGTTGTCATCTTTACGGTATCATGCCCAACTTTCAAACCCAAAGCACTCATTGTCATAACTGCCTTCATATCTTCCCCATATACCTGTGCAAGCTGACGTCTGCCAGCATTCATGCGTTCATACATATGCTGCAGTTCCGGTGAACCTGCAGCATAATTCTCTTCTTTCATCTCACTGATTGACTGAACCAGATTTACAATTTTTTTGTTCTTTCCCAATGCCATATATTTCCTCCAATCAATGCACTTTCTGTGCATTACGTTATACTACTAATTTTGTACTGAATCTTACCTATTGTCAACGACATTTTGTGATATTTTTCCAAAAAGTCCAACCTTTTTTGCAATTTCTTTATGCAGAAAATATTTTCAAAAACATTACCAATGCCTGATAATCTCTCATATCTGCCAGTTCTCTTGCTGAATGCATGGCAAGCATTGGAATTCCAATATCCGCCCCCTGCATTGGCAGGTAGGAAACCGCAATTGGTCCAAGGGTCTGTCCACCCGGCATGCCGGAACGGTTTACCTGCACCTGATATGGAATATCTGTCTTTTTACAAAGCTGCATCACCACCGCTGTTGCCTCACTGTCAGAAAGATACCGCTGGCTGGCAGAAGTCTTTACGGTAATTCCTTTTCCCAATATCACATCATTCGTAATATCTGATTTATTTGTGTAATTCGGGTGTACGGCATGAGCTCCGTCTATAGACAAGAGAAAGCCTCCCCGGAGCATATCATTTACCTCTGTTTCTGCCATTCCAAAGGCTGCACCAATCTTCATTATGATATCCTTAAGAAGACTGCTGTCTGCTCCCTGCTTGGAGCGGCTGCCGATTTCCTCATTATCAAATAATCCTGCCACAACCAGTGAATCTCCGGTCGTTTTTTCACACATTGTCTCCACAATTGCTGCTACCGATGCCAGATTATCGATTCTCGGAGAAGAAAGAAGCTTCTTATCACTTCCTATTAATTCCGGTTCATCCATATTGACCAGGAATAAATCATAGCTTAAAATCTCATTTGCCTCTGCCCCAAGATGTTCTTTTAAGTAATCCGCAAAAAAATTCTCTGTAACGTCTCCGTCCTGCCCTATTCCAAGCAGTGGAAGCAGTTCTCTTTGCACATCATATTCCTGTTTTCCGCCTGCCTCACGGTTCAGGTGTGGTGCCAAAGACGGAATCACTGCTGCCGGTTCCTCACTTCCGAAAAGCTTTACTTCCGGTGCAAATGGATGTTCCGATTCTAATACCACTTTCCCATAAATTCCAAGTGGACGGTCAAACCATGTATTTTTGAGCATACCGCCATATGGCTCCACATTTAACTGCCTGTAATCCTTCGTCTTCACCTCAGGATTCGGTTTTATTTTAAAACATGGGAAATCTGTATGGGCCAGCATCAGGCGGAGCGCCGTCTTTCTATCCAGCTGTTCTGGAACAGCAAATGCCGCTACCATACCGGAATACGGTCTTACATAGTATTTACCGCCTGCATGAAGCTGCCAGGATTCCTGCAGCTTTAATTCTTCATACCCTGCCTCCTGTAACTGCTTTCCTGTCCATTCTGTCACATGATATGGTGATTTTCCCTTTGACAATAGTTCTGTTATTTTCTGCATGCCATACGCCTTCCTTACATGAATCTGTCTATTACAAGCGCCACTCCGTCTTCATCATTGGAAGTGGTAATATAATCTGCGACCTCTTTTACCTCCGGCTGTGCGTTTGCCATTGCCACACCAAGCCCGGCAAATGCAATCATAGACTTGTCATTAAAGCCATCTCCACAGCAGATCATCTGCTCCTTCTTTTCTCCCAGATATTCTAACAGTTTTCCAAGAGAATATGCCTTATCAATGGATGGTGGAACAATCTCTAAGAAAAACGGTTCTGAGCGGAAAATGTTTAATTGTTCTCCAAAGGTCTGCCGCATCACATCCTGTGCTTTTGCAATCTTTTCCGGTTCTCCTGTCATCAGGAATTTATTTACCGGATAATCTACATATTCTGCGAAATTATCTACCTCTTCCATCGGCATTCCGTTAATTTTTCCCTCGTTACGGCTATATTCATTCACTCCGTTTCCATGGATGATGGTATTTCCTTTATAAGTAAGCACGCCCACACCCAGTCTGCATGCCTGCTCATACACTGCCGGCACCAGTTCTACCGGTATTGTCTTATTGTATACAATCTCTCCGGTCTCATAATTAATAATCTTTCCACCATTAAATGCCAGTACAAATCCGCCATAGCTCTTCAAATCCAGTTCGTCTGCCAGCTTTACGATGCCCCCGGTAGGACGGCCGGATGCCAGCACTACTTTTTTCCCTTCCTTTTGAATCCGCATCAGTGCGTCTTTCGTCTTTGGTGTAATGACTTTCTTTGAATTAGTTAAGGTGCCATCTAAATCCAGCACGATAATCTCATAGGTTTCGCTCATTTTCGTATTGTTCCTCTCTGCCTTTTTCCCTCGTTTTCCTGTCCCATACATTTTGCCCCTTTTGCTTAACGTGTCATCAAAAACAAGTATTCCCGGGCAGCTTCTTCGTCATTCGGATAATTCTTTGTATAATCCTCCATCTCGCTTTTTGCAGATGCGAAATCTCCGCTCTGTTCATATGCCAGTATCAGATTACGCTGCGCCTCCTGCTTCTGTGAGCCTGCATCTAAATCCAGTGCCATCTTAAGATAGTTTATTGCACTATCATAATTACCTTTTTCTAATTCCATTCCTCCCAGACAAATCAATGCTGTCGGATTATCCTGGTTTTCATCGATATATTCTTTATATAATCCGGCTGCCTTCTCATCTTCGCCTTTCACTTCATAGAGCTGTGCCATATACAAAGAAGCTTCCGTGCTCTTTTTATTAATAGCTGTCGTAAGCTCTGTTTCCGCATTATCATAATCTCCCAGTAATAGATAAATTCTGCCTCTCTGGGCATAGTCCTCCGCTGATTTACCACCTGCTTCAATACCTTTTTTCAGATACTCCTGACCTTCGGTCTGCATTCCTGCGGCATAACACTCCTGATACAAAGCAATATACATTTCATAGTCAGTGCCAGCATACTGTGCTGCCAGATTAAAATTTTCTTTTGCTTTATCCATGTCATTTTCTTTCCGGTACAGTTCTCCTAACAGGAAATATGCCTGGGCATTTTTCTTGTCATAATTGATTAATGCCTGATAGGTCTCAATGGCATCCTCTTTCTTTCCTGCAGCATACTGTGCTGCTGCTTTATAATAACAGGTATCTATTTCTTCTTCTCCCACAACTGCCAGCGACTGGTCCAGTGCATTCTGAAATGCATCAATGGCGCCTTCATAGTCACCCTCCTGCATACAGTTGATGCCTATCTGCCGATATGCATCTTTATTATTCTGTGTCTCATCCTCCTCACAGCCGGCCAACAGTAGTCCTGTGGCAAGTACAACTGCCATATATTTTATTTTCTTCATAATTGCCTCGCTTTCATCCGCTTTAGTATAGCAAATTAAGGCTCTTCTTTCAACCTCGCCCCGGCTTGTTTTTCTTCGTTTCCTGTGATACACTGCAAGAAAAATCATGAGTTATTCTCATGCATATGGTTAGGCGATTGCGAAGCGGGACAGAAAGATGATTGCCCCAATAATATCACAGATTCACAGGCGATTATCTTTCGCTACGAAATACCACAGTTCTAAAATGCGTGTCTTTCTTTTTGCTATTAAAACAGTCTTTCCAATGTTTGTCAGAATATCGAAACGGTTCGCCGAAGCACAGATGCCTGATAAGGGCTGTTAGGGGCACTGGGAATTTTGTCTGGCAACAGGCAACGCTGGTACAGGGATGTACCAGCGAGGCACAATTGAACATGGATGTGAATTTGTGCCGGTTGCCAGGCAAAAGAAAAAGTATGCCGAAATTCCCAGTGCCCCTTGCAGGCATTATGTGGCATCTGTGCCCGGCGGACAGCGTCGATATTCAGCCAAAGCAACCGGAAAGACAGTTTACAATTAAGAAAAACACGCATTATAAGAACTGTTGGCATTTCATACCGGATAAAGATAAATCCCCTGTGAATCCCGTAATATTCTTCCGGCAGTTCCTGTCCCCTTTCGCAATCGCCTGACCAGAATCAGATAAGAAAAGAGGTTTTACTATGTCAGAAAACGAAGCAAAAGAAACCATGCAGGACTTTGAAGCAGAGCTTGAGGCTTCCTTCCGGAAAATCAACGAAGGAGACATCTTAACCGGAACCGTTATCTCTGTGGATGAAGACGCCATCACATTGGACTTAAAGTATTATGCCCCGGGAATCATCAAAGCAGATGAAGTCAGCAACGACCCCTCCTTTGTCATTGACGAGCACATTCATCCGGGAGATGTCTTAGAAGCAACGGTCATCCGCCGGGATGATGGAGAAGGCAACATTTTACTTTCCATGAAAGAAGCCAACGAAGTGCTTGCCTGGGATAAGTTAAAAGAGCTGTTGGAAAACGAAACCGTTGTTACCGTAAAGGTCATTGAAGCGGTAAAAGCCGGTGTAGTTGCATACCTTTATGGCATTCGCGGATTTATTCCGGCTTCACAGATTACCACAGCCTATGTAGAAGATACCGAAAGCTATGTTGGAAAGGAATTAGAAGTCCGTGTCATTACTGTCGATGAGGAAGATGACCGTCTGGTGCTCTCCGGTAAATCCGTTGCTCTTGAAAAAGAAGCAGAAGAGAGGAATCACAAGATTGCGATGTTAGTTCCGGGCAGTATTGTAGAAGGAACCGTGGAAAGCCTGATGCCATATGGTGCATTTATCAACCTTGGGGACGGACTTACGGGACTTGTCCACATTTCCCAGATTTGTGAACGCCGTATCAACAAGCCTTCCGAAGTATTAAAGGAAGGACAGCATGTAAAAGCCAAGCTTTTAAATACCAACGACGGCAAAATCAGCTTAAGCATGCGTGCATTGGAAGAAGAAATGGTAGATACTTCTGTAGAAGAAAAAGAAGACTTATCCGCCTACACCTCTGATGAAAGTGCTTCTACCAGCCTTGGCGCACTGTTAAAGGGATTGAAACTCTAAGTCGTATTTCATAAAACGCAACAAGGGACAGATATTTCTATCTGTCCCTCATTGTTTTTAAAGGTTGGAGAATACTTTTATCAAAATTTAGTCTAATTTCCAAATATCTTTGTTGTACTGCTCAATTGTACGGTCAGATGAGAAGAAGCCGGCTTTGCTGATATTTGTCAGCATCATTTTTGCCCATGCTTTTCTATCTTCATAATCTGCAAGCATTTCATCTTTCTTTGCACGATAAGATTCGAAATCCGGAAGAGTCATGAACCAGTCTTTGTTGATTAACTCATTGAAAAGTCTCTCTAAGTTCTCTGCATTTCCGATTGCTTTCATTTCATCACTTACGATGAAGTCGATTGCACGTTTGATATCTGCATCATTATCATAATACTTGCGTGATACATAATCAGCTTTTGCGTAATGCTCAATTACTTCGTCAGAAGACTCTCCGAAGATGTAGATGTTATCATCTCCTACTAACTGATGCATTTCTACGTTTGCTCCGTCCATGGTTCCGATTGCTACTGCACCATTTAACATGAACTTCATGTTAGATGTTCCGGATGCCTCTTTAGAAGCTAAGGAAATCTGCTCATGGATATCTGCTGCCGGGATTAATTTCTCAGCTAAAGTAACATTGTAGTTCTCTACCATAACAACCTGTAAGTATGGGCTTACTTCCGGGTCATTTGCAATTAACTGCTGTAAGCAGAGAATTAAATGGATAATGTCTTTTGCAATGATGTAAGCCGGAGCTGCCTTTGCACCAAAGATTGCAGTAATCTTTCTTGCCGGTTTCTTTCCTGCTTTGATTTCAAAATATTTGTTAATTACATAGAGTGCATTCATCTGCTGTCTCTTGTACTCATGTAATCTCTTAATCTGAATATCAAATACTGAGTTCTCATCTAAGTCGATGTTCTGTGTTGCCTTTAAGTAGTTCTTAAGAACAACTTTGTTCTCAGTCTTGATTGCAAGTAATTTATCTAATACTGCATCATCATTTATGAACTGTCCTAATTTTTCCAGTTCCATTGCATCTTTCTTGAATCCTGGTCCAATCAGTTCTTCGATTAAGGATGTCAATCCCTTATCACAGTGTAATAACCAACGACGGAATGTGATACCGTTTGTCTTGTTATTGAACTTCTCAGGATAAATCTTGTAGAAGTTATTTAACTCAGAATCTTTTAAGATTTCTGTATGAAGGTATGCAACACCATTTACGCTGAATCCGTAGTGGATATCCATATGAGCCATGTGTACACGTTTTTCATCATCAATGATGTATACAGACTTGTCATCATATTTAGCAACTACACGGTTGTTTAATTCGTAGATGATTGGCATTAACTGTGGAACAACTTTCTCTAAGAAAGAGATTGGCCATTTCTCTAATGCTTCTGCTAAGATGGTGTGATTGGTATATGCACAACACTTGGAAACGATTGCAATAGCCTCGTCCATGCCGATTCCTCTTTCCATTAACAGACGAATCATCTCCGGGATTACCATAGATGGATGGGTATCATTAATCTGGATTACTGCATAATCAGCAAGATCATGCAAGTTACATCCTCTTTCTACTGCCTCATCTAAGATTAACTGTGCAGCGTTGCTTACCATGAAGTACTGCTGGTAAACACGAAGGAGACGTCCCTTGTCATCGCTGTCATCCGGATATAAGAATAATGTCAGGTTTTTCTTGATATCCTCTTTGTCAAAGTCAATTCCATCCCCAACGATGCCCTCATCTACTGTTTCGATATCGAATAAATGAAGCTTGTTGGTTGTGTTTTCATATCCGGTAACATCAATATCATATAATTTTGAAGTTACATTAAATCCACCAAACTGTACCTGATAGCTCTTATCTGTCTTTGTCAGCCAGCTTTCATCCTGAATCCAAGGATTCTTGGTTTCTTTCTGAAGGTTGTTTTCAAATACCTGTTTGAATAATCCGTAATGATAGTTAAGTCCAACTCCATCACCGTTTAATCCTAATGTTGCAATAGAATCAAGGAAGCATGCTGCAAGTCTTCCAAGACCACCGTTACCAAGTGATGGTTCCGGTTCAACCTCTTCAATTGCACAGATGTCTTTGCCATTTGCTGCAAGTACATCTCTCACTTCATCATATACGCCTAAATTAATCAGGTTGTTGGAGAGAAGTTTTCCAATTAAGAACTCTGCGGAAATATAATATAATTTTTTCTTTCCGTTGTGGTTTTCTTTCTTCTCAGCCATTGCTTTTGTCATCTCTAATAATGCGAAGTATAATTCTTCATTAGAGCAATCAGCAATTCCCTTGTTATATTTCTTTGTTACGATTTCCTGTAAATTCATTTTTGACCCTCCGTAAAATTTGAATTCAGTTCGTTCTCTTATGTATGCATTATCTAACATTTCTTTTACATTTTCTTGTAATATACCGGTCAAAAGTGGTACAATACTATCATATTTCGATATTTTTAGAAAAAATCACTTTTTTGTACATTTTGACGAAAGGCGTTTCCCATGAATATTCTCGAATATGAAAATTACCAGGAAAAAAAATCACATGGTTCAGAAAGTTTCCCATATATCACCTATCCCTGTTCAATTCCCTTAGATTTTGAGCGGGTGCCTGCCCACTGGCATGATGAAACGGAAATTATCTACATCAAAAAAGGCTGCGGACTGATTACCGTAGATTTGGAAGAATACCCGGTTCAGGAAGGAAGTATTCTTCTGATTCTTCCGGGACAGGTTCATTCCATTGAACAGTATCTCGATTACAAAATGGAATATATTAATATTATTTTTAAACTGGAAATGCTCCTTGCCAAACAGACAGACATCTGTAACAGCCGCTACTTTACACCGCTTTTAGACGGCACACTGCGGCTTACCACACATTTTACACCGGGTATGCCATTCTATAACGAGGTTGCCGGTTGTATCAATGCTGCGGATGAAGTCTGCAGGACCAATCCCCCGGCCTTCCAGCTTGTGATTAAAGGACAGCTTTTCCTGCTCTTTTCCATTCTGATCTCTAACTGCTGCGAAACAAGCGTCTCCCGCAAGAACCAGAAATCCCTGGAAAAGATGAAACGCATCATTAAATATATTGAGACAAATTATGCCAGTAAAATTTCCATTGAAGAAATGGCAGATGCGCTGGACTTAAGCCAGTCTCATTTTATGAAGTTTTTCAAAAATACCATGGGAACTACTTTTACAGAATATTTAAATGATTACCGGCTGACCATGGCCAGCCGGCTGCTTATTTCGTCTGAAGCTTCTATATTAGACATTGCCGCTGAAGTAGGCTTTGACAACCTCTCTTACTTCAACCGGCTGTTTAAGAAACGCTTTTATGTTACACCCCGTGAGTACCGGAAGCGTTTTGCAGGATAAGTTCTTTTACTTTTTTCATATCCATTGCAGGCAGGTAATAGGTACTGTCCGGCTTTTTGTCATCTTTTGGAGAAATATTCGAATGAATGTAAAAAGTGTCAAGGCCTGCCTCTTTGGCCCCGTTGATGTCACAGCGCACATCATTTCCTATCATCAGTGTTTTCTTCACATCCAGATGATCCTTTTCTATCAGTTGTTCAAAAAAACGGATGTCCGGTTTCTTGGTTCCATAATCGGATGAAATTAAAATATCGTCAAAATATTTTGTAATATCCAAATAATTCATCTCATATTCCGTAAAGATTCTCTGGGCATTGGATAAAAGATATACCTTTTTACCACATTTTTTCAATGCTTTTAATAATTCTCTTACGCCATCATAAATCCGCACATACTCCATGGTCAGTACCCGGAAGAACTGTCCGGTATGAACTGCCAGCGCATCATCAGCCTTTATCCCCTTCTTCGCATAAAGCTCTTTGAATACTTCTTCAATACGAATCTCCGGAAATGCCTCATGGGCATAGTGTGGCTCCTTTTCCAACTCTCCCTTTAAATCTGTCTCTTTGCTTTGAATCAATGCCAGATAAGATTCCTGTAATTCCTGCTGGGCATATAAAGCTCCATGAAATCCGTAAAACAGACTCAGTTTTTCCCATACCTTAGCATCGTTTTCCTCTGTATGGATATCTACCAGTGTTCCATACAGGTCAAACACATAATTGTCGTACATATTACCTTCCATCCCCTACTTTTATTTAAACATCTTTGTCTTAGCAAAGATTAATGCAACAATAAGACTGCATACCACTGCAATTAATACGATAATAACAAATCCATAAGGACTCTCTGCGAACGGCATTCCCTTTGCAGCCACATTCATGCCATACGCTGAGAATATCATAGTCGGAACAGAAAGTACAGCTGTTATTATGGCAAGCACCTTCATTACCACATTCAGATTGTTGGAAATAACTGATGCAAAAGCATCCATCATTCCGCTCAAAATGCCGCTGTAAATATTTGCCATCTCAATTGCCTGCTTGTTTTCAACAATAACATCCTCAAGAAGTTCTTCATCTTCCTGATATTTTTTAATATTGTCATTTTTAAATAATTTTTCCAGTACCACCTCATTGGAGCGGAGTGCTGTCGTAAAGTAAACCAGACTCTTTTCCAGTTTCAAAAGCTCGATTAACTCCCGGTTCTGTGTGGACTTGTGCAGCTTGTTTTCCACAATTTCACTCTGACGGTCAATACTTCTTAAGTACTGTAAGAAAAGAGAGGATGTCCGGTACAAAATCTGAAGCACAAAGCGGGAACGCATGGCAGGATTAAAATCCCGCACCGTGCCATTGGCAAATGCTTCTAATATCGGAGTCTTTTCAAGACTTACTGTAATGACTGCTTTTTTTACCACAAAAATAGAAAGTGGGATGGTATCATAAAGTTCCTTATCATTATGGGTTTCAATATTCGGGATATTAACCAATACCATAGTATAATTCTCATCTGTTTCAATACGCGAGCGCTCGTCCGTATCCAGTGCGGAACGCATGGCATCTGCATCAATTCCATACTGATTTACCATTGCTGCGACTTCTGCCTCTGTTGGATTTACAAGGGAAATCCAGCAATCCTCCCCTGGTGATTCAATTTCGGTGATACGGTTCTGTTCACTGCAATAGTACTTAATCATCTTTCCACTTCCTTTCTCTTCTTTTCCTGTAAAAAAAAGTCCCCATCAAAGCCGGAACACTTTGACAAGGGAATCTTGCTTAATCCTTTTTTAGTATATTTCCACCCCCTTTGTTTGTCAACCCTGGCTCATATATTTTCTCATCTGTAGTAATATTTTCTTCTCCATGCGGCTGACCTGCACCTGACTGATGCCAAGCTTTGCTGCAATCTGGCTTTGCGTGGCATTTTCAAAATAACGCATCTTAATCAGCTGCTGCTCCCTTCCGGATAACTGTTGCAGCAATTCTTCTATCAGAAGCTTATTTTCCAGTTCTTCCTGCGCATTCTTCTTATCCTTTAACCGGTCCAACAGATAGATTTCACTGCCATCCGACTGATAGACGCTCTGGTAAATGGATTCTACTTCTCCATTGGCTTCCACTGCAAGGACAATCTCTTCCTCCGAAAGCCCGGTTTTTTCTGCCAGTTCCTTTAACTCCGGCTCCCTTCCAAGCATGTCTGTCAGTTCCTTTCTTGCATTGCTGATAAGATAGCCTTTTTCTTTCATGCTCCTGCTGACCTTCACCATGCCGTCATCCCTCAGGAAGCGGCGTATTTCTCCCATAATCACCGGCACTGCATAAGTGGAAAAGCATACCTCATAACTTACATCAAATTTATCCACTGCCTTCATCAATCCAATGCATCCGATCTGAAACAGTTCTTCTTTATCATGTCCTCTTCCTAAAAATCTTTGTACCACACTCCAGACCAGCCCCTGATTTCCAAGCACCAGCGTATCTCTTGCCTGCTTATCCCCTTTGTGTGCCCGTTTGATATAAGCAATTGTCTGTTCCATTCTCCACTTAACTTTCCCGCACCAGATTTTTTTTCATTTTTATAACAGTTCCTTCTCCGACCTTTGACCGTACTTCTACTTCATCCATGAAAGCCTCCATAAAAGAAAAGCCCATACCGGACCGCTCCAGCTCCGGCCTTGTCGTAAAAAACGGCTCCTTTGCCCGTTCAATATCCGCAATTCCCTTCCCGCTGTCTTTTACGGTAATATGTACGGTACTTCCGGAAAGACAGCACTGCATCACTACCGTTCCTTCCTTTTCTTCATAGCCATGGATAATGGCATTGGTTACCGCCTCCGATACCGCAGTTTTAATATCCTCTAACTCATCCAGTGTGGGATTCATCTGGGCGCAAAATGCTGCTACCGCTACTCTGGCAAATCCTTCATTTACGGATAATGCCTCAAATTCCAGTTTCATCTTATTTCTTCTTCCCATATTTATAGCCTCCATTTTCATGCCTCCTTCTTCTCCCCTTCTTTCATCTGAACCAGTTTATGCAGACCTGATACCACAAAAATTTTCCGGATCCGCTCATTCATATTCTCTGCCACCACTTTTCCGCCGCTGTAATTCATGTTCCGGCACCTTCCGATTACCACGCCAATCCCTGAGCTGTCCATAAATTCTGTACCGGCAAAATCAAAAACCAGTTTGTTAACCCGGTAAGAATCAATCAGTAAATCTGCCTCTGCCCGCAGCTGTGTGGCGCAATGATGATCCAACTCCTTTGGTACCCGGATGGTAAGACATCCATTTTCTAATTCATACTTAAATTCCATTCTTCTATCCTCCATATACATTACGTAAAAAGAATGTACCCTGGCACATTCTCGCGCCTGCGGCGGTCGCTTGCGACATCTACCTTATACGCCGCAGTGTGCATCCTCGCGGTGCGTTTTGTAGTTTACAGGAAAGCAATTTCCTGTAAACTACAAAAGACGCCCGGCAATCTGCCTGACGTCTTTTGTAAACTGTTTTTCTTTATTCTGTTACTGTTCTGCATTCTGTAATTCTTCCAGATAGCGGGAAGAATTGGCTGCACGTTCCGTATTCGGATAACCATCAATCACTTTCTGATAGTATTCGATGGCTTTTTCATTCTCGCCCAGATTCCGGTAGGTCTGTGCCAGATAATAAATCGCATTGCCATCCTGGTATGCCTCATCCATCTCTACTACTTTTTCAAATCCGGTCTTCGCTTCTTCATAGTTATAATTACTGTATGCCTGATAACTGTCTGCATAAGTCACCTGAAGATACTGGTCATTTACAGTTGCGTTGATATTCTGATAAATTTCCTTTGCGGTATCGGAAAGGTTTTCTTCCTTCACACCGGAAAGTGCATCTCCTGCTGCTGTAATATCTCCCTCCTGGAAGGATTTATATGCTGAAAGCAGCTGGTCATAGCTGCTAATCTTATTGGAAGTCTCCTCGGAATCGCTTTTTGCAGAAGACACCTGCTGGTTCAGGTCATCAATCTGATTTTCCAGATTGGTAATCTGCTGATTCTTCGTGGTTATGGTATCATTTGCCTGAACCACTGATGTATTGGCATCACTCTTTGCCTTCTGCTTTACACTTGGCACTACAAGAAAACAGGTGACTGCAACACCAATTGCCACCCCAAGCAAAATGGTCAGTATTGTGGCAAAACCTGAAGTATCTTTGAATTTTGTCGGCTGGATAATGAGGTCATTTCCACTCTTATAGGAAATAAGGTCATCTTCTTTCTTTTTCTTCTTACCGCTGTTGGCACTGCGCAGCATCTGATTGGTCTCTTTCATGTAACGCAGTGTAATCGTATTGCTGGAATCAATTTTCATAGCTGCCCGCAATGACTTCTTTGCCTGCTCGAATTTATTCTCTTTCATGTACAAAAGAGCCAGCAGCTGATGTCCCTTTACCAGTTTCGGGTTTAAGGACAATACCTTCTTCAACTGGATAATTGCAAGATCTGTACTATTCTGTCTGCAATATAACAATGCCTGATTGTATTTCTTAATGGTCTGATTTACCGTTTCTAACTGTGCCGGATTCTTCTGCACAGCGTCCAGATAACGTCCTGCATCATTATCCTTTGGCTGAAGGCTCTTACTAATCACCCATTCACCCATGGCAGATACCGCCTCACCGGTCTCAAAAAGTACCAGTCCCAGGAGATTTCTTGCCTGAATGTTCGTCTTATCAAACCGAAGACTCTTCTTAAGACTTTCAATCGCTCCGGATAAATCACGGACATTGCTTCGCTCTAATCCCTGATTATAATAATAATTAGAGGTCATCACAATTTTCTTATATACTTTTACGTCAATTCCACAGTTCGGACAACGGTTGTCCCCTGTCAGATCTGCTCCGCAATTATAACATTTCATACTTTACCTCACTTAACGAATTCTACTGTCGTCTTGCTTCTTTCATCATTTCTCTTAAAATGTCTGTCATATCCGTTAAGTCCTGATTGTAAATAGCTTCCTCTGCCTCTTCTACTTCCAGGCTTGGTTTGAATTTCTTTAATTCTTCTTCAAAATCTATCATGCTTCATTTCCTCCTGCTATCTTTTCCAATTCTCCAATCAAATACAGGGAACCCGCACAGAATACCATCTGGTTGTCCTTCCTGTATTCCTTTACATATCTGTATGCCTGTGCACAGTCTTCTATTACTACTGTTTCCCGGCCGTTTGCCATAAATTCATCCTGCAATTTCAATGGGTCAATTCCACGGCTGTCCGGGATGCGGGTCAGTACAATACTATCCCACGCAACTTCCTTGCACAGTACTTTTACTGCTTCTTTATGATTCTTCTCTTCCATCATGGAAAAAAGAAGAACTGGCTTTTCTTCCGCAATCTTCTGCACATTTTTCACAAAGTGGGCAATACCATCTGCATTATGTGCTCCATCAAAATAGATAAATGGCTCTGCCTGCTGCATTCTGCCCATCCATCTGGTATGTTCCATTGCAGAGATAATCTCTGCTTTTCCAATTCCGGTTTCCACCTGAAGGACAGATAACGCCCGATATGCCAGTGACGCATTCATCATCTGATATTCTGCCGGAAACGGGATTTTCAAATCAACAACATCATACCCATTGGTATAACAAAAATCAATAGTTTTCCCGGTTATTTTATGAATTTTAAGACTTTCTAAAGAAATACAGTAATAAGGTGCTCTTTTTGCCCTTGCAGTCTGCCTTATCACTTCTGCCGCTGTTTCATTACTTCCATCAAAGATAACAGGAACGCCTTCTTTGATAATCCCTGCCTTTTCTCCTGCAATTGCTTCAATGGAATCTCCTAAAATCTGTGTATGCTCGAGACTGATAGATGTAATAATCGTAAGCAACGGTTCCTCAAATACATTCGTTGCATCTAACCTTCCGCCAAGTCCGGTCTCTAAAATAAGATAATGTACTTTCCGCTTCTGAAAAAGATACATGCCCATGGCAAAAAGATATTCAAAAAATGCTGGATGCGGCAGTCCTTCTGCTTCCATCTGCTCTACCACCTTCTGCACTGCCTCAAAGCTTTCTACAAATTCTTCCTGACTGCACTTTTCGCCATTGATTACGAAACGTTCTTCCATGCATACAAGGTGCGGAGAAGTAAAGAGTCCCACTTCACATCCATGTTCCACCAGCACCTGATTGATAAATGCACAGACACTTCCTTTGCCATTGCTTCCTGCCACATGGATGATTTCAAACTGATGCTCTCTGATAGAAAGTCTCTGCAGCATTTCTTTCGTATGCTCTAAACTGTTTTTCTTTGTGAACTTTGGTATTTCATATATATAATTGCAAATCTCTTCATAAGTCATTTTTGTCACCACTTTTCTAAGTATAATATAGTGGAAAATTTTTTCAAGAGGTTATCCTGTTTCCATAAAAAGTTTTCGCCGCAGAAACTGCGGCGAATCGACAATACCTGTCTTTTAACTTTTGTAACTATTTCATCTGAGCCAGACGCTCCTGTACGGTAGCCATCATCTGCTCATATTTTGCAAGCTTATCTTTCTCTTCCTGAATCTTTGCAGCAGGTGCCTTGCTTACAAACTTCTCATTATTTAACATGCCGTGGGAGCGGGCAAGTTCTTTCTTAAGACGCTCTTCTTCTTTCAAAAGACGCTCTTTTTCTTTTTCCATATCTACCAAGTCTTCCAACGGCATGTATACAACAGCTCCCGGAATAACTACGGATACTGCATCTTCTCCGATTCCTGCCTTATCGGACTGGACATCAATCTCGCTGGCACTGATAAGATTCTGGTATGTTTTCTTCATGCTCTCGAAGGTCTCACAAAGTGCTTTATCTTCAGATACGATAAATACCTTTGCCTTTCTGGATGGCGGAACATCCATCTCTGTTCTTAAGTTACGGATGCCTTTTACCAGCTCTTTTACATGAGCAAGCATCTCTTCTTCTGCCGAGAAATTCCACTCTTCTTTGTAAACCGGCCAGTCAGCCAGCATAATAGTCTCTTCCTGCGGATTTAAGGTACAATAGATTTCTTCTGTGATAAATGGCATATATGGATGTAATAATTTTAATGCCTGTCCTAATACAGTACGAAGTGTCCAAAGTGCACTGTTGGCAGCCCTGGCATCCTCGTCTTTCTTATAAGTACGAACTTTGGCAATCTCGATATACCAGTCACAGAATTCATCCCAGATAAAGTCATATACTTTCTGTACTGCAATACCAAGTTCGAATTTATCCATATTTTCTGTTACATCTTTGGTCAATGTATTAACTGCTGAAAGAATCCATTTATCTTCCGGTGCCAGGTCAGAAATTGCAGGCTTTGTTACTTCCATACCCTCTAAGTTCATCATAATGAAACGGGATGCATTCCACACTTTATTGGCAAAGTTACGGGATGCTTCTACACGCTCCCAGTAGAAACGCATATCATTTCCCGGTGCATTTCCGGTAATCAGTGTCAGTCTCAAGGCATCTGCACCATATTTATCAATAACCTCTAACGGGTCAATTCCATTTCCAAGAGATTTACTCATCTTACGACCCTGGGAATCACGAACCAGTCCGTGGAATAATACAGTATGGAATGGTGCTTTGCCCATCTGCTCATATCCTGAGAAAATCATACGGATTACCCAGAAGAAAATAATATCGTATCCGGTTACTAATACATCATTCGGATAGAAATAATCTAAGTCTTCTGTTTTCTCCGGCCAGCCTAAGGTTGAGAATGGCCATAATGCAGAAGAGAACCAGGTATCCAGAGTATCCGGGTCCTGTGTCATATGGGTGCAGCCGCACTTCGGACATTTCTCCGGTGCATTCTTAGATACTACCATTTCTCCGCATTCATCACAGTAATATGCAGGAATACGATGTCCCCACCAGAGCTGTCTGGAAATACACCAGTCACGGATATTATCCGTCCAGTTGAAGTAGGTTTTCTCCATACGTTTTGGAAGGAGCTTGATATCTCCATTCTTTACACCTTCTACTGCCGGTTTGATTAAATCATCCATTTTTACAAACCACTGCTGTTTAATCATTGGCTCTACGGTTGTGCCACAGCGGTCATGGGTTCCTACGTTATGGGAATGCGGAACAACTTTTACCAAAAGTCCTTCCTTCTCTAAATCCTCTACCAGTGCTTTCCGGCATTCGTATCTGTCCATGCCCGCATATTTGCCAGCTTTGCTGTTCATGGTTGCATCATCATTGATAACAACGATTTCTTCCAGATTATGACGTTTTCCAACTTCAAAGTCGTTCGGGTCATGAGCCGGTGTAATCTTTACACATCCGGTTCCAAATTCTTTATCTACATAGGAGTCTGCAATAACCGGAATCTCACGGTCTGTCATCGGAAGCTTTAACATTTTTCCGATAATATCCTGATAACGTTCATCATCCGGATTTACTGCTACTGCAGTATCACCAAATAAAGTCTCCGGACGGGTGGTTGCGATTTCTACAAATCTTCCCGCTTCTCCTACTACCGGATAATTGATATGCCAGAAGAAGCCATCCTGTTCTTCATGTTCTACCTCAGCATCGGAAATAGATGTCTTGCAGACAGGACACCAGTTTACAATACGGGAGCCTTTATAAATAAGACCTTTTTCATATAATTTTATAAATACCTCAAGAACTGCATCAGAGCATCCTTTATCCATGGTAAAACGTTCTCTACTCCAGTCCGCGGAAGAACCCATTTTCTTTAACTGGTTGATGATGCGGCTGCCATACTCATCCTTCCACTCCCAGCATTTTTCTAAGAAGCCTTCTCTTCCGAGGTCATTCTTGTCAATTCCCTGCTTCTTTAAGGAATCAATAACCTTTACCTCTGTTGCAATGGCTGCATGGTCTGTTCCCGGCTGCCATAATGCATTATATCCCTGCATTCTCTTGTAACGGATTAATATATCCTGCATGGTATTATCCAATGCATGTCCCATATGAAGCTGTCCGGTAATATTTGGCGGCGGCATTACAATGGTAAACGGTTTCTTGCTGCGGTCAGCCTGTGCATGGAAATATCCATTGTCTTCCCATTTCTTATAAAGTCGGTCTTCAATCCCTTTTGGGTCGTAGGTTTTTGCAAGTTCTTTGCTCATAATTGTTCTCCTTTTTCTAAATTGGACGTTTCGTAATTTGTAAAAGCATTATTTTTATTCATAGACATTTCAGTTATCTGAAAGGTATGGGACTTGGTGCATCCTCGCGGAGCGTTTTTAACTTTACAGAAAAGCAATTTCCTGTAAAGTTAAAAAGCCCTCCCTATCCAACTGGATAAGAAGGGCGAATCAGCGCGGTACCACCTTCGTTATGCATAGTATCTATGCATATCTCTTCTCCGTAACGTGGAGTGTCGGGAAAACTTATGCCTTGTTGAAATTCTTTATATGATTCCGGTTACAGGCTTTCTGGGTCTTCCGGTTCAAAAGCTACCTTCCATCTGTCGTATTCAGACGACCTTCCAGCCGATGAGCCGTCCTCTCTTAGAACCGTACCGATGTACTTCTCTTTCTCATTACCTTTATCTCTAGGCTTTATATTAAATTTGCCAGGCACTTTTGTCAAGGGTGAGTTTTTTATTCTTCAAAATTCTTTATAATTCCTTTTGAAATGCCATAAGAATCCATTCTCATTGCCTGTATCCTATGTTATAATAAACGAACACGAGAAAAATTTATACTGTAATGACAAAGGGAGAGTTTTTATGTCTATGCTAAATTTAAAAGAACTGGATTCTATGCATTTAAGCGTTCTAGCTGAAATTGGCAACATCGGTTCCGGTAATGCTGCTACTGCACTGGCAGGCCTCTTAAATACACCGGTAGATATTGAAGTGCCAAATATCTGCCTGATGGATTATGCCAAAGCTGCAGATTATCTTGGTGGGGCAGATAAAACTGCTATTGGTATGACTGTAAATGTAAAAGGCGATATGAATGGTGTTATGCTTCAGATTGTGGAGAAAGAATTTGCCAGCCGGCTTATCAACACCTTTTATGAAAAAAATGTCGATTCCATTGATTCACTGAATGATATGGATTTATCCTTATTGCGCGAAATGGCAAACATCACAACTGCTGCTTATGTAAATTCTATTGCAAAAATGACAAATACCTTTATTGATATTGAACCACCGCAGAACCATCTTGGTACCATTGGTGAAATTCTGGCTGTCCCGGAAAAAGAATTTACAAGACTGGATTATCAGGTTCTCTTTATTGATGAACGGTTAAGTTTTGCCCATACCCAGATTAAAAGTGCCATGATTCTGATTCTTGAAATAGACTCTATGAAAGTGCTTTTTGAAGGACTTGGTATCGATTTATAACATTGTAAAAGACAAAAAAGGACGTTCCCGTCTGGAATAATTTCCATTCAGGAACGTTCTTTTTCTCTACTCTTCTTCTTTGTCCTCATCTGCAATTGCCGCTGCGGCCCCGGATACTGCGGCTACTACCGCTATTACAGCTACAATTATTACAAATAAGATTAAAATTCCAAGGAAAATCAGAAGTCCACCCTCTGTCATCTTATTACCTCCTCCTTGTGCCAGATATCTATAGTATACTACGATTCTGTATTATCGTCTATAAATTCTATCATATGACGGATATCCTGCATCTCGCAGTCCATTTCTGTAATTACATCTGCAACATGCCTTAATTTATCTGCTATTTCTTCTGAATTATTAATATGTTTCTTATAGCGAAGCTTGTGCTCAAGACTCGCCCAGAAATCCATGGCAATGGTCCGGAGCTGCACCTCCACTTTCATATGGCGCTTCTCGTTCGATAAAAATATCGGCACATCCACAATCAGATGCAGACTACGGTATCCGTTATCCTTCGGATGTGCAATATAATCTTTCTTCTCTACCAGAATGATATCATCCTGCTGCAGCAGCAAATCTGCCATAGTATAAATATCTTCCTGAAAAGAACAGATGACGCGCACTCCCGCAATATCAAACATATTCTCTTCAATTGCTTTCATGGAAAATCCAATGTTCTTCCGTTTGATTTTTTCAATAATACTTGCCGGTTTCTTCAGTCTTGTTTTTATGGACTCAATCGGATTCCTGTTATATTGTGTGGAAAACTGCTCATTTAATACCTTAAACTTTGTTTCCACTTCCATCATGGCACACCGGTAATACATCATCAAATCCCCAAAGGGTTTCATCTCACTTAAAAAATCCTCCGGATGTGCCTCGTCTTTTATTCTGCTAAAATCTAATGGATTCATCTTTTACTTTCCTCATAAGTTTATTTTTCTTACTTTTCTATCATATCAGAAAATACCCGAAACAACTATTAATTTTTTCTAAAGTTATCGCAGCGCTCACCAAAGTCTGGCAGAAAAGAAGTTCGCTCAAACAAACTTGGCTCCTTCTTTTCTGCCAGACTTTTTCTCGCTACTTGCGTAACAAAGAATGTGCCTTGGCACATTCTCGCGCCTGCGGCGGTCGCTTGCGACATCTACCTTATACGCCGCAGTGTGCATCCTCGCGGAGCGTTTTTTACTTTACAGGAAAGCAATTTCCTGTAAAGTAAAAAAACAGCAGTGTCCATGTTTTCTTCAACATATTTAAGACACTGCTGTTTTATCTGCCTTATCGGTAGCTTTGCTTTATAGATGACTAAGGGTTACATTTTGTTATCCGTTTTTAGTTTTTCTGCCCTAAAGTTACGGTTACCGTCTGTTCCTGATACTGTCCATCTGTCTGACGTTCAAATACAACTTCTACAGAATCACCTGCTGCACAATACTTAATCGCATCATTTAATTCTGTTGTAGATGAAACCTTGCTTCCATCAAAGGATGTGATAATATCTCCTGCCTGTAAGCCTGCCTGCTCTGCCGGTGAACCTTCCTTTACCTGATAGAGATATATTCCTTCCGGCATATTATAGGTCTGTGCAACGGTGGAGGATACATCTACACCTGAGATTCCAAGATATGCGGAACGGGATTCATCCACCTGTTCCCGGTTGATTAATTTTTCAATAATCGGAGACGCTGTATTAATCGGGATAGCATAGCCCATACCTTCTACACTGGTATCAGAATATTTTACAGAACTGATACCGATTACTTCACCCTTGGCGTTCAGTAATGCGCCACCACTATTACCAGGGTTAATAGCCGCATCAGTCTGAATCAGTTCATTGGTGGTGGTAGAACCGTCTTCATTTTCTACGGACACCTCTCGGTTCAATGCACTGATAACACCGGTTGTAACAGACTGCCCATAACCTAATGCGTTTCCGATTGCGACTGCTGCCTGACCCACACTTAAGTCATCAGAATTGCCAAGGGTTGCAACCTTAATGGTACTTAAGGTGTCTGCGCTGATATCGGAAATCGGAACTGCAACGACTGCTAAGTCACTTCCTGCATCTGTTCCTTTTACTTCTGCGGCTACTGTGCTGTCATCTGAGAACTGCACGGTAATACTTTGAGCACCGGATACCACATGATTATTCGTTGCTACATAGATGTACTGGTCATCCTGGCTTACTATGATTCCGGAACCACAGCTTTCCTGTGGCTGTGATGCAGTATATCCATACCAGGTGCTTACCTGTTTTTCACTCATATTCGTAATTGCAACAATAGATGGCATTACATTATCTGCAATATCTGAGACATCCGTCAAATCGGTTACTGCTTTGGATGAAGTATTTGCTGCCTTAACGGTATCTCCGCTGCTGCTCTTATTCAGGGAAGCCTCTGTCTTAGCAGATTCAGAGTTGCTCCACTTCGTTCCAAGCAGCTGATTTGTTCCCGCAAATACGCTTCCTGAAATCAATCCAAAGACTAATGCAATAGCTGCACATTTTGCAAGTTTTACACCAAATCCACCTTTACCATGTTCTTTCTTTACTTTTTCTTTCCGTTTTTTCTTCTGCTGATTCTGTCCATATGGCTGGGTTCCCTGACTATAATAGGCATTTCCCTGTCCATACTGGGTTCCCTGACTATAATAGGCATTTCCCTGTCCATACTGGGTTCCCTGACTATAATAGGCATTTCCCTGTCCATACTGGGTTCCCTGACTGTAGCCCTGTGAAGTATTTCCGTTCACCTGACTGCTCCATGAAGTATTTGTTCCGTCTCCTGTCTGCTGGTTCGTCTGATTATATGAATAAGGAGAGCTGGAGTTAAAATTGTTGTTATAATTGTTTTCCATAAAGATTACTCCTTTCATCTCTTTGTTACTTTCTGATTATGATAATATCCATAAATTGTGTCAGTTCTGTGTTTATTTATTGAGAAAAATATGTTTCTTTTATGTTTAATTTGTAAAAAGCTCTGCAAAAGAGGATATATTTTACATTAGAATTTTTTCTATAAAAAAGGACATTTTATTTTCACACCGAAATACCACCGTTCTTAATATTTCGTTTTGCTTTTTGCTATAAAAACAGTCTTTCCAATGTTTGACATAGATAGCTCCACCGTTCGTCGAAGTACGGATGCCTGATAAGGACTGTTAGGGGCACTTAGGATTTCGTCTGGCACCCGGCAACGCTGGCACAGGACGTGCCAGCGAGGCGCATCTGAACATGGATGTGAATATGCGCCGGTTGCCAGATGAATTAAACTTTATCCGAAATCCTTAGTGCCCCTTGCAGGCATTATGTGGCATCCGTATTCAACGGACGGTGGAGCTATCTTAAGTCAAAGCAACGGAAAGACAGTTTACAAGCAAGCAAAACGAAATTTTAGAACGACTGGCATTTTAGTGTGCACAAAATAAAATGTCCTTTCATAGAAATAGAATTCTAAGTAAAACCGCATCTTCTTTTCCAATTGCTCTATAAATTACTCAACCGTTACGGATTTTGCAAGATTTCTTGGTTTATCCACATCACAGCCCTTTCCAACTGCTACATAGTAGCTGAACAGCTGTAATGGAATAATTGCCAGTGAATTGGCAAAATATGCATTGGTCTGTGGAATATAAATGACATAATCTGCTGTCTTTTCAATCTCTGTATTGCCTTCATTGGTGACTGCCATGACAAATGCGCCTCTGGTCTTCACTTCTACAATATTGCTGATGGTCTTTTTCAGCAGTGCATCCTGTGTTGCCACTGCAACGACCGGTGTACCATCTTCAATCAGGGAAATGGTTCCATGCTTTAACTCACCTGCTGCATATGCCTCAGAATGAATATAGGAAATCTCTTTTAATTTTAAAGAGCCTTCCATGGAAATCGCATAATCAATTCCTCTTCCGATAAAGAAAATATCCTTAGCTGCAATGAAACGGTTGGCAAATTTCTGGATCTTCTCTTTATGGCTCAGTAACATTTCTACCTGATCCGGCAGCTTCTTAAGGTCACGAAGCATTTCTCCTACTTCTGCTTCCGTAACTTTACCACGAACCTGTGCAAATTTAATTGCCAGAAGATATTGTGCCACAAGCTGTGCACTGTATGCCTTTGTAGTTGCAACTGCAATTTCCGGTCCAGCCCAGGTATACATTACTTTATCTGCCTCTCTTGCAATGGAGCTTCCAACTACGTTTACAATACCAAGGGTCTTAACACCACGCTCTTTTGCCATACGGAGTGCCGCCAGGGAATCTGCTGTCTCTCCGGACTGACTGATAATAATGACAAGGGCTCCATCCTCTAAAATCGGATTCCGGTAGCGGAACTCGGATGCCACATCTACATCTACCGGAATTCTTGCCATTCCTTCGAAAATATACTTACTGGTAAATCCGGTATGATAAGCAGAACCGCAGGCAACAATGTGAATTCTGCTGATATTTCTGATTTCTTCGTCACTCATTCCAAGCTCATCGATGACAATTCTGCCATCCTTGATACGTGGACTGATGGTATCTCTTATGGTCTTTGGCTGTTCATTCATTTCTTTTAACATGAAATGCTCATAGCCGCCTTTTTCTGCTGCATGAATATCCCACTCGATATGTTTGCATTCTTTTTCGATAGATTCCCCGTCTACATTAAAGAATTCTATTTTTTCCTCGGAGAGGCGGGCAATTTCTTCATTTTCAATAAAATATACATCTCTGGTATATTTTAAAATTGCCGGGACATCGGATGCAATCAGATTCTCCCCCTCACCTCTTCCTACAATCAGAGGGCTGTCCTTACGGACTGCATAGATAACATCCGGATTCTCTGCAAAGATAATTCCCAGTGCATAAGAACCTTCCACACGATGCATGACCTTGGTAATGGTCTCCAATGGATTCCCGGTATAGTAATAATCCAGCAGCTGGGCCACAACCTCAGTGTCCGTGTCTGACCGAAACTTATAGCCTTTTTCTGATAACTTTTTCTTTAATTTCATATAGTTTTCAATGATACCATTGTGTACCACAGCAATCGTACCGGCTTCATTGAAATGTGGATGCGCATTGATATCACTCGGTGCACCATGGGTTGCCCAGCGTGTGTGACCGATTCCAACCGTTCCCGGCAAGGTAGCACCCTCATGGGTCAGCTCAGATAATACCTTTAATCTTCCGGTCGCCTTAGCCATGTTAATCTTCTTCCCATCAAAGATTGCCATACCTGCCGAATCATAACCACGGTACTCCAGTTTTGAAAGTCCATCCAACAAAATTGGTGCAGCCTGTTTCTTCCCTATATATCCAACAATTCCGCACATAATTCTTCCTCCTGCTTTTCTTTTACATTCTATTCCAATTGCTGTTGTTTCATCCTATCTTTTATAGAACTGTCTTTATCGTCCTTTTGACATTATATAAGAAAAACCGGGGATTATCCAGTCCTTTTTTGAAATCTATATCAGCGCATGAACATAATAAAAACTTGCTGCAGATATCAATATGAAAAACATATAAATTCCACCGTATAACATACGATTTACTTTTTGTGGTATCTTTTCAAGTACCAAAGTCAGTCCTGTCGTGACAAAATAAAGAAACGGAATCAGCATCGGCATCAGATACCGCCCCTGTGGCTGATAGTCACTATAAAAAGAATAATAAATACTCAATCCGCATGGAATTACCATGCATATCAGAAATGTGATATGCAGCAGTCTGTCTGACGAAAATATTTTTCTTTTCCACCCGCCTGCCAGATAGCCAATGATTCCAGCAAGAAAAAGTATTCCAATCCCCAGATAGCCCCTGCCCATCAGATTCCAGTCGCAGGTCCTTAATATTCCAATAAAGCTGATCAGTGATGTTCTCAGCCAGCCGGAAGTAAATAACATCTGGTACCATGACCAGCCCTGATGATATGGCGTCGGCCGTTCTGACGGACGGAATCCCGGCTGTGCATACATTTCCCCATATTTATCCGTTGTTCGAAGTCCAAGGAAATCACCATCATATAATATTGCACTCCGGATAAACCACCAGCCAGCTAAAAGTATTGCTACAATAGCAATTACTGCTGCCATCCTGAACATCCGATGCATGTCAGTTCTTTTTCCTTCACCTTCTATTTGCCTTTCCTTCCAGTAGGAAATAAAGAAAAACGGTATACTCATCAAAAGATAACCGTAGGCATTATAATAAGATAATGCACATAACCCTATTCCAGTTCCTAATAGGATACAGCTTTTCCAGTCCCAGTGTCTGTCCCTGCCCCTAAGCCAGGCATAAATAATCCATGCAATTGTAAATAATGCAAAGGAATCATTATTCAGATAACTTCCAAGATACATTACCTGGGGCAGCAGGGTTCCAGACATTACGAACAAAAATCTGCTTCTATTGGTTTGAAATAAGTACTCTCCTATCTGAAACATCAAATATGCCATTCCGGTTATGGAAAGTACACTGGTGAATCTGACTGCCACATACAGCCAATACGCATTTGTGGTAAATAAAAAAGCTATTTTCAAAAAAACTCCGCTTATCATATATGACAGAATCGGAGTAAATCCATATGATATTCCCCAGATTGGATTTCTTAGCGCCGGGTCCGTTCCATCAGGAAGCTTTCCATGGGACGCTATATAATTACAGATATCATATTTCATTGCTTCATCCGGCCCGCTTCCGGAAGTAGTTGCCATACTCCAAATTGTCAACGCCAGAAATAAACATATTAAATACCCTCTTTTCAGAGTCTGATTTGTCTTTTCCATTCTCATTTCCTTTTCATTATTAATTTCTTCTTCATGATGAATCGTTGGTATTATACTCCTGAAAACTTATCCAGACAACTAAGAGTTCTCTTACTATTTTCTTAAGACTTTCTTTACCCTATTGATTTTACAAAAACATACGTTATCATAATAAAGAATCAAGAAGTAATAGTTTATGAAAGGAGCCAATGTTATGAAACTATCCATTGTAATACCAGTGTATTTTAACCATGATAACCTTCTTCCACTTTACAATGATCTGCGGGAAAAGGTTTTATGTAAACTAGATTGTGACTATGAAATTCTCATGGTTGATGATGGTTCCAAAGATAAATCCTATGATGTCATCTGCGAGCTTGCCCGCCTGGATACACATATTATCCCATTAAAATTATCCCGTAATTTTGGTGAACATGCCGCCATTCTTGCAGGACTCTCCCGCTGCAGTGGCGATTGTGCTGTCCGCAAAGCTGCAGACTTACAGGAACCATCCGAATTAATCTTAAGTATGTTAGAAAAATACAGGGATGGTAATAAGGTAGTACTTGCTACCCGTGCTGACCGTGAGGAACCTCTTACACAGAAAGCTGTTTCTTCCCTTTATGCCTATATTATGAAGGAGGTTGCACTTCCCACCATGCCCAAAGGTGGATTTGACAGTTTTCTGATTGACCGCCAAATCATTGACCTGCTGGTCGCAATGAAGGAAAAAAATACCTCTCTTATGGGACAGGTCCTGTGGAGTGGCTTTCAGACTGCAACTGTTCCTTATATCCGGAAAAAAAGAACCATCGGACATTCCCGATGGACTCTTCACAAAAAAATAAAACTTGCCACGGATTCCCTGATAGGATTCTCCAGCTTTCCGATTACCATGGTCACTGCAGCCGGTGCCGGAGTATTTCTCTTTGCACTCATTCTGTTCTTTATTACAATTTACCGGAAAATGACCGGAATTATAACTGCAGAAGGCTATACCTCATTATTAATCGTACTTTTAATGGGTATGGGAATTATTATGCTTTCCATCGGTATTATTGGTTCCTACATCTGGCGTATTTATGATGCCACCAGAAACCGTCCACCATTCATTATTGATGAACCGATGACACCAAAGACCTCCATGGCAGACACACAAACTGCCTTACCTAAAACTGAAAATAAATAAACGGACTGCCCTTCACATAAGCCAGACCAAGGATAAGGCCTATCTCAACAAAGAAAATCACAAGAGACCAGAAATGATTTAAATCCATAACCGGATAAAAACCATTGACGGTCTTTTCTTTTTTCTTTGCTGCCCTAAGATATGCAGCCACTGTTGCAATGCAAAGAATAATAATTGCTGCAATGGCAAAGCTGTACGGATGTGTAATGCCCGCCCGGAAGCCAAATAACTGTTTTAATACCAGCCATGCCTTCGGCACATTTTCTGCCCGGAAGAATATCCAGCAGATGCAGACAAAAATGTCCGTTCCGAGGATGGATAAGGTATCCACCAGAACATTTTTCTTTCTCTCCTGCCCTTTCTGATACCCAGCCAGTTTCCGGAAGCCCTTATGGATACAAAGAGCCAGTCCATGGAGACCACCCCACAATACAAAGCTCCATTCTGCACCGTGCCAGAGTCCCCCTAAAAGCATCGTTATCATCAGGTTTACATAAGTACGAATACGTCCCTTGCGGTTACCACCCAGCGGAATATAAAGATACTGCATCAGCCAGCTTGAAAGGCTGATATGCCACCGTTTCCAGAACTCACTGACATTATGGGATATATATGGAAGGTTAAAGTTCACCGGTAATTCATAGCCCATACATTTTGCACAGCCGATTGCCATATCCGAATAACCGGAAAAATCCATATAAATCTGAATGGAATAGGCTGCTACTGCCAGTGCAACCGTTCCGGAACCAAATATCTGAGGACTACGATATACTTCATCCACAAATACAGAAATATTGTCCGCCAGTACCACTTTCTTAAACATACCAAATACAAATATCTGTATTCCACTTTCCAGTCCCACAAGTGTAACCTTCCGGTTCTCCTTAAGCTGTGGCAGAAACTCCGATGCTTTTACAATCGGTCCCGCTACAAGCTGTGGAAAAAAACTTAAGTACAATGCAAACTGCAAAAAGCTTTTTTCTTTTTCTATCTTCCCGGTATAGACATCAATGGTATAGCTCAATGCCTGAAAGGTATAAAAGGAAATTCCTACCGGAAGAATCAGATTCAGTACTCCCGGTGTCAGATGAAACACATCACAAAAGGAAGTCACAAAGAAATCATAATATTTAAAAATTCCAAGGACCGCCAAAGGCGTGCCTACTCCAATCAGAAGAGAAATCCGGCTCTGCCGCAGATGCTTTTCATCTTTTTTTACCGCGGTAAAAAAGGAAATCCATGTAATTCCCATTAAAAGCAGGCAAAGCCGCATATTCCACCAGCCATAAAAAACGTAACTGGCTATCAGAAGGATTCCCTGGCATATGATGCGGCGCTTTATTTCCGCAAAAGGCAGCACCCTCTGTACAAGAAGTAAAAGAAGAAGCACTACAAGAAAAAACAGTAAAAAGCTTACACTTGCAAAACTCATCTCTGCTCCTCCTCTCCGATTGCATCATAAATGCACTGTGCCAGAAGCTCATGTCCATATGCATTAAGATGCCCATAACCAACTGTTGTATTATCAAATCCACTGGCTACGATATGCTCTTTCACATAGGCTTCCTCTACGGAATCTGTCATGTCCGCAAAAATAATATTATATTTTCCACATAATTCTGCAAAAGTATCTCTGGTGTCCACACTTGCAGAGCATTCATAACTGCCATCCTCTGTCAATGTCATATCCGGAATATAATAAATCACTGCCTGAACATCTGCTTCTTCCGCCGTCCTGCTGATATAAGAAAGCAGTTCCTCCGTGGCCGCATAGGTGTCATCACCAAATACATCATATCCGGCATTTTCCGTAATCGTTACATCTGTTTCTCCATTGTTCTGGCTCTGCAGATTCTTATACTGCTGGTACAGCAGCTTGATATAAGGATTCTTTTCTAATGCTTCCAGTGCCGGTATTCCGCTTCCTGCTGTCAGATCCGGCATTTCATGGTTTAATGCCTGAGCAGCTTCTACCGGATTCATTGCCAGTGTTCCGGTCTCTAACGCAACATATTCAGCAGGCTGATAAACCTTAAGGGCATTTTCCAAATTACTGATATTACGGTAAATGGTATGGGCTGACATTCCCACATTGTATACATACCGGCTGCTTCCATCTTCGGCGTATTTCTCATTTAGCAAATAAGATACACAATCATCCTCGTTGACATACAGTCCTTCCGTCTGGGAAGAACCCATCATTAAAATAGCAGTCTTTCTTCCCTCTGCTGGATAACTGTTGTTATAACCATTGTCATCAGTAGTTCCCATGGCAAAACCTTCCGTTCCTCTCGCCCAGAACGTATCCGCCTGTCTTACATAGCTGGTCACTCCATTTCCACATGGTTCATGTACCGGAGGGTTGTAATAAAATACGCAAAAAAGCGCCAGAATTGCAAATGCTGTAATTCCGGCTCCTATCACCTTTCCGATAAAGCAGAATATTGTTTTTCCTGTTGTATTCCCTTTTTCCGATGTTCTTCCCGCCATGGAGAACCTCCTGTCATGATATAAGAAACAACTTTTCTGAATTCGTTTTCCGTCTCTTTTTCGTCTCTTCCTTATTTCCTGCGAAAGAAAAGCTGTCCTTTTCCAGACAGCTTTTCCTATGAATATTTTTATTTATCTTTCTTTACTGTGTCTGGGTATCCGCCTCTGTATCCTCTACCGTAAACGGATTTGTATCCCTTACTGTATCCGAAGCAGTCTTTCCAGTCTCATTGATTACGGATTTACTGATATTCTTTACGGTCTGTGTTGTCTCATAATCTTCTACATCAAATAAATACTGATGCAGTAAATTTACATTGGTTTCCAGATCTGTAGGAACTACTACATCGCCAAGCTTTCCTCCCATACGCTCTGTCGTAAGCTGGAATGGCCATCCCTGTGTATCTGCCAGTTCGTAGTCTTTGATGCCTGCTGCCAGTCCCAATATTTCAGAACTGCTAAGACTTGTGGAAATATCCGGGAATAATTCATCAATCACCTTATTTAATGTAGGAAGACTGGCTGCCTTTGCCTTCTCGACTATTTTACTGATAACGGTTCTCTGGCGCTCAGTACGGCCATAGTCATCACCACCGCTGTAACGGTCACGGCAATAAGCCAATGCCTGGATTCCGTTTACTGTCTGAAGTCCCGGTCCGGAAACTGCTGTTCCGTTGGTTCCCATTACCTCATTCATCTCATTGATATATATTTTCATGGTTTCTGCTTCTTTGGAAGTAATATCAAGTTCAATTCCACCCAGTGCATCTACCACTTCCATAACTGCATTAAAGTCCACAGCTACATACTCTTTAATATCCAGATCAAGATTCTTATTCAATGCTGCAACTGCACCGGTCGGACCGCCTTTTGCATATGCTGCATTGAGTTTTCTTAAATGGTCATCATCATCTACTGCCAGGAAGGAATCACGGTAAACCGATATCAGTCTTACTTCCTTCGTATCATTATTAATACTTGCAATCATGATACAGTCACTGTTTCCGGACTCATATTTACCGGTACTGCGGTTATCAATACCAAATAATGCAATGTTCGTATAACCATCTAACAATTCCTGGGTTTTGGCATCAATATTAATATTCAGCTTATCTTCATCCAAATCACCGGTATTATTGAGTTTATTTAATTTAATAATTACAAATAATGCTGCCAGAAGAATTAAGATAACCAATACTTCTATTATAAAAAGAATCAATTTTCTCTTTCTTCTCTGGCGTCTGGTCATTTTCTTTCTTTTACGGTTTCTATTATTACTACTTGTACTCATAAGTCATCTCCATTATCTTATTTTCCTGATGTTAAACAGTTTCTATTCATTTTTTCAAAACAATTGAAACTAATATATAACAAAACACTTTTTGTGTCAATATTATCCATGATAGCTTAATATCCTTTTTAGAAAAATTAAGCGATTCTTAATCATTACACCCACGCTGTTATGGGAAAAATCGGATACATTCTTTTCATGCCTCCGGTAAAGAATCAATGGTTCCTTTAAAAATACCGTGCGGTGATATTTCAAATCACATTTCACACCAATCCACTGATCATGCATGGTAACATCCTTCGGAATCGGAAGTACTGCATCCAATACCTCTTTCCGAAATGCCATGCAGCAGCCCATATAGGTATTCTTAATAATATTTTTAATCGCACCTCTTCCACTGTGGCGGTAAACAAAAAAGGACGGCATCAGTGTCTCTTTGCATGTAGCATCTGTCACTCTGGCATCATGAACCACAACCATGGCTTTCTTCCTCCGGAATACTTCCATGACTTTCTCTACTTTATCCGGCATCCAGACATCATCCTGGTCTGCAAGAAAAATATAATCGCCCCGGCACGCCCTAAGTCCTGCTTCCACATTGGCAATAACGCCTTCACCCGGTCCTTCCATAACACGGATTCTGGCATCCTGTTCCTGATAGGACTTAAGGATTTCCCTCGTAGTATCCAGTGAACCATCATCCGATACCACCAGTTCATCTCCCAGTCCGATATTTTTAAGTATGCTGTCTATCTGTTCTCTGATATAGGTTTCTCCGTTATAGGTTACTACTAAGACCGATATCATTCTCTCTCTTCCTCTCCTGTAAGAAACAGTGTTTCATACTGCTGTACAATTGCTTCCCAGCTATACCATTTCTTCATTCTGTCCTTCGCTTTCCGGCCAAGCTCCTCCCGCTCTGCTTCATCCATAGTATCCGCCTTCTGAATCAGTGTGGCAAGATTTCCGTTTTTCTTATTCCAGTACAGTGCGGCATCTTCCCCCACTTCTTTATTAAAGCCCACATCTAAAAGCAGATTCAGTTTTGTGGTACTGAGTGCCTCAAGAAGGGATGGATTGGTTCCTCCCACCTCATGTCCATGGAAATATCCATAGGCAAAGTAGCGGATTTCTGCCAGCAATGCAGCATCATACACGGTTCCTGCAAATTTAATCCGCTTGTCATTTAAAAAGCCGGTTTTCTCTTTTAAACTTTCATAAAAAGCATTTTCTTCCACATTTGTGATGATTACAAGATCTTTTGTGGAATCAGATGCCATAAATTCCCGAATCATTGTCTCGTAATTATTTTCCGGGACAAATCTTCCGACGATAAGATAATAATTTTCTTTTCTGATATCAAACTTCTGATACCATGCCAGCAACTCCTCTGTTGGTTCACCTGCTTTATAAGATAGTGTTCCATATGCGATAAATGTGGTCTTCGGCTGATATTTATGATATTCATCCCTGATATACTGTTCAATATTCTTTGAATCACAGACTAATAAATCTGCATGCTTTACCATTCCCTTTTCCGAATATTTCCAGTATTTACGAATCCATTTATTCCATTTTGCCCGCATAAATTCATGTCCATCCGGGTTTACATAAAGTGTACCAGACAACCGGTGCAGCTGCCTTTTAAAGTGCCCCACAAATGGTCCGATTCTGCATGCCAGCACATAGACAACGGCATCCTCTATCTTTTCTTTTTTAATTTTCTGAATGCAGTAACGAAATGCTGCCAAATCATAATACACGGCTCTCGCTGGTCCGATATCCGGCACCTTCACCCGGAAGCATTTCGCATTATGATAAGTAAATTCTTCATTATGGTCAGACATGCACGCCACATGGTACTGAATGTCTTCACTGACTGCCTGTCCGGTCAGATTCTCTACAAATGTCTCGAACCCGCCGTAAGCCGCCGGAATTCCTTTACTGCCTATAATAAATACATGTTTCATTTTCTATCCCTTATAAACTGCTGTAAGTTTTGCATCCAGCATAATCTGATATCCCGCTTTTTGCAGACGTCCGGCAAAATCTATTGCTCTCTCTAACGGTTCTTTATCCAGATCAATTCCGCCAGCCTTAAGATATGCTTCTTTCTTTATGATACACTGTTCCAGCGGAACGGCGCTGACATTCTGCGGAAGCACTGCCCGGTTGAAATATCCCTTGAAGCAGACCGGAAGTTTTTCAAAAAGATATCCCATCTTTCCATCCGGTAATACGCCAATGCCTGCCGAAACTAACTTCCGGTGTTTTTTAAACCGGACACCTGTCAGTCCCACTTTATTTAAACAGGCATATTGTGCCAGTTCTTTTCGTTCTCTCTCCCCAAGCAATCTGGTGCGACGGCTGTCATAAATGAAAAGATATTCCCTTGTGCTGTTTTCTACCAGTTCATTTAAAGCATCTTTTTCCTTTATTTCCGCAAGATTAATAAGCTCCGGCTCCGGAACTTCCTGTTCATAAATCACTTCATAAGAATTATGCCCCTGGGCTTCTTTAATCTCTGCCGGGATTTTCCGCCTCTGCACGTAAGCTTCCAATGCCCGCTTTCCCGCATCATAGGCATAATCCTTGGACAGGGAACTGCCTGCCGTGGAACCACTGTGTATTCTCCAATGATAAAGAATCTTTCGAATATGATAAATGGCAGCCGTCTGCTCTGTCAGGCGGAGCACCAGTTCATAGTCCTGGGCACCATCATAGCAGGGATTGAAATCCCCCACCTTCTCTAGCATGGTCTTCTTTACCACCAGAAAATGGCAGATATAATTATAATGCATCAGCAATTCCGGATTATAATCCGTCTTAAAATGCGGCCGGCTGTGTATCCCGGATTCTGCATCAATCTTATCTTCATCGGAATAAATCACCTGCGCATCCGGATGGGCATTTAACATCCGCACCACTTCATAAAGGGCATTGGGAGCCAGCACATCATCATGATCCAATAATCCGATATATTCGCCCATTGCCATCGCAACTGCCTCATTGGTATTCTCTGAAATCCCACCATTTTCCAACAGTCTGCGGTAACGTATTCTTGCATCCTCTTTATAATTTTCCGCAAGAAAACGTTCGATTTTATCGGTAGGGCTTCCATCTGCAAGACACAGTTCCCAGTTTTCATAGGACTGTCCCAGCATGCCCTCTATCAGTTCCCGTAAGAAGCATTCCGGTGTCTCATATAATGGTACTACAACAGAAACCAGCGGCATATGTTCAAACAACGTATTCCGCTGCACCTTCCATTCTTCTTTTGTCACCATATAATTCTGCCAGTTTTTCGTATATTCATGGTCTATGGGCTCATATTTTGTTTCCATTACTTTAATCGCCAGTCCCCGGAGTCCATGCTTGCGTATCATTCCAACTGCATATGCAGCCTTTTTCGTTAATCCCATTGCTTACTTCGATCCTTTTCCTGTTATAACAACCTGAATGGTCTTAAACAAGATTTTAATATCCAATGCCAGTGACCAGTTTGTAATATAGTAGGTATCCAGCTGTACCACTTCTTCAAAATCCGTAATGTCACTTCTTCCACTGACCTGCCACATTCCGGTAAGCCCCGGCTTAATTCCGAGTCTTGCCCGGTGCCTTGCCTCATATCCGGCAAATTCTTCCTCCGTCGGCGGTCTTGTGCCTACCAGACTCATATCCCCTTTTAAAATATTCCAGAACTGTGGCAGTTCATCAATGGAAAACTTCCGCATGAACCTGCCAACCGGAAATACTCTCGGATCATCTTCCATCTTAAACATCAGCCCTGACATCTCATTCTGCCCCATCAGCTCTTTTTTCTGTTCTTCTGCATTTACATTCATGGAAC
The DNA here is from genome assembly GCF_003461185.1 of Roseburia sp. AF20-18LB. Classification (NCBI taxonomy): domain Bacteria; kingdom Bacillati; phylum Bacillota; class Clostridia; order Lachnospirales; family Lachnospiraceae; genus Roseburia; species Roseburia sp. AF20-18LB. Next base: position 126,999 of record NZ_QTWP01000002.1, read on the forward strand.
GGAATTTATAAAAGCGGAATTTCCTGCCATTTTTCCCCACACGAATCTGGGAAAAGAAAATCGGTCCCGGTGACTGTTTCTTAATAATCGGTGCAAAAATAATGGTAGCAATACCGGCAATCACCAATCCCACAAAACCGCCTACAATGTCCATCAGACGTTTCAAAAACAACTGACGTGGTGTTGCAATACACATACTGGAAGTTAAGACCATATAATTTCCACACTGCTCGATTACTTTATTCGGCATCAGCTTGGAAGCATGTACCAGATTAAAATGCACCGTAACGCCCATTTCCAGCAGATCATCTGCCAGTGCCTGGCTGCTGGCTATCGTATTGCCATTGATAAATACTTCATCTACCACATTATTTTTTACATATTCAAAGAAATCATCTGCATTTGCTACCACCGGAATGCCCCGGATAATTTCTCCCTTACGCATTGCATCCACTACAACAACTCCACGCACGGCAAATTCCCGGTATGGCAGATTTTCAAATTCCTTAAGACAGCTCTCCACCAGTTCATCTGTCGTTACCACTATCATGGCAGACAGATTTCTGTCATTCATCATCTTTTTCTTAATAAAATTCTTAAGCCCGGAACGGCCGACAAATTCAAAAATCATAGACAGTCCCCAGAACATCAGGAAAATCTGTCTGGAGAAGTCAGACTGTCTGGTCCAGTATCCATATACCATCATTCCGGCAACAATGATTGTTGTATGAACAACAACATGCTTAAATTCCTGCGTATTCTTTCTCCGCAGAATGCTCTTATAGGATTCGCCGAAAAATACCACGCAGATATCAATCAAAATAAGGACTACCGCTAATCGCTGATATTCCTCATTTAAAAACTCATTTTTTCTTCCAAAACGCATAAAATAGGATAAGGCATATGCAAGTTCCAGACAGATAATATCCAGAATCGTAAAGTCAAGATGCTTCATCCAGCTTTTTCGTTCTTTTTTATACATAATCTATTCCCTCTTATGCAATACAAGCCATCTTTTTAGGAATATTATACCAGTCCTACCCTGTCAGGTACAACCGAATTCTTTCTTAATTTTCTGTGAAAAAAGTATGTTCTTCTTCTGTCAAATGCTGTTTCTGTGAATATACAGCCAGCTTTCCGAATAGTCTTTCCGTTCTTTCTCACTCATCTTCCCATATTTCTCATAAGGAATCTTTGCCAGAACCATCTTTTCATTTCCACATTTAAAACATTCCACTTCATTTCTTCTTGAAACCGTCCGTATCCAGCCACATTTCGGACAAATATAAACTTTCATCATGTGTAACTCTACCTCCCTGTTACTTGTTTTTCTCTATACTCAGTTACAAAGTTACCACTTTCTTACAAATTCTGCAATGCCTTAGTGCTTTTGTCCCAGGGAATAATCTGTCCGGTAACGGGTCAGTCCGGGATGATAATAGGGATCTCCCTGCTTTAAAATATCAATCCAGCGGGTTCTCATATATTCAATCTCTTCCTGAAAACGGCGTACTTTCTCCTCTGTATCCTCCTGTCCTCTGGACTTTGATTCATAATGGTACGCTTCTACGGATGGTTCATATATAATAAGATAACCCTTCTTCCGGATTTTAAGACACAAATCCACATCATTAAATGCTACTGATAAAGCTTCGCAGAATCCGTCCACCTCACGGAACACCTTTGCCGGCACCATAAGAAATGCTGCTGTTGCTGCACTTAAATTCTGCCGCAGGCTGGCTCTATACATATACCCACTATCGCTGCGTACCTGTCCTACACACATATTGGCTGCAATTCCTCTGGCATGTCCACCGATGCCTATGACAATTCCGGCATGCTGTATCGTATCATCCGGGTAATAAAGCTTTGCTCCCACTGCTCCGGTATTTTCTTTTCCGCACAGGGTAAGCATCCGTTCCATGTAATCCTTTGTTATAATCTCAATATCATTGTTTAAGAACAAAAGATATTCACCCTTTGCATAGGATGCTCCATAGTTATTAATGGCTGAATAATTAAAAGTACCCGGTATTTCAGGTTTCCATTCTACCACACGGATATCCGGATACTGCATCTGCAGCTCTTTATAATAATCAAAGATTTCTTCGCTTTTACTGTTATTTTCTATAATGATAATCTCATAATTCCGGTAGCTGCCCTGCCGAATGGATGTGATGCATTTTTCCAAAGAAGCTTTTTCGTCTTTATTCGGTATCAGAATGGATACCAGTGGCTGCTTCTTTTCGTGACTGCCTGCTGCCATAGATGCATGCTCTACTCTCGGTGCATGCTCTGCCTTTGTATGATAAAGCACTTTGGGAATATGGATGATACTATCGGACTGCTTTGCCGCCCGGCAGATCAGTTCTTCTGTTGCAGGATTTCCGTCATTTTCTTTCAATGCCTGCAGGAATACCGTTTTTCTGATGCAGCATAAATGTCTGATATAACAGTAGTTTTCCAGATAATCCGGGCTGAAGTCCGGCTTTAAAAGAGGCTCTGCTGTCTCCGTTGTCTTTGATTCATCCGGACATCTGACATCTTCATCCGTATAAATCAAATCCGGCTTTCCGATTTCTTCCCAGTGAATTCCTGACTGCCTTGTCTCTTTTGGAAAAGCAATGGCATGGGCAAGCTCATAGAAAGCATCCGGTTCTAAGGTGTCACCCGCCTCAATAAGCGCTGCATATTCCCCGGAAAGTTCTATTTCTTTTCCGGTACAGAGCTTATCGATACAGGTTAGATTCCAGTTGGTATAGCTCTGCTGTTCTAACATAGCCAACGCATCTTCTCTATTTTCTCCCATATAAACACAACTGATAAGCGGTCGATAGGACCACTTATCAGATTCTTTTGTCTGTATCTTAAGTTGTGCTTCTGTCACCTTATGGGCTGCTGCATATTCTGCATAGGAAATCTGCTCCGGTTCTCCTTTTTCTTTCAGGCGGATAAAGAATTCCTTTAAACCATAATTTTTTAAATATCGGAAACCTTTTCTGAGGTTATAAAGGCTCAGTTTCATCTTGTCTCCTTTTTTCACTGCTCTAATCTCACTGCGCTAATCTCGTCGTTCTAATCAGGCAGCTTTATTTTCTAAAATTAATCTCTGTCATAAATATCTCTGGTATATACCTTGTCCTGCACATCCTCTAAGTCTGCACTGTTACGGTTGGATACAATAACATCGGACATCTTCTTGAACTCGTCTAAGTCATGGATTACTTTGGAATTATAGAAGCTGTCATCCTTTAAGGTTGGCTCATAAATCACTACTTCAATGCCCTTTGCTTTCAGACGTTTCATAACGCCCTGAATAGAAGACTGGCGGAAGTTATCGGAATTGGTCTTCATGGTCAGACGATAAATACCTACTACAGAAGGATTTCTATCTAAAATCTGCTGTGCAATGAAATCTTTTCTTGTCGTATTGGCTGCAACGATTGCTCCGATAATATCATTTGGAACATCCGCATAATTTGCCAGTAACTGCTTGGTATCCTTTGGCAGGCAGTATCCGCCATATCCGAAGGACGGATTGTTATAATAGTTACCGATTCGCGGGTCTAAGCCTACGCCTTCGATAATCTGTCTGGTATTTAATCCTCTTACCTCTGCATAGGTATCCAGCTCATTAAAATAGGAAACACGCAGTGCAAGATAAGTATTTGCAAATAATTTGATTGCTTCTGCCTCGGTGAGGTGTGCTAATAATACCGGAATATCCTCTTTGATAGCACCCTGTTTTAATAAGCCGGCGAACTCTTCTGCCTTTGCCCTTAAGCTTTCATCCTCTTTCGGATATCCCACTACGATACGGGATGGATAGAGGTTATCATATAATGCTCTTCCTTCTCTTAAGAATTCCGGAGAGAAGATGATATTTTTGCTGCCAAACTGTGCTCTTACTTTTTCGGTATAGCCAACCGGAACTGTAGATTTGATAACCATAATTGCATCCGGTGCATATTCCATAACCAGCTTGATTACGGCTTCTACGGATGATGTATCAAAGTAATTCTTCTTCTCATCATAGTTGGTCGGAGTGGAAATGATAATAAAATCTGCTCCTTCATATGCTGCCTTTGCATCTGTGGTAGCCCGCAGATTCAATGGTTTCTCTGCTAAATATTCTTCAATCTCCTTATCGACGATTGGCGATTTCTTATGATTAATCAGATCGACCTTCTCTTCAACAATATCGACTGCCCATACCTCATTATTCTGTGCTAATAAAATGGAATTTGACAATCCCACATAACCGGTTCCTGCTACTGCAATTTTCATGTGTATCCTCCTTATTTTTCATTGTGTTTCAATTTTCCAAATATCATGCGTACTTCTTCACGCACCAGTTCATCCCCTAAGATTAAAAGCATAATGCCATAGGTTACTACTCCAATTATAATCATCAGTAACATATAAATCAAATAACTGCTGAAAGTTACCTTCTGAAACAGCACATATGCAATGACCATCGGAACGGATGCGATGACATATTTCCAGACACCCTGCATCATTCCCTTAAACGGTATCATCTTATGTCCTAAGATAATGCAGATTAACATTACCATTGCCTCTGCCAGTACGGTAGCAATTGCTGCTCCATCGTAGCTTAATACCGGAATCAGCAGGTAGTTAATGATAAGGTTACTGATTGCGCCACCCAAGGTTGCCCAGAAAATAATCTTCTCTTTCTTCTTTGGCATAAATATCTGATATGCAATAAAGCCGTTAATCGGCGAGAAGAACAAATTGATGGCAAGAATTCTCGATGTTGTAACACTCGGGAAAAACTCGCTGTAATTCTTACCGGATATCAGATGAATGACTTCCGGCGAAATCAAAAGCATACCCACCATACATGGTACAATTAACATCATCATAAAACGGAATGCCTGTTTTAACAGCCGGTCAAAGTTATCCTTCTGGTCATTTTCAAGATAATATGCCATCCGGGGCATGATAACCGTACTCAGAGATTTAATCAGCGTACACAAAACCTGATTCATCTTCGATGCCGTTGTATAGATTCCCGCATCCTTATCTCCCTTCATCCATCCCAACATTGTAATATCGGAATTGAGATAAATAACAGATGCAATCGAAACGCCAAACATATATACCATCGGTTTCATATGAACCTTGATATCAGCCCAATGGACTCTTGTTTCAAATAAATGGATGTAATGTCTGCTGTGAATAAAATTCAGCACACCGGAGCCAACGGTAGATACCGCAGTCAATGCCACATACCATGCCACATCACCTTCATTCCGTACCAGCACAAATAGCATTACAAGTGCTACTACCTGGAAAATGACAGAACGAATCGTAATATACTCATACTCTTCCAACAGTTCATAGAGCCATTCCATACCAAGGGTGGTAAATAGAACCGTAGAACTGCTGATTAACAGCAGCATTTCATAGCCGTCAAACTTCGGCAGGAACAACGCACCTGCAAATCCGATATAAGCAAGCACCGTAAATACCAGATTGATGAAAAACATCTCCGAAGCAAATTTATTTAATTTTGCCTTATCGTCACGGATTTTTGCACCCTCTGTAATGGCATAATTATTAACACCAAAGGATGCTACCAGCTGAAAATAGCTGACAATGGATGCTACATAGGCAGCCCGTCCCACTCCGGCAGAATTCAGTACCCGCGTTGCATATGGATAGGTAATCAGCGGGAATACTATTGTCATCAAAACCCGAATCAGATTCATTATAAAGTTAAATTTGATTGATTTTACTTCTTTCACAATATGTCCTCGCTGTTACTTCTGCATTGCCTCTAAATGTTCCAAGAGAATTCCAAGCGATTTAATCTGATTCTCCAGATTAAAGATTTCTTTTTTGCGCTCGGTCTTATAAATATAATCCGTAGAGATATCCTCAAGATGAAGAATTCTTACCTCCGGACAGTATACCATCGGTATTCCCGCTTCTTTACATCTTAAATATAAAAGTTCCTCTTCCCGGAACATAAAGGTATCCGGTACGAATGCATCTTTATATTTTGTAAGATAAATCGGCGAGAAAATCAGACAGCAGCCATGCAGTACCAGCTCATCCTGATATTCCAAGGAGCCTTCTGTGCAGTCTTCATGTTTCTTTAATTCCGGCATGACATGAATCTTTCCAAGGAAGATGCGAAGCAGCAGCTTTGCTCTGTCCCAAAGATTCCAAAGCGGATAAATGGAAGAGGTAATGTGTTTTAATCTCGTCTCATATACATGGCGTTCTTTTTTCAAACCCTCAATGGATGCAATTTCATAATACATGGCATTTTCCCTGCCATCCTTTAATTCAATATGCGGTCCCATTACTGCAAACTGATGTGCTTCATAGGCTGCCTCCACCAGCTGTGCAAAGTTATCCTGCAATAAAATCACATCATTATTCATCACGCAGATAAAATCACAGTGCAGATCTTCTCTTGCATATACATAGCCAAGATTGTTGCCTTTGGCAAAGCCGAGATTTTCCTTACTCAAAAGAACACTTACATGCTCTGTGTCTTTATAGCACTCTGCTAAATCTTTACCGGTTCCGTTGCCGGACGCATTATCTACTACCACAATTTCATAATCAGCCTGTGCCATTTTCTCCTGAATTGCCGCAATACACTTCTTTGTCATATCAAGAGTGCAATAATGCAATACCACAAAGCCAAATTTTTTCTTCTCACTCATCTTTGATTCCATCCATTCCAGATATCCTAATTGTGTAATAATAAACTGTCAATGAACAGCCATTTTACATGGCATACAAAATACCAAAGCATTGCCTTCCGGTATAATTTTAATGCCTTTTTATCAGACATCTTTCCGGTCTTGCAATATTCTAACCACGCCTCGGATACTGTAAGTCCGTCTTTTTTTATCTTTTCCTCATAGAAAGCCACCTTTTCTCCGGCTGGCTGTTCCTTACATTTATGCATGAAACTCATATCTGCCCGGTGACGTACGAGACTGTAGCGGATAAATTCCGGTGCAATCTTCTGCTCCAAGTCATAGTCCATCAAATTTCTAAGATAGTTGATAAACCTGGAATTTCCCGTCCAGATGCCGTCTCCGGTCTGACGATAGCTCGCCATAATATCCGGCATATAATATACATCCCCATGCTTGATAAAACAGAACGTAATGGTATTATCATTAAAATAATCTGCTACCACATCCATCGGAATATCCTTGATATAGGCACTTCGCATCAGAATAGAATCCGGATGGAAATAGAAACGTCCCCAATAGGTTGTTCCCTTTAATTTCATCGTATGATTGCAGTTTAAAAATGGTGTATTTTCTTTCGTCTTCTCATCATAGGCATAGACATTGTGGGCACAGACTGCATATTTTGCATTTTCCGGCTGATCCATAATCTCTACCTGCTTCTGCAGTTTATGGTCATCGATATAGAAATCATCCCCATCGAGATAAGCAAAATACTCTCCCTTTACATACTGCAAAAGATTCAGACGGTTTCTTGATGCCCGCTGGCTGCTGTTGTATTTCACACCAGGTTCCCGGTCCATCACATAGATTTCCATTCTGTCCGGATATTTCTGCTTCCATTTCTGTAATTTTGCCATGGTGCCATCGGTAGAACCATCGTCACCAATCAGCACCTCAAAATCAAAATCACATTTCTGGTCAAAGACACTCTGCAATGCCTCATCCACATAATCTTCCTGATTATAAAAAGTCACAAGGACGCTTACTTTCATACTATCCTCCAGTGCCTACAATGTAATGGAGTAGGTCAGGTTATTACAATAGGAGCTTCCGAAGTCTTCTTTGCTGGTAATCAGTCCCATATTCAGATAATTACCTAAATCTTCGGTTGCTGTTCCCCAGGAAATCCGTTTATAGCCACGATTCTTCATTTCCACAATCATGGAATAATACATAAAGGTCATCGGGCTTAATTTATTAAACGCCTGTCTTGCAGCAAGATACTGTGTATGGGCACAGCCTACTTTATCGAAATAAAACATCATGGAGCCAGCTAACATTTCATCCTCTTTGAAAATGCCAAAGAAGCCACATTCCTTCGGAAAACGGTCATTCTTGAAATCTAAGAGCTCTGCTAAAGTATGTACCGGTCTGGTATCATACTTGGAAAGGTTCTCACAGAGAATATCATAGAATTCTTTAATCTCATCATCTGTCGTCAGCGGTCTGCATTCCAGACCTTCCTTCTCACAGTTGTGTACATTGGTACGTTTTCCCTGTGCAAAGTTAGATAGAATTGCCTCTTTATAGGTAGCATAGTTTACATAAGTGCTCAGTTCCTTATGCTCCGTATAGCCTGCATGCTGGAATGCATACTGGAATAAATCACTTTCTACTTCTGAGAAAATATCGGAAGTCATCTTAAGATAAGCCTCGTTATAGCCCTGCTCCTTAAGATAATCTTTTAATTCTTCTACTAATACCACTACATGTTTGGCATTGTGATGCTTCTTGTCGATAATGATACCGCCAAAGGTGGTTCCTTTGTGGGAGAAAAATACCTTTTTTCCATCCTGCTCCAATTCACATGCAGGAATCAGGGCTGCGATATTATTTTTCTCATTATATACTACCAAAGATACATCTTTAAATCTGCCTGCCGGATGATAATTGAAGAACCGGCGGCTCTGTAAAAAGGTTCCGTTTATGGATTTTTCTGTGATAAATTTATCCCACTGTTCCTCTAAACTGTCCTCATATTTTTCAAATCGAAACATAGTCTCTCCTCTTCTATTTGAATGCATTGATTGCATCAATGACATATCCGGTTTCTTCCTCTGTCATTCCATAGTACATCGGAATGCTAAGCTCTGTTGCAGAAATCTCTTCTGCCAGTGGAAGCTCTCCCTTTTTGATGCCAAGGCTTTCATATGCGCCCTGCAGATGCATTGGAATCGGATAATGTTTATTGGTTCCAATTCCCTTTTCATTTAAGAACTTCTCTAATTCATCCCTGCGTGCACAGCGGATTGCAAAGATGTGGAATACATGCTTCGTATCCGGCATTATAGTTGGCAGTGCGATTTCCGGATTCTTAATTCCGGCAAGATATTTCTCTGCTGTCTCAATACGGTTTGCATTCCAGCGGTCTAAATTCTTTAATTTAATTCTTAAGAAAGCTGCCTGCATCTCATCCAGTCTGGAGTTATTTCCCTGATAGATATGATGATATTTATAATCAGAACCGTAGTTGCCAAGGGCACGTACTTTATCTGCCAGTTCTTTATCATTGGTTACAAAAGCTCCGGCATCTCCTAATGCGCCTAAGTTCTTGCCCGGATAAAAGCTGAATCCGGCTCCGTCTCCAAGACTTCCCACATGTTTTCCCTTATAGAGTGCGCCATGTGCCTGTGCAGAATCTTCGATTACTTTCAGATTGTGACGTTTTGCAATCTCCATGATTTCATCCATTGGTGCCGGCTGTCCATAAAGATGTACTGCCATAATTGCTTTGGTCTTATCGGTAATCTTCTCTTCGATTCTTGCCGGGTCAATGTCAAAGGACTCTAAAGTCGGCTCTACAAATACCGGAATTGCACCTGTATAAGAAACTGCCAGTGCAGTTGCAATAAAGGTATTGGATGGAACAATGACTTCATCACCTGTCCCGATTCCATATGCTTTCAGTGGAAGGAACAGTGCATCCAGTCCGTTACCTACACCTACACAGTATTTCACGCCACAATATGCGGCATACTCTTCTTCAAACTTTGCTAATTCTTCTCCCTGGATAAACCAGTTTTTTGCTAAAACCTGCTGAAATTTTCCGGTAAGTTCGTCCTTGATTTCATCATGCATTTTCTCAAATGACACAAATGGTATTTTCATGGCAATTCTCCTTTACTTATCCTTATTTTCCTCTTTTACAAATGCAAGAAATTTATCGTAATCCCTGATATAATCATTTTCATCATAATATTCTGATGCCAGTACCATCAGCACTGCATCCTCAGAGAAATCATACATTTCCCGCCACATATTATTTGCAATATATAAGCCTTCATATGGCTTGTCCAATAAGACCTCTGCCGTCTCACTGCCGTTATCCAGATGAATCTTACAGGTTCCATGAATCGGAATCAGAATCTGTTCTAAACACCGGTGTGCATGATAGCCTCTTCGTACACCATCTACGGTATCATACATATAGTAAACACGCTTAATTTCAAATGGAATATCACGCATCTCTTCCAATGCTACCAGCTGACCGCGTTCATCCCCATGCTGCTGAAATCTGTACTTAATCACTTCCATGGACATTCTCCTTCTTCCACATTCCTGTGTTCTGCTTTTCTCGTTTCTTTTCTATGTTACTTTCTATTTTCGCTCTTATTTTAGTTCCTGTTTCAATTCTCTTCTTACTCTGCTTTTTCTTTGCCGAATTCCGGATTATCTAAAAATCCCTTCTGCTGATGTAATGGCCGGTATGCGCCTTTTCGTGCCTGCAGCATATGGCTTATAAGATAACGGATGGCATCCGGATTGCGGAACAGCCGTAACAAAGTACGAAGATAAAGGTTTCTGATTTTATATAATCCCAATACCTTTTTCTGCTTCTTCACATATGGATTATCGCTGTACTGCTCCTGAATCATGGCATAGAAACGGTCTACATCCTGTGCAAGAAGCTCCGAGAAGCTGCTTTTCTTCTTAGTGGATACTCCGGTATCGGCTTCATACCATACCAGATAATCCGGGAAGAAATGCATCGGTCTGCCATCTAAGCCTGCCATCATCTGAAAAATATCTTCTGCATAAATGACCGTTCCCTCTATCTTCTTAAGATAAGTCATATAATAGTCTACGGTATAACAGGTACATGCACCGGAAGCATTGTCCCGATACAGCACCAGATTCTTTACAATCTTATCCTCATTCCAGTTCTTATACGGAGATAAATCAAAGGGATGCGGAAATTCCACATAATCTACACCGTCATCTTCCCTGCGGCAATACCCCCGCATCAGACCAAAGCAGGACTCATACCGGTTCTCTTCCATAAAGTCATACACCTGCTGCAGGGTATGTTCATTATAGAATGCATCTCCCGGGCCAAAATCCCGGACATATTTTCCTTTTGCTTTTGCCAGACCATCTATGAGATTTTTTACCGTTCCCTGATTCTTCTCATGAGGAACAAGGGTATAATCTGCAAACTGATGTGCTGCAAAATATGCTTCTATCTTATCAAAACAGTTTTCTTCTGAACCATCATCTGAGACTACGATTTCATAATCCTTAAAGGTCTGTGCCATGACAGAATCCAGAGTTACTAACAATTTCGTCCAGTCTGGATGATAAGTTACAATTAAAACAGTAAATTTCATCGTTGCTCCTTCTTGTTAACTTATACAGTTTACTATGTTTTCTTAAAATTTGCAACTTACAGCCTTCCGATGAGGAACAGTACTCTGACAAAGATTTCATCAATCATTCCCTGACGCAATTTATGCGGATAAAACACTTTTTTCAATGCTACTATTGGATGAAATCCCTCTTGTGTAAACAGATAAAGAGTCTTTCTATCTTCTTCACTCAGCTTATCTTTATATAATTCCGCATATTCACGAATCTGACGTCTGATATACTTAAAATAGTGATTCAGGAAAAACTTTTTAAACCTCCAAACTTGTGCTTTCCAAAAGCTATCCCCGCTGTTACTAACATTGCTCCCTGTTCTACGGTATTTTACGGTTGCACGTTCATCATATATAACCTTTCCCATGCCAACACACACCATATACATCCACCAGTCGTGTCCGGTAGAATATTTTGGCATCTGTTCTGTTACCATGTCCTTAGCTTTACGGTTAAATACACTGTTAAAGCCCAATGAAACACAGTCTACCATTGAATTTGCAAAAGATATATTAGGATGTTTACAGTCCCTATGTGCCACAAAATTTAACCCGCCATCATAATAATCATAATTTGAGAAATACAAAACAGGAACATCCGATGGGCTTTTATCCAGCAATTCCAATGCCATTTTTATCTTATCCGGAAACCAAAAATCATCCTGATCACTAAAGGCATAATAATCTGCTTCACCGCCATTTGCAATCAGCCACTCAAAACTTTTCACAAAGCCGACATTTTTTCCTGCTTCAAGATGAACTAGGCCTCGTTCTTCATACTCTTTTAAAATAGTCAGTGTTCCATCTTTTGAACCATCATCTCTTACATATATTTCAATATTTTTATAAGACTGTTCCAATATACTTTCTATCTGTTCACGAATATACTTCTCTCCATTATAAGCCGATAATAATACATTTACTTTCTTATCCATATGAATCATTCCTTACTTTTCATTTAGCTTACCTACAAAGCCGATTTCCGTATCATATATCCTTTCCAGTGAATCAAAATATGCCTGTTCATCCTGATAAATCTGGCTGTCTTTTAATACCAGTATATACTCTGCTCCAGAATCATTCAAATGATTAAAATAATCTGTGTGATTCGGATCACTCTGTCCCCAGCCATAATATCTTTGATTCGTAATTGCCTGATACCACAAATCATCCTCCCAGTATCCTGCCATCGGAACAAGTTCCTCTCCTTGTTCTAAAAGTTCATTGTAAACCCAATGATATAATTCCTCTTTCTCTTTCGAATATCCTGGCATCCAAAACGTTATGTAATTATAATGCAATAAATCATTATATGCTTCTGCCTTATATGACGAAACCATAAGACTATTATGTATCTGGATACGTTCCTCTACTTTTCCCAGATACATTCCAACCAAAAATATCCAGGTAATAAAGTATCCTGTTATCAGGACTCTGGTCTGCTTTTGTGCATAAACGACTCCATAAAATACTAATACAAAAGCTATTAACCACAACAAAAAATATATTTTATAGAAGTAATATGTAGATGCCTTACCTGTAACCGTTTTCCAAAGCAGTAACAATGTAAATACAAATGTGTAAGGTGCCAAAAACAATACAAGATTATTATCCCCTTTCTTACACATTGCATAGAATCCAAATAAAATCAGCGGTATATATATAACAAAATTAGAAAAAAGATCCCTGTAGCATGCCCCTTCATTCACAATTGCACTGGATACCGTTACCCCATCTTTAAATACACCGGCATATGTATATACAAATCCAAGAATACACGGAATCAGGAACACTGCCAGACAGGTTACCACGGTGTCTTGTGATACTAACTTATGCATTTTCCATTGTTTTACAAAAATGCAGGTAATTAGTGCAAAAAAGGTCACCGGCATAAACATCACATAGCATTCAAAAATAGCAAGGCACCCCAGCATCAGGAAAATGATGTTCATCCATTTTCCCATATTCTCTTTTAAATACATATCAGTTAAAATAATCAACATACCTACAACGGTAACACCCATTCCAAGATATGTAAAACCATAAATCATGGAACACATAGGATATCCAATCATATATACAAAGGAAAGAATGTACGCTGCAACCCTGCCGAAACGGTCTTTACCATACTTTCTTGCTATTCCATAGAAAACAAATGCAGAAAGGCACACCTGAATCAGTTCACTCAAAACATAAAAACGGTAGTAATAGTCCACTGTTGCCAGTGGTGCCAGCATCTCTATAAATAATCCATTCCAAACAGTTTCATAAAACATACTTGTAACAGTTCCGTCATTCACAAGGTCCATTGCTGCCCGGAAATGATTCGCTGGATCAATTGTAAGGAAATTAAGATTAAGAGCTGTTCCACCATATCTTGTTTTTGCAAAAATAATTAAAACAACTACGGCTGTTACGACAAACATCAAATCACTTACCGCAAACTCATATTTCTGATATTTCTTCTTTTTCCAATTAAAAAACCATACTATACCTCCTGTTATCATATCAATGATTCCAATTGATATAATATTTATCGGGATATGTACTAAATCTAAAACCGCCGCCCAAAATGTGTGATAACAGTTTAATAAAATAAGCAACATTACTATCCATGTCACTCCGGTCTGTTTTTCTTCACTTTTATACAAGCCAAAAATACTGCTCCAAACTAATATCACTGCTGCCACAAAAAAAGCTGTACTACCAATGTTCCATCCCATTCCTCTATTCGCCCTTTCTCCTTAATAACAGGTCTTAATCAGAATAAACAATGCATAGAGAAGCATTATTCCCATGATTGCAGATACCTTTATTGTAAAATGATTTATGTTATGTTTTATTTTATCACTGACTAATGCGATAAATGGAAGAATTATAAGAATAATAAAATATCTTCCCTGTACTCCTCCCACAACAGCAGCCCCTACCGGGTTTGCATAACCATCAGCAATATACAGTCCGAGCATCACTGCCACTGCTGTAATTATAAAAGTAACGATTAGTAATACCCTCTGTCTTACTTTTATTTTTCCATTCATACTCTGACCATCCAGCATTCCAACTGTAGTCAGAAAACACGGTGCAATAATCATAAGCATACTAAGTGGATAATTCAGGCTTCCCAGTATATTAAGCTGATGCAAATATTCATTTATTTGTACCAAAACAGTAGAGAATATTACCTTTACACCCACCAGCGGATTAGCCATCAGATACTGTAACTGTGTCATATCACTGGATGCTCCACCAACTGCCTGAAGCCCACTAATTCCCGTTGAAACCCGAGACATGATATAAATGCATAAAATAGCAAATGGTATCAAGGTTATTGCAAATGCTTTCCAATACTTTCGGTTACTTTCAAATTTATTCTTTGGAATCAAAAATACCAACAATCCCATACATGCATAAACATATTTACACAAGAACATTCCAAGTAACAAAAAGCCCAGCAGTAACGTATGTTTCCATGACAACTTGACATTTTCATCAAAAGCATAATATAAACATAACGCAATAAATAAGAACCCAAATCCATTCAGTACCGCATCCTGCGAAAGCGAAGCTGCCTGATATATACTTAAAGGCATTACTGCCAGCATTGCAAGTAAATTCTTATAGCAGGGAATAAAACGAATTGCAAAAAATCCAAGCATAACATAAGTTAACAGGTTAAACAGTCTTCCCATCAAAATGACACCATAGATACTTAAATTCAATGCTCTTCCAATGAAAATTCCAAATCCCTGTGGCCAATATACAATCGACGTCACACTTTCATAATATGTCATTTCAACCTTAACATTTGAAAATTTATGAGTTTTTAAATAATTTACATATTCACTTCCTTCACTTCCATCCGGTGTTATCTGCCGATATGAAATATCACTCACATTCTCAGGAACATTTATCACACCATCCCCATGGGAAAAATTACCAAAAGAGCCCAGTATATTTCCATAAGAAACATCCATTGCCTTATAAAAATGCGATGGACCATCACATTCCTGAAACGGCGGATTAATTAACGCCATTGCAATTCCCATTACTGTTGCTAAAATAACAAATATATACTCCGGACGTTCTAACCGTTTCGGCAACACACAAATACCAACAACTACAGCTGCTCCTAATCCGAATAAAACAAAAAATGCTAGATTTAATCCTCCGCCGTAAATAACAGACATCCGAAGTCTTGTTCCTGACTCCTGATTATTTACTGCCATATCGGATTCATAATCCCCTTTCAGTACACAGTAATTCACCTCATCAACAGGAGTTTCTTCCTGCAGCGTAAGATATACTTTCTGTCTTCCACTCACCTCACCAGATGAAAATGAAAAACTTATTACCGACTCTTCCCCCCTGGAATCCGGTAAATCGGTCTGTGCGCTAGCTAGTAATTCATTTGTATCTGCATTATAAAGCCCTGCATCTATAACAACATTCTGACCTGAATCATTTGTCATTAAAAGTGCAATCGACTGCACACTCTCTTTTATTTCAAAATACTGTGTAACAATCGTCTCTTCAGCTGGAATTACATCATTCTCTCCACTTCTATCATTATAATTATCCTGTCTTGATTCATAAAATACGTTTCTATGTTTTACCATCAAAACTGAAATTATTAAAAATACACCAATTGCGATCCAATATTTAACCGGAATTTTTTTTATTTTCTCTTTCATTTCTGCTTACCCACACCTCGTTTTCTATCTTTTAAATGCAATATCAGACATACTCCAGCTAAAACAATGATTCCAAGTACACTTCCTATAATACCTTCCTTTAACCTTGGAATATGATATACCGCCTGCACATTATGAACTCCAGGTTTCAGTCTTACTGCAGTAAATCCATAATCACCATTTATGATTGTTTCTTTTTCCTCATCTACATAGATTTCCCAGCCTTCCTGATCTGGAATAGTCAAAAGCAGAAATCCTTCCTTCTCATTCGAAACAGTACCTTCAAGTGAAGAACCGTCTACTTTAAAATCTCCAATGTCCGTCTGTCCAGGTTCTTCCTTTGATAACATATCCTGTCTGTCCCTGACAATCAAGGTATCCCCTAAAAGTTTTCGGCGACTTCCTTCATCCATTTTTTCACATTCTTCCTGTGAAATAGTTTTTTCATAAAAAGAAGCAACTGAATCTGCATATATATTTTGATATATATATACCTCCCCTATTTTATGTACATATTGGCACCAGGAATAATCAATTTCAGATGTACTTAAAATATATTTTAAATTAATCAACCGCATCGGATAAATCTCTGTTTCATCTGTCACAATAAATGCCCTTTGAGCATCTGTCACCTTCTGGCTACTGTACAGATTTGTATAAAAAGATGACAAATTGCGATTTATGGTACTATTATAATCAGTTATAGCAGAATATCCGGCTATCAACGAATCTCCATACGTTGAAGAAAATGAGTATGTCTTCTCCACGCGGTAAAAAGAATCATCTTTCTCCTTTAAATATTTCAATGCATCTATCGTATCATTTCCCATCCCTTTATCAGAATAAATTATTTTTTCTCCCGAAGCATAAGCCGTTACCCGCTCATTATTGGTAATATAATTTTCCCTTCCCACAGAAATAATCAGACATATTCCAAGGAAAACTTCTACTATCCCCCATATCTTTTTTGTTCTGCAAAAATATCCAATTCCAAGCAATCCTGCAAAGATCAGGCACAAAACAATAAGCTGTCCATCATATTTTATCACTTCACCAGACGCTCTCCGACCGGTCTGTAACAGCACTCCAACACTTGCCGCCAGCCCCAATGCCAATCCAAAAATACTGATTTTTTTTCTTACAATCAGACTTTCCCATTCTGTTGCTACCAGCAATGCTGCTACCGGCATGATTACAAAAGTATATCTTGCCTGCACATATGCAAATCCATTAAACGCAATGGCAAATCCCGGATTATACAAAATAAATACGCCTACCATTGTCACAAAGATTCCATATACCAGCTGTTTTGTATTTTTGCACTCTCTTATTTTACGTACAAGAAATTGTCCCAGAAATATAAATATAAATACAGTAAGGCAGACATTTGGCATCTCATAATAATTTCCCCAACCCGTTGCATGCTCTAACTGGTTAATGCAAAAAGTATTATTTGATATAAGACGACCCGTTGTTTCTATATTGGCATCCATTGTATAAGTAGAAAACAGACCACTTAAAAACTTTGTAATTGCAGACTCACTGGAATCCAGCCTTGTCGAACTGGAAGTCAGGTAAGATGCTGCCGGCAATAATGTCACCGCATCCATAAATACGCCACATATAATTGTTCCAAAGACTGTTGCCGCACGTTTTAATCTGTCTTTCCATTGCCAGTCCAGCTCCGGATTAATCAGCCTGAGTACACAGTATATTGCAGCAAATGCAAGTGCCATATATGTATTATAATAACTGTATAATGTCGATGCTGCGACTGCGACTCCCAATCCCGCAATATATTTTACTTTGACTTCCCGTAACAGTTTCTCCAGGAAAATCAAAATTATTATCTGGTATACACAAATTGTTCCCAGCAAATAATGTTGTCCCCATAACATCAGATAACCATTAAATGCATAAAGATATCCGCCAACACATGCTGCTTTTTCTGAAACATGAAACATTTTCAAAAAATAACGGCATAAAAGTGCCGATAAAACAATCTTCAATATCTGCGCTACTACAAGCAGTCTTCTTACCTTTGAGATTCCACCGATTACTCCACCTAATATTACAAACAATCCAAATGGATCCAACGTCTGTGAAATATTGTTCATCAGACTTGTTCCCAAACCATAATCCCAGTTCCAGATACCAAATGTTCCTTCCTGTATTCTTCTTACACAGTTCATGTAATATGGATAATACTGCTGGATGGTATCTGAGCCAATATCCGCAAAGATAAAAAGTCTGTCACCAAATATATAATCATGAAAAATATATAATACGGTGATACCAACCACAAAAAGAAATACTGTAATGGAAGCAGTTTTTTTTAGTTTTGTTCTATCTTCCGAAATATATTCCACACCTTTTACCAGTACTCCAACCAGCAATAATACAATTGCTATTTTAAAAATAGCCTTCTTATGAATTCGTACATACACTTCAAATGGATTTCGATAAGAGATTTGGTTAATATTATAATGCAGTCCCTGTACATCTGAAATCAATAGTTTAATATACTTTGTTCCTTTTTCCACCTGAATTGGATTATGCCCCAGCTGATAAGTATATGTTGCTGGATCACTATTAAATTCTTTTGTTTCTGACTGCCAGATAAAACCTGTAATTTCCTGATTCAGTTGATTCATTTCAACATCCAAGAGTTTATCTGCATTTACCGGAATAATAAAGAAACTGTCTTCTCCCGTAATATATCCATCCTCATCCTGGATTAAATCATTAGCAGAGCTTTTTATTTCTTCAAGATTTTGTTTTTCCTGCTGGAAAGTAAAATATATTTTCCAGTTGTCAAATCCCCGTTCTCCAACCGTTCCCACCAGAACCAGCCCTGTAAGAATCAGAACCAGTTCTGCAAGCAATACTGCTGCATTTTTTAACCATTTCTTCCTATCGACTTGAATCTGCATCTTCCTTCTCCTCATTCAGCATCTGGCGTACCACATAAAGGGGTCTTTGTTTTGACTGCATAAAGATATTTCCTACATAAATGCCTACCAGACCGACTACCATAATAATAATTCCTCCGATGAGACAGTTAGTTGCTACGATACTGGTCCAGCCTGCTGCCACATGACCGGTAAAATAATAGATAATCAGTCCGATAATCACCAGTGCTGAAATGATGGACATCAGAAATCCAAAGCCCATGGTGAATTTCAAAAGTTTATCCGACTGGGAGGTTAAAATCTCTCCCGCCATCTTAAAACGCTTCTTCATGTTATAAGAGGATTTTCCCTCAAAACGGGAATCGTGTTCCACATCAATTGCTGTCTGCTTAAAGCCAAGCCATTTCACATAAATTACAAAGGCACGGTGCATTTCCCGCATCTTGCAGTAATTATCGATTACCACCCGTTTGCTGATGCTGAAATTACAGATTGCCGGGTCATAGTGTCCATCCGATGCAAAGGAATAAATCTTATAGAATATTTTAGATACTAATACCTTTAAGAAAGAATCTTTTCTATGTACTCTTCTGGCAAAGACCACATCATAACCTTCCTGAGCCTTGCGATAAAGATTCGGGATTTCTTCCGGTCTGTCCTGTAAATCACAGTCCATCACCACTACCCAGTCTCCTTTTGAGGCATCCAGTCCTGCAGTTATTGCCATAATCTGTCCGAAATTCCGGGATAATTCAATCCCCTTTACACGGCTGTCCTCCTTACAGATTTCTTCGATTACTTCCCACGAATTCTGCGGGCAGGCATCATTTACCAGAATAATTTCAAAATCATCGGTGATGGTACTTACCGATTCCACCAGACGTCTATGCAATTCATGCAGCGCTGCCCGGCATCCATAGACCGGAACTACAACTGATATATCCATTTTCATACCCTCCTATAGGTAAAACACGATAATGCCAAGCAGTATCAGTGCATTTCCAAATACTTTACGCTTTGTAATCGGCTCTTTAAAAAAGAAAAAGCTTAAAATCATAATTAAGATATAGCCCAGAGATTCAATGACCGGGCCATTCTTATATTCAATTCCATGATATGCCAGAATCGTCAATACGGTAGTTCCTACCATCATGGCATATCCAATGATGACATATGGATTTAAGTATTCCTTTATTACATTATCATATTTTTTTGCAGCACTTTTCTTTAACAAAATCTGCGAAAAGGAAGCTACTACTACGGATGCCACCAGAAAAAGCCAGTATATCATCTTTTAACCCTCCTTATTCACAATCATGGTGCCGGCAATTACCAGAAGGACACCAATAATATTCTGTACCGAAATATGTTCTCCAAAAATCAGTGCTGCCCAGATCATAGACCACAAAATCGCAATGCTCCGGTTTGCATATGCTACCGACAAATCAACCCTTTTGATAATCTGCTGCCAGAAAATGGCATACAATCCAAGGATGCAGATTTCCACTCCGTAACACAGAATAAATCCCATGGATAAAAACTCATATCCTGCAGCAAACTTCGCTGCCACACCGGATAATGTGTATATCATAATTACCAGCTGCAGTAAAATCAGCAGTATCCACTTTTTCTTTCCTTCTACTTTACTCATCGTTCCAACCAATCCTTAATCTCTGCCTGATTTTTTCCAGCCAGAATGTAATAACCAAAACGGCTTCCACTGTCTACTACCTGATGTTCCCCTACCGGTTCCATTTCACTTACCATCTGAAGCAGTTCCGGACTTTTGCTCTTAATCTCTTCCAAAACATCCAGATCCTTCTTTGTAAACACAAAGCGGATTCCCGCACACATCGGCTCATGTGCCGGTGTCAGTTCCGGTTCCTGTCCCAAAGCAGTCTCAATTACCATGCGTACAAAGTCATATCCGGAAGATAAATATACCAGATGGGAGCCAATACAGTCGCCACCCATACGGGAACCGATTTCAATGATTCTTACATTGCCATCGGCATCCAGTTTAAATTCTGAATGAGAAGCACCATTTTCAATCTCAAGAGCAGTAAGTGCCTTCGGAATAAATTCCTTCACCCGGTTCATTTCGATTTCAGAAAGCTCCGGTGGCTCCATATGTCCGGTCTCAATAAAATGAGGATATCCTGTGGTATATTTCTTTGTCACCGCCAGCACATGATGTCTGCCCTGATAAGAAATACATTCACAGCTATATTCATTGCCTTCGATATATTCTTCAATAATTGCCTTCTTTTCAAAGGAATTACGCACTGCCTCTTCCACTGCCGGAGCAATCTCTTCAAGACGTTCCACCCTCATAATACCGCGGCTTCCGGAACGGTCGGTCGGTTTTACTATCATTGGAAACTGCATATCTGCTACAGCTGCCGCGTAATCATCCCCTTCACATACACTGACAAAGCCCGGTGTAGGCACACCATGCTTCGAAAAAGCTTCCCGCATGGCAAATTTATTGGTAGATATATAGATACAGTTGTCAGAATTATGTGGTAATCCAAGCTGCTCTGCCAGATACTGCACGGTAATATTGGCAAGATCAGATGCTATTGTTGCAACTGCATCTGGCTGAATCCTCCGGCATTCTTCTAAGATTGCTTCCTTTTCCACAATGCTGATGGGATAAAAATAATCTGCTGTCCGTTCTCCGATAGAGCCATCTTTCCATGCAAATACATGTGTCTCATATCCCATCTCTTTTGCCTTTAAAATGAGCGGATTCTGAAAAGAATTCGCTCCTATAATTACAATTTTCTTCATATTGCCTGTCCTCCCGGCATTTAACTTTCTTTGCGGCGGCTTGCGATAAACTTATCCCATCTTCCGCTTTCTAATTCTTTTTTATAATCTTCCATAATCGCACGATAAGAAAGGTATTCCGGCACAAATCCGAAATCTTCCTTCGCCTTTGTCATATCAAACAAAAAGGATGGTGTATTATTCGGCTTGTCCGGACGGTATACAATCTTAGAGCCCTTATCCGGTCCGAATACATCAATAACAGTCTGCACCTGCTTCTCTAAAGTAAGTTCTGTACCGGATGTCATATTATAAAGGCCATAGGTCTTATCACTGCGTAACGCCAGCACAAATGCCCGTGCAACATCCTTTACATAAATAATATCTCTGGAAATCTGTGGATCTCCCCAGATTTCAATATCTTTTCCAGCTTCTGCATTTTCGATAAAAGTCTGGATTCCCGTCTTATAATATTTGCCATTAACATAAATTTCTGAATGCGGGCCAACACCATATACCGGCGGCAGACGGAAAGAAGCGCACTGCATGCCATGCTGTTCATTATAATATTCCATTACATCATTGGCTGCATTCTTGGAAATCACATATACTGCATGGTCTCCTGTATACATGAAATCTCTCGGTTCTGTCTCCTTAAGTGCAACACCCTTTTTCCATGCATTTCTTACATCTGCATAGCTGCTGGTAGCGATCACTTTCTGAATGCCATTCTTGCGGCAGTACTCCAGCACATTTATCGTTCCTTCCACATTGATGCGAATATAATCTGCAGCATTCTCATCCTGTGCAATGTCCACCGGTGCATTTGCCGGAAGCAGACCTGCCAGTAAAATGACACCCTCTACACCTTCTGTCGGTAATTTTTCAAAATCTTCTTTTTTCGAAATATCCAATGACACACAGGTAACGCCTTTTGCTTCCAGTTCCTGCTTCATGATTGCATTTCTTCCAGTTGCCAGCACCTCATAACCTTCTTCCAAGAAGCGGTCTACGGTATACATTCCAATAAATCCTGTTGCCCCAATAACAATAACCATTTACTCTGTCCTCTTTCCTGTATTTTCATTTATCTCTCTTTGTAAAATGCATTAACCTTATCTATCACATAGTCTGCCTGTTCCAATGACAGATTATAATATAACGGCAGGCGGACCAGCCTCTCGCTTTCCCTCGTTGTATAACGGTCTTCTCCCGCAAACATACCATAGCGCCGACCTGCCGGTGCTGTATGTAATGGAATATAATGAAATACAGCCTGTACCCCCTGTTCCTTTAAATAACTGATTAAAGCTGTTCTTTCCTCTAAATCCCTTGCTTTCAGATAAAACATATGTGCATTATGTGCGCAGCCCTCCGGTATCGTTGGGCGGACAATTTTACCCTCATCAGATAATTTTTCCAATCCATCCCAATAGCGGTTCCAGATAGACAGACGTTTTTCATTAATCTTATCCGCTGCTTCAAGCTGTGCATAAAGATATGCTGCATTTAACTCACTTGGCAGATAAGAAGAACCCGCTTCTACCCAGGTATACTTATCAATCTGTCCCCTGAAGAATTTGCTACGGTTTGTTCCTTTCTCCCGGACAATTTCTGCATTCTCTACATTTTTCTCGTCCCGGATTAAAAGTGCTCCGCCTTCTCCCATACTGTAATTCTTTGTCTCATGGAAACTGTAACATCCGTAATCTCCCATGGTTCCAAGTGCCTTTCCCTTATAAAAAGACATCACACCCTGGGCGGCATCTTCAATTACCAGAAGATGATATTTCTCTGCAATTGCAAGAATCGTATCCATTTCACAGGATACTCCGGCATAATGTACCGGAACGATCGCTTTCGTCTTATCGGTAATCGCTTGTTCAATCAGTTTTTCGTCTATATTCATGGTATCCGGACGGATATCCACAAACACCGCCTTAGCACCTCTTAAGACAAAGGCATCTGCTGTAGATACAAAGGTATATGCCGGCATGATCACTTCGTCTCCCGGCTGAATCCCGGATAAAATAGCTGCCAGTTCTGTTGCGTGGGTACAGGATGTTGTCAGTAATGCCTTTTTTGTCCCGGTATGTTCTTCTAACCAGGCATTACATTTCTTTGTAAATTCTCCATCTCCACAAATCTTCTTGTTCTCTACCGCCTTACGGATATAATCCATGCTTTTTTCCATATAAGGTGGTTCATTGAAATTAATCATTTCTATGCCTCCGTTATATATTCATGATATTGCACCACTTTTTACAATACCAGACCATTTATGATTCTCACTCTTTCAGTGAAAAATCTGCTTTATCCAGTGTCAGATTCGGATTATAATACGGATCCCCTTTTTCCAGAATATCTCCCCAGCGTTCTCCAAATAAAGCGATCTCCCGCTGGAATCTTGCCACTTTATCCGCAGAATCTTCCAGACCTCTTGATTTTGATTCATAATGGTAGAACTGTGCATATGGATTGTATACTACAAGATAACCTGCTTTTCTTACTTTCAGGCAGAAGTCAATATCATTGAAAGCTACTTTGTATTCTTCATCCAGTCCCCCGACTTCTTCATATACACTTTTTCGTACCATAAGACAGGCAGCTGTTACTGCTGATAAATCCTGCACACTTATGCTCCTGGAAAAATATCCATTGTCTTCTTTGTCCTGTCCGATAAATGCATGACCTGCAATACCGCCAAATCCAACGATAACACCTGCATGCTGTATGGTATTATCTTCATATAATAATTTTGCTCCGGCGATTCCTACATCCGGGCGCATACATACATCCAGCATTTCCTTGATGCTGTCTGGTTCGATCATCTCCGTATCATTGTTCAGAAGAAGGATATATTCTCCCTTTGCCTGCGCCACACCGAAGTTATTGATCTTCGAATAATTAAAGTCTCCTTTGTAATATAAGACAGTTACATTATCTCTTGTCTCTATCTCTTTATAATAAGCAAAGGTCTCTTCTTCTGTACTGTTATTCTCTACAATGATAAATTCAAAATTCCGGTAGGTGGATTTCTCTTCGATGGAATCCATACATTTTCTCAAGTCTGCCACATGGTCTTTATTCGGAATGATAATCGAAAGCAATGGTTCTTCTTTCCATTGATAACGGGTATGATACATTCCATAAAAAGGTCCTCTTTCTACTTCTGCTGGAATTCCAATTCTGTCATAATGTGCTTTTACCGCCTTGCATCCATTAGTAAATGCATACAGCTTGCTTTCCGGATTCTCTGAAGTTGACTGGGAATGACATCTCCAATGATACAGCACTCTTGGAATATGGGCAATATGTTCTGCTGCCTCGGTACAACGCAGTATAAAATCATGATCCTGTGCGCCATCATATTCACTCTGAAAGAAACCTGCTTTCTCCAGAATCGTCTTATGGAATACGAATAAATGGCAGATATAATTCATGGTACATAATAAATCAATATTAAAATCAGATTTAAAATGTGGTTCAAAATAGTGTCTGCCATTCATGTCCACCTTATCTTCATCCGAATAAATAACGTCTGTCTGCGGCTCTTTCTGTATTGCTTTCGCACACTGATATAATGCTTCCGGTGAAAGCAGATCATCATGGTCTGTCAATACAATAAAATCTCCATTCGCCATTTTCAGTGCTTCATTGGTATTACCGGCAATTCCTTCATTGCTTTCCAATAAAATATATTTTATACGCTTATCCTCTTTTGCATATATATCTACAGTTTCTTTCAGGGATTTTTCTTTTCCGCTTCCATCTGCAAGACACAGTTCCCAGTTGGTATATGTCTGCGCCTGTACCGACTCTATCATTTCACGCAGAAATTTTTCTTTGGTGCAGTATAATGGAACAACAACCGAAAACAATGGTCCATCTTTTATTACATCCTGTCTCTGCCGCTCCAGTTCATTTTCGTCTACTCCATATTTCTTCAGAAATTCCTCGTAATTCATCGTGTCCTTTTTGCCCTTTAACTTATAGAACACCTTACGCACCATTTTCCGGAAGCCATAATGTTTCCAATACGCAATCGCTTTTCTCACATAGCCGGAACCAGTCTGTTTTTCTTCTCCCTGGCGGACTTTTTCCAATAATATTTCAAACCGTTTCTGCTTATCTGCTGCTTTCAGTATAAGTACCAGTCTCTTTCCTCCCTGATCCGGTACAAAGATTTCATAACCACAATTTATACTGTCTGAAAGTTCTCCAAAAACATCTACTACATCTTTACGATATTTCCACTGTACTTCAAATGGTACACTTTTTTTATCGATAAAAACTTCACATTTGGTTGTATCCCCTGCTGCACTCCATCCGGTCAGAACAATTTTATCCTCTTCTAAACGTTCCATCTCCAGATTGCTTTCCAGCTGGCTGCATATGCTCTGATATAATTTCCCATCTGCCCGGAAAGACAACGCTTCCTCACTGCCCTTGCAGCTGTATACCCGGATTTCTGTAACCGGTTCTTCCGGTATTCCAAATTCTCCTGTAACTTCTTCTCCTACATTCATCTGGTAATGCAGATATCTTCTTCTGACATCCACACTTTTCTCTATTGTTATCTCTACTGGAATTTCCTTTTTATTTACATATACTTTAATCGTTCTTCCTTCCGGATTATCTTCTGGAAAGAAACCACGAAAAACCATTCGATTCTGTTTCGTCAGATGCATTCTCATGCTCTCTGTCACGAAATCATAATTTATCATATTCTTAAGTATTCCTCCTTAGAAAACATAGTTATCTATATTGTATCAAAAAGAATCCGGATGGTCAAATAATGACCATCCGGATTCCAGTCTTTTTTCCAGTATTTTCTGATTTTTCAATTATTGGAAACTTCCAAGATAATGTCCGTCTGTTGTATCCATATTATAATAGTAGACACCATCTGTGATCAATCCGCGGGCTACCATTCCATTCCAGTGGTAGAATACAATTCTTCCCCATGGATCATAGGAGAACTGATTCGTTTTTAATGTTCCATCTGCATTTGCATATCCATAATCCATGCCATTTGCGAACTGGAACCATCCACTATTCTCCATTTTACCATTTGCATTCAGATAATATGTCTTATTGCCAACAAAAGTAATCTGGTCCTTATAAATATATCCCAGTGAATCAAAGTAACAGGTATATCCTACTTTGGAGCAATAATAGAAATCCATAAATACTTCGTGTCCCTTTTCATCGAAACAGATAATATGTGTTCCATCCGGATGATAAGTCAGATTGTCTTTCATTGCTGTTCCATCTGCCTGGATATAATAAGTAAAATATCCGTCAAATATAAACTGATTGTAAATAGGTGTTCCATCCGGATAATATGCATGTATTGTTCCATCTGCATCTGTCTTAAAACGGTTGCCGGTATACTGGCAATTCGTTACTGCCATATTACTGCCTGATGTATTTGCAATCTGGTCTGAAGAATAATTTACATTATCATCTACATAGCCTCTGTTATAGCAGTTTTCTACATATACATAGCTACCAGTCCCATCCTCAGTTCCAAAATTATTCATGGCACCGCCAATTCCGCCTAAAACATCTATATTGACATCACTCCTGCCGTTTTCACTATAAATACTTCCTGAGTTACCACATCCTTTTACATATATCGTTCCAGTTTTGGAAATTACAGCACCGCCAAATACGCCTCCAACAGAGGAACTTCCTGATTTCTTTGCAGTAATATTTCCACTGTTTCCGCAGCCTTCTACAACAATATTATCTCCACCCGAAGGAATTTCCACACCATTCTGCATATAGGAATTTCCACGGTTAATATTTCCAATTACTCCTCCCAGGCTACCTGTACCGGAAATATTTCCTGCATTTGTACAATTCTTAATCGATGATGTACTATTGTCACCTTTTCTTGTGGCTTCACCAATGACACCGCCAATTGTTGCGGCTCCATTTCCAGCATCTCCGGAAATATCACCTGAATTTTTACAGTTTTCTATACTAAACTGGGTATTTCCGCTAAATCTTGTTTCATCACCGATGATTCCGCCTGCATAAACATGACAATTACTGGTTGTAAAGCTGATTGCTCCGGTATTTTCACAATCCACCACATTTGTTCCACCATTCAGCCCTATAATACCGCCCACTTCCGAAATATTTCCGGAAATATATCCTTCATTCTTACAGCGGTAAATGTCACCTACATTAGTTGCTGCAACTCCGCCAACACGGATATTAGAGCTTCCACCAGAGGTAATATTCACCTGGCTGACACAGTCCTCAATGGTTCCTGTATTAGTTGCTGCAATTCCACCAATATCAATAAATGACGCACTGTTTACCTGCAGATTGCCCACTACAGTAAGATTACTGATCCGTCCCAAGTTATAGGAAAACAGGGACTTGTCTCCATTGATTCCATATATGATATGTCCATTTCCATTAAATGTTCCTTGCAGCTGCATACCTGCAATGTTCCCCATATATGCGCTGATATCAATATCATTCATGAGAACATAATTGTCTCCCATTGATGTATCTGCATGATTCACCAGGTCTGCTGCCGTATAAATATAAACAGTTCCGCTTGCATAGTTCTGGGACACCACCGTCTCTTCATCCATTGTCTGCGCATATGCAGTCTCATTTATTCCTGTCGTAAATAATGTCACCATTGCTGTCATTGTTAAAAATGTAACCAGTTTTCTTTTCATCCAAAATCTCCTCTTATTTACTGGAAACTTCCAAGATAATGTCCGTCTGTTGCATCCATATTATAATAATATACACCATCTGTAATTAATCCACGGGCTACCATTCCATTCCAGTGATAGAATACAATTCTTCCCCATGGATCATAAGAAAATCCATCACATTTCAAAATTCCATCCGTATTCGCATATCCAAAATCCCTGCCATTTGCGAACCGGAACCAGCCACTGTTCTCCATCTTTCCATTTGCATTCAGATAAAATACTTTATCGCCAACAAAGGTAATCTGATCTTTATAAATATATCCCTGGGAATCAAAATAGCAGGTATATCCCACACTTGGACAGTACTGGAAATTATTAAACACCTCATGTCCTTCTGTATCCAGATAAATAATATGTTCTCCATCCGGATGATAAGTCAGACGGTCTTTCATCGGTGTTCCATCTGCCTGCATATAATAGGTATAACTTCCGTCAAATACAAATTTATTGGTAATCAGTTTTCCTTTTTCATCATAGCTGCGGATATTTCCATCTACTTCACGATAAAAACTGATTCCATTATAAGAGGACACTTTTCCGATATAATCTGAATTACATGCCGGTCTGTATGCACTCAGACAACTTTCCACTTCATGATATCCCTCATTTATTGTAGCATCTGATTTGCAAAAATAATTATAATACCAGCTATTGTCTGAATCAGAATCATCCCAGGTACAATCTACAACATACCAGTTATTATCCAGCTTCACTTCGTTCCATTCATGATATGGACTGGTTACACAGATTGCAGATATGCCTGCTGCATTGCATAACAGGGAAAAGAGCTGTGCATAGCCTGCGCATACTGAGTTTCCCGTCAGTACTGCTGTTCCGCTGCTCTGATGCTTTTCCTGATTGCTGGAATCATTATCATATACGATGTTCGCACATACAATATCATGTGCTTTTTTAATTTTAAAGTAATCTGAGGATTCTGCATTAATCTCATTTATCCAGTTATTCACTTTTGCATTAAACTGGGCAGTATATTTTGCACGTACATATCCTTTCTGATAATCCGGATAAATTGCCAGTGCCACATATTGTTTTGAGCCCTGATATCCTTTAAAAGCGGATGTACCACGGACAAAATAATACTGCGGGTTTGAAAGCGTAAATATCCAAACAACTTCCCACAGATCATCTGTTGACATGCCTGTGCATTCTATGTAGTCTGTCCTTGCATAAGAAGAACCATCTACTACCGCATCCTCCTGTGTATCCAGATACTGTTCACATTCATACTGCATACTATTATATAATGTTCTCTTTTCATAAGATAACTGATTATAGTAATAGCTGGAACTGTAATCAGTACCAGAAGCACTATATGTCTTTGCCCTATATTCCTGGTCCTCTAATGAAATCGCATCAGCTACATCTTCCTCTGTCAGGGTGACTTCCATCAGTCCTGCAGGAAGATATCCTGTTTTTTCACTTAAATCTGTGTCTAAATTTTCTGCTTTTACATTCACCGGTAATAATTGCACTATCATTGCAGCAATTGCCAGCAACGCCATCCCTTTCCTCCATTTTTTCATTCGTTTTCCTCCTTCATTCTAATAGCTGTCTTTATTATATCAGCTTTATTACTATCCTTTCAATATAAAAAATGCTTTCTGACGCAAAACATCAGAAAGCATTTTCTTACGCTTTTTATTCTTTTCTATTCTGATTACGGGCCTACATAAGTAACCGTCGCACCCCATACATCCAGCACCTGTCCATTATAGACTCTTACATCAACAGACTCTCCTGTATATGAAAATTTATGGCTGTTTGCAACACCATGTAAAAATGTAGAATCATTCCACACATTGTAGTAGCTTTCATAACTCGAACGGTCTTTTGCAGTAATACGATATACGCCTTCACCAAGATGAATACCAATCTTTGCATTCACACCGACATAGGAAAGGCTGATTGACTGGGAAGCAAGATTTGGCGTTGCGATTCCCTCATAAATGTATACTTCTTCACCTGGCACAGCAGTAAAAATCAGGTTCTGATCACTCCAGTCACCCCGGACAATTCTTCCGTTACTATCATAAATTTCAAATGACACATCCTCACCCTGATTTGCAAGGAAATATTCTCCTGCCGGCATATTTATACCAACAATATAGTAACCTGGTCCATACAGCGGATTGGTATTTCCATTGGAAAAGCTTCCAAGATAATGTCCATCTTCCGTTGACATACTATAGTAATTATTACCATCTGCGATCAGTCCACGGGCTACCATTCCATTCCAATGATAATATACTACACGTCCCCATGGATCATAATCAAATCCATCGCAATTCAAAGTACCATCACTATAAGCATATCCATAATCCACACCATTTGCGAATTGGAACCAACCACTATCCTCCATTTTACCATTTGCATTCAGATAAAAGACATCACTATCCACAAAGGTAATCTGATCCTTGTAGATATATCCCTGTGAATCAAAATAACAGGTATAGCCTACGCTCGGGCAGTACTGGAAATTACTGAACACTTCATGTCCCTTTGAATCAAAATAGATAATGTGTACTCCATCCGGATGATAGGTCAAACGATCTTTCATCGGTGTTCCATCTGCCTGTGCATAATAGGTATAGGTTCCATCAAACACAAAATCATTGATTACCATTCTGCCATTGCTGTACAGATGTCCATCACTGCTCAATGTTCCTGTTGTGTATGCTTTGGCAGATGTCTTATTTACAGAAAATGCTGCAAGAATAATCCCCAGACATACCACAACCTTCATCAGTTGTTTCTTCATAAACTTCTTTCTCCATTTCTTGTTGCTCTATTGTTTTGGTTACAAATCAACTATACCAGTTCTTTTTTCCCTTTTCAACCATTTCTTTCCAGGACTAATTTGGCAGCACATCTTCTATTGAGAATCCATCCAGGAAATGTCCATCATAGTAATCCATGTTATAAAGATATACTCCATCGGAAATTATGCCACGGGCTACGATTCCATTCCAGTTGTAGAAGACAACTCTTCCCCATGGATCATAAGAAAATCCATTATTCCGCAAGGTTCCATCTGTATCTGCAAATCCGCAGTCCTTACCGTTCGCGAAGTAGAACCAGCCGGAATCTTCCATCTTACCGTTTGCATTCAGATAATATGGCACACTATCTACAAATGTAATCTGATCTTTATAGATATAGCCCTGGGAATCAAAGTAACAGGTATATCCTACAGCTTCACAATACTGGAATTTGTTAAAAACTTCATGACCATTCTCGTCAAAGTAAATAATATGTTCTCCATCCGGATGATAAGACAGACGGTCTTTCATCGGTGTTCCATCTGCCTGCGCATAATAAGTATAAGTTCCATCAAAGACAAAATCATTGATTACTTTTTGTCCTTCTGAATACAGATACTGCACTCCGTTCTCCGTCTTAAGTTCTCCCGTTATGTGTGCGGTATGTGCCTCCGCCGTTATCTTATTACTGCCTGCCAACGTTACTGCCATGAGTCCCAGACACGCCGCAGTCTTCCAAAAATGTTTCTCCATAAATTGCTTTTTCATAAATTTTCTTCTCCTTTTACCCCATAAATTTTACCAGTATCTGTCTCCAATAAACATCTGTACCCAATAACAGTAGTATGGACCGGAACCATAATAATATCCTACTCCCAGTGCCGTATAACTTTCTTTCAGAATATTGGCTCTGTGTCCTGGTGAATTCATCCAGTCATTCACCACTTCCTGTGGGCTGCTCTGTCCTGCTGCAATATTCTCTCCGGCAGTACCATATCCATCTGTTACATACTCATCCAGTGCCGTAAAGCAGGATCTTCCATCCGGACGTATATGATCGAACACTGTGCTGATCTCACCTGCACGTACCTGTGCTGCCTGCTGCACCTGTTCGTTTAACTTTAATGGTGCAATGTTTCTGCTTAACCGTTCTTCATTGACAAGGTCGAGTACCTGAAGCTGATAGGTATCTGACGGTGCAACGCCTGCCGCTTTAAAACGTCCCAGGTAATGTCCATCCCCGCTATCCATGCTATAATACCATAATCCATCGGATATCAGACCTCTTGCAACCATTCCATTCCAGTGGTAAAAGACAACACGTCCCTGATCATCTTTTGCAAATTTATTATTTATTAAACATCCGTCAGATTCCGCATATCCATAATCTCTTCCATTCGCATACCGGAACCAGCCATTCTGCTCTAATGCTCCATTTGCATTTAAATAATATGGCTGTCCATCCAGATATGTTATCTGGTCTTTATACAGATAGCCCTGGGAATCAAAATAGCAGGTATATCCGACACTTGGGCAATACTGAAAATTATTAAATACTTCATGCCCATCTTCATCAAAATAAATAACGTGTTCCCCATCTGGATGATAGGTCAGACGATTCATCATTGGTGTTCCATCTGCCTGTGCATAATAGGTATACGAGCCATCAAATACAAAGTCATTGATTATTTTCTGATTGCCGGAATATAAATAATAGTTTCCATTCATATATTCCAAATTTCCTGTTGTAAATGCCTTTGCATCCATTTTGTTCATGCAGCATATCCCCAGTACCACTGCACAAAAAGTGATTATCTTCTGCAATGTTTTTTTCATTTCACCCCTCCTTTCGGTTTAATATCTAAACAGTTTTGCCATATAAAGATTAACAATATTATAGCCATAATTTTTAGCAGTCGCCCATCCTTTTCCATATGGGTTCTCCTGGATTCCAAGCCACTCTACATATGGTGCAGTTCCTCTCTTTACATATTGGAACCGTGAATCCACACATGGCTGGTTCAGACCAGCAGTTGATGCATAGGCCTTCAAGTGCTGTACCTGTGCCCGGATTCCTTCCCTTACACTGCCAAAGGAATTTCCCGGTGCTCCATTACCAGTTGCTCCTAATCCGGCAAAGTTATACTGGTTAATCTGTACATCCCCGCCATATCGTAAAAATCCGGTTTCCAGCATCGCCTGGCAGAATGCCACTTCTGCTTTCAGTCCTTCTGCCTGGCATTCTTCCAGATATATCTGGCAAAATGCTTCTATTGTCGGTGCATCGGAAGATGCATAGAATTCCGGATAAGCATTATTGGCATTATAATATGCAACCATCTGGGAAATATTGGTACTGGTCGTTCCCATAATCTCATATCTTGCCGTCACCTGATAAGCAATGCAATAGCTTTCTACTGTTCCGTCACTGGTTCTTGCTTCCACATATACCCAGTAATTACCAGAACCCGGATACCAGGATACCCAGTTGCTTCCCGTCCAGTCTGTCAGTGTAGACCAGGTACTGGTGCTAAGGTCATAAATCTGCCAGCGGAATGCTGGTGATGTATCATTGGTATTATAAGATACACCAAGATTTATTGCGGCTTTATCATTCACACTGCAGATTCCATTAATCGTTATGTATTTATGATTGTAATTTCTTGCTGCATTAAAACAGATTGTATATTCTTTCGTCACACCATCTGATGTCCGTGCTGTCACATGCATCCAGTAATTGCCTTTGTCCGGATACCAGGATACCCAGTTGCTTCCCGTCCAGTCTGCTACCAGATTCCACTCCTGCTTATCCAGGTTATATGCTTCCCATTTAAATGTCACATTGGAATCATCACTATCATAAGCAATTCCGACATCAATCCGGTCATCATAAATATTGTAGCACATTCCATTGAGGTTTAATGAATGATGGGAATAATCTTTCTGTGATGCAAAACACATAATCGTATTCTGTGTCGCACCATCCGGTGTCATTGCCTCTACATAGAGCCAGAAGTTGCCCTGTTCCGGTTTCCATGTTACCCAGTTGCTTCCCGTCCAGTCTGCCACCATGCTCCATTGCTGTTTATCCAAATTATATGCCTGCCATCTGAATTTCACATCTGATGCATTGCTGTCATACGCCACACCTACATCAATACCATTATCTCTCATGATATAACACATTCCATTCAGATCAAGATAATAGCCGGTATAATTATGTGTTGCTGCATAGGAAACTGTCTTCGTCGTACCATTTCCATTGCTGTCAATTGCTGCTACCTGTACCCAGTAATTACCAGCTTTTGGCTGCCATTCCACTTTAGATTCTGTGGTCCATTCTGATATAACACCCCAGCTCTGTGCAGCCAGGTCATAATACAGATAACGATACTTTATGCCCTTCATATCAGAACACTTTGCTGATACTTCCACGGAACTGTTTTTATCCTGAAAATCTATTTCATTAATCTGAAATCCCTGTTTCAAATTATAATACTGGGCAATTCCTGTTGCATCTGCCACACCCAGTTTCTTTAATTGTTCATCGGTCGATAAATAATTGGATACATCCGATGGATTGGTAACAAATGCATGTTCTACGATAATTGCCGGAATTCCTTCTTTCTTGCAATTACGGATTACAGCATAGTAATCTGCCTGGGAACCATCCGGATACTGATATTCCGGAACAGTATCTTTACATGTTCTGATCTTTGTTCCACGATTCTTTAGTCCCAGTGCAGTCAGCTGTCTTAAAATCTGAGAAGCCAGCTCTTCACCTGTCCGGCTGACAGACGGATTATAATTCGTATTCGGATAATAAATTTCTACTCCGGAAGCCTCTGATGAAGATGCTGAATTATTATGCAATGACACATAAATATCTGCTCCAACACTCTTTGCATATGCTACTCTGCTCTCATTACAGCTCTTTGCATCCACACTGCTGCCACCATATGGGCAGGTCTGTGAATCTCTTGTCATATATACGGTAACACCGCTGTATTTTTGCAGTTCTTCTTTGCAATACTGGGCTATTTTAAGATTAATTACAGATTCAGCCACTCCGTTTCCGCTTGTACCTCCATGGCTGCCATCATGTCCTGGATCCAGCACAACTACAATATTTCCGTTGCTGCCATAAGTAGAACGGGTAAGTCCATCTTCATTCTGTTCCTGACGCTGGTTCTCAATGGCTGATGCAATTGACTCTTCTGATATCTGGTTTCCATCTTTATCAAAAGACACTACATCATAATCCACATCCGGTTCTGTATCTTCTTCATTTACCACCTGTGCATCCGGCTGGGATTCTATATCACAGTTCACACCATAAGATACATTAACTCCTGCTTCTGAAAGAACCTGTGTATAAACTACTCCATTCACGGTTACTTCATAACTGTAGAGTGTATACACACCAGTCCTATTTTCATCCAGATATTTCTCTGTAAAAAGCATTGCATTTCCATCTATTGCTGATGCTTCCAATGCATACTGTTCCCCATCCTTTTTCTGAAGGAACAATCTGGCAGATTCTATTACTGTAGAATCGTCACCCACACTCAATACAATATTCTGTTCTCCATTTATTTCTACGTTGTTCTTATCAACATATACATAGTTTAATAATGGTGTTTCTTCCTGAACGGAAGCATCCTCTTCTGCCTGTTCTGTTTCCGGCTGTTCTGCTTCTGTCATTTTTGCTTCTTCGTTGATTTCTGTTGCTGTCTCTGTTTCTCCAGCCTGTTGTTCCGTCTCAGTCTGCGTCTCTGTCTCTGTTGTTTCCACGCTTTCTGCTTCATTTACTTCTTCAACCTGCTGCTCTGTTTCAGGCTGGACTGCTTCTGCAGCAAATACTCTCTGTACCGGTGCTTCTCCTGCCAGCATTAAGACTGCCAGTAAACACGCTGTTGCTCTTTTTAATATCTTCTTCATTTTATGTACTTCTTCCTTACTCGTATCTATAATATTCCTTAAACCATGTTACAAATTTTCCCAGTCCTTCATCAATCGAAGTACTTGGTTTAAAATCAAAATCATGCATCAGATCACTTACATCTGCATAGGTCTGGTAAACATCTCCCGGCTGCATCGGCAGGAATTCTTTCTTCGCTTCCCTGCCTAAATGTTTCTCCAGTGTTTCAATATAATCCATTAATTTTTCCGGCTTATTGTTACCAATATTATAAACTTTATATCTGGCTCCGGTCCCTATCTCTGCTGGTGGATTTGGCAGAATATTGGTAATTCCTTTCACTATATCATCTATGTATGTGAAATCACGCATCATATCGCCATTATTGTAAATCTGGATGGTTTCACCTGCCATAATCTTCTTTGCAAATTTAAAATATGCCATATCTGGTCGTCCAAACGGACCATATACTGTAAAGAAACGTAAACCGGTTGCCGGTATTCCATATAATTTGCTATAGCAATGCGCCATCAGCTCATTCGATTTCTTGGTTGCTGCATAAAGGCTTACCGGATAATCTACTTTATCTTCTACTGAAAATGGCACTTTCTTATTCGCGCCATATACAGAACTGGATGATGCATATACCAGATGTTCTACCGGATAATGTCTGCAGCATTCCAGTATGTTATAAAAGCCAATCATATTGGATGAAATATATGCATCCGGATTATCAATGCTATATCTTACACCTGCCTGTGCGCCAAGATTTACTACGATATCAAAAGAATACTCCTGAAATAATTTTCCCAATGTTTCTTTATCTGCAAGATCACCCTTAATAAATGTATATCCTTCTCTTCCTTCCAAATCCTTTAATCTGTCATACTTTAACTGGACTTCATAATAATCATTCAGATTATCATATCCAATAACTGTACAATCATATTCTAATAATTGTTTACTCAGATGATAACCGATAAAGCCAGCTCCACCAGTAACAAGAATTATTTTTCCTTTTAATTCTTCTGTTCCTCTGCTCATTACACTTCCTCCATTAATTTATGCTTGTATTTCCAATCTTTTTCATTTTAACGCAAAATTTTCCATCTAACAAGAGCAGATGCAAAAACAGGCAGTAACAAAAGTTACCGCCTGCGCCATTATCTTCCAATTGAATAATACTCTACGCCGCACCTTTTCATTTCATCTGTATCATATAGATTTCTTCCTTCATATGTTTCATAATTATAAATTTATAGTACTCTTCTACTGTGCATTTGTAAACCCATAACACTGTTGGTCAACCAGATTACCTGATGCATCATATAAATTAAACAGTGTCCAATAGTATCCAGGTACCGGCTGCCAGGTCGTCCACAAGGTATTTCCCTGGGTTCCACACTTACCGGTAGTATAAATCCAGGCGTCCTTTCCCTGCACATACAGATTGCAGTCTAATATCTGCATTTCATAATAATAACCTAGGTTATTAAAGCTCTGGATACCAATTAAATATCCATTTCCTGCCGGGTCAGGCATCTGGCAGATTGCTTCTATTGCATGGCGGTAATTAACTCCTACTGTGGTATTTACCACAGTTCCCTGTGCATCTTTTACCTCACAATAGACAAGGTAATCTCCACTTGATGACGGACTATAATGGATTCCATAGTCTGCAGACCAATCACCTGCCTGAATCCACTGATTATTTTTCACATCATATACCAGCCAGCGGTAAGAAAGCTGTGATTTATCTGTGCCATCATTTACTACCGCCCCACCTTCAATCAACCCATTTTCATACTGCCAGAGATAGATTCCAACAGAGGACAGTCCTGAAACAGCCGGTGCAGATTCAGGTGGATTAATGGCATTTCCATACTGGTAACCAGTAGTTGCAGTTTTTACGGAATTCGTATTTCCTGCAACCCGCACTTCCCCCTGTACCAGATAATTTCCAGCATTTTCCGGATACCAGTTCAATATATTCTGATTCAGCTGCCAGCCACTGACCACTCTCCAGACTGCAGTACTCTGATCGTATACCAGCCAGCGATACTCCAAATCCGCAGATGCAGATGTCGTTGCACTCATTGCCATCTGCACACATGGGCCAGACTGATTATCTGGAATATAAAGCTGAGCTGAAGTAATAGTTGCTAATGTTGGTGCCGCTTTCCATATAATATCATCTGTCCAACTGCTGATTGGTGTTCCTGTATCATTTGGTTTTATATATTTCAAATACTGTTCTACAACAGTTGAAGCATATGGGCCATCCATATACTTAAATACATTATATGCCTGACGGCCTGTCCCATCA
Organism: Roseburia sp. AF20-18LB; assembly: GCF_003461185.1. Taxonomy (NCBI): domain Bacteria; kingdom Bacillati; phylum Bacillota; class Clostridia; order Lachnospirales; family Lachnospiraceae; genus Roseburia; species Roseburia sp. AF20-18LB. The sequence goes on from NZ_QTWP01000002.1 coordinate 165,536, forward strand.
GCATTCACAAGTCCCTGATAAAGACCTGCTCCTGTAGCACCAAGATTATCTTTAAATTGTACATAAATCATGGCATCTACCATATCATTTCTAGCTGCTGCATAATAAAGGTAAGCAAGACTTGCCGCCTGTGCTTCTTCCCCCAGGGTCTTAGCATCAAACCCCTGCTCTGACAAAATAATCCGATGCTTGGAACCATATGTATTCTTAATATAATCCGTCAGCACTTCCAAATTTGCCGCACATACAAAATTAGAAGTAATATCATGGGATAAATCTGCCGCTGCATCTTTGCTCCACATCGTCTTATCCATTTTGCGTGGATAAGCATGATATGCTATGTTCCAATTACGGCTCTGCTCTTTTGCTGCAAAACGGTCAATAAACGTTTTGGTTGGAATTCCTGTTCCAGCCAGATTATCATACCAGTTATGTGTCGGGCATACATACACTCTTGCATATGGACTGTTATCTTTCACTGCATCATAAAATAAATCAAAAGACTTTACAGCAATATCAACATTTGTATTGATATCATACGAACCACAGTAATTATAATGCTGAGGTGCTGTTATCTCATTTCCAAGAATCCAGTTCTGTATGAAACAATCTGACTGTCCAAATACATCTGCCAAATAATGGAAAGTTGCATCCAGTGTTGCTACAGCATCCGCATCCTGTACATTCAAAGCATAATAGAAATGTCCATTTTCTCTTCCTGCCGGATAAATCAGTTTCTGTATTTCCGGATTATCCGACCAACCTAATAATATTTCTGCTGTAATAATCTTACCAGCCGCCCGGAGTTCCCTGATTCTCCATTCAAAAACCTTTATATAATTTTCATAATTAAAATAATAGGTTTTTCCATTATAAACATATGGTGTTCCCGTTCCATCCGTGTTAATAATATTATTTAATTCCAGATTCACATAAACATGGTGGACAGAATTCTTCATTTCTGTATCAGAGCTGTCTGTCCAAAATTCTACTCCCTGAATACCTTTTTTATTTTCCGCTGTTGCTTCCACCACGTCAGACGCTGATGCTCTTTTTCCCATCAAGGTTGTTGCTGCTTTCGCCTGTGCCGGTACCATCATAGGAAATACCAGCAATACAACCAGTAAAAAAGCTACCAACTTTTGTCCTGTTCTTCGTATCCCTGCTCTTCTCATAATTATCTCCTTATCTGAATTGTCCTAAATAATGTCCATCCGCTCCATCCATATTATAATAAATATTACCATCCGAAATCAATCCCCTTGCTATCATTCCATTCCAATGAAAAAAAACTATTCTTTCATATGGTTCGTATGAAAACCCGGAATGCATCAGGGTTCCATCGGCATTTGCATACCCTAAATCCCTTCCATTGGCGAAGCGGAAAAGGCCCTGTTGCTCCATGGCTCCATTTGCATCCAGATAAATAATATGTTCTCCATCTGGATGATAAGTAAGCCTGTCCTTCATCGGTGTGCCATCACTTTTGAAATAGTACATACTTCCTTCATATTCTATCCGGCTGTTACGCACCATTCTGCCATTCTCATCATAGAAATAATAGCCACCCCCTTTTCCGTATCTTCCAAAAGTACCGGCAATGCAGCCGAGTAGATTGTATGATATGGAATCATACATACAACTTCAGCATCTGGATAATCATTTCTGCTTCTCTGCAACATCGTGTAGTATGCATCTGCAAAATCATCTGTTTTACCATAAATGCATTCTTCTTTAATTTCTCCCATATCTACTTCACCCTGGAGACGCATCCACCAGGTACTTTCAACGGGCAACATGGACTCATCATAATAATAACCCTGTGTACCGCTATAATCTTTATATGTTGTTATGCTATCACCAAAAAAAGAAACTCTTATTCCATCTTCCGTTTCTTCTTCATTTTCCTCTTTACTCCATCGTTCTAATTTTCTCATAACAGCCGGCTCAAAATTCATCCCCGGCTTTTTTTCTTAAGCAATAGTATATGTCCTGCCAAAAGAATAATACCCACGATGGAAATGTATACCGGAATTGCATTACTATCCGGTACATAGTCAAGTTTTATAACATGGTTTCCTGCTGCAATTCTGCTTCCCATAAATCCATAATCTACCTGTTGTAATTGTACCTCTTTTCCATCTACATACAATTCCCAGTTCTTATCAAAAGGTATCATAAACAATAAGAATGAATCTTTTTCTGTTTCTATTGTTCCTGTAATCAAATTATTTTCATATGTGTCCATCTGCAAAAACGATTTTTCACTTATGCCCGATTGATATACCTCATCAATCGCATCTTCACTACTGCTTTCATAATGCAGATTTCCAATCTGATAAGTTCCTTTCTGAAAATACATGCATAAAGTATCTGTATTTTTATAATCTATGGTAAAGTTAACATTATTCATTCCTTCTGTAACTGAAATAATTTTCTGTTTCCAGACATCTCCCTCGTTCCACTGTATAAAAATTGAATTTTCTGTAGGAGAATAAATCTTGAAAGATACAATATATTCATTATCCTCCGTCCACTGCATATCCTTTGTCTGAAGGCAAATACGATTAAAATCCTCTGATTCACATTGTATTTCATACATATCATTTTTCCCGGCTAACGTTATACCTTCTAAATACATCTCCTCCAGGGTAATTTCCTCTGACTCGACATTCAGCTCATTCTGATACTGAGTCAAATTACTCTCCTGTATGTCATCTGAAACAATACAATTCAGTAGTGCAACGTCTTTTTGACGGATAGATAACTTTTCAAAATCTTCAATGGATATCGTCTGGTCTATTACCACACCCAACGGCATACTATAATTATTACGATAAATATTATAGTTTTCATTCTCATCAATCTTTTCAAATCCTCTTGGTGGAGTTTCTGTCTTATCTAATACTGCATACTTCACACTCGCCAAGGAATCTATCATATATCTGGACAAAAAGCCATTACTTCTTTTCCAGACAGGTCTGTAAGTTGGTTCTGCCTCTATAGCCTCCAGAAAATCAACATACCCGCTTTTTACACTTTGTTCTCCATATCCCATGCTATTAAAATTATACAAAACAGATTCTGTATTATAATCTGCCATACGCTGGTCCCGAAAATATATTCTGTAAAAATCTTCCTGTTCATTTTCCTTTATTCCATCAATCATCCTCTGATTTTCTCCGGTATCTACAATATATTTTAATCCATCTGCCAAATCTTCTGCAGCTGTCATTGTCGGATGAATAAAGAAATATATTTCAGTGCATACAATTATCATAAATATGTAATTCACTATGACTTTATTTTTTATTTTGTTAAACATCAATAGAAACAGCAGCCAAAGACTTAAATAAATAATTACTTTTCCAAACATAATCATATTGAGCCGGCTTTTAAAATCATCAATTCCCAGATTCACCCCCATAAAAGCCACCATAATCACCGCATATGTTATACAAAGTAATTTTCCGTCTATACATTGTACCCCGCGTACTACCTTATCCAATACATAGACTGTCGAAAAAATCAGGAAGGCAAGCATCCACATTGTGCTTAACTTAAAATAGTCCTCATCTGCACCTAGATTACATAAATAAGAAACTGCCGGAATCACACAATATGCTACAATAAATGCAAATAATCCGAGCCATACCTTTTTTCCCTTTTTATTCAGGAATTTTACACATTGTGGCAACAACAATAATACCAATAGTCCCACATAAAACAATGGTCCATCCAACGCATTCGGGCAAAAGGCAGTATTTCCAATTGCCCCTTCCAATGAAATTGCAAAACAGCTATTGAATGATGCTATAAGACGATCCGGTTCAGCAAATGCCAACAAATTTATCCACTTTGCAGAACTTCCAACCTGTGTACTAACATTTGCTACACGACCAGACGAAAATGTTGACATAATTTCCGGAATAAGACGATATGCCAATATAATAACAGAAACGATCATAATCAATGCACAGTTTCCAATATACTTCCAAAACTTTTTCCCACGATAATTTGTCACAAGATAATTACGAATTAACGTATAGCATAACATTGCAACTGAATACACCACTAAATGATATAATTGCAATTGTGTCCCCAATAAAACAATTGCAACCACCAACAGGAGCCAGTTGTTATCCTGAAAATAACATTCCAATGCATAAAGCAACAATGCAAAAAGGACAAATTCCAATGCATAGCTTGCCCAAAAACTTCTTACAATAAATGTAGCAGAATAAACATAACATAATGCACCATATACTGCCACTTTTTGCTTTATTCCAAGCTTTGTCAACGCACAATAGAACAACACTGCAGCCAAATACATTTTAATCAGATGATACCAGATAAATGTGTATTTAAGATTTTCTTTTCCAAAAAGGAGGAGAAATATATTTAAAGAAAAAGTCTGTCCACTAAAATCATAACTATTTCCCATACCCTCTGAAAAAGACCACCCCTTTATGCCGTCTCCTATATGATTTAACCAGTTCACCAGGCTTGAATATTGTTGGATAGCCATATCTTTTGATACTAAAAAAAACTCTTTTCCAATAATAAATTTCCAATACAAAAGCAGATTAAGAATTGTCATCAAGACAACCAACCAAATCCAACTGTATTTTTCTTTTAAAATGCTACCCTTCATATCCCACCTCAAATAAATCATTTCTGCCACTTTATATAAAACTAATCACAAAAATACACTATCGCAATCTAGCCTATCATTTGATCTGTTTTCTATATTCTATTCTTCAATTAAGTCAATCCACTGTTTAATTATATTCTGTGGTTCATATTGTTCTACACATAGATGCGCATTTTTTTTGTACATATCCCTCAGTTCCTTATTATTAATGATTTCCGTCATAGCCCTGTACATTATCATTTCATTTTTTGTTAACTTTTCTTCTGCTCCAAAATATTTTCCCTCGCATACTGGAACCAAAATTCCATATTTCGCATATTCAATTTCATCCATAACATGAAAATCTATATTTGTTCCTGGTGCAAGAATTTCCCTTGCGCCCGACTTAAAATCAGAAGAAATAACCGGCAAATCACATGCTAATGCTTCAATCAATGCATTCCCAAAACCTTCAAATAAAGATGGAAATACGAAACATGTTGCCTTTTTCAGATATACAAATGGATTATCCGCAAATCCAACTATATCAACTGATTTTTCTATATTATATTCTTCAACCAATTTCTCATAATATTCCTTTAACTCCCCCGTTCCCAGAAGAACTAGCTTACATTTATAACCATCGTGGACTAATTTGGCAAATGCTCTTATTAGGTGCCAGCCTCCTTTTTGGTATGTGAATCTCCCCATTGATATAAAACATACCTCATTCTCTCCCAAATCATTTAACACATTATCTTCACTATTTGCCAACATTTTCATTTTTTGCAAGTTGTAACAGTTATATATAGTACAATTTTTCTGTGGTTCCAAGCCAAAATTGCTAACTAAATCTTTTTCCACTCCCTTTGATAACGAAACCACCTTATCCGCTTTATTGTATAAATGTTTTACCATTGGAGTTAATATATATCTATATGAAAATGAGTTATCCTGTGACAGCTCGCACCTTACAGACACTATTGTTTTGGTTTTCGCCGTTTTAGTTAAAATATTTACAATATTTGCACTATCTAAAAAACTTATACATGCATCATATTTTCTTTTCCGTTTCAGACTTTTTATTCTACGAAATCTTTTAAAAAAAACCTTTAATTGATATAATACACTTTTCCGATTCTTTGGTTCTTTTATTTTTAAATCAATAATATTCCCCTTATATGGATATTTAATTATTGTTGCATTATTTAAAATAATATCTATTTCCCAATTATCCGGCCAATTTGTCACTATATTAGAAACCGCCCTTTGCGCTCCTCCAGTATCTAGTGATGAAACTATAAATGCTATTTTCCTCATCTAATTTTTCCTTCCTAATTTTTAACCCTCACTATTATCAGTAATATATCTCTGTTAATGTGTCTTCATTCGTATTATATATCCCCATATTAGGTTGTAAAACAGCCCCATCAAAATACGGTTCAGCAAGTTTTAACTTATAACAAACTACCTCACCAGGTCTTACATCATCCGGAATATCTAATTGCCACATTTTCTTTTCACCATTTGAATTCAAGAACTGTATTAATAGTAAATCAGCATTAATGTCTTCTCTAATTCTTATTCCAAGAAAAGCAGTATTGGCATCTATTACTTCCACTTTATAGTTCTCTGTGTCATTTAGATTTACTTCTACAGATTTATCCTCTTCTTCAAAACGATATCGATAAATATTTACATTTGTATCATCAATATTCTGACCGCTAATCTGTTCCAGCCATGTATCTCGAAAGTCCGCATAAACTGGTGTTACCATATGCGCTTTATCAGCTTCAAATACTATAACTCCATCATTATACTCCTTTCCCATCCTAATAAAGTCTTTCATGCCACTATCCTGTAAGTAATCGGAATCCAGCATTTTTATATAATTACTCTCTGAATAATCAGTCAGGTATTCGCTATGATAGTGAAAAGAGCAAAAAGCAAATGGTTTACTTGTATCAATAGCACTATCTATTTTTGAATATGCTTCTTGTAATTTTGTTCTACTTAAATCCGGATTATATTCTGACACTGCAATCGTCAATAAACTTAAAGCCAACCCCATCACCAAGAAGGCTCTTAAGACTTTTTTGCCAAATCGCTCCATTATTTCAAATAATTGTTTAAACGAAACAGCTAAAATACAAGCCAATAATGGCTCTACAAAAAGGAGATATCTTATTCTGAACATATGGCTTGTACAGAATACAAATATAAATGTACATGATAAATAGCAAAATACAATTGCAATTAATTGTTTGTTTTCATGCCATTTTCTACATAATATATATATAAATGATACCATCAAAACGCTTCCCATAATTATTCCAAATGGATGACTGATAAAACTTGTTATGTAACTCATTTCTGGATAATTAAAATGAAAAGTCAAATGTAATTTCAATGCTTCAATAACTTCTTTATAGTACCCCCATGTTATGTTTTCAAAATTCCAGCCAATTACAACAAGGAATATTAATATTCCCCCTACACTAAATAATATAAAATGCTTCTTTTCTCCCTTAATTATCATCAAAAAAATCAAATATAAAAAAAGTCCAATACAAAAAAACCAAGGATTTTGAAATACCAAATAATATGTATTAATTACCAATAGCAAAAAAAACAAAGCTACATATTTCAAATTATAGTCAAAGTACTTTTTTATAAAAAGTGTAAATCTATTTTCCTTCTTAAAATTATTTTTGCAATCAATAACCTTTAATCCAAAATAAAACAACCAAATTCCGGCTAATGGTGACAACGTATGCATCCTTATCAATCTCGCCTGTTCAACAAATCCTGGAAATAACAGCATGATTACAGAAGCCAAAAATGCCGTTTCCATAGATTTCAATAAATTCAGCCCTATGTAATACAATGATATAATAACGAGTATTGCAAAAATCACTGATAACATTCTACCACTAACCACTGATAATCCTGTTATTTTATACACAATTGCTAAGCATAAATTATATAACATAGCCCCATGATATTTTTCCATTGTTGTGTTGTGTACAAAATCCCACAAAGCAAACTGATGTTCATTAATCAAACCATATGCCGTTTTTATCATATAATGTTCATCATTGTAAAATTCTGGGTTTACAGCTATTTTATATGAATAAATCAACCAGGCAGAAACTATAAGTATTGCCACATTCACTAAATGAATATAATTTGATGTATTAAGTCGTACAGTGTCACCTTGTTTTGATGCATGAACAGCAATTACAGTTAATGCCAATACTATAATTGTTACTCCTACAGAAATAATAATGCTCAAAACATTTCTGTAGACCAAATTTCTAAATCTTAAGAAAAGAATCATATATGAACACAATAATAGAAAGCCTTGCAACAAAAACAGCAAACCAGCCGATTGTTCATTCTTTTCAAATACATTTTCTGTTTTACTTCTTTTCCAATATAAATCAAAAATTAATAAAATTAATGTAATAAATCCTATCAATTCCAGTATATGATTGGTTGATATAAATGAAAACACTGATGTCATTTTTTGACCCATTAAGCACTTATCTCCTATGTATCTAATTATCTGTTCCAAGTAATTTTATCTAAATATCTATTCTTTTTCCTTAAATACCTTCTGGCTTAAAAAAATCAGCCCCACCAAATATGGCAACAGACTAAAATCGGTTGCGATTGCAGCTCCAATAGCCCCATAACGAGGAATAAATAACATGTTTAATATAAAATTCAACAATATCATAGCAAAATAAATTGGTACTCTTTGCTTTGCTTTTTCTTGGTAATCCAATAAAGCAGACATAAATATTGTAATAGCATAACCACAATAGTAAGGTATCAGATAAATTATCACAATTCCAGATTTGCTATATTCTACCCCATATAATATTCTAATCACATAAGGGCCAAATAAGAGTACTGCTACGCAAATTAGCAACATAACCGCAACATTTCCAAGCATAATTTTATGAAATGTTTTCCTCATCCTATTTACATTTTCTTTGGTTAAAACAGCAAAGACAGTCATTGTACTTGTACATATTGCCAGATTAACATGTGTGAGTTTTCCCATTAAGCTTTTTGCAATAGAATATGCCCCTATTTCTCCGGTTTCACTCATCACTCCCAACATCAATGAGTCCATTTCTGTCAAAAGAAGTGAGCCAATACTAACAACAAAAATTGGCATAGCATATTTAAAAATACTCCACCTTATAGTTTTCTCATATTCACTATCCGCGTATTGGCATTTCGATTCTCTTAAATATTTTTTTAACAAAATGCTTCCTATTAAAGCAGCATTCCAAATAGCAATTATATATCCGATTCCTAATCCAATGATATTTTTTGATATAACCAGACATCCTACACCGAAGATAAAATAACCACCAAATTCCGCCAATGTCAATATGAAAATATTCTTGAATTTAACAAGACCTATAAAAACAGCCTTAAAATACTCTAACAAAGAATTAGCAAAGCACAAAAGGCTTCCGCATACAAACAGTTCTTTTAAATGCGGATATCTTAAATTTTTACTAGGCCCTACAAAGATAAATACTATGCTTGCAATAGTAAATAATAATAAAAATAATCCACTGATTAGTAAACGTAATTTCATTCCTATACGAATATTGCTATTCTGTCTTTTGATATTTTTTCTTTCTTTGGCGACAAAAACTCTGACTGACTCATTTATTCCAAACCAGACTAACCAATAACACATAGTAATAATCGCATAAAAGAAACTCCATTCATCATAAGATTCAGTCGAAAGAAACCTCGCAATCATTATATCCGTTGCCATAAAGAGAATCATTCCTACCGCTTTTGATCCTAAACTCAATATGGTGTCATTCAATATATTGATTTGTTTTTTCATATATTCCTCCACTACTACAATATATTTATGGTTTGTTGTTTAAACTGTATAATATATTTGAAAATTACGTAATCAGTTTAAGGACATAAATCATCAGTTTAATTCTTTCAAGTTAGCCCTAGCTTTCTATTTACAGACTTTTATCCATCATATTTGACAAATGGTATAAATTCGTTTTCCCGATTTCGATACTGGAATGTCATCAACAATCTTGAAGTCTACTTTTGTTCCTTCTCCCATGGCTTTTTTTATTTCATTTTCTTTTTCAAAATAAAAACCTTTATTATCAACATCTTTATCGAAAAAAACCAATTTTACCAAAATATGATCTATTGCATCCTGAATAACTTGAAACTGTTTTACATTAGTGCAGGGATAAAAAAGGTGTGTAAAATAATCTCCATATACTATACGCCCATCCATAGTTTTAAAAAAGTCAATTATTCTTCCAGTAACACATTTCAGCATAGGCAATCCCCTACCACATGTACAAGTCTTTGAGCTTAATGCTCCTCTGTCTCCTATTGCATAACGAATTATAGGCATTGAATAATCACTCAACAATGATACTATCAGTTGTCCTTCCTCATCTAAATTACATGATTCATAATTACCATCCAGCACCTCTATATAAGAAACAAACGTATTTATATGCAGACCTTCATTCTTATTACAACTACATGCCATGTCTCCCATTTCCCTTGAGCCATAACGATTGAAGACAGGACACTTAAATACTTTTTGAATTTCCTCTAGCATCTGTTCGTCCAATGTTCCAGCAGATGTCATAATTCCTCGAGGTGAATACATTTCAATATGGTTTAAGTTTGCATATTTCACAATTTCCATAATGGACTGTACATACGCTAAAATCATTTTGGGCTTTGTCTCATTTATCACATTTATGTATTTTTTTATTACATCTTCAGACATTACAAAAGTATTTAAAAAGACTTCATTTCTCATCCAACGGTAAATTTTGTTCATCCAGTCTTTTTTCCCTGATACAATATCTCTTTCACTTCCCCATAAGCGAATTTGATAATCACCTATTTTTCGTCCAGACCATTCATCAAACAACAATTTTGCTCCTTGATCGGTTTCAAAAAATTTCCCACTATGCCTAAATTTAACCGGCTCTCCTGTTGTTCCTCCTGAAACATTTTCGAATGTCCAATCCCTTATTGGTATATCAGGATACATTTTTTTTCCTTCGCGTCGAATTATATCTTTTGTCAGTATAGGAAATTTCTTTATATCGTCAAATATTGTCGCCTTCGAAAAATCTTCTTTTTTGAATCCTAGTTCTCTATAATACGGAACATGTTCTATGGAAAATATCACAATATCATATAATTTTCTTTTCTGTATATTGATATTCTCCTCCATTACATTCCATTGCATTTTTTTTAAGTAATTATATGTTTTTAATTGACCCGAATATCTAAGTCCTTTCGCTCCTCTATTTCCTGTAAAATGTAAAACAAACCAACTTAATACCTTATGCAACATTTAATTAATCTCGCTTTCCTTGATAAGTATTATGTTTTAAAAATTATCTTTCCAACCACAAGACAGCATAAAATTCTCTGCCATATGCCCTATTTTTATCTCAAATAAACATTTCCGTCCAGCCTTTAGTCGGAACAAATTTCCATTTCAACTCATTTGATACACTTTTTATATCCTTGTTGTTCAGTTTTTCATCATTTGAAACATATATCAACTCATCATCTTGATAATTACACAATGGAAGACTTTCATTTGCATTTTTGCAATCCTCTGCAAATGGAAAATTTGTTGCATCTGCCCCCATCATAATGCCCACACCCATATCAAAAATATAGGCATTCAATGCAATTATAATTGCTCCAATCTGCTTTGGACTAGGTGCTACAGGGCCTTCCTTCTCGCCACTAATAATCATATCTCCAATATTCAATGTTTTTCTTTGAATCTCATCATGTATATGTCCATTTTTGTCTGCATAAAAGAGTATTTTATTCAAATCAACTATTGTTTTGCTTATAGTTTTGTTTCCATACCAATTTCCCTCTGCCTCGTCATGATGTACCTTGTTTCCGAGAACCTTTAAACCACCCGCAATATACCAGACAACTTTAGCTGCTTTATAACGTTCTTTTCCTTCTAATGTATTCTTTATGTCATATAACTTATCATCTATATTTCGTAATAGACTCTTCTTTTTATATTCATCTCCTCCTTCTGCCACACTTCCAATCGTATGATGTGGTAAATACTCTTTTCTAACATTCATCCCTACCATATTCTTCATCGCCGCCGTATAGCCAGCTTTTCTATGAGTCTTCGGCTTTGGCATATTAATCACAACATCCGCATTCAAAATATAATTGGACACAAAATATTCATGTCTGCCAGGACAATGATGTTCTTTCAAACGGTCTGGAGAATAGTTTGTGATTCGCATCTTTTCTAAATGTTCTTTATCATATTTGGCAAACTGGCTCATGTCTGCTAAATCAATAACTGTTCCATCCTGATTGTCGCTAATTGTCTGTTTGCGAACGCCTATTCTTTTTTTACTATCAATCTGTGTTGTCAAGCCACGAAAATCTACAATCTTTATTTCTACGCCAACGTTTCTATACCACTCCATCATTTCATTATATCCGCTTTCTTCAAGCAGTTTTTCTAAGTTGCATTCCTGCATAGGTGCATCCCCAATTATGATTCCGCCTTTTCCCTTTAAAGCAATTAAAATATAATCAATAATTGGTGCAACAACTTCTGGCTGTGTAAAAAGACACTCTGTTCCTTCATTTGACTGATTATAATCCATAACTAAATTAGGCTTAATAATAACATTATCTCCTGGTTTAATTAATTCGCCTAACGGATTCCATCTATCGGTTCCATAATTGTCATTATCCATCTGATATATATGTAGAGCCTCCCTAACTGCTTCATACACTTGATTGTGTTCTGAGCAAGCATCAAACATCATTTCAGGATATTGTGTATCTGGACGAAACCAATTTTTTTTCTTTCTATCTGTATATTTTTTTTCAGTACTATATGCAATTCCAACATAATTACTATTTAACATTAATCCAATCTCCCATTATCTTTTCAAATTCTTGTGGTGTAAACTTTTCACATCCATCTCCGTGATAAAATGTCATTTCTCCAAAATAAAGTTTATTTCCAATAATATAAAAATCCACCCTGACATGTCTCATTCCATCTGACAATATTCTAGCGCACCTTAACAGTTCATCTAAAATAACAGGCTTTTCTATTTGGTGTGATGGATTTGTTGGATATTTTATCTGAGCTGGAATATACTCCCATTCTGGTGTGTATAAATTTCTCTCATGCTTCTCATATCTTCCAAAGTCTACCTGTATTACTTTGGGTTCTCCATGAAAACAAAAGACCTTATAATCTTTTAATTCTTTCTGAGACTCGTCTACCATATATTTTTCAGCAATAATTCTGGGTTTTACCCCATTATAATGCCACTGTCTTCCGTGCCAGTAGTAATTGCGCTTCATATGCCATTCGAAGAATTTTTTTTCTTTTTCATAATTTAGCATTGCTTTATCTTTGCAGACGAGCACTCCACCAGAATCATGAGTGCATTTTAAAACAAATTGTTCTGGCAACTCATCAAAATTTACATCATCAAACTTATCCCATATACCAAGTGTAGGAAACACATACTCTTCTCCTAATTTTTCGCTTACCCACTCTTTAGCAGCCTGTTTGTCTACCAGCTTAGAATAATCTGGATTTCTATCATAAATTTTCAACCACTGTATTTTTTCATTATATAAAGTAGGATTGTTCCAATGTAATATTTTTCTTGTCCGTAAAAAATAGCTCAGCCAAATAAATATTCTATCAGGAATACAACGAACGATATACGACTGTTCTATATAAACTAACATTTTATACACAATATTCTTCATTTTAATAACCCATCTAAAGTTTCCAAATACTCGTTTACAATATGTTTCCAACTAAAAAAATTTTTAACCCTTTTATTACTGTTTATGGACATTTCTTTTCTCATCTCATTATCTCCAATTAATTTGATGATATAATCAGCAAATTCTTTTCTTTCTGCCTTATATCCATTTTCACAAATCAGTTCAGCGCTCCCCTCACACGGAGTCATAATAATTGGCAATCCACATGCCATAGCCTCCAGCACAACATTTGGCATTCCTTCTTTTGATGATGGCAATATAAATAAATCTGCATTTTGATAAAAAGGCACAATCTCTTCTTTTCCCTTTTGTCCTACGAATTCTACCATATCTGAAACATGGTTTTCCTCCGCAATTCGTTCCAATGTTTCTCGATATGGACCATCTCCAACTACAATTAGTTTTACACTTTTCTTCGTACTATCCTGTATTTTTTTTAACTGTGGAATAATAAATTGTAACCCTTTTCGTTCAATCAACCTTGAAACAAAAAGAATTTTAAATTCATCACTTTCCTCTTTTACGCTCGGATAAAAAACTTCTGTATCAACACCATTCGGTATAACATCAAATGGTTTCTTATTATAAAAATCAAGTGCCATATCCTTTAGTCCCTGGCTATTTGCAATTAATGCGTCTGCATTTTTCCAGATAAGTTTTATTGCTGGGGCAATTATCTTATACACTTTCGTGAAACGTTCCTGAAATCCCGGAACATCCCCTCCACCAAATCGTATCACGTATGGAAGTTTATACTTCTTTTTTAGCATATACCCTATTGGTCCACTTGGTATCCCAAAGAATACCAGGCACACATCAAAATTTTCTCTTTTTTGCAATTTATTCGCAACAGGGTATGCCTTCAGCAGATAACTCAACATTTCTTTGAAGCTGCAATGTTCCTTATGTGCCCTCTTCGAATTCACTCGAATAACACGCACACCATTTACAATTTCACTCTCAGTCATTCCCTGATAATTTGCAGTTACAAGTGTTACCTCATGACCTTTTTCCACAAATCCCTTGGTCAAAAAATAGCACGCGTTGGCGCCTCCGCCTCCAATAGGTGGAAACTCATGGGATATAGCAAGTATTTTCATTTTTATTCTTCCGTTTCCTTATTTTCTATTGTTTCTTTTATACTATATGATTTATCAATTCCAGAACCATAGTATGTCTTACTCATCATGTCGCTCATCAATCCAAAAATAAACATTAGTAATCCAACTATAATAAAGAATACTGTTAATAATGGTGGCATAATATTATTAGACATCTTATAACCAAGTGCAAATAATACGATTGACCATATTGCGCATACTACTCCAAGGAATATAGATACCATACCGCCTGCTCCCAATATATGTAATGGCCTTACAGCATACTTACTCCAGAACCATAATGAAATCATATCTACAAACCCCTTGATAGTTCTCTTCCAATTATATTTTGTCACACCGGCTGTCCGAGGTCTGTGATTTACCACAACTTCTCCAACTTCAAAGCCTTTAATTCTTAAAAGCGCTGGAATAAAACGATGCATTTCCCCATATAAATTTATATGATCAAAGCATTCCTTCTTATAGATTTTTAATGAACATCCACTATCATGAATATTATCTTTGACAATAATTCCTCTTAAGAAATTTGCAACTCTGGATGTAAATTTTTTCATTACTGTATCTTTTCGGTTCTTTCTCCATCCGGATACAATATCAAGGTCATTCTCTTCCAAATAGTTTACAAGCTTTGGAATGTCGGCTGGGTCATTCTGTCTATCACCATCCATTGTCACAATATAGTCATACTGAGCTGCTTTGATTCCTGCATCCATTGCCGCTGTCTGCCCAAAGTTTTTACGCATACGAATATATTTTAAAGGCTTTAATTCTTTACAAATCTCCGGTGTCTTATCCTTTGAGCCATCATCTACAAAGATGATTTCAAAGTTATAATTTTCTTTTTTACATGCTTCAAGTATTTCCTTGTGTAACTCTCTTACGTTTCCTTCTTCATTAAATACTGGTACTACTACCGATATACCTTGCATTCTCATTTGCCTCCTGCTATTTTATAAAATATCTTCTCATTTGCTCATATATTTCAATATCATTCTAACCAAAATAGGTCCTGATACACCTACTAATGCGATGTCAAAAAAGCTGTTTAAGAAAAACTCTTTCCCTACATAAAAGAAACCTACGACAGAACATAACGTACAACATACAAAGCTAAAAATACATTCGCCTGGCTCACTTAACCTTAGCTTCTATATTGCCAAATATATTACACCATATAACAAGGTTGTCCAAAAGAATGGGAACATAAACCATAATGCACCTGCAAATGATTCTGCGTTTAACTTCAAATAATTTACTAGAGCATCCATCCCTGTACATATGTCATACGGCTGATATACATCTTGAAGAATCCCCATTTTATGAAACACATTACGCATCAAACCAAGTAATACCATGTCTCCGTATGTTTCTTCATGCTTTCTTCCTTATTATTCTATTTTTCATTTTTCTTAATTTAGTTATTATTCTCCAACTACGACTATTTTTTATCTGTGTAAGTTCTAATTCTAGTTTTTCATTTTTTTCAAGTTCATTTGCTATTCTAAGCTCTAATTCTATCTTTTCTTCTTCCAGTTGTTTCCTTTCATATATTAAATCTTTTTCCCGTTTTTGAGCACTCATCTCTAGTTTTCCATATGCATTTGTTAAATGCTGCACGGCTTTAACCAGTTCTTCTTTCTCTTCAAATATACGATCCATATCTTCTTTCAGTCCATTTTCAGACCAAAAAATAGATAGATTTTCTACCCTTATTTCTAATTCTTTTATATCAGAAAAGTCACCGCTTAATATATACTGTGGATCTTTTGTTAAGAATAAATCTTCATTTCCAAAATGAATTCCATTCAAATTATTAACTTCAATATGTGTGTCATTAACAGATATTCCAGAACACACACACATAAATTTCTCACATGGATCAAAGCGAATATATTTTATATTTTGAGGAACTTTAATTTTAAAAGAAAGCTCCTCTTTCTTTCCAATTTTTAAAATATATTTTATCTTTTTAACCTTCGATACTTCAAAGCCATCTCCGAAGTCATAATAGATTTCACTCTCAAGCTGCATAATTGGTGGAAAACACTGTAATTTGTTTTCATTAAATGCTTCATATCCATACTGATTATTAATTAGCAAATCCTCTTTCATTATATATGCTGGCAAAAAACCTTTATTTTGCATATATATAGACATCAGATAAAATATTCCCTGTGCATCGAGGTCCCCACACCTTACTGTTTCTATTCCACGAATTGCCTCTGTTTTTATAATTGCAAAGCCATCTTCTGATATTACAGGCGATTTGTCCCTGGATAAAACTATTCGAATGTCATTTTTATCCGCTATTTCCTTTATATCGGAATAATAGTCCTGCCAATTATCATAATGCCCCATATTATGAGCTTTTATATAATCCACATATGGAACAAGCATCCCCTCTATTCTGGAGTTTTCCAACAATTTTAATGACTTTTCAAGTTGTTCCCTACTACCAAGAATATTCTGTAAATAATACAACTGGCGCTGTAACAATACGCTTTTTAATTCTGTAGTACTTTTTTTCAATGGATTTATTATAACAATATAATCAAAGTCATCGTAATTTGCCTTCACATTCATTCCTAAATGCAACAAGGAATTTGACTTTTCATTGCATTGAAATACTTCCAAATCATCTTCAAACTCGTTGCATATTTTCCATATTATTTCTTTATATATTAAATTTTCTATATTAATAAATAATGCAACCTTTTTCCCAAGTATTGCCATGATTGTCCCCTTTCTATATCACATGAAACAATTGGAAACTCTCCACTAAATCTTTTTGATGACATGTTCTAATTAAATTAGAATATATTAAAGCTGTATCATATGAAGTTTCTTTTTCCAAAAAATCTAGAAACTCTTTTGCAACTGGTAGGGTTTGACTATAATCAGTCTTCATAGAAAAAAATGTTCTTCTTTTAAAGAAAGGTGACTTTCTATTTTTTATAACCTCCAATGGTGCTACAATCAAAGGACAACATGTATATATCTCTTCATCCATATCATCATAATTAGTATAACAATCCCATCTATAACCATTATCGCTAAAGTATTTTGTTATATACTGTTCATGACTCCCTCCCGATTCATAATAACTTTTTATCATAGGCATTTCATCCCAATATTTCTGAAAAATAGTGGATGAAACAATACTTCTTCTAAAAGCCATAAAGCTAGACTGAATATGTTCTGGAATATATCCATAAGGGCACTGCCAGATTTGTTGTGCCACTGGAGAATTTTCTTGAAAACACTTTGTAATCCCCCAAAAATCCAGTTCCAAGCGCTTATCCATTATGTCAAACATCTCCTTTAATGGATACACCGGTCCCATAATAGTATAATTCATTAAAATAATTTCATCATACTCTATAAGCTTATTCCAGCCTTCACTGTCTATAGCTGTCTTATATGCCCATACATCAAATCCCTTATTTTCACGGACAATAATATTACCTGTAAACTTTTCAAATGTTTTTCGCCCTCGCTCATTTAACTGTCCATTGCATACTACAATTAATTTATCAACATGTTTTGTCAAATCCTCCAATACATAGTCAACATACTTATCCACTATGCCATCTTTGTCAAAGAAAAAGTATATACCCAGTCTCTTCATTCTTCATCTCCACTTTTGTATCTGATTATTTCTTAATACTAATGTTTTTTTATTTTACTCTTCAATTCAAGAAGTTCTATTTTTCTTTCATCAAGTTCTGACAACACATTTTTATATAATTCCATATAACGTTGTATCTCTGCTTCCGCATGATTCACTCTCTCTTCAGCAAATTGAATCGTTTCATTATGTTCATTATAAAAACTTTTGTATTTTTTCAATTCATTATCAAGATTCGTTGCATGTTTCTGCAGATTTTCTATATAATGACTAGATGAATTTAAATTTTCGCTCAAACTTAATGTCGTTACCTCTTTTTGTTTCAATTCGGTCTGTAATATTTCTATCTGACGTTTTAATTCACTAACAAGTTTTTGATACTCCTCCTCAGAATTCATTGACGTTTCTTTTCTATTTTGTTCAACCAAAACAGACTTTCTATTTTCTGTTGCCACATGTATAACGCTTGCATATGCATACTTGATTACAATCCCCTCTACACGTTCATTATTCTCTTTAAACACAAAAGAAAGCCAATTTTCAAATTTCTCATTTCTATAAACTTCCATCATAACAAAACGCTTTCCTTTTGCATCTAAATTTTTATCATAATCCTGCATTATTTCATCCGGAACAACCACAACATTCTTATTTTCATATTCAAGAAATGTTGCATATTCACTTGTAGTTAATATTGTACAATTCTGTTTGCTTTTTTCCAAAAACTCATCCCTATAAATTGGTATTCCACTATCATCTATTTCAGTAAGCATATATATATATTCCATGATTCAAATTCTCTCCTCTATTTCTCTTTGTTTACAATTTTCCCAAATAACCACATAAATTTATTATTCAAGAAATATAATACTAAAGATGTAACTAAAATAATTCCTACACAAATTCCAAATACACCATAGCTTTCTGCTGTTGATATTTTATAAAAATCAACCATATCTGTCACTTTATAAATAATAAAATGATGAATCAAAAAGATTGCATATGCATACTTTGAAAGGAAACTACAGATAGCTTTCACAACACCACATTCCATATATTTTGCAATAAATGTTAATACCAGAAATGCTGCTATACCAACATAAGTCGTCTGAATGTTACTATTGAAAGCAGGTGACAGAATGGTATTCGCAATCAACACCGCCAAGGCTCCCAAAGCAACTTTCCAGTTTGTCTTTTTAAAATATTTCATATAAAGCATTCCAAAAAATACTTCCGGAAGTCTCACCGTCACCAGTTCTGCTTTGCTCAATCCTGTCTGATAACACACAATTGACAACAGATATACTAAAATAATTGCTGCACTAAATGTTCCCGGGTGCTTATTTGCCCCCCAACGCAGTAACGGAAATAGTATATAAACTAAAATAATACATCCTAAAAACCATTCACCAATTATGAAGAAAGTCGGCTTTACAGCAGCATAATAACTGTCAAATCCAAATATCGTATACAAAATATTTTGTTTTGGTATTCCAGAATAATCCGCATGATATACCAGCTTCTGTATTACAAACGCAATTATATAAGTAATCCAGAACATTGGATAAATTGCAACAAATCTTTTCTTGTAGAATTTTGCCAGATTGCAGCTGTTTTCATATACGTACATCAATGCGGCGCCTGATATAATAAAGAACAATGACACACCAAAATCACCGATATACAAATTGCATATTCTATATGTGATTACTACCTTATCCAGAGGCTGCGGATCCATGTAGAGAAATAATGCATTATAATGTGTAAGCAAAATAAGTATTACTGCCAACGCCCGAATAAAATCCAAATAAAATATTCTTTCTCTTTTCATCGTTTTCACTTTCCAACTTTTTTTATTTTTCTATACACTTTTTTCAGGAATTTAAACGGCTTTTTACCACCAATTTTATCATAAATTTTCTGTGCACATTGTGTAGAAACACTATTCATAAAATCACACTGTACTATTATTTTTTTAATAATCCCTGTAGTCCTTAATCTGAAATACATCTGAGGGTCCGAGGCAATAAATACCAGCTCATCATCAACCATTACACCATTACTTACTGCATCCTTTAATGTGTACTCCTCAATGTGATTATTTTGGAATAACACTTTAATATGAATATCTTTTACTACAATTCCGCCAACTTCACCCGGATCCCAGCGTAATTCTTCAATCACACCAAGTTTGTCCAAATCTGTATACAAAAATTCATGATTATCCAGATGGCTGACTTCATCCACTGAGTTCTCTGCCAGGAATGAATTTTCTTCCGAAAATCCACTTTCATTTTTAAAATACATTCTGGCCCGCACAATATTTCCTTCCAAATAGCCTAAAGCCGAGCGGCACATTCTCCATTCCCCAAATGCACGTTTTGTTGTAATCAGAACATCCTCATAATTTCCCGCACCCGGTCCCATATGAAATACTGCATTATTTAATCCACGCACCATATAGTTTAAGTTAGTCACTTCAATCTGAGCACCTTTTTCCGAAAAAATCCATGCCGGATAGTAGCCTTCCTGCTGTACTACATAGCTATAAATCCGTTCCACAGCATGCAACAGCGTTCCATCAATTTTATTTGGTTCTGCCGGGAAATCCTTATACTCCCAATCCTGGTCAAACAATAATTTCAAGGCCTTCGGTCTGAACCAGAACATTGTTCCCAGTGGAGCAATCGGCTCTTTCTTTTTATCAATCGGAACTGTTATGCCTAATTTTTCTGCAAGTTCTACTGTAACATCATAATTCATGCCCCATTCAAGTCCCAAAGTAATATAATAATCACCATGATTTGGCGGTGGCGGTGTCAACAATCCAGCTCTTGGATTCTCTTCAAATGTCCGAATTACATTCTGAACAAATTCCTTTGTCGGCAATAAATTTTCAAAACATTTGTATGAAAAACCAGCCCCAACTGTTTGTGGCGATAATTGAGTTACCTTTTTATCATGAACAAAGCAAACATAATCATAATCCATGATAAAATCCTTTGTTCCAACTAAAAGAGCGCTAACATCTCTTCCCCGGTTTTCAATCAAAATCACTTTCACATTGTTTTCTAATACCGAGAAAGTCTCTTCAATAATTTTTTTCTTTTTTTCTGAACCAACCGTCACGTAAATATCTGCTTCTTTTGGCATTGACTGTACATAATGAAGACAGTATTCTGCCAAATCCTCAAAATAGAAATGTAGCACAAGTGCTACTCTTTTTTTCTTTAACACTTCTGATATATCTGTACCATGTTTACTGTCCAGTATGTAATTAAGCTGCATATTTTTCTTAATATCTGCCTGATTCTCCAGACGTAAAATATTATCCCAAATCAGATTCACATCATAATCTGTATGCTTATCTATGAAATCATATGCTTCGATAGCTTCCTGTCCTACTGTATCATGAATAATGTTGGAGTAGTCCTGCATAAATGATCTTCTTTTAAAAATAGGGCAGCGTTTTTCTTCCAGCATTTCTCTTGTTGCACACAAAATCGGATGATTATTATAACCATCTCCCATATCTGCATAAACATCCCATTTAAACCCCTTTTCCGAGAAGCGTTTTGTAAACATCGCCTCGTGACATCCTACTGCATCACGATAATCCTTAATTTCCTGCATATTATTCCAATAACTTTGGAATTCAATGCTTTTTAACATAGGTGTTCGTACTGCAATAAAATGAGACTGAATATGGTCTGGAATGTAGCCACATTCAATAGTTCCAAATGGATCACCCTTCTCATATTTATGATACATTGTAATTCCCCAGAAATCTAAATCTCTGGCACTCATGGATTCAAACATTTCACTCAATGGATACACCGGTCCCATTATCGTAAAATTCATCATGATAACTTCATCATATGTAACTAGTTTATCCCATCCATAATAATCGAGAACTGTTTTGTATGCCCATACATCAAGTCCTTTATTCTCTCTCACCATCACTACAGGTGTCACCTGATTTAACTTTTTCCTGCTTTCCGATGTTAATTTTCCATTTACAACAACGGCTATTTCACTGGAATGCTCTTTTAATGCACACAGCATGTAAATGATATAATCATCTACAATTCCCTGTTTATCATAAATAAAATAAGCTATTAAACGCTTTACTTTCTTTTCATCAATTATCATAATTTAACTCCTATAGTCTTGTATACATATCACACACTTCATCCACGTCACCATGTAAGAGCATATTTCCGTGATTTATAAGCACAGCTTTATCGCAGATTCGTCGTACCTGCTCTGTACTATGTGATACTAATAGCAATGTGGTTCCACTCTCTAACATAGAGCCAATTCTTTCCTCACATTTTGCCTGAAACCTAAAATCGCCTACAGACAAAATTTCGTCTACGATTAAAATATCCGGTTTATATATTGTTGCAATAGAGAAACCCAGACGTGTTACCATACCAGAGGAAAAATTCTTCACCGGAACATCTGCAAACTTTTCCAATTCCGCAAACTCTATAATTTCATGCTCCATTTCACGAAGCATCTCCTTAGGATACCCCAAAATAGCTCCGTTCAAATAAATATTTTCTCTTGCAGTCAAATCAAAATCAAAGCCTGCACCAAGTTCAATCATTGGTGCAACTGAGCCTTGTTTTCTCACCTCACCAAATGTAGGTTTTATGACTCCCGCAATTACTTTCAACATTGTACTCTTTCCAGAACCATTTTTTCCGACAAGACCTACTGCCTCACCTTTTTTTACATCAAAGCTGATATCTTTCAGTGCCCAGAAATTTTCATATTCCAATTCTCTTTTTGCTCTTTTTAGCACATACTCTTTTATACTATCAACTTTTTCTTTATATAAACGGAATTGAAGTGAAACATTTTCAACTTCAATCACATTTTCTTCGTGTTTCAAACCAATTCCTCCTATAATTTCAATATGAAGGTATCTTGCTGTTTTTTAAACATCCACAAGCCCAATATCATAGCTACAGCACAATAAATCAATGTTTTTAATACCAATACAAACGGAGCTACCTGATGGTACAATACATTATATCTTAAAATTTCAACAATTAATGTCAACGGATTATTTCTAACTATTACTGCAACTGAATCAGGTAGCATACTAATTGGGTAGAATACTGGTGTCAAGTATAGCCATGCCGTTGTAATAACACTATATAAGTGTTTCATGTCCCGAAATGTCACCACAACCACAGACAATATAAGTCCTATTCCAAGGGAAAACAATGTTGCAAAACAAATTGGAAATACTGACAAAAAAATAGTCCATGTAATTGGTGTTCTTGTAATTAATATAACAATCATTAACGCAACAAATGATGTCAACATATTTACCAAAGATGAACACACCCTTGATAATGGAAATAAATATTTTGGCACATATACTTTTTTAATCAAAGGTGCATTATCCAGCACAGAGGTCATTGCCATATTGCTCGCCTCATTAAAAAAGTTAAATGTTAATTGTCCACACATTAAATAAACCGGGAAATTTGGAATTGCCTGCTGAAACACTGTAGAAAATACAATAGTCAATACAACCATCATTCCCAATGGGTTCAGCACCGACCACATAAATCCCAATGCAGATCTTCTGTATTTAGTTTTAAGGTCTCTGCTGACCAGTTCTGTCAGCAAAGACCGATATCTCATGAATGTATCTATATACTGTCGCATATTAACCTCTATTTCTTAAATGTGCTAATACCGCCCCAAACCTTATCTTTATCCGATAAAATAAGATCTGCCTCAGTCATGCCTTCCGGCATTGGCCATTCAACTCCGATTTCCGGATCTTTCCATAATAATCCGCCCTCATCATTTGGATGATAGAAATCCGTTACTTTATAGCAGAATTCTGCATAATCACTCAAAACAATAAATCCGTGAGCAAAATTTTTCGGAATGAAGAACTGTTTCTTATTTTCTGCGGAAAGTTCTACACCAAACCATTTTCCAAATGTCTCAGAGCCTTCTCTTAAATCTACGGCCACGTCAAATACAGTACCATTTACAACTCGAACCAGCTTGTCCTGTGGATAATTTATCTGAAAATGGAGTCCTCTTAAAACACCCTTCTTAGATGCTGACTGATTATCCTGCACAAATTCACAATCAATTCCAACCTCTTTGAAATCGTTATAATTATATGTCTCCATAAAATAACCTCTGGCATCTCCATATACTGCAGGCTCAATTACTTTTAATCCTTTGATACCGTTGCAATCATCTGTTACTTTAATTTTTCCCATTTTGTTTTCCTCTTTTCTATTTATAATCCTTCTGCAATTTCCATCAAATACTTACCATAATCTGTTTTCAACAAAGGCTGCGCCAGTTTTACAAGCTGTTCCTTATCTATAAAGCCTCTCTTATAAGCAATTTCTTCAATACATGAAATATACAATCCCTGACGTTTCTGGAATGCTGATACAAAATCAGCTGCTGCCAGGAGCATATCATGATTTCCTGTATCAAGCCATGCAAAGCCTCGTCCTAAAGTCTCTACACTTAAAGTTTCCCTGTTCAAATATTCATTATTAACACTTGTAATTTCAATTTCTCCTCTGGCTGATGGTTTCACAGTTTTGGCAATTTCAACTACATTATTGTCATAGAAATACAAACCCGGAACCGCATAATTAGACTTTGGTTCTGCTGGTTTTTCTTCAATAGATAAAGCTTTTCCATTTTCATCAAATTCTACTACGCCGTATTCTCTTGGATCTCTTACATAATAACCAAAGATTGTAGCTCCGCCTTCATTTTCTGTACGCTCTGCAGCACTTCTTAATACCTTGGAAAAACTCTGTCCATAGAAGATATTATCTCCTAATACCAATGCAACAGCATCTTTACCAATAAATTTTTCTCCAATAATAAATGCATCTGCAAGTCCTCTTGGGCTTTCCTGAATTGCATATTCGATGTGCATACCCAATTGACTTCCATCCTCTAACAATTCCTCAAATACCGGAAGGTCTCTCGGAGTAGAAATAATAAGTACTTCTCGAATTCCAGCAAGCATAAGTGTTGATAACGGATAATAAATCATTGGCTTATCATATACTGGCATAATCTGTTTTGAAATAGCCTTTGTTAATGGATAAAGCCTTGTGCCGGAACCTCCAGCAAGTATAATTCCTTTCATCAAACATACCTCCAACATTTTCGTCATAATATAATCGATTTATTTTAACACTTTTGTAAAGAAAAAGCAAATTACGGGTCTTTTGTATTTCACAATATACATTCTTTGCAATGACTTGATTTTGTTGCAAAAAGGGCTGTCCGATTTAAAATCGGGCAGCCCTTCCATTTCTTATTTATTTCTTATTTTTATTTATTACTATACATATCTTCGTAATATTTCTGATAATCTCCACTTGTCACATTCTTCATCCAGTCTTCATGTTCAAGGTACCACGCAATTGTCTTCCTAATTCCCTCTTTAAACATGGTCTCTGGCTCCCAGCCAATTTCAGCCTTAATTTTGTCCGGTGCAATTGCATAACGTCTGTCATGTCCCTTACGATCTTCTACATAAGTAATCAGATCTTTGCTTACATTTGCTTTTCTTGGGTCACCATCTGGAAGAATCTCCTGTAATGTTTCAATAATAATATTAATAATTTCAATATTACGTTTTTCATTATGTCCACCGATATTATATGTCTCTCCAAGACGACCAGTTTCTTGAACCATATCGATTCCCTTTGCATGATCATCTACATATAACCAGTCACGGATATTCATTCCGTCTCCATATACCGGTAATTTTTTACCATGTAATGCATTGTTAATAATCAATGGAATCAGTTTCTCTGGGAACTGATAAGGTCCATAATTATTAGAACAGTTTGTGATATTAGCCGGGAAATGATAAGTATCAATATAAGCTTTTACCAAAAAGTCTGAAGAAGCCTTACTTGCTGAATATGGACTATGAGGAGAATATGGTGTTGTCTCATAGAAATAGCTTGTTCCATCATCTTCCAATGATCCATATACTTCATCTGTAGATACATGTAAGAATTTCTTTCCTTCTTTAAACGTACCATCTGGCAATTCCCATGCAGCCTTTGCACAGTTCAGCATAACAGCAGTTCCAAGTACATTTGTCTTAACAAATACTTCTGGATGTTTAATACTTCTGTCAACGTGACTCTCTGCTGCGAAATGAACCACACGGTCAATATCATTCTCAGCAAAGATTTTGCTGATTGCTTCACTATCTGTAATATCAGCTTTCACAAAAGTATAGTTATCTCTATTTTCGATATCTTTCAAATTCTCCAGGTTACCTGCATATGTCAGAGCATCTACATTAATAATTCTGATTTCATTATCATATTTCCGAAACATGTAATGAATATAATTGGATCCTATGAATCCTGCTCCACCTGTTACCAAATAAGTTCTCATTTTGAGTATCCTCCTAATTTACATTGTTGTGTTATTATATCATCTATTCTTTTACTTTTCAACTTTGCTCATTATCTGCTGAATTTTCTTTGCATCTCCCCATACTCCCGGTGAATCATATGCACGATCCGGATATGCTCCATATTCCAGACGGATTTTAAAATTATGTTCTTTAATAAATGATTCTACCTGTTCTGCAAGTGATACCGGTTTTCCTGTACAACAGTTAATAATACCATTCACTTCTGTCTGTAAGCTTACACATGCAATTTCCTTTGCAAGTTCTTCCAAAGAGATAAAATCATACAAATTTTTTCCTGTAGTAAATGGGAATTTTTTATTACCTGCCTGCTCAGCCTGTACAATTTTGGAGAAGATTGAATTACTCTTAATGTCATCTCCTATAATATAGTAACCTCTAGTCCACTGAAAGCAAACTTCGCTTTTCTTGGCAAGAAGCTCCACCATTTGTCTTAATGCATTTTTAGCAATTCCATAAAGCGATAATGGGTTGGTTGGAGTATTTTCGTCAATTGCCCCCTCCCAATATCCTACTTCGTGCATTGTTCCCATTACAACAACATGTTTCAATCCGCCTTCTATCATATTCTTTAAGAAAGTATAATGGTTCGGAAGATCTTCAATATGAGAATCTGCATTATGAACAAATCCGTTTCTCCATGCAAGATGAATGCATACATCCGGTTTTCCCATCTGTTCATAAATATCTTCTAAGCCGCTAAAAATCGGTGTTTCCACTCTCTGTGCTCTCTCATCAACTCCATCAAAACTGAAATCCGCTGCAAGAACATCAGCCCCCATATTAAGTAATTGTTCTACAACATGTCTGCCAATATAACCATTCGCACCTGTAACCAATACCTTTGTTTTGCTCATTTACTTTTCCTCTCTTTTCTTTATCTTATCATCAACTGTTTTATTCATTAAAGCTTCTTCCTGTGTCAGTTTTTTTACCTTCTCCGACAAATTGGAAATGGCAACTGTCTGCATGAACAATATTGCCAGTGCCAAACACACACCCAGGAAAAACAACATATTTATAGGAAGTTCAAATCCTAAAATAGTTGCAAGCTTTCCTAACAGTTGTGGAAATATATCAAACACAAGCATAATGCAGCCCACTATAATCCAGGACAATGCATATCTTAAATCTACCTTTTTTTTGCGAATCATATTTCCAAGACTTAATAATGCAATAATAATTATTACCAGTATTATTATTTGTATTTTTATATCCATTGTCCACCTCTACTTTCGTATCGCAGCAATCAAAACTGCTATGCTTACTTTTACCATATAATATATAGATTTAGACGGAGATATTGATGAAACGCCTTCTTCCCTTGCATTCATCTTTACCGGTATTTCTTCTACCTTAGCGCCTTCTTTCAAAATTGTCACAACGCTTTCCGGCTCCGGATAATCTTTTGGATATTCTTCTGAAAACTGTTTCATTATTTTCCGGTTTATCATTCTCATGCCAGAAGTAGGATCTGTAATTTTCTTTCCTGTCAACAGCTTTATCAGTCCAGTAAAATACCGGATACCAAGCCGACGCATTCCAGAGGATTGAAATCCTTCTTTTTCGATATATCTTGAACCAATTACCATATCCAATTGTTCTTTGACAAGTTTTTCTGACATTTCCGTCAGATAGCTGGCATTGTGTTGCCCATCACCGTCAAACTGCACTGCAATATCATAACCATTCCGGTACGCATACATATATCCCGTCTGGACGCCTCCCCCTATTCCCATATTAACCGGAAGATTTACCACATTAAAATTATGTTCTCTGCATATTTTCAACGTATTATCTTTAGAACAGTCATTAATTACCACATAGTCAAAGTCTTTTGCATTTTCTACTACATCTGTAACCGTCTTTACAATTCCGCCTTCCTCATTGTACGCCGGAATGATTACTAGTTTCTTCATCTGATTACTCCTACTTCGAGAATAATTTCAAGTATATTCCAATCAATACATTTCTCACTTTACGGAACCATATACTGAATTTCACATCAAATCCAGATATATGTAATTCCTTATTCAAAGCATGTTTTTCAACCAGTCGTCTATGCTCGTCCACATATACGTCGCGATTCTCTCCAATTAAATTTCCTGTGTTTGAATCATTCCGTATTCTGAAGCTGTTAAGCTGCTGGTGAATAATATATACATCTCCACTGCAGGCCAGCCGGATCCACATATCAAAATCTAATATATATGTAAAAGATTCATCAAAGTATCCTACTGTTTCCAGTGCTGATTTACGAATCATGTTATTAACCGGAGCACCAAAAAAGTTCTGTATTAATAACGATTTTTTTGCAACTTTTTTACCATCTACCAATCCCAATTTACGATATCTGTGAAATACACCAGTCTTTTTTCCATTTATATCAACCAGACGTGTATCGCTCTCTACCAGATTAGCCGTCGGATTCTGCTGCATCGCTTTTGCTTCTATCTCTATCGCATTGTTGTCTATCATATCGTCTGCGCATATAAGCTTAATATATTCACCATTTGCAAGGCTCAGGCACTTATTCCAGTTTCCCACCATGCCCAGGTTTTCTTCATTGTGATAGACTTTTATCCGCGGATCCTTAATGCTTTGTATAACTTTTAAGGTTTCATCTTTCGAATTGTCATCTACAATCACAAGTTCAATATTCTGATAGGTCTGATTTAAAATCGAATCGATTGTCTCTTTGATATACCCGGCATTATTATAAGCCGGAATACATACACTTACTAATGGTTCCATCTTTCCACCTATTATCCCAGCAGTTCTTTCATATATACAGTCAATGCATCCTGCCAGTCTGCCATTCTGTAATCGCTGGTCAGCTTTATCATATAATTTTCCAGAATCGAATATGCAGGTCTGTTTGCAGATGCCGGATTCATCTCTTTATACTGTTTGCTGGTCACATGATTTATTCTGGTCTTCTTTCCTGCCTGTTTCATAATCTCATCTGCAAATTCTGCCCAGTTTGTGTCACCTTCGCAGGTAGCATGAAAAATGCCATAATTATCTGTTCCTTCCAGGAAATGAATCATCTTTGCAAGTTCTACTGCACTTGTCGGTGATCCAAGCTGGTCGCAGACAACATTTAACTCATCATGCTTTTCTGACAAAGAAAGCATCGTCTTCACAAAATTTCTGCCATCACCATAAAGCCATGCTGTCCGAAGCATAAAGAAACGACTAGCAAACTGTTTTACAAAATTTTCGCCTTCTAATTTTGTTCTTCCATATGCGCTGATCGGATTTGGCTTGTCAAATTCTATATACGGTCTCGTTCCATTTCCTTCAAAGACATAATCAGTTGATATATGGATCATTTTTGCATCCACTTCTGTTGCTGCAATGCTTAAGTTTCTCGGTCCGATCGCATTAATTTTATATGCCAGGTCTTCCTGCTCTTCACATTTATCTACATTTGTATGTGCAGCACAGTTAATAATTACATCCGGTTTTGCATCTTTCACCATGTTCATTACAACATCAATATTGGTGATATCCAGTGATACAATTCCATCGCCTGCAACAACATCTGTATTTATGAATTCAATATTCTGTTCTGCATATTCCTTACGAATAGCTCTTCCTAACTGTCCATTGCATCCAGTTACCAATATCTTCTTCATCTTTTATTCTCCTAATCCACTTTCTACGGCTTCTACCATTGCCTTTAATGCTTCGTCCTCATCATCACCTTCGCAGACGAATTCGATTTCATCTCCAAATTTGATGCACGCACCCAGTACGCTTAAAACACTTTTGGCATTAGCAGTATTTCCGCGATAATGAAATGTTACTAACGATTTATACTGCATTGCTTCCTTGCAGAGTATTCCTGCCGGACGCAAATGTAATCCTGTTGGATTCTTTATTTTAACTTTCTGACTTACCATTTCTATTCCCCTCCTGATTACAGCATTGTGTTGGTAATTAATTCAGCCAGCTTCTGTGCTTCTTCTTCAATCTCGCTCTGGTTCTTTCCCTCAATCATAACTCTTACCAGCGGCTCGGTTCCGGATGGACGAATCAGTACCCTTCCTTCCCCATTGAATTTCTCTTCCAATGCCTTGATTGCCTCTGCAATCTCAGTATATTCCATGAATTTTTCTTTCTTGTGATTCGGCACTTTGGCATTCACAAGTGCCTGCGGCAATACTTCCATCACCTCTGCCAGCTCAGATAATTTCCTGCCGGTTTCCTTCATTACCTGTAATAAATGAAGTCCGGAAAGAAGTCCGTCACCGGTTGTATTATCATCTAAAAATATAATATGTCCGGACTGCTCACCCCCGATATTATAGCCATTCTCCAGCATATTTTCAAGGACATATCTGTCTCCGACCTTGGTTTTCTCTACATGGATGCCTTCCCGCTCTCCCATCAGACTGAAGCCAAGATTGGTCATAACGGTTACTACAATGGTATTTTTCTTCAAAGTTCCTTTCTTCTTCATATGGCATCCACAGATTGCCATAAGCTGGTCGCCATCCACCAGGTTACCTTTTTCATCTACCGCAAGCATACGGTCAGCATCGCCATCAAATGCAAGACCAACGTCTGCTTTTTCATAAACAACCCTTGCCTGAAGTTCTTCCATATGGGTGGAACCGCAGTTGGCATTGATATTGGTTCCATCCGGCTTCGTATGGATAGCAACCAAATCTGCACCCAGGTCTTTTAATGTCTTAACCGATGTATAGTAGGATGCACCCTCTGCACAGTCTATCACAATCTTCATACCGGTCAAATCAACCGGCACACATTTCTTCATAAATTTCACATATTCATCACGCAAATCAAAACGATAGTCAATTCTTCCCACACCGGATCCAATCGGCAGTACAACATCTTTCATATTATTGCGGATCAGCTCTTCGATTTCATCCTCCAACGCATCAGACAGCTTATATCCGTCTCCATTAAAGAATTTGATTCCGTTAAATTCCATCGGATTATGGGATGCGGAAATCACAACGCCTGCATCTACTTTATGTTTTCTGGTCAGATAGGCAATCGCCGGTGTCGGCATTACCCCTACATAGATTGCATTGGCTCCTACAGAACAGATTCCTGCCATCAGTGCATTGGCAAGCATTCCACCTGAAATTCTTGTATCACATCCTACAATTAATGTCGGCTGATGTTCCTGCTCTTTCGTCAGCACATAGGCACCTGCCTGCCCAAGCTTTGTTGCCAGTTCAATGGTCAGCTCCGCTCCTGCAACACCTCTTACACCATCTGTTCCAAACATTCTGCTCATTTTCTAATCTTCCTCCGAATTTCCATTATTCGTATTATTTCCATTGGTACTGCCCGTTCCCGTTTCTGTACCACCATTCGAACCCGTATGGGTTCCATTGTCATTTCCAGTATTTGTAGTATCTGATGTGTCTTCTGATTTCTTTGTTATGGTTATCACTGCAGTCTGTGTTCCATTTACCGAATATAAGCTGTCATCCAGCTCCAGGGTAACTGTTACGGTATGATTGCCTTCTGCCAGTCCTGCTGCATTTACATTTCCCTTAATACTGTCTGCCATAAGTTTATCCAGATCATTACGCAGTCCCTTTAAAGTTATCGTAACTGTACTCTCTGCAAAGGCTGCTTCATAACCCTCTTTCAGATTCTGAATTGCAATGTTTTCAACCGGTACGCTATAAGATTCTGACACAATCTGCTCCACCACTGCGGTTACTTCAACATTCAGATTGTCAGCATCGACCACCTCTACATCATCCGGCAGATAAGAAGAAATATTAATTGTCTTCACTACATTGCCAGTTGCATCGCTGATATCCAGCTGGTCTGACGGAATCACAATACTTCCGGCTGCGTTCAGTGCTTCCGGTGTTCCCTTTATCGCTATCTTATTCGGATTAATCGTCACTCCGGTGCATACAAATCCATCTGCAACCGTTCCACTCGGTTCAATTTCTACTGAAAGGTTACGGATATTAAGTATCGTAGCCGAAATTGTCACTTTATCAATATTAAAATTCAGCTTTGAGGTGTCTACTGCCTCACTGTTTGCATTATATACAACCGGAACTACACTATCCGTCAAGTCTGCGGATGCACCTGTTACATCAATGGTTGCTTCTACATGATCAATCTGATTCACCACCGATTCCGGTCCGGTTACTTTTAAGATGTTCGGAGATACCCGCACATCTCCCACCGCATAATTCTCAGCTGCATCTCCTACTGTTTTTGCCTTAATAGAAAACTGTGACAGCATCAGATCTTCTACATTTACTTCCATATACTGTGTTTTGCCCTGGAAGTTCACCGCAGACGCATATCGTGTTGCAGTTATCTCAATCGGTACCCGGTATACACCGTCTACCTGCTCAACATTCTCCATATCTGCTACTGCCCGGAAGTCAGTATTACTCAAGTTCTTCATAACAGAACGCACAGTAGAAACCTTAAAGGTTACCTGCAGATTACTGTCCTTTGCTTCAAAGTATTTGCCCTGCTGTGTCATATAATCCGAATTGGTTATCGTAATAGACGTGGTAAAGTTCTTCGCCTGTGTCGGATCATCAATGTTGACAACAACGAGCCACAGCACAACAGAGAAGAATAATGCTGCAACCTTCAGTCCAAAATTATTCGTCACCAGTTTTGTCAGCTTTTTTAACATTGCGTAACCTCCTCTTCAGTAATTGGAAGCGCTTTGGTTCGATATTGCTGCTCTGGAGAAATTTCAGTTTGCTGCGCAGAAACTCCGCATCCACATTACGGTACAGCTGTCCACCCATCGCAATAGAAACCTTTCCGGTTTCCTCTGATACCACAATTGTAAGAGAATCACTCACTTCACTAATTCCAACTGCCGCACGATGTCTGGTTCCCAGATCCTTGCTCAGTTCCAGGCTGTCAGACAGTGGCAGATAACAGGTTGCAGAGACAACCCTGTCCCCACGTACAATAATAGCTCCGTCATGTAACGGAGTGTTCTTTTCAAATATATTAATCAGAAGCTGGCTTGATACCAGGGAATCCAGTGCAATACCGGTTCTTTCGTATTCTGTCAGCATAATTTCATTTTCCACTACAATCAGGGCTCCGGTCTTCACCTTACCCATCTCATAGCTTGCCTTTACCAGTTCTCCAATCGTATGGTCATTGAAACGTTCCACTCCGTTTTTTCCAAAATCAAAAGAAAAGAGTGATGAAATAAATTTCTTTCGTCCCAATTCTTCCAGTGCTTTCCGGAGCTCCGGCTGGAAGATAACAACGATTGCAATAATCGCTACATTAATCGTCTTCTCTGCTATCCAGAGAATTGTATTCATCTGGAAGATTGCTGCCACAAGTACAAACGCTAAAATCACAAGAATTCCTTTTAACAGCATCCATGCCCGTGTATCCTTAATCCATTTCAGGACGTGATAAAACAGGAACGCAATAATAAGCATTTCTACAATATCAGTCTTTGATACCGTAATGTTCAAAACGCTTACCCACGCCAGATAATTTTCTTTAAAATTTTCCAACACTGTCAAAAATGACTGCACCTGTTCCACTTCCTCTCTGTCTTATTTCAGCAAATCTTCGTCTATATCCATTTCCTCTGCCAATGCTTTGCGGGAAATACGTTCTTTTTCCTCATCCTTGGCTGCGATACGTTTTACCTTTTTCTCCTTGGTTGTAACATAAATCTTCGGTACCGCTTTTACATAATAGTAATATTCATCATCCTCAAACTGTACCCGTTCTGTCCTGCTATAATCCAGGTTAAAGAACAGGAACTGCTGTATCAATGCAATCACCGTAGAAATTACGCTTCCTACAATAATCCAGACGATTCGTCCCTTGATGCCCAGCATTACAAAACCGCTGATCAGCACAGTAAGTCCAATCAGAATACCAGCCAGTGACGCCACTGTCCATGCATGATCTATGGACAGGCGGCGCACTACATAAACCACCAGTAAAATCACAATAAAAGTTGCCAGTACCAGATACATTTCCTTATTGCCCAGCAGCTGGTTGATTGCTACCACCATTTTTGAAGCCGCATTGCTGTCCTCTTCCACCGCACTTAATACTGCCTCATTTTCCTTTATTCCCTTCAGGAAATAAAACATCACAGTTCCGCTCACAATAGATGCAGCAGATGCCGGTGTCCGTAACAGTCCTGCTGAAATCGGCATGATATACGGGATATGTAATGTAAATGTTATCGGTGTCAGCACTGCATAATAACCATCTTTTGGTGAAAACCGTAAATACAGCAGTGCGATAACCAGCATAAGAATCAGTCCTACCACGCATACATCCATAGACAGTGCAAATAAATGTGCAGCAATCAGAATGAACGCAAACAACAGGATAGCGTTGACCGGAAGAACCGCACATAACAGTGCCAGTACCAGTGTTACCGGAAGTCCAGCCAGTCTGGTCATATAGCCAATATTTTGATTGATCAGTAGAAATACCACTGTTGCCAGAATAAACTTAAGTACCGGCACCACATATATTTCATTTTTTCCAAAAAAGCGGATTAACCGCTCCTTCAGTTCGAGTAAACCCGTCATTCTAAACCTCCCAGTCATCCGTATTAGATATATTTTCTTCCTCACGATACAGACTGCTCACCCTCTTCAGTCTGTTATAATACTCCTTCACCTGTTTTCTCCCCTTTGTATATCTACGATTATAGATAATATAAGTAATAAGCAGATAAGCAGCCAGAAATACCAGATACACCATTACAATCTGGATGCCAAATCCAATCATATCCATATCATTAATTTTCTTTACCAGATTCTCCATGTCGTAAAAAAGCCACAGCACAAAAAGAAGTCCAAACGCAATGGTTCCGGCAAAAAAGCTTTTTATCAACTCCATGGCAACATAATCTCTTCTAAAATACTGTGTTGCTTTCTGGCAGGCTTTACTTTCTTCATTTTCGAATTCTGACAGCTTTGTCATATGTCTGACGCGTTCTTTACTAATCATACTCTGCTCCTAAACAAACTCTCTTTAGTATAACATAGATATTATCTTCTGAAAAGAAAAAACTGCCACCAGTCACTGCGGCAGTTCTTATCTACAGTTACAGATATCTCATCTTATCTCTTTCCTTCGGTCTCTTATCCAACTGAGGCTCCACCGGTTTTTTCTTTATTACACTCTGGAAGTCCGTTTCCATTTTACGTTTGCATTTTTCACAGAAACGTCCTGTTTTGATAATTGTTCCACAGCCTTCACATTCCAGACCAAGTGGTGAATCTTCTGAAAAGACAAGTCTTTCTTCACGCACCCACTGTTTAATCTGTTTTACAGAAACATCATTATCTTCCGATACAACCTGTATCGGAGTATTCGGGTTCTGCCGCAAATATTCTTTTACCTCCTGGAACTTCTCTTCCAGCTTATCTTTGCAGGCTTTACATAACGGTACGCCCCCATAATAATTAAATAATCTTCCGCATCCTTTGCAGTTTCTTACGTCCATTCTTTCTCCTCCTAATGTCCCCTGCCAATGCTAATGCAAAGCACATAAACCTCTTGTATTCCTGATACCTTCAAACATTCTGCTGCTGCATCCACGGTACTTCCAGTTGTGTAAATGTCATCTACAAGCAGAACTTTTCTTAATTGTACTATATTTTGTGCGATTGTAAAAGCCTTTTTCAGATTTTTCTTGCGTTCCTGGTCATTAAGTTCCTTCTGGGGTCTGGTATTTATACACCGATATAGCAATTTCGTTTCTACCGGAATTCCGGTACGTTTTCCTATTTCCTTTGCAAAGAGTTCTGCCTGATTATACCCTCTCTCCCTCCTGCGTTTCCGATGCAGCGGAACCGGTATGATTGCATCTATCCCCAGTCTTGAAATCCACCGGGCATACTGTATACATGCCATTTTTCCATAAAAAGCTGCATATTCACGCCGATTGGCATATTTAAAACGATACAGCGAGTGTTGCACTGCCCCCTGATAAACAAATACTGCCTTTCCCGAATCAAAAAAATGTTTTTTCCGGTCACAGTCACCACAATATTCCTTTCTGGCATTCCCAATGGGTTTTCCGCACCGTTTACAGACCGGTTCCTGCACCAGTTCTGCCTTTCCGATGCACTCCGGGCAGATTTCCCCATCCGGCGGTATTACCTCATCACACAGCGGGCATCTTCTTGGGAATATAATATCCAGTATATTCATTATTTCCTTTCCAAAACTCTCTTTGCACATATTAGCACAGTCCCTTTTGCAAAAACATTAACATTCTCTTAATTTTTCCTGATAAAAATAGGATTTAATTTATTGACTTATTTTTCTCTACTTATTATAATTAGTCTATTCGGATTAACGCTTTAATGCATAAACGCGCAGACGCACGAACGCGTTAAATCAAAAAAAACATTACATATTTCAGGAGGAAATTATTATGAAAAAAATGAAGAAATTTCTCTCTCTTTCAGTTGCAGCAGTTCTTGCACTCAGCATGACCGCCTGTGGCTCCAAAGCAGGAGATACCCAAAACGCTGACGCTACAGAGAAAAGTTCATCCAACGCAAAGTACACCGTTGGCATCTGTCAGCTCGTACAGCATGAGGCATTAGATGCTGCAACAAAAGGATTCAAAGACTATCTTACCGAGAAATTAGGTGATGACGTTGTTTTTGACGAGCAGAACGCCCAGGGTGATTCTGCCACATGCGCAACTATCGTCAACTCCTTCGTTTCCAAAAATGAAGACCTGATTCTTGCAAATGCAACTGCTCCTCTTCAGTCTGCAGCTGCTGCAACTACAGATATTCCTATTCTTGGAACTTCCGTAACAGATTATGCAACCGCTCTTGACATTTCTGGCTGGTCAGGCACAACAGGACGTAACATTTCAGGAACTTCTGACTTAGCTCCTCTGTCCGAGCAGGCAGCTATGTTAAACGAATTATTCCCGGATGCTAAAAATGTCGGACTGCTTTACTGCTCCGCAGAAGCAAACTCACAGTATCAGATTGATGTTATCAAAGAAGAATTAGAAAAATTAAATTACACCTGTACTGCATATTCTTTCGTTGATTCCAACGATATTGCAAGTGTTGTCCAGAGTGCTGTAAATGATAACGATGTTCTTTACGTTCCTACCGACAACACTGCAGCTTCCAATACAGAAGTCATCAATAACATTGCAGGGGAAGCCGGTGTTCCAATTATTGCAGGGGAAGCCGGTATCTGTAAAGGATGTGGTGTTGCTACCTTATCCATCAGCTACTATGACCTTGGATATCAGACAGGTAAAATGGCATACGAAATCTTAGTAAATGGTGCAGACCCATCCACTATGGAAGTTGAATTTGCTCCAGCAGTTACCAAACAGTACAACCCTGACATCTGCGAGAAGCTTGGCATCACTGTTCCAGACGATTACGAAGCTTTAGACATGTCTGA
This sequence comes from Roseburia sp. AF20-18LB, assembly GCF_003461185.1. Lineage (NCBI taxonomy): Bacteria > Bacillati > Bacillota > Clostridia > Lachnospirales > Lachnospiraceae > Roseburia > Roseburia sp. AF20-18LB. Next base: position 203,677 of record NZ_QTWP01000002.1, read on the forward strand.
GTAATTTTTACTTTTGAATTATTTATTTAGAAACCGGAGGAACTTATTGTGGAATTGCAAATTGCTGATTTATTAAACGCTATGCCCGGTGCTGTAGCCCAGGGATTAATCTGGGGTATTATGGCAATCGGTGTATACATCACTTTTAAAATACAGGATGTGGCAGACTTAACCGTGGATGGAACCATGAGTCTTGGCGGTGCTGTCTGTGTTACTCTGATTGCTTCTGGACAGAATATCTGGGTAGCAATCCTTGCCGCTACCATATCCGGTATGCTGGCAGGATTAATTACCGGAATCTTCCATACAAAAATGGGAATCCCGGTAATCCTTGCAGGTATTTTAACCCAGCTTGGATTATACTCCATTAACTTAAAGATTCTTGGCGGCAAATCCAACCAGGCAATCAGCGCTGACAAATACGATTTAATTGTATCTTTACGATATGTAAAAAATGTGGCTTTTTATAAAAACACCATATTTATCGTTGCTATCTTCGTCATCGCCATTATAGCTATCCTGTACTGGTTCTTCGGAACTGCAAGAGGCTGTTCTATCCGTGCTACCGGATGCAACCCGAATATGAGCCGTGCCCAGGGTATCAACACAAATTTCAATACCGTAATCGGTTTAATGATTTCCAACGGTCTTGTTGGTCTTGCCAGCGCTCTTTACTCACAGTATCAGGGATTTGCTGATGTCAATGCAGGACGTGGTGCTATCGTAATCGGTCTTGCTGCCGTTATTATCGGTACTGTATTGTTCGAAAAGATTTTCCACAACTTTGCGTTGAAGCTTTTATCTGTCGCTATCGGTGCTGTTATTTACTACGCTGTACTTCAGATTGTTATCTGGCTTGGTCTTGATACCAACTACTTAAAGCTGTTATCTGCACTTGTGGTTGCTTTCTTCCTTGCAGTTCCTTACTGGAAGAAGAAATATTTTACAAAACCAGTAAAGAAAGGAGCCAAAACCAATGCTTAAAGTTGATCATATTTACAAAACATTTAATCCGGGAACCATTAACGAGAAAACCGCTCTTAACGGCACTACCCTTACTTTAAACGAAGGTGATTTCGTTACTGTCATCGGTGGAAATGGTGCCGGAAAATCCACTTTATTAAATGCTATTGCAGGAGTCTTTCTTGTAGATGAAGGTTCCATTTCTATTGATGACGTAGATGTTACAAGAATGTCCGAGCACAGACGTGCCAGTTTCTTAGGACGCGTATTCCAGGACCCTATGATGGGAACCGCTGCTACCATGGGAATCGATGAGAATCTTGCCCTCGCTGCCCGTCGTGGCAAAAGCAGAGGTCTTGGAAGCGGTATTACCAAGGCAGAAAGAGCACATTACAAAGAATTGTTAAAAGAGCTGGATTTAGGACTTGAGAACCGTCTTACCTCTAAAGTCGGACTGCTTTCCGGTGGTCAGCGTCAGGCACTGACTCTTCTTATGGCTACTTTAAACCGTCCAAAGCTGCTTCTCTTAGATGAGCACACCGCTGCTTTGGATCCAAAGACTGCTGCAAAGGTTCTTACTCTTTCGGATAAAATAGTTGCAGAGCAGAACCTTACCACTCTGATGGTAACACACAACATGCGTGATGCAATTGTTCATGGCAACCGTCTGATTATGATGAATGAAGGTCAGGTTATCTTAGATATTTCCGGAGAAGAGAAAAAGAATCTTACCGTAGAAGATTTATTAGAGAAATTTGAAGAAATCAGTGGCGAAGAATTTGCCAATGACAAAGCTTTATTATCCAAGTAATTGGTATCTGCCGGTTTTTAAACGAAAATTGCCAAATGACTTGCTTTGCAAGTTGTCAGACACGCAAAAACCAGCCGGAATTCTGCAAAATACAGAATTTCGGCTGGTTTTTCTTTCTTTCCAGACACCCGTAAGAAGCGGTCGGTGGAAGGTTCCGCATGCCTGCACAGTCAACCACCTCTACACATTTTCTTCCAGTCTTGCCCGCAGACCGCTGTATCTGGTCTGCTCTGTAATATTCTGTTCCATCTCATAGAAGCACATTTCATTTCCCACAAGTGTTACACACTTTCTTGCCCGGGTTACCGCTGTATACAAAAGGTTCCTGTTCATCAGCATTCTCGGGCCCCCAAGAAGCGGAATTACAACTGCCGGATATTCACTACCCTGGGATTTATGTATTGTAATGGCATATGCCAGTTCCAGTTCCTCTAATATTTTAAAGGAATACTCCACCACCTTGTCTTCATCATAGACCACGGTCATTGTCTCTTTATAATCATTGATTTCACGGATAATTCCCGTATCCCCATTAAACACACCGGTTCCACGGTCAATAGCAAATCCATATTTACTCAAGACCTCCCACTCCAGCTGATAATTATTTTTTATCTGCATGACCTTGTCCCCTTCGCGGAACACTTTATCGCCATACTCTTTTTCTTTCCTATCCGGAGCAGGAGGATTTAAATATTGCTGCAAGATACTGTTCAGTCGTTCTACGCCCAGATTTCCTTTTTTCATCGGAGTCAGCACCTGTATATCATAAGGCTGTGCATTTACAAATTTAGGCAGTTTCTGCATAATCAGCTGCAGTACCACATTGATAATCACATCTGCATCATATCGTTTCAGGAAAAAGAAATCCATGCTCTTGTTATCTAACACTACTTCTTCTCCCCGGTTGATTTTATGGGCATTGACAATGATATCACTCTGGGATGCCTGTCGGAAAATCTTGGTAAGCTGTACCACATGGAACTGTCCGCTGTCGATAATATCCTTTAATACGCTTCCCGGTCCTACGCTTGGAAGCTGGTTTACGTCTCCTACCAGAATCAGTCTTGTTCCGGCTACCATTGCCTTCAGAAGGGACTGCATCAGGCTGATATCCACCATAGACATCTCATCGATAATTACAACATCCGTTTCCAGTGGATTACTTTCATTTCGTTCGAATCCTACCGCTCCTTCCATTCCACCGTTTAATTCCAGCATCCGGTGTATGGTTTTAGCTTCATATCCGGTCATTTCGCTCATTCGCTTTGCAGCTCTTCCGGTAGGTGCTGCCAGGAAAATGTCCAGGCCTTCCAGTTCAAAATATTTGATAATACTGTTAATTGTCGTCGTCTTACCAGTTCCTGGTCCACCGGTGATTACCAGAAGTCCGTTTCTTACTGCCTCCGAAACAGCCTCTTTCTGGTGTTCATCCAGTTCCATGCCGGTCTGCTTCTCAATCTTATGGATTCGCTGGGTAATCTCTGCATCTGACACATCATAGGCAATATCCAGATTCTTAAGCATCATGGCTGTATTTACTTCCGTATAATAGAGTGGTGCACCATAAATCTGAACCTGTTCGCCCTCCTGTTTCATAATGATTTTCCGCTCTATCGACAAATCCATATACTGCTTTTCGATTGCTTCTTCTGTTACACCAAGAAGTTCTCCTGCACGCTTTGTCAGTTCTTCTTCCGGCAGAAAGGTATGTCCCTCTCCGGATGCCTGCAAAAGTGTATACAATATACCGCTTCGGATTCGAAAATCAGAATCTGTATGAATACCGACTTTCTTAGCAATTTCATCTGCAATCCGAAATCCCACACCACTGATATCATCCGCCAGACGATATGGATTCTCCTGAATGATGCCGTATACTTCCTGTCCGTATTCTTTATAGATTTTCACCGCAAGATTCAGTGTAATGCCATACTGTTGCAAAAATATCATTGCCTGACGCAGATCTCGTTTTTCAGAGACCTGGTCTGATATTTCCATTGCTTTCCGTTCACTGATTCCTTTCACTTCCGCTAACCGCTCCGGTTCTTCTTCGATAATCCGGAAGGTATCGCCTTTAAATCTTCTTACAATTCTTGCTGCAAGTGCCGCACCAATCCCTTTAATTGCTCCGGATCCAAGATAACGCTCAATGGACAGTTCATCGGTTGGTTCTTTCTCCACATAACTTTCAGCTTTAAACTGCTTTCCATAGGTCGGATGTGCCGTATATTCACCGGTCACTTCGATATTCTCTCCCTCACTGATTCCCGAAAAGATTCCCACGCAGGTAATCTCTTCTTCTTCGCAAACCAGCACCAGTACCGTATAGCCATTGTCAGCATTTCGATATATGATATGATCTACATAACCGGTTATCGTCTCCATCGTCTTTCCTTTCCAACAGAATAAAGAATGTGCCTTGGCACAGTCTTGCGCCTGCGGCGGTCGCTTGCGACATCTGCCTTATACGCCGCAGTGTGCATCCTTGCGGAGCATTTTTTACTTTACAGGAAAGCAATTTCCTGTAAAGTAAGAGAAGGCTGTCATCATATGACAGCCCCTTTTATCGTCTTTTCTAAATTCTATTCCATATTATAATTACGCTTCATCTGCTCATACAGCTGCTGTGCCAGACTGTTACTTCCGCCACTCTGTTCTACTGACTGGCTTGCCAGCTTCTGTATCATCTCGTCTTCAAAATAATCCGTCATCTGACTCATACTGGCATCCTGGTCTTCGTTCTCCGGAATGGTTTTCTTCATTTCCTTATAAACCTGTTCTAAGAAATATGCCTCAAATTCCTTGCAGACATCCATCAGTTCGTCATCCGTTGCACCTGATAAATCTGAATTCAATGTCTTCTCCAGTCCATTGGAACTGTTACTTGCCTGTGATGAAGTTGTATTCAGCAATGTCGAAATATTATCCATCGATATACTCATACTTTACCCTGCCTTTAGAACTATCTTCTTAATGAATTTGCCTGTCCAAGCATCTCATCTGCTGCCTGAATCGCCTTAGAGTTTAATTCATATGCACGCTGTGCAATAATCATATTAACCATCTCGTCTGCCACCTGGACATTGGATGCTTCCAGATAATTCTGGCATACCTTGCTTCTGGTCAGTCCCGGAGTAGTCAGCTCATTCATCGGATTACCGGATGCTGCTGTTGCAACCAAAAGGCTTCCGGAATCCTTTTCCAGTCCAGCCGGATTGGTAAACTGATATACGCCAATCTGTCTGTTCATATCTATGGTATTGCCTGCCGCATCTTTATAATAGAACTTTCCATCATTTGATACTTCGATAGATGATGCAGTCACGCCATCCGGCAGAACAATTTCATTTCCATTACTATCTAATACCGGAAGTCCGGCTTCATTGCAAAGTGTCGTTCCATTAGTTCCGATTGCCCAGCCAAATTTACCATTTCTGGTATAGTATGTCTGTCCATCTTCTCCACGCACTGTGAAAAATCCTTTTCCTTCCAACGCAAATGCCGTATTGCTGGAATTGGCAATTAATGCTCCATTGGTAAAATCAGATGTAATAGAGGCTACTCTGGTTCCCAGTCCTACCTGAACCGGAACCGGCTTTTCATCACCATTTGCAGAAGTTGTCTTAGACTGCAGTGTCTGATACAGCAGCGATTTAAATTCTGCCTGTTCGGATTTGTAACCTGTTGTATTTACATTCGATAAGTTATTAGAAATCGAATCAATATTTGTCTGCTGTGCAATCATTCCTGATGCAGCAGTCCACAATGCTCTCATCATAAGCCCTGCGCTCCTTATCTCTCTTGCGCCATCCGTGGCCAGCCTTTTATGAAACGTACCTATTTCCTACTTATTTATATCGGCTTCTTTTGCTCTTTTCTTTAGTTCTTTTTATACTTTACCTACATTATTTACGGCTTTGTCCAGTGTTGAATCCATCGTCTGGATAATCTTCTGTCCAGCCTCGTAAGCTCTGGTGATTGTAATCATATCTACCATTTCGGATACTACATTAATGTTGGAAGCTTCCAATGCACCCTGCTCTACTCTCGCATTCGATGCCACAAGCTGTCCGCCATTTACTACATCATAGAGATTCTCACCATATTTGCTGATATAGTCATAATTATCTACATCTACCACACCAAGTCTTGCAACCACCTGATTATTCTGCATAATACTTCCATCGGAAAGCACTTCAAAATCCAGATTCGGATTAATCCGGATATAATTCTCTGCACCAGGATTGCCAGTGGAAGCTCCATTCTGGTTCAGCACATAATCACCGTCTTTGGTCACCAGATAGCCTTCTCTGGTCAGTGTAAATGCTCCATCCCGGGTAAGCTTCATAGATGTTTCACCATTCTTATTGGTAAATGATACCGTAAAAAAACCATTTCCATCCAATGCCATATCGGTACTTCTGTCTGTCACTTTAAAGCTGCCCTGGCTGAAATCGGTATATACTTCGCCAATATGCACACCCATACTAATATTTCCCAGTACCCGCGGCTGCCCATAATCAGAAGTATCCTTAATCTTAATTGCCAGTGTATCAGCAAATGTATGGTTTGTGGTACCTTCCTTCTTATATCCGGTTGTGTCGGCATTTGCCAGATTATTTGTCAGAATATCCAGACGGTTCTGTTCGTCTAGCATTCCGGTCCATGCGGTATATAATCCTTTTACCATCTACAGTCCTCCCGAAATCTTAATCGTCGTCTCTCTTACCAGCTAAGAATTCTACGAATTTACCTGTACCAATTGCTACACAAGTCATTGGTTCTTCTGCTGTCATTGTATTAATTCCTGTCTTATCTTCAATCAGCTCTTCCAGTCCTCTAAGTAATGAACCGCCACCTGTCAGCACAATTCCTCTGTCTGCAACATCTGCTGCCAGCTCTGGTGGTGTTTTTTCCAGAACACTGTGTACCGCTTCTACAATCTGTAAAGTCGGTTCTCTTAATGCTTCCTCAGTCTCTTCTGAAGAAACAGTTACTGTCTTAGGAAGTCCTGTTACCAGATTACGTCCACGGACATCCATAGTTTCCGGCTGTGCCAGCGGGAAACAGGTTCCAATCTTAATCTTAATATCTTCTGCAGTTCTTTCTCCGATCAGAAGATTATGTTTCTTTCTCATATAACGGACAATTGCCTCATCAAAATCATCTCCGGCAATTTTAATTGATGTACTTACTACCGAACCGCCCAGTGAAATTACTGCAATATCTGCGGTTCCTCCTCCGATATCTACAATCATATTTCCACAAGGTCTTGCAATATCGATGCCTGCTCCAATTGCTGCTGCAATTGGTTCTTCAATAATTGCAACTTCTCTTGCTCCTGCCTGATAAGTTGCATCCTCTACCGCCTTCTTCTCAACCTCTGTTACACCACTTGGTACACAGACACTGATTCTTGGCTTACGGAATGTTTTCTTTCCCAGTGCCTTCTGAATAAAGTACTTAATCATCTTCTCTGTTACGGTATAATCAGAAATAACACCCTGACGGAGTGGTCTTACTGCTACAATGTTGCCCGGTGTTCTACCAAGCATCAGTCTTGCTTCTTCACCAATCGCCTTAATCTTGTTTGTATCTCTGTCAAACGCTACTACGGACGGCTCTTTTAAAACTACGCCTTTTCCTTTAATATAAACCAATATGCTGGCTGTTCCTAAATCAATTCCAATATCTGTTGAAACCATGTCAATGTTTCCCCTTTCATCTGTTTCATTATATGTGGAGTAATCTATCTCAAAAAAAGACAGACTACGCATTCAATCATATTCTTACATATATAATCACATTATATACAATAAATGGCATTTTTCAAAGGTTTTTTTCTGTTTTTACTTATTTTTAATGAAATCGCAACATCTTCTTAACTTTCTTTTGCTTTCTAATTGTCTTAACTTTTTGTTCACATAATAGTCACACGTCTTCTATAGTATCATATATGTACTAGCTATTAAGCTAATATAATTTTTCATAACTCAGCCCTTCGGATGTCCCTCGGGATGTCCGGAGGGTACTCCCCAAGATAGTAACTGCTGAATGTTTCAGCAGTTTTTTTGTGCACATAACAGGAACAAAGAATGTGCCTATAGAAAATAGCACCTGCCGAACCCGCCACTGGCAGTTTCTAGCAGATGCCATTTTTCATTGTCTTATGCTTATCCGGTATTACTATTCCAGATATTTCTTTACATATTGTCCGGTATAGGATTCCGGTACTTTGGCAATCTCTTCCGGCGTTCCCTGGGCAACCACAGTTCCGCCACCGTCTCCGCCTTCCGGCCCCATATCAATAATATAATCTGCCGTCTTGATTACATCCAGATTATGTTCAATTACAACTACTGTATTGCCACCATCAGACAATCTCCTCAGAATTTCAATTAATTTATGGACATCTGCAAAATGAAGTCCTGTTGTCGGCTCATCCAGAATATAAATAGTCTTTCCTGTACTGCGTTTGCTCAATTCTGTTGCAAGCTTAATTCTCTGTGCTTCTCCACCAGACAGTTCAGTAGATGGCTGGCCCAGACGGATATAAGATAAGCCCACATCATAAAGGGTCTGTATCTTTCTTGCAATAGAAGGCACATTCTGAAAGAATTCCAGTGCCTCTTCCACTGTCATATTCAGCACATCATAGATACTCTTGCCCTTATATTTTACTTCCAGTGTTTCACGGTTATATCGTTTGCCCTGACACACTTCACACGGAACATATACATCCGGCAGGAAATGCATTTCTATCTTAAGAATACCATCACCGGAGCAGGCTTCACACCGGCCACCCCTCACATTAAAGCTGAATCTTCCCTTCTGGTATCCTCTTGCCTTGGCATCCGGAGTGGATGCAAACAAATCTCTTATCATATCAAACACACCGGTATAAGTAGCCGGATTGGAACGGGGTGTTCTTCCGATTGGAGACTGGTCAATATCAATTACCTTATCTAACTGTTCCAGACCTTCAATATCATCATGGGCACCCGGAATACACCTTGCCCGGTTTAAATCCCTTGCCAGACGTTTATAGAGGATTTCATTGGTCAGGGAACTCTTTCCGGAGCCGGACACTCCGGTAATGCAGGTCATAATACCCAGTGGAATCTTCACATCAATATTCTTCAGGTTATTCTCTCTTGCACCCTTTACAGTAATGAATCCGGTTGGTTTCCGTCTTTCTTTCGGTACCGGAATCTTGATTCTTCCGCTTAAATAAGCACCGGTGATAGAGTTCTTATTTTTCATAATCTCCTCTGCTGTTCCGGTAGCAATGACTTCTCCGCCATGTTCACCGGCTCCCGGTCCGATATCCACAATATAATCTGCCGCACGCATGGTATCTTCATCATGTTCTACTACAATCAGTGTATTTCCAAGGTCTTTTAATCCCTTTAAGGAATTCAAAAGTTTATCATTATCCCTCTGGTGCAGACCAATACTCGGCTCGTCCAAAATATAAGCCACACCTACAAGTCCGGAGCCAATCTGGGTTGCCAGTCTGATTCGCTGTGTTTCACCACCCGATAAGCTTCCGGTTGCGCGGGAAAGGGACAGATAATCCAGTCCCACATCCATCAGAAAGCCTACCCGCGCCCGGATTTCTTTTAAAACCTGATCACCAATCAGATGCTGCTGTTCCGTCAGTTCCATTTCTTTTAAATAGGCATCCAGATTACGGATGGACATCGCTGTTATTTCATATATATTTTTACCGGAAACCGTTACTGCCAGCGACTCTTTCTTCAACCTCTGCCCGCCACAGCTTTTACACGGTGTAATCCGCATAAACTCCTCATACTGCTGCTTCATGGTATCAGAGCCGGTCTCACGATAGCGGCGTTCCACATTCTTAATCAGTCCTTCAAAGGCAATGTCGTATACGCCTTCTCCACGCTGACCTTTATAATATACCTTTACAGACCTTCCATTGGTTCCATGAATCAGCATATTCCGGACTTCTGCCGGCAATTCCTTATATGGTGTATCAAGACTGAAGCCATATTCCTCAGAAAGTGCCTTAAGGATTGCATAAGTAAAGCTCTTCTTATCAGTAGAGGATTGCCAGCCCATCACCTGAATTGCGCCCTCTGCAAGGCTTAATCTCTTATCCGGTATCATCAGTTCTTCATCAAATTCCATCTTGTAACCCAGTCCAAAACATTCCGGGCAGGCTCCAAACGGATTGTTAAAGGAAAAGCTTCTCGGTTCGATTTCATCAATACTGATTCCACAATCCGGACAGGAAAAGCTCTGGGAAAACTGCATGGTCTCTCCATCAATGATATCCACCATCAGAAGTCCGTTTGAAAGTTCTAACACATTTTCAATAGAATCCGTCAGACGCTTTTCAATACCTTCCTTTACCACCAGACGATCCACTACGATTTCGATATTATGTTTCTTGTTCTTATCCAGCTTTATCACTTCTGTCAGTTCATAGGTATTTCCATCCACCTGTACTCTCACATAGCCGCTTCGCTTTGCCCGTTCAAAAAGCTTCTGGTGTTCACCCTTTCTTCCACGGACTACCGGTGCTAAAAGCTGTATCCTGGTACGCTCCGGCAGCTTCATAATCTGGTCTACCATCTGGTCTACTGTCTGTTTCTTAATCTCCTTGCCGCAGTTCGGACAGTGCGGAATTCCAATCCGCGCATAGAGCAGACGGAAATAATCATAAATCTCCGTTACCGTTCCTACAGTAGATCTCGGGTTACGGTTTGTGGATTTCTGGTCAATGGAAATTGCCGGAGACAGTCCCTCGATTTTCTCTACATTCGGCTTCTCCATCTGTCCTAAAAACTGTCTTGCATAAGAAGACAGGCTCTCCATATAACGCCGCTGCCCCTCTGCATAAATCGTATCAAATGCCAGTGAGGATTTACCGGAGCCGCTGAGTCCTGTCAGTACCACAAATTCATCTCTTGGTATATCCACATCAATATGTTTCAAATTATGTTCGCTTGCACCACGAATCCTGATATATTTTCTCTCTTTCTTTGCCACTTTTTCTTCCTCTTTCTCTACCTTACAAATCGCGAAGCATCTTCTTTAACTCAATTACCTTATCACGATATTCTGCCGCAGCCTCAAAGTTCAACTCTGCAGCAGCATGGTTCATCTTCTTCTGAATATCTGCAATCAGCTTCTCCAATTCCTTCTTATCCATGGATTCCGGATCTTTCTTGAATTCCATTTCATTCTTGGCTACCTTCTTGGAAATACTGATTAACTCACGGACAGATTTCTGAATGGTAGTCGGCGTAATGCCATGCTCTTCATTGTATTTCTGCTGAATCTCACGGCGGCGCTTTGTCTCATCAATCGCAACCCGCATGGAGTCTGTAATCTTATCTGCATACATGATAACATGACCTTCACTGTTTCTTGCCGCTCGTCCGATAGTCTGAATCAGCGAAGTCTCGGAGCGCAAGAAACCTTCCTTGTCCGCATCAATAATTGCCACTAATGTAATTTCCGGTATATCAAGTCCTTCCCGCAAAAGGTTAATTCCCACCAGCACATCAAATACATCCAGCCGCAAATCCCGGATAATCTCTGCCCTTTCCAAAGTATCAATATCCGAATGCAGGTATTTCACACGAATACCCACTTCACGCATATATTCTGTCAAATCCTCTGCCATTTTCTTGGTCAGTGTCGTTACCAGCACCTTATGTCCTGCCGCAGTCTCTTTATTGACCTCTCCAATCAAATCGTCAATCTGACCTTCTACCGGGCGCACTTCCACGTCAGGGTCTAAAAGTCCTGTCGGTCTGATAATCTGCTCTACCCGCAAAAGTTCATGTTCTTCTTCATAATCATTTGGCGTTGCAGATACAAACAGCATCTGGTCTATCTGGCTTTCAAACTCTTCAAAATTCATTGGACGGTTGTCTTTTGCCGAAGGCAGACGGAAGCCATAATCCACAAGCGTTGTCTTTCTGGACTGGTCTCCCGCATACATTCCACGAATCTGCGGAATTGTAATATGGGACTCATCTACCATAATCAGGAAGTCATCCGGGAAATAATCAATCAGTGTTAACGGTCTCGAACCTGCCGGCTGTCCGGATAAATGTCTGGAATAGTTTTCAATTCCACTACAGAAGCCTGTCTCTTTTAACATTTCAATATCAAAATTCGTCCGCTCGGCAATCCGCTGTGCCTCTAAGAGCTTATCTTCCCCCTTAAAGTATTTCACACGCTCTTCCAGCTCTGCTTCAATGGTATCGCATGCACGCAGGATTTTCTCTCTTGGCACTACATAATGGGATGCTGGAAAAATACTGATATGATTAAGACTATTCTTAATCTCGCCGGTCAATACATCAATCTCTGTAATCCGGTCTATTTCATCGCCAAAGAATTCTACCCGGATAGCAGTCTCTCCACGGTCTGCCGGAAAGATTTCCAAAACGTCTCCCCGTACCCGGAAGGTGCCTCGCTGGAAATCCATATCATTTCTTGTATATTGTATATCAATCAACTGCCGGATAACATCATCACGATCCCGTTCCATGCCCGGCCGCAGAGATACCATCATCTTCTGGAAGTTCTCCGGTTCACCCAGTCCATAGATACAGGATACACTGGAAACGACAATAACATCCCGCCGTTCCGTCAATGCTGCTGTAGCAGACAGACGCAGTTTATCAATCTCATCATTCACAGAAGAATCCTTTGCGATATAAGTATCCGTGGATGGCACATATGCCTCCGGCTGGTAGTAATCGTAATAGGAGACAAAGTACTCTACTGCATTTTCGGGGAAAAATTCCTTGAATTCTCCATAGAGCTGCGCCGCCAGCGTCTTATTATGCGAAATAATCAATGTCGGTTTATTCATCCGGGCAATGACATTTGCCATGGTAAATGTCTTACCGGATCCAGTTACACCCAGTAGTGTTTCAAACTGATTGCCCTCTTTAAATCCCTTCACCAGCTTCTCAATTGCCTGCGGCTGGTCTCCAGTGGGTTGATATTTGGAAACTAATTTAAAATGATCCACTCAATTTCTCCTCTGTTCATTTACTCTTCCTTTAGTATTACCACGTTTCTCCGCTCATTATAGCATCCCTCAACAAAAAAGTACAGAACAAAATCGAATGTTTGTTCTGTACTCGTTTTACTCTGACCTTTTTTATTTCTATTTCATTTGCTCTTCTGATGAATGCCAGTGCTTTAGAAATCTTTCTTAATCTCTGCCACCAGCTCATCCAGCTGTTCCAGTTGTTCGTTCTTTAATGAAGATTTAATACTTACCTTTGGTTCAATAATCTTCATGTCTTTCATTTCCGCAATCTTATCTGCCATCTGTTTTCCAGCTGTTGCTGCCCAGGTACCATTATCCAGAATTACAACGGTACGTTTCTGTACGGCAAGTGCTTTCATGTCATTTAAGAAATTCTCCATAACCGGATATACATTTCCATTATAGGTTGGCGCTGCCAGTACAATATGGCTGCAGCGGAATGCTTCTGAAATCAAAGTGGAAACATGTGTATTGGATACATCATATACTGCAATATTATGGATATCTGCTTCTGCCAGCTTTGCTGCGAGTACATTTGCAAGGTTTTCTGTATTTCCATACATGGACGCATAAGCAATCATAACCGCTTTCTCTTCCGGCTCATAGCTGCTCCAGGTATTGTATTTATCCAGAATGTAACCAAGATTGGAACGCCAGATTGGTCCATGCAGCGGACAGATAATAGAAATATCCAGTCCTGCCGCTTTCTTCAAGGTTGTCTGAACCGGTCCGCCGTATTTTCCAACAATATTGGTATAATAACGTCTTGCGTCATCCAGCCAGTCACGGTCAAAATCAATTTCATCATTAAAAATATTTCCGTTCAATGCGCCAAAAGTTCCGAATGCATCTGCTGAAAATAATACTTTGTCCGTTTCATCATATGTTACCATTACTTCCGGCCAGTGTACCATCGGTGCCATTACAAAGTGAAGGGTATGTTTTCCGGTATTTAATGTCTCTCCTTCTTTCACGGTAACGGAACGGTCTGTAATATCAAAGGTATAAAACTGCTGTATCATGCCAAAGGTCTTGGCATTTCCCACAACCTTTACTTCCGGATATCTTCTTACAATTTCTTCAATTAATGCACAGTGATCCGGTTCCATATGATTCACAATCATGTAATCCAGTTTTCTTCCATCCAGTGCAAATGCCAGATTTTCTAAAAACTGTCCTGCAATGGAACGGTCTACGGTATCTAATAATACTGTTTTTTCATCTTTTAAAAGATAGGAATTATAGGATACGCCTCTTGGAATCGGGAATATGTTTTCAAATAAAGCAAGTCTCCTGTCACTTCCACCAATCCAGATTATATCTTCTGTTACTTTTCTTGTGCAATGCATCTATTTTCCTCCTTTTGTCATATTTACTGTTATAACGTAATTTAATTATTATAAGTTGATTTAATTTTTAGTATTTTTATTCTTAAGCTTTTCTTCCGCAGCACTGTTTGTATTTCTTGCCACTTCCGCATGGGCACGGGTCATTCGGGTAAACCTTTGCTGCCGCACGTTTCTTCGGCACGCCCTGTGCTGTTTCATCCTTATTGGTTCCGGTTACTTTTGCAACCTGCTCTCTTTCTACCTTCTGCTCTACTCTGACATGGAATAACAGACGGACGGTATCTTCCTGAATACTGTTAATCATCTCTTCGAACATATCATAACCGCTCATCTTATACTCTACCAGCGGGTCTCTCTGTCCATAAGCCTGTAAACCGATTCCCTGACGTAACTGATCCATATCATCAATATGATCCATCCACTTACGGTCAATGACTTTCAGTAAGATGACGCGCTCTAATTCACGGACAGCTTCCGGCTCCGGGAACTCTGCTTCCTTCTCCTCGTAGAGTTTTACAGCCTGTTCTTTTAAAGCATGTTTTAACTTCTTCTGATCCTTGTATTCTTTTGCCTGCTCCGGTGTTACCTGCTGAAGTGGAATAATTGGAATCAGTAACTGGTTCAGTTCATTAATGTCCCATTCTTCCGGTGGTAAATCCGGCGAAATACAGGTATCTACTGTATTTTCCACTCTGTCGGTAATCATCTTATAGATAACATCACGCATGCTCTCGCCATTCAATACGCGGAGACGTTCTGCATAAATAATCTCTCTCTGGTCATTCATAACCTGATCATATTCCAACAGATTCTTACGGATTCCAAAGTTATTTCCCTCAATCTTCTTCTGTGCCTTTTCAATTGCACTGGTCAGCATCTTATGCTGAATCTGCTCGCCTTCCGGCACACCCAAAGTATTAAACATGCTAAGCAGTTTCTCAGAACCAAACAGACGCATCAAATCATCTTCCAGCGAAATGAAGAACTGGGATTCTCCCGGGTCTCCCTGACGGCCGGAACGTCCTCGCAGCTGGTTATCAATACGTCTGGATTCATGACGCTCAGTACCGATGATTTTCAGACCGCCGGCTTCCTTTGCTTCATCATCCAGCTTAATATCAGTACCACGACCAGCCATGTTGGTTGCGATGGTAACCGCACCATGTACACCGGCCTGTGCTACAATTTCAGCCTCTAACTCATGGAATTTTGCATTCAAAACTTTGTGTGGTATACCACGCTTATTCAACATGGAGCTTACCAGCTCAGAAGTATCGATATTGATGGTACCAACCAGAACCGGCTGTCCTTTCTTGTATGCTTCTTCTACTTCATCCACAACAGCATGGAATTTTTCTTTCTTGGTCTTATAAACAGCATCCTCTTTATCCACACGGATAACCGGTCTGTTGGTAGGAATCTCGATAACGTCCATTCCATAGATGTCACGGAACTCTTTTTCCTCTGTCAAAGCGGTACCGGTCATACCTGCTTTCTTATCATACTTATTGAAGAAGTTCTGGAACGTAATATTGGCAAGGGTCTTGCTCTCACGTTTTACTTTTACATGCTCTTTTGCTTCAATTGCCTGATGTAATCCATCAGAATAACGCCGGCCCGGCATAATACGTCCGGTAAATTCATCTACGATTAATACCTGATCGTCTTTTACCACATAATCCTGATCACGGAACATCAGATTGTGTGCACGCAGTGCTAAAATGATATTGTGCTGAATCTCAAGATTATCCGGATCTGCAAGGTTATCAATGTGGAAGAACTGTTCTACCTTCTTTACACCTTCTAATGTCAGATTGACTACTTTATCCTTCTCATTTACCACGAAGTCTCCATCTTCTTCGATTTCCACTCCCATAATAGCATCCATTTTGGTGTATTCCTTCTGGTCTTCACCACGTTTCATCTGTCTTGCCAGAATATCGCATGCCTCATAAATGCTGGTGGATTTGCCACTCTGTCCGGAAATGATAAGCGGTGTTCTTGCCTCGTCAATCAACACAGAGTCGACCTCATCGATAATCGCAAAATGTAGTCCACGCTGTACTAACTGTTCCTTGTAAATTACCATGTTATCGCGCAGGTAATCGAATCCCAATTCATTATTGGTAATATAAGTAATGTCACAGTTATATGCATCCTGACGTTCCTTAGTGTCCATGCCGTTAAACACAACGCCAACAGTCAGTCCTAAGAATTCATGAACCTGTCCCATCCACTCAGCATCACGTTTTGCCAGATATTCGTTGACAGTTACAACATGTACGCCTTTTCCTTCCAATGCATTTAAGTATGCCGGCAGGGTAGATACCAATGTTTTTCCTTCACCGGTCTTCATCTCAGCGATACGTCCCTGATGCAGGATAATACCACCAATCAGCTGAACACGGTAATGTTCCATTCCAAGCACTCTCTTTGCTGCCTCACGAACGGTTGCATATGCTTCCGGAAGCAGATCGTCCAATGTCTCACCATCAGCAAGTCTCTTTTTGAATTCTTTTGTCTTATCCTTTAACTGCTCATCAGTCAGTTCCTGCATGGCAGGCCGATAAGACTCTATCTTATCTATAAGCGGATAAATTCTTTTTAATTCTCTTTCGCTATGTGTTCCAAAGATTTTTTCTATTGCTTTCATATAATGCTCCTATCCATAATTTTGCTTACGCAACTATGAAATATTGTACCACTATCTGCCTTTCTTCACAATATCTAATCCAATGAACGTTTTATAAACTTTTTGTTAAATCAGTAGACTTTTTACAAACAGATGCTATAATAGGCAAAGATTGAACAGGCGATTGCAAAATGGAAAAACAGAATAAGATATTTTTATAGGTGAAAGACTTCACTTCTTTTTAATGGATATGAAATATCTCGTAACTCTTAGCACTTTATTTTTCTTGATTGCAGACTGTCTTTCCGGTTGCTTTGACATAGGATTCCAGAACTGTCCGCCGGTTGCGGATACAACGCCAAACCCGCAAGGGGCACTAGGAATTTCGATGAAATCATGATTATGTCCGGCAACCGGTGTATATTCACATCCGTGTTCAGATACACCTCACTGGCACATCCCTGTGCCAGTGTTGCCGGTTGCCAGTGAAATTCCAAGTGCCCCTAGCAGCTTTGCCAAGGTATCCGCACTCCGGCGGACAATTCTGGAATCATTGTCAAACATTGAAAAGACAGTCGATATAACAAAAAGGAAAATAAAGCGCTTAGAGTTACAATATTTCATATCGGAAAAGAAGAGGAGCCTTTCACCTCATAAAAAATATGTCATACACTATTTTTCATTTTGCAATCGCCTGACAACAAGTCCAGGTATAGAAAGGAGTTTCTTATGCATTACACATACAAAACCAAAGGAACCTGTTCCACCCAGATTGATTTGGATTTAGAGGGAAATGTTTTAAAACATGTTACCTTTACCAACGGATGTAACGGCAACTTAAAGGCTATCTCTTCTTTGGTAGAAGGATTAACGGTAGAAGAAGTAGAAGAAAAATTAAAGGGCATCACCTGTGGATTCAAATCCACTTCCTGTGGCGACCAACTTGCCCAGGCATGCTTAGCAGCCCTTGAAGCGCAGAAAAAAGAAGCATAACAGAACAAAGATGTGCCTTGGCACATTCCCGCGCCTGCGGCGGTCGCTTGCGACATCTACCTTATACGCTGCAGTGCGCATCCTCGCGGAGCGTTTTTTACTTTACAGGAAAGCAATTCCCTGTAATGTGAAAAAGGGCATCATCTAAATTCTCTTAAGATGATGCCCTTTCATACTATTTCGTCCATTGGACTTTTACCTCATTTCGTATATTTCGTCTTCAATCCCTGAACCCTTCCTCCTGAATCCGTTCGCTTCTGAGTCCTGTTGGACTGGAACCATATCTTTACGTTTCCGTTCTGATTCTCCATCCACTTTTCTTTTGTATTTACCTCAGGTTTTCCTTCCGATTCTGAATCCATGAACTGAATCTGATTTTATTATTTATTATGTCAGGTTTCATAATATCTATCAGCTCTGCATTGGACCGTACCTTCCTTTCTTACTATTGCGTTTCTCTTCGTCTAAACGCTTGTCCGATTCTGATTTAATATCCTGGTGGTATCGACCTCCTCTTACATTATTATGAGTTTGTTCCTTCTCTTTCTGGTGGAATCTCCTCCTTACTTTGTTTCCGTTCATTTGTTTCTTTTGATGATTTGATTATATCTAACTATAGTTCATTTGTCAATACTATTTTTAGAATTTTCTTAATTATTTTTCGTATTTACTTTATTATATTACATATATTGTGTAAATTATCTGAATTTTCAGTTTTATTCAAATTGTTAAAACAAATATTAGGAAACGAGTATATTTGCAGTCTGCCGATAATGCCATTTCCTATTCGCTGACTTTCCACTCTACCTGGGCACTTTCTTCCTTCTGAAGAGAAAGCAGAAGAGTAAATAACTGATGAATGGTCTCCATCAATTTCTGGCTTGGAAGAATTGCATACTGGGCCAGCCGTTCCAAATCAAAATAGCGGACATTCGGATCCGGCAGGAATACCATGTTGGTGCTCCGCACTTCTTCTCCGCAGGTCTCAATATTTTCATAGGTAATCATCACAAATTCATTTCCATGCTCTTCGCAGGAATAGGCCGTATAACACTCATCTACTACCCACTGCTTTCCGTCGGCTTCTACAACCGGCTTTTCGGATTCCTCTTTATATTCGCTGGTCTTCATTTCAACATTCCAGTGCTGCTTTCCCTCTTTGGTTCTTTCATATAAATGCTCTAATGTACTGTTTAAAAATTCTGGTGTCATTTTTTGCTGTCTCCTTCTATTTTCTTCTATTTTCTATTCTTTTTGTACTGGTACTTTTATGTTGTGGCTGTCCGCAGTTGCATTCGGACAGCCCCGGTTATTTTTGTCCTGTTTTTCTATTATAACACAGCCGCTTCTGCTGTGAAACCATAAGAAATAATACTTTTTAATGCCTTTTCTTTAACGAAGCCCGGATTCCTTTGCCTCTGTTTCCAGTCCGCTGGCAAGATAATCTGCCATGGCAATAATCTGCCGCTGGATATTCCAGAATGTCTGTAAATCTTTTTCATAATTACCGGCAAGCCGCTCACTGATTTCCTGTCCAATCAGTTCTACATGCATACGGAACATTTCTTTTAATGCACTTTCTTCATATTCCGGTGTTGCAGATGCTAAAAGTTCTGCGATGCGGTCTGCATTTTCGTTTAACCGGCGTACCTGCTCCGCCGTATCCTTCGTTCTCCCTTCTTTTTTCTGGGTAATCAGTCCACCGGTAAGTTCTACATGGCGCACCAGTAAATCTCTGAGGCTGTGCACCGTATTTTCCGGATAATATCTGCCGAAAAGGTCTGCTATTTCCTCTGCATTATCAATTAATGCAGTAACCAGCTCCTGCTGATCCGGCAAATCCGCCGCCATGCTGACCAAAAGCATCCGGAGCAGGTAAGTATGATTCAGCCATGCCATCCGCATCAGTTCTTTTAAATTTCCTTTTCCGTTGTTATTGGAAATCCCGGAATTTCCTGTATTTCCCGACATTTCCGGTCTTGTGTATTCTCTGCCCGGACATATTTCTATCTTCATTCCAATCTGTAAATTGTAAGGATTTATCCTTGGATTGCTTAAAATAATAGAGGATACCGTTGTCTTATACTGCCGGGAAAGTTTGTATAATGTATCCCCGGCTTCCACGGTATGTTCGATTGAATTGCTGCAGTTCACGCTGACCTCTTTCCATTCTTTCTTACTTTCGTATTAGTTTATGTCAAAAATGTTGATTGGTTCCCCGATTTGCTCTTGCCAGGGAATGTGATTGCGTATACAGTAAGGGAAAAGCATGTTTTTGCGAGGTGTATTATGTCCATTAAAATATTCGTTATGACCCACAAACAATTTAAAGCTCCCACTGATTCCATGTATGTTCCCCTGCAGGTCGGACATGCAATTTCTCCGGGATTGGGCTGTCTTGCGGATGATACCGGAGACAATATTTCCCGGAAAAACAAAAGTTTCTGCGAGCTGACCGGCATTTACTGGCTCTGGAAAAATTACCATGCCTGCGATTATATCGGCATCTGTCATTACCGCCGTTATCTCATAAATAAGCAGGGGCTTATTTTCACGGAAAATGAGCTGATGCGGCTGCTTCAGAATCATGACATGATTACACCAAAGCTTCTGACTTTAAATACTTCCTATTTTAATGGTTTCAGTCAGAACCATCACCAGAAGGATCTGCTGATTACTGAGCAGGTCATTTCTGAAAAATACCCTGACTATTTGCCTGTTTTTCACCATATGGTTCATGATGTGCATACTTATTTTGGAAATATTTTCATTGCTTCAAAGGAACGCTTTGATGCCTACTGCGAATGGCTGTTTGACATTCTCTTTGAAGTGGAACGCCGGGTCGATATCAGCAGCTATGATAATTACTGCAAGCGGTTGTTTGGATTCCTGTCGGAATTTCTGTTAACAGTTTACATTGCGAAGCAGAATCTCTCCACTTATGAATGTATGGTGGGGATGTCCGGCGAAAAACATGAAACAAGAGTGCTCCGGGAATCTCTGGCAAAATGTTTCGCAGATGGTGACTACCAGAAAGCCCAGTCCATTTTCATGGAAAACTATGTGAAACGTCCGGACATTCTGATGGAAGCTTCTGATATTACCGGCGAACTGCGTCTTTGCATGCAGGTGATTTCTACCTGTTCCTTCGAACAGGAACTTTACGGGCATAACCTTTTAGATATGATTCATGATTATCATTCCCTGATGGAATTCTGTCACCGGTTAAATGAAATTGTAAATCATTTTCTTACAGGGACAGAGTCTGCCGCTGATATTTCATGGCTCAAAAAATCCACTGCTCTCTCTCCGAAAGCAGTGGATATAGCGATTCAAATGTTCTGTTCTGATGAGGACTTAAAAGAGAACGTATTTTCAAAAATCTGTTCCCATCTCAAAGATTTTTGAATTCCGGCTTCTTCCTTCTAATCTGCCCATCTTTCCGGTTTCACCTGTTTCTACTGGCAGGCTGCCACAGAAACGGTCCGGCATCCCGGTGAAATAATTTCGCAATGGTCAGAGAATGTTACGGTCATTCCCTCTTTTTCAAAAAATGCTTCAATTGCCGCTTTGAGCATACCCTCTTTACCATCACATGCACAAAATCCTAACGGTTCTACAACGGCTGTCTCCGCATCATGAAAGCTAATACGGTATGGCAGGCGTTGTTCATGTAACGCTGCATTCAGGTGTGCAATCTGGTTATAAGTAAATTCCTGTCTCATAAGCACCCCTCCTCTACGGTCGTATGACAACTCTCTCGTATTACTTCTAGATATATATATTATAACTCAATTTTCTGAAAATATAAAGTAAAATGTATTTACTTTCTGTTATATTTCTATTACCATATTAGTATATTACATTAGGTCATTGTCAACGAGATAAGTTGATACCGGAAAACTTTGGTATCGAAGAACCTTTTGTTTTTATAATATGAAATACCTGCATTTCTTATGTGTGTGTTTCGCTTGATGGTAAACTGTCTTTCCGTTGCTTTGACGGAATCGCTGCACTGTCCGTCGATTGTAGATGCCACCTAACGGCTGCAAGGGGCACCGGAAATTTCGGACAATATATCACTTTATCCGGCAACCGGTGCAAATTCACATCCGTGCTCATATGCACCTCTCTGGCACATCCCTGTGCCAGTGTTGCCGGTTTTCAGGCGAAATTCCAAGTGCCCCTAGCAGTCGTTATAAGGCATCTGCATTTCGACGAACCGTACAGTGATTTTGTCAAACATTGGAAAGATAGTTTTTATAACCAAAAGTGAAACACACACATTAGAAATTCGGTATTTTTATATCTAAAACAAAGGTCTTCGATACCAGAAGTTTTCCGGGGACAACGTATCCTTGTGCGGTCAATACCTGAGTATATTAAATCAAAAGAGGAGAATGTTATGTATGAATGTCCCAATTGTGGAGGAAATCTGAGGTTTGATATTCCAACACAATCACTTTTCTGTGACTACTGTCACACACAGCTGAATCCTTACAGCTATCAGAAGGATCACGATGCTGTGGAGACATCTACTTATGATGTCAACATTTTCACCTGTCCGCAATGCGGCGGTGAAATCTTAAGTACCGAGAATGCTGCAACCGGATTCTGTAGTTTCTGTGGTGCTTCTACGATTCTTGACAGCCGGATTGCCAGGGAAAAACGTCCGGACTACATTGTTCCTTTCCAGATTACCAAGGAGGACTGCAAGAAGGCTTATGGCAAAATGATGCGCCATGCCATTTTTGCCCCTAAGGAACTGAAAGACCCACGCAATGTAGACAATTTCCGTGGGATTTATATGCCTTACTGGGTATATAACATTACCCACGAAGGTACAGTACAGCTGCCGGCTGAAAAAAGCCACCGGGAAGGTAACTATATTGTAACCGACCACTATAATCTGCTCTGCCAGACGGATGCCTATTATAAAGGTCTCTCTTATGATGCGTCTTCTTCTTTTTCGGATGTTATCAGCGAGAATATTGCTCCCTTTGATGTGCGCGGCATGAAAAGTTTTACTCCGTCCATTCTGTGTGGTTTCTATGCTGATACTGCCGATGTGGACAGCGATATTTATCTGGAGGACGCAAAAGCCATTGCCAATGAACAGACTTATTCCAAAGTCAAAAAAATACCTGCCTTCCAGGAATTTAATTTTATTTATCCGGAAACAAACCATTATATGAGTTATGCATTAAATACGGAATGCAAGGAAGCTGCCAGCGCCATGCTTCCGGTATGGTTCTTATCCTACCGTAACAAAGACCGCGTTGCCTACGCTACGGTCAATGGACAGACCGGAAAGGTTGCTGCTGATATCCCGGTAGATAGACGTAAATTTTTACTCGGTTCCTTTCTACTGGCTATCCCGGTTTTTCTGCTTTTAAATCTTTTCTTTACCATACGGCCTGCTTCAACCCTGATACTTTCTGCGGCACTGGCACTTTTTGCCTCCATTATTTATTTTGTGGAGCTGAGCGAAATCCATAGTCAGGAAACCTATGAGAATGACAGGGGATATCAGTCCAAACAGGGAAATGTCAAGAAAGAAGCCAAAGTAAAAGTAAACTTAAAGCCCCATAAAAGCATGAAATCTAAATTCGAAAAAATAATTCCTTATCTGTTTTTAGGTGTATTTGCAATTCAGGTTCTAATGGGAATCTTTAGTTCCGGCGGTTTTTCATTTTCTAAAATTGTCATGCTTATTGTTATCGGCGGTGGGGTTCTGACTTCGCTGTTTGGATTTTCCCAGTTCAGCGAAACAACCACCCGTGGAAAAATTCCGGGATTCCTAGGAGCTTTAATTTCCATTGCTGCAGCTGGAATGATTACTTTCCTGCATCCGGTTTCCGACCTTTATTACTATGGTGGTGCAATTGTATCTTTTGCCGGTATTATTTTTACGCTTCTTAGCATTTTAAAGGAATACAATATGCTTACCATGCGGAAACTGCCGCAGTTTAACCGACAGGGAGGTGATGACCGTGCCTGATACATATAAGAAGAAATACAGCTCTTTTTCTGCAAAAATAATTCTTGGCTGCCTGCTTGCATGTTTCTTCCTCTTACTTAACGGAAGTATTACCTGCAAAGCCGAAACCAAGACCTATACCAATAAAAGCACCGGTTATCAGGTTATCGTTGAGGACGATGCCAACCTTTTAACAGACGAGGAAGAAACCACCCTTGGAAAAGAGATGGCTCCGATTACCACTTACGGAAGTGTTGCTTTTAAATCCATCGATTACAATCCTTACTATTCTACTGAGGATTATATCCGAAGCTATTACCGCGACACCTTCGGTTCCACCAGTGCAACCGTATTTCTCATTGATATGGACAATCGGAACATCTGGATTCACAGCAACGGAACCATTTATGAAACCATTACGAAAAGTTATGCCAACACTATCACCGATAATGTATACAAATATGCCTCTGATGGTGATTATTACACCTGTGCATTTACCGCTTTTGGTCAGATTAATACATTGCTCGAAGGGCGAAAAATTGCGCAGCCGATGAAATATATCAGTAATGCCTTTTTAGCAGTTATCATTGCTTTGTTGTTAAATTATTTTCTGGTACGTTCCTTCTCCCGTGCGAAGAGACCATCGAAAACAGATCTTTTAGGAAAGGTATTTACACAGTGCAATATTGCCAATCCAAATGTCCGCTTTATCCGGCAATCCCGTGTCTACAGTCCGCCTTCCAGCAGCGGCAGCGGTGGCAGCAGCGGCGGCGGTGGCAGCAGCAGTGGCGGCGGTGGCAGTAGCAGTGGCGGCGGTGGCGGCGGCCACAGCTTCTAATCCCAAAGACCTGCCTTTTGCCGTTTTATACCGCTATTTCATAACCTGTAGGACCTGCCACCGGCAAATTCCTGCAGATGTCCGGAAATAGCAAAAATCCCATGGAGAATATTTCTGTTTTCCATGGGATTCTTTTTAACGTTTTTTATATTGATATTTTTTATACTGCTTTCTTTTCTAAATTTTTCATGATATTTAATTCACGCAGTGCATAGAAAATGGCAACGACAGCTGCAGCGGCATCTGCGATTGGTCCTGCATACATTACTCCGTCGATTCCCATAAACAAAGGGAAAATAAGAATCAGCGGCAGTAAAAACAGCACCTGCCTGGTCAGTGATACAACAATACCAAGTCTGGCTTTTCCAATGGATGTAAAGAAACTAGAAGACATTGGCTGGATTCCATTGATAAATGTCATAAACATAAAAATTCTGAAATACCGCTCTGCGAACTGGAAATATTCTGTACTTCCATCACCAAATACCGTCACCAGCTGATGTGGAAATATCTGAAATACAATAAAAAATGCAACCCCCACCAGCACGGATATCTCAAAGGCAAGCCAGAATGTTTTTCTTACTCTCCCAAAACTTCCCGCTCCATAATTAAAGCCCCAGATTGGCTGACAGCCCTGGGAAATTCCAATACAGATTGCCATAAATACCATATTTACTTTTGAGATAATTCCAACGCAGGCAAGGGGGATATCTGTTCCATATACAGACATTTCTCCGTAATGACGCAGCGTATTATTCATGGTAATCTGCACGATTGCCATGGCTATCTGGTTGATGCAGGAAGCCATTCCCAATGCTGCAATCGCTTTCATATATTTTACCCTCGGACGAAGCATGGAAAGCCGAAGTTCCATTTTACGGAATTTTACAAAATATATAATAACAAGCAGACCTGATACAAACTGTCCGATTACAGTCGCCCATGCGGCTCCTTTGATTCCCCAGTTAAATGTAAAAATAAATAACGGGTCTAAGATCGTGTTGATAATTGCACCCACAAGCATACAGGTCATGGAATAGGTCGGGCTTCTGTCCGCACGGATCAGATGCGTTCCGCCGGTTGTGGATACCAGAAACGGGATTCCAAAGGCTGTAATAAATGTATAATCCTGTGCATATGGCAGCACATCCGGTGTTACACCAAATAAATACAGCAGCGGATTTAAAAACAGCAATACGATTACTGCAATTATCACTCCACAGATAAACAACAGACCCAGTCCTGTTCCTGCAATCTTGTTTGCTTCTTCTACATTTCCTTTTCCGGTTTCCAGATTATAATTGGATGCACTTCCGATTCCAAGTAACAATGCCGTTGCCGTGCAGATAATGGATACCGGAAATGCAATATTTGTTGCAGCATTTCCAAGCATGCCAACGCCCTGTCCGATAAATATCTGATCTACTATATTATAAAGGGAACTTACCAGCATGCTGATGATTGCCGGTATTGCAAAGCGGGCAATCAGTTTCCCGATTTTTTCTTCCGCCAGCGGATTCTTCGTAGTTTCTACTGTGTGTTCCATCACGGTCTCCTTTCTTTCTCCGGCGAGGGGGAAAGCTTATAACTTAATATATATAATCAATTGGTTATTCAGCAATTAACTGTTTTTTAACGGAAAATGCCAACAGTTCTTAGGTGCATGTTTTTCTTGATTGTAAACTGTCTTTTGCCTGCTTTGACTGGAATACTGTACTGTCCGCTGGATACGGATGCCACATAAGTCCTGCAAAGGGCACTAGGGAATTTCGATTTGCAATCTGCCCGGTCTGGCAACCGGCACAAATTCACATCCATGTTCATCTGTGCCTCGCTGGTACATCCCTGTACCAGCGTTGCCTGTTGCCAGACGAAATTCCAAGTGCCCCTAACAGTCCTTAAAATGCATCCGTATTTCAGCGAACGGTGCAGTATTACTGTCAAACATGGAAAAGACTGTTTTCATAGCAAAAAGAAAAACATGTACTTTAGAACTGTGGGATTTTCCAGTCCCAAACAGGCAATTGCTGAATAACCAATGATTTTGTATTATCTTATAAGCTTTCCCCATCGCCTGCATAAAGCATTTCATACCGAACGATTGTAACACCCATTTTCTCCGAAGTCAAACCAGCGGTGGATGAGATTTCATAGAACATAGAATGTGCCTTGGCACATTCTCGCGCCTGCGGCGGTCGCTTGCGACATCTACCTTATACGCCGCAGTGCGCATCCTCGCGGAGCGTTTCTTACTTTACAGGAAAGCAATTTCCTGTAAAGTGAAAAATATGTCTTTTGCAACCATACCCAAAGAATGGTATACTTAGCATAGATATGGAGGTCGTATGATACAGACAGATAAATTGGTACAATTCTATTGTGCCCAGTATAAAACCTTTGCGAAAAAGAAGCATAAAAAAACGATACCGGAAACAGGTCCTTATCCGAAGCGGATGCAGCGGCTTTCCAAGGAACTGCTGGCTATCCATTCTCCGAAGATAAAGCAGCCGCAGCTGGAGAATTATCACCGTCAGCTCCGTAATCTTTCCTATTTTGTTTATCGGGATGCCAATCCCATTTATATTATGCAGTTTGAGACTTATCTTGTTGCTGAGCTGGTCCGTCTTGATATCAGTTCCCTGCGGGACGAGGAACCGGAATTAATTACAGAGCGTTTCTTAAACTTTTTATATCAGGAAATGCCCCTTGCAATCTGCCGGCGCACCTTAAAGGATTTGTGCCATCAGTATGGACAATTTGGAATGCGTCATCAGATTGTCGGGATGGTTCCGTTGAAACCGGAAACAGAATTTCCACAGACCAGAGGCATGCAGCGGCATTTTATCCTGCATGTTGGTCCTACCAACTGTGGCAAAACTTATCACGCATTAGAGCGTTTAAAAGAGGCTTCGTGCGGAGTCTATCTTGGTCCTTTGCGTCTTCTGGCGCTGGAAATCTATGAGAAAATGAAAGATGCCGGCATTGCCTGTACGATGCTTACCGGAGAGGAATGCATTCCGGAGGAAAACAGCCGGATTACTTCTTCTACCATTGAAATGTTGGACATGGAACAGCACTATGATATTGCCGTTATTGATGAAGCACAGATGATTGCAGACCGTGACCGTGGGCACTCCTGGACCCGCGCTATTCTGGGGGTAAAAGCAGATGAAATCCATATCTGCATGAGTCCTGCTGCCGAGGAAGTTGTTACCCACCTCATAGCCCTTTGCGATGACACCTTTGAGGTTCGCCACTATGAACGGAAAACTGCACTGGTCTGTGAGCAAGAGGCATTTGTTTTTCCGGATGATGTCACAGAAGGTGATGCACTAATCACTTTTACCAAGCGTGCTGTCTTAGACATTGCCGGACGATTAGAACGTGAGGGAATTCGTGCCAGTGTCATCTACGGCAGTCTTCCACCGGAAATCCGCAGAAGACAGATTCGTCTTTTCTTAAGCCACGAAACAAAAGTAGTGGTTTCCACCGATGCCATCGGTATGGGACTGAATCTTCCGGTACGAAGAATTGTTTTTATCCAGACAGAAAAGTATGACGGCATTTCCACCCGCCCGCTTAATATTCCGGAGATACGGCAGATTGCCGGACGTGCCGGACGGTTTGGCATGTATGACACCGGTTATGTCAATGCCATGGGCGAGGATGCCAGAAATTATATTGCCAAACGTTTTGACCAGCCGGAACCGGTTATTAAGAAGGTAAGCCTTGGTTTCCCACATGTCCTTTTAGATATGGACGAGCCATTAAATGCCATTTTAAAAATATGGAAATCCGTAGAGCCCTCTGCTCCTTTTGAGAAAATCAGCATTGACGAAATTCTCTTTCTATATGATAAGGCATATAAAGCCCGTAAAGAAATCGATGGGTTTGAGGATAAACATACACTCTACCGGATGCTGACCTGCTCCATTGATATCAAAAACCGGGATATCGTTGATTTGTGGCTCTATTACTGTAAAACCTATACTGCTGATGTCTCCCTTCATTTTCCATCACTGATTATGTGTAATGACAAGGGACTGATGCGTTACGAAACTTTTTATAAAATGTTGGACTTGTACCATCAGTTTTCCACCAGAATGGGAAAAATTTCTGATAGCGAGCGATTAAACCGGGAACGGGAAAAGACAGAAGATACAATTATGAAGCTTCTTGCCAAAGATAAGAAGGATTATATCCGCACCTGTAAATACTGCGGCGTAACGCTGCCGGTAGGTTATCCGTTCCGGGTCTGTGAGAAGTGTTATGGACACAGTCCCTATAAAAAAATCTGATAACAGGAGGTAATCATTATGTTTCTTTCCATTGAGTCCAAACATCCAAAATTTTATCAGGTCTTCCGGATTTTCATCGTATTTTTTGCATCGATTCTGTATGCATGGAACCTGCGTTGTTTTGCGAAAACTGCCGGATTATTTCCGGGTGGCTTTTCCGGAGTATCCCTGCTCTTGCAGGAAATCGGACTGACCTTTTTCCATATTGATATTCCATATACCTTTTTCAACGTGGCTTTAAATATTTTCCCAATCTATATCGGTTTCCGGTTCCTTGGGAAAAAATTTACCTGGTACTCGATTCTTACGATTTTCTTATCCAGTATTTTCGTAGACCTGCTGCCGGCTTATGTATTTACACAGGATGTTCTTTTAATCAGTGTGTTCGGTGGTCTTTTAAACGGATTTGCCATCTGCCTGTGCTTAAACGTTGGAACTACTACCGGTGGAACCGATTTTATCAGTATTTATCTTTCTTCCCAGAAGGGAATTGATGCATGGAATTATATTCTCCTTGGCAATGTCATTATCCTTGCCATTGCAGGTGCTCTCTTTGGCTGGTCTATTGCACTTTATTCCATTATTTACCAGTTCTGCAGCACACAGGTAATTCAGATGCTTTATAAGCGTTACAAGAAAGAGACTCTGTTTATTATTTCTGATAAATCCAATGAAATTTATCATGCGATCCGGGAAACCACCAACCACGATGCCACCCTCTTTCAGGGCATTGGCTGTTATGAAGAAAAAGAAAAGACGCTTATCTACTCCGTCATTAATACGGAGGCTAAGCGCCAGTTAATTCCTATGATACGTTCCATCGACCCACACGCATTTATCAATATTGTAAAGACGGAGGAATTGGAAGGCCGGTTTCACAATACTCCAAATGATTAATGCATCATCTGGTATACAAAACTACTTTTCCTGATACCGGTCATAAATTTTCTCCGGTGTCATCAACGAAACTTCATCGATGAAAACATTTCGGAATGTCATGGTACCGCCCTGACATTCCTTTGTTTTTTCTGCGGCTGCCTCGCCGCACAATCCAATAAAACTGCAGCAGGCTGCTGCCGCTTCTATGGTTGCTTCTGTTCCAAGAAATGCACCCAGCATAACCGATGACATACAACCGCTTCCGGTAATATGTGCCATCATTTCATGACCTCTTCTGCATTCAAAGACTTCTACGCCATCCGTAATCACATCCACTGCACCGGATGCAATCAGTATGGTCTTCTGTACTTTCGCATACTGTTTCATGCTTTCCACATCAATAGACTTATCCGATGCATCCACACCGGTTACGGTATTGCAGTCCTTTAACAGTGCACGAATCTCAGAATAATTTCCCCGAATGCAGGTCGGGTGAATTTCTTTTATCAAAGTCTGGCATTGCATCCGCCGGTAAGTAGAACCTGAAATTCCTACCGGGTCTAATACAATGGCATGTCCCATTTCATCCGCTTTCTTTCCGGCTTTTTCCATAGCTTCAAAATCCGCAATAGCTCCAAGATTGCAGACTAAGGCTGCTGCCCCTTCTGTTATCTCTTCCACTTCCAGCGGATGATGTGCCATGGTCGGAGATGCGCCTGCTGCCAGCAGAATATTGGCACAGTCATTGACGGTCACCGCATTGGTTATACAGTGAATGACCGGACGTTTCTTTTTTATCTCATGATGCAGTTCTGCAATTTTTCCGGCTTCTAATTCCATACTCTAGTTCTCCAGACTGTCTTTCATTTTTGCTAACATTCCTGATTTCTTTAAAGGAATGGTAATAATCATTGCAATAATAGTTCCGCCACAGGTACTGATTAAGAATGGTACTACAAAAGTAAATAATGCAGCTGCTGTATTTCCCATTACCAGATAAGCAACCGGATAAGAAAGCATTCCACCGATAATTCCGGTTCCTACTACCTCACCGATATATGCAAATGGGAGTTTCTTTCCATATTTATAAAGGAGTCCGCCAAGAAGTGCTCCACACATACTTCCCGGAAATGCCAGTGGACTTCCCAATGCTAAAAGGTTACGGATTAAGGATGCAATAAATGCCTGGGCAAGTCCCCACCAAGGTCCTACTAGAACAGCACACAGTACGTTTACAAGATGCTGTACCGGGGCACATTTTGAGCCGAATACCGGAAATGAAAACAGGCTTCCTACGACTGCGATTGCTGCAAAAATTGCGGTTACGGTTAATTTCTTTAAGTTTGATTTGTGATTCATTTTGTCCTCTCTTCTGTTCCCATCCGAGAGGACGGGAACCTCTTAGTTTTTCTTTACTGCTTCTGCAACTTTTTCCACAATCACGCAGAGAATGACGGTAACCACCATATCCGGAAGTGTATTTCCAACCGGAGTATCAATGTGCATCAGCACACGGTAAAGCACAAATCCGATAAGCCAGACACCAAGATTACGCCACTGAAATGCCATGTCTTTTGCATTGGCTTTCTTTAAAATAAAGTAATCTGCAATCTGTACGGCAATCATCGGAGCAAAGACAGAACCGATAAGATATAAGAAATTTGTAATGTTATCCATTGGATATACAATTGCTGCAACAGTTCCGATTACCGTTACAATAATTGCTGCCCATTTCTCATTGATTTTCTCAGAAATGGATACACTGGAAACACCTGCAGAATAAGCATCCAAGAAAGTCGTTGTTACTGTTGAGAAAATGATAATCACAAGTCCTACGATACCAAATCCGGTCTTTAACATAATCTGTGCAATATCATATTCACCGGTAATAAGTGCTGCACCCATACCAATGACATACATGAAAATACTGACCAGACTGTATACAACAACGCTGACTGCGGTTGCTGCAAATGGTTTTTCTGCTTCTCTTGTATAATCACTGATTAATGGCAGCCAGGAAAGTGGCATTGCTACCGCAAGCTCTACGGCTGCGCCAAAGGTAAGGCTTCCATCATCCACAATTGCCGGAATGGCTCCATTTCCAATAAAAATCACTTTAAACAATACCAGTGACAGGATAAATAATGCGGTCATTGCAACGGTATTGAGCTTCCCAAGATTCGTAAGTCCAATCAGGATCCAAAGGATAATGAGAACTCCGATAATGGCTGCCCAGAACCAGTTTGCTACCGGAATGACACCGTTGGCTGCCAGTGCGCCATCATAAATCATTATGGCAGTCCAGCCTACCAGCTGCAATACATTCAACGCTGCAAAAAGAAGACTTCCCTTCTCTCCAAAGCTCATTTTTACGGTTTCCATGGCACTTCTTCGTTCTCTTGCACCAATCATTCCTGCTGCAAACATCATCAGTCCACCGATTAAGTGTCCTAATAAGATAGCTGCCATGGCTTTTCCAAATCCAAGTGGTGCAAAATATGTTCCGGTTAAAATTTCAGCAATGGATACACCGGCTCCAAACCAGATTAATCCGTTACTGAATACAGATGTCTTCTTCTCATTCATTGGTATATTCTCCTTCTATTGCAAATGCGTGATTCATCGGGCCGCTTCCCTTTCCCAGATCCAACATGGCTGCCAGTGCGCCGGATATGTAATTCTTTGCGTACTGCACGGATGTTTCCAGGCTGCGTCCCTTGGCAAGATTAGATGCTATGGCAGATGATAAGGTACAACCGGTTCCGTGGGTGTTTGGATTGTCAATTCTCTTTCCGTGGAACCATACCGGCTCTTTGTCCTTCTGCCAGAGCAAATCATTGGCATCATTTAACTGATGTCCGCCTTTTAACAGCACGGCACAACCGAAGGTTTTACAAATGATTTCTGCTGCTTTTTCCATATCTGCTTCTGTCTTTATCTCCATACCGGAAAGCACTTCCGCTTCCGGGATATTTGGGGTTATAACAGTTGCCAGAGGCAATAATTTAGTTTTCAATGTACCGATAGCGTCATCGCTGATGAGCTTTGCTCCGCTGGTCGCTACCATAACAGGATCCACGACTATATTTTTTGCGTGGTACGCTGTCAGTTTGTCCGCAATTGTCTCTATCAGAGCACTTGAAGAGACCATTCCGGTCTTCACTGCATCCGGATATATATCCGTAAAAATACGATCCAGCTCCTCTGCCAAAAATTCTGGAGTTACCTCCATAATGTCTGTTACGCCGGTTGTATTCTGGGCAGTAAGTGCCGTGATCGCACTCATGGCGTATACGCCATTGGCGGTCATCGTCTTAATATCTGCCTGGATGCCGGCGCCTCCACTGGAATCACTTCCAGCGATTGTTAATGCTGTGTTCATACATTTGTCTCCTTTGCATTAATTTTGTATAGCGACCTAAGGTGGTGCCCCCAATCTGCCGCTGTGGTTTGTTATTACATTGCAGGCGATGATATATCTTACTATATTTCCAATGAGCAATCCCGCTGCCCTTGCATACCTTCTTTGTCTTTCAGGGTCACTAGAATTTCCCATAAGTATATCTTTTTTCCGGCAAACGGCGAAAAGTTGCATCCATGCTCCATTCCGCCTCGCCGGCACATCCATGATGCCGGCGTTGCCTGTTGAATAGGGGAAATCCAAGTGTCCCAGGAAAGACAAAGAAATGGTATTCCAAGGACAGCGTGTTTCCTCATTCAAAATAAGACTCATCTTATCATCATCTGCACTTTATATAAGTAAGACTTTTTTATGTCCTATCTTATTCATGATTTTTTACTACCATATTTACTTTTTGCAACAGTTCTTTCGTTCCCTCTTCGATGTCTTCACATGCGAAGATTCCACTTACAACTGCTGCTCCTGCAATTTCGCATCCTTTTAATTTCAGGATGTTATCGTGGTTGATGCCGCCAATTGCGACTACGGGGATGGTGACGCTCTGACAGATTTCCTGCAGCAGGGTTAGTTCCATCGGCTTTGCATCAGTCTTGGTGCTGCTGCCAAATACAGCTCCGCTTCCCAAGTAATCTGCACCGGCTCTTTCTGCTGCCTGTGCCTGTTCTATTGTTTTCGCAGTCACTCCGATGATTTTATCTGTTCCAAGAATTTCTCTTGCACGGGTCAGCTCCATATCGGACTGTCCCACATGCACGCCATCGGCTCCTATCCTTTCTGCCAGTTCCACATTATCATTGATGATCAATGGTACCCTATAACGGTGGCAGAGTTCCAAAAGGCTTCTGCCTTCTGCTTCAAATTCCGGCTCAGATAATTCTTTTTCCCGAAGCTGCACTAAAGTAACTCCGCCCTTCAATGCTTTTTCTACCTGCTCATATAAGGTCTCTCCCTTAAGCCAGCTACGGTCGGTAACGGCATAAAGAAGAAGCTGTTCTCTTGTAATATTCATATGTGATTTCTCCTCACTACCTGCAAAAACAAAAGTGCAGGACCTCTGTAAAAAAGATTCCTGCACACTAAGTAATCGCACCTGCGTTTCGTTATCTCCCTACGTTGGCATTATCCAAATCAGGTTCTGGGTTAAAGCTTCTGCTTACTCTCAGCCCGCCTGTGCGAGCACCCCGTTTTTCAACGATTTTCATTATACACATTCCCCACAAAAAAGCAAGCTATGTTTTCCATAAAATACCTTGAAAACCACAAAAAAATGGCTTAGAATTAGTTTAGCTTATTATATCATTGTACGAAAGAGAAGGATTAAGAATATCTATGAATTATGATGAAAATGTTTTTAAAGCCAAGGCCAATATCAAAGCCCGCAGAATCTGGCTTGTATTTTCCCTGCTGCTGACCGCTAACTATGGTGCCGATATGTCCAACGGTCTCTATCCATCGAAGCAGTATCTCTATTTTGTTCTGCTCTGCTGGATTCCATTTTTTATTGGAGAATTATTTCTAAAAATCAAAGGCAAAACTACTGACATCTATCGCTATATACTGGTGCTTGGTTACGGTATCTTTTATACTTATCTTTTATGTACCACAGCATCCCCAATTGCATTTACCTACATTCTGCCGGTAACCAGTCTTTTAATTATTTTTAAAGACCGGAAATTCATGCTGCAGTGCGGTATTGCAAATACTATCAGCGTAGTAATCAGTATTATTTACCGCTATATGGTATTAAGCTGCACCACTGCTACTGACGTAAAGAATTATCAGCTGCAGATATCCTGCCTGATTCTGTGCTATATCTGTTATATCATGTCCATCCGCCACTTAAATGAAGCTGACGGTGCATTAACAGACAGCATTAAGAATGATTTACACCGTGTGGTAAATACCGTAGAAAAGGTGAAAACTGCCAGCAATAACGTTATGGATGGCATTACCGTTGTCCGGGAACTGGCTAATGAAAATAAACACGGTTCTGACGTTGTCTTAAAAGGAATGAATAATCTGACCAACAACAATCAGGAATTACAGAACCGTACGACTTCTTCCCTTGATATGACAACTGACATCAATTCCCAGGTTGAGCATGTTGTATCCATGATTCACGAAATGGTATCTTTGACGGATGAATCCATTCACCATGCACAGATTAGTTCTACCGACTTAGAGGGTCTGGTTACAACTGCCGGCACTATGTCAAAGCTTTCCAGCGAAGTAGAACAGGTTCTTACGGAATTTACTTCTGAATTTGAAAAAGTAAAATCTGAAACCGGAACCATTGATAATATTTCCGGTCAGACAAACCTTTTGGCATTAAATGCTTCCATCGAAGCTGCAAGAGCCGGAGAAGCAGGAAAAGGATTTGCTGTTGTTGCTGAAGAAATCCGTACCTTGAGCACTGAAACCAAGGCTTCATCCAAACAGATCCAGGATGCGCTGATGCGTTTGGATGAAATCTCCGGCAAGATGACAAAATCCATTGAAGAGACCTTAAAACTTATTCAGCTTACTCTTGAGAAAGTCACACTGACCGGCGAAAACGTAAATAAAATTACCGCTGACTCATCTCAGATGGGTGAGCATATACAGGTCATTGACAATGCAATCAAAGAAGTGGAAACATCAAACCGACAGTTAGTAGAAAACATGAAGTATATTTCTGAAATTGTCGATACCATGACACTCTGCATTCATGATTCCGATGATATCAGTCAGCGTATGGTAAGTAAATATGATGAAAGTGCTAACAATATTAACAGCATAGAAAATGAAATCCAGGCGTTAATGTGCAAGCTTGGAATCGGCGGCTTCATGGGTATTGAAGATATCAATCCTGGTATGAAAGCAACTATCCGCCTGACGAAAAACCCCGACCATGATTTCCATGGTGAAGTTCTGAAACAGTATTCCAACCAGATTATACTTTCCCTGGAAGAAAAGCTTTCTCTTCGTAACAGTGAATCCTGTTCCATCCAGATTACTGTTGGAAATGTACTATACTGCTGGGATAATGCTTCCATCCATGTAGATAAAATAACCTCTGATTTCGTCGTAGAAATCACCGGCAGTCCAAATATTTTAAACAGACGGAAATATCCTCGTGCCGACCTTTCCAATTTCTGTAATATTACAGTTAAGAACACCGGAGAAACCTTCCATGGACGTATGGAAAATATCAGTGCCAACGGATTTGCTTTCCTTTGCGATGCACCGTTCTTTGCAGATAGCAAAGGGACTGATATTCTCTTAAATATCCTTTCCTTTGATTTACCAGATCAGGCTGCTTTGGAAGGTCATATTATCCGAAGTTCCGACGACGAAGGCATGTATATCGTCGGCTGCCAGATGCCGGAAGATAATCTGGCAATCAAAGATTATGTAGAACAGTTGTTAGGATAAAAGAAAACTCATAGCAGATTCCCAGTCGGAATTTACTATGAGTTTTTTTCTATAAGTTTTCTTTTCTGTCTGTATTTTATATTGCTGACCTCTGCCCTGACTTTCCAGAATCTTCTTTCAACGACTCAGAATAAATGTCTCAATTTCCGATAAGTCCTTTGAAATCAGTACCCGGTTAAAATCTTCTTTTGCTGCAAAGCCTGAGGTCTGCATTTCTTCGAAAAATGCTTTCAGTGGCTGATAGAAGCCATCAATATCATAAAGAATGCATGGATTCTCATTGATGTGAAGACGCTGCAGGGATATGATATCCGATAACTCGTCTAAGGTTCCCGGACCACCCGGCAGTGCGATGTAAGCATCTGCTAATTCTATCATTTTCGCTTTCCGCTCTGCCATGTCTTTCGTATCTATGTACTCTGTTAAAAACTGGTGTCTGCGGTTTTGAATGGATTCCACCTGCGGCAGTACACCGATTACTTTCCCACCATTGGATAAGACGGAATTGGCTATGGTTCCCATCAATCCGCCACGAGCTCCACCATATACCAGCGTGTGTCCGTTCTCTGCAATCCACATACCAAGGGCTACTGCACCGATGGTATATGCTTCTTTACTTCCTGCGGATGAACCGCAATATACTGCTATATTCATATGCTCTCCTCTGCTACTTTTCCTGACGTTCTACTTCCATATTTTTAGGCAATACAAGATTTAAAATAATGGCAGTAAGGAATACAACTGCTACACAGTTTTCCGCAAAAATAGAACGGATAATGTCTGGGAAGATTGCAAATAAATCCGGCAGCTGGGTAAAGCCTAATCCGATACTTAAGGACAGTGCCGATATGGTGATATTTCTCTGGGAAAATCCACATTTTCCAATCATCTGCAGTCCACTGATTACGATAGTTCCGAACATCATAATCGTACATCCACCCAGAACGGCACTTGGCAGTGTGGCAAGTACTGCGCCCACTACCGGAAAAATTCCTGCCAGAATCATAATTATAGCTCCTGTTGCAATGACAAAACGGTTTACAACCTTGGTCATGGCAACCAGACCTACGTTCTGGCTGAAGGATGTAATCGGCATACAGCCAAATACCGAAGATAATGCACTGACAAATCCGTCACAGGCAAGCGAGCCCGCAGTTTCTTTTGTAGTAACGTCACGGTTTAAGCCGGATGATGCCAGTGCCGAAGTATCTCCGATTGTCTCGGTTGCCGATACTAAAAATATCAGAACAAATGCGATAATGGCATCTGCATGAAATTCCATTTTAAAAGGCATCAGATGTGGCAGTGCCAGAAGACTTGTATCGGAAAGTGCAGAAAAATCAACTACCCCCATACACAGTGCCACGATATATCCTACAATCAGTCCGAACAGTACGGATAACTGTTTGAAATAGGATTTTGCTACAATATTAAATACGATACAGCATACCAGTGTCACAGTTCCAAGTATCCAGTTGGTTGCAGATCCAAAATCTGCACTGCTGCTGCCACCACCAAAGGAATCTGCACCTACTTCAAGCAGAGAAAATCCAATTGCTGTTACAACGGTTGCTGCAACAATCGGCGTTACCAGCTTCATCCAGTATTTGGACAAAAGTCCAAGGACACCTTCTACGATACCTCCAACAAGAACCGCTCCCATGATTGCTCCATAGCCATACTGTCCGCCAATGACACAGGCAATGGATACAAAGGTAAAGGAAATTCCCATGACAATCGGAAGTCTCGAACCGATTCTCCAGATTGGGAATAACTGAATCAATGTTCCGATTCCAGCAATCATCATTGCACTCTGAATAATCATCGCCGTATTCTTTGCATCCATTCCGCAGGCCCCTGCCACAATCAGAATCGGTGCAATATTGGCTACAAACATAGCTAAAATATGCTGCAAGCCAAATGGAATTGCATTTAAAACCGGCACTTTGCCATCCAGCGCATAAATATTATCTACGCTGGCTTTCTGACCTGCTGCCATACCATCTTTTGTGTTTTTTCTTTCTGAAAAACTCATTTTCTTTTTTCCTCCGTTATCTATTTCCGTAATAGCATACTCGCTATCTTTTTTATCTTATGACGGAATAAAGGGGAGGTCAACTGCTTTTTACAATTTCCAGCCTGCTGCCTGAAGCTGTGTCTTTGCCATATGCCGGTAAACGCCATCCTTTGCTGTAAGTTCTTCCGGTGCACCCTCTAAAAATGCTCTTGCAATAGACGGAATCGTATTAGGCTCTCCAGTCTATTATGCGGGGGCAAGTGGACAGTTACATCATTTCTTGACCGAGCATTTTTGCAGGAAGTGGTAAGTTTGAAGGAAAACTTGGTGTTGCTGTTGTTAGCTGTAGACGTAGTGGTGCATCAGCAACCTTTCCAAAAAATCCCGGAGTACATTGTCATACTCCAGGATTTTGTCATCAACCGGATAAAAGCAACCGCATTCGCCACATAATTCTACACCAGATAACTGCTTCGCAGTTGATTCAGTTAAAGCTCTTCCCCGCAGGATTCAATCACTTTTTTGTACCAGTAAAAAGAATCTTTGCGGATTCTGGAAAAGTCTCCGGTCCCGTCATCATTTTTATTTACATAGATAAGACCATAACGCTTCTTGAATTCTCCGGTGGAGGCACTGACAAGATCTGTACAGCCCCAGCAGGTGTAGCCGATCAGATCTACTCCGTCATGGATTGCTTCCTTCATCTGCTCTATATGGCGGCGCATATATTCAATACGGTAATCATCGTGAATCTTTCCATCCTCTGTCAGCTGATCCACCGCCCCAAGACCATTTTCCACGATCATGATTGGAATCTGATAGCGGTCATAGATCTGGTTCAGAACATAGCGAAGACCAGTTGCATCGATCTGCCAGCCCCAGTCGGAAGCTTTCAGATATGGATTTTTCAGATTGTCACTTCCATTTCCGGCCGTTTTCTCTCCGTCCTTTGTCACGCTGACACAGCTACTGGAATAATAGCTGATGGTGAAAAAGTCCACCGTACCCTTCTTGAGGATCTCTTTATCCTCCTGAAGAACCTCCAGCTGGATTCCGTGCTCCTCAAAGTATCTCGCTGCAAATCCCGGATAATATCCTCTTACATGAACATCACCGGCAATGGAATTGTGGATCTGCCCAAACTGCTGTGCATATAAGATATCATCCGGATGGCAGGTATATGGATAACCATTGTGATAAGCAAGCATACAGCCAAGCATAAACTCCGGATTGATCTCATGAGCCATGGAAACTGCAAGTGCACTTGCTACCAGCTGGTGATGCATTGCCTGATAACGGCTCTGCTCACATACATCCTTCGGGTCCAGCATTCCTGCACAGAATACCGCACCAAAGTCCTGCGTCAGCATATTGATCTCATTAAAAGTCAGCCAATATTTTACCTTACCTTTATATCTCTCAAATAAAACCTTTGCAAATCGAAGATAGAAATCGATCATCTTACGGTTTTTCCATCCGCCATACTCCAGAGAAAGATGAAGGGGATTCTCATAATGAGAGATCGTTATCAGCGGCTCAATGTTATATTTTCTCAACTCATCGATCACATTGTCGTAGAACTTAAGACCTTCCTCATTTGGAGTTTCCTCATCCCCGTTTGGGAACACTCTGGACCAAGAAATAGAAAAACGATATACCTTAAATCCCATCTCTGCAAAAAGAGCAATATCCTCTTTCCAGTGATGATAAAAATCAGTTGCCTGGTGATTGGGATAAAATTCTTCCGGTAACGGTGCCGGCGGTGTAAGACGACGTTCCTTATCCACACTTCCTCCTGTCAGGACATCTGCAATGGACGGGCCTCTGCCATCCTCATCCCAACCGCCTTCATACTGGTTTGCAGCAGTTGCTCCGCCCCAGAGAAATTTTTCCGGCATACGGTTATAATTTTTCATTTTTTAATTTTCTCCTTTTTACAAACATCAGGCGGATCTGTTATCTCCGCCTGATGTTTCGTTGTTATTCTTATACAATAGTCAGAAATTTATCTCCTGCATTTACAGCTGCATCTTCTTTTTCCATGCATACTGCTTTGATATAATCAGAAATATTGGTCACAACAACCGGTGTGATCAGATCATATCCTTCTTTCTTAATGGCATCCATATCGAATTCCACAAGAAGCTTTCCTTTTTTTACCTTATCTCCCTCAGAAACATGGGATTTAAAATATTTACCATTTAAATTTACAGTATCAAGTCCGATGTGAATCAGAATTTCTACTCCACTTTCTGTCACAAACATGATTCCATGTTTGCTCTCCATGATATTTGCCACCGTACCATCTGCCGGTGCATAAACCTTTCCTTCTGATGGAACGATCGCTGCTCCGTCACCTAAAACCTTATCAGCAAAAGTTTTATCCGGAACATCGGAAAGTGCTTTTACAGTTCCTGCTACCGGTGCACAAAGCTCGATCTTATCTACAAGCGGAGCGTTCTGTTGTACTGGCTGTTTTTCTGTATCTGTGTTCTGTACTTCATCCTCTGTCTCAGCCTTTACATCCTCAAATCCGAAGATAAGTGTAAGAACAAAAGCAGCTACAAAAGATACCACGATCATAATGATTCCATAAATCAGATTGCTTAATCCCTTCTCGCCGATAAACGCCGGGATCGCCATGATACAATTCTGTGCAATGTAAAGAGAAACCTGAAGAAGTCCTCCTACGATACCACCGATTCCGGCTGCGATGGAAGCTGCTACAACCGGTCTTTTCAGTTTCAGTGTAACACCATACAGAGCAGGCTCTGTGATACCCATAAGAGCGGAAACACCGGCTGCACTTGCCAGCTGTTTCATGTTGCTGTCCTTGGATCTTACAGCTACTGCAAGAGAAGCTCCGGACTGTGCAAGGTTAGAGCATACCTGAGATACAAAGATCAGTGTATCGCTACCACCGGTTGCAATGGCATTCAGTCCGATCGGTGTCAGCGCATGGTGCATACCGGTCATAACGATGAACGGGAAGGTTGCTGCAAGGATACCTACAATAATGAAACCAAGTTTTACGGACAGGAAGTTGATGGCTACCGCAAGTCCGTTACCAATAATTGTTCCGATCGGTCCAACTACGATCAGGGCGATCGGTGCACTGATCAGAATTACCAGTGTCGGGTTCAGGATCAGTTTTACCATTTTCGGTGTGATCTTATCAACCAGAATCTCAATATAATGTGTGATCCATACCATCAGGATAACCGGAATAACGGAATAAGAATAAGTTGCTTTTGTGATCGGCAGACCAAACAGTGTGATGGCCGCATCACCAGCTACCATAGTTACAAAGGTAGGGCTTAAGTAAACACCGGCAATAAACAGCGCCAGTGACTGGTTCACGCGGAAAACCTTGGCAGCATTTGCTGCGATCAGGAACGGCATGAAGTAGAAAGTAACATCTCCGATAAAACTGATCACCTGGTAGGTACTGCTTGTTTCTGATACCAGATGAAAAGTTGTCAGCAGGGTAAGTACAACTTTGATCATACCGGCTGCAGTCAGGGCAGGGATCATCGGGGTCATACATCCGGTGATGGCATCGATAACTTTTGAAACAACACTCTTTGAGCTGTCAGAGTTCGCTGCCGGTGCATCATCGGTAGGAACGCCTTTGTCTTCCAATGCCTTGTAAACAGCGTTTACTTCGTTTCCTGCGATAACCTGGAACTGATCTTCATGCCAGTTAACGCCGGAGATCTCAGAAAGCTTTAAAATCTCTTTCTCGTTGATCTTCGATCTGTCTTTCACATAGAAACGAAGCCTTGTCATGCAGTGGAACAGACGGGTGATATTATCTTTTCCGCCCAGCGCTGCAATCAGTGTGTCTGCAGTTTTTGCATAGTCCTTTTTCATTTGGGGACCTCCTTTAATAATAAATATTGAAATTTATATTAAAGGTCTTGCCTGAAAAGATACGCACATGGCACGTATTTCAGTAACAATCCATTAACACCTAATTTATAAAACAATCTCTTTTCACAGATTTTTCAGACGTTTATGGTCTTCTGTGATCTTCTGGATATGAATCGTCAGATACAGCATTTCGTCCTCAGTCATAGCGTATTTATATTCCTCTTCCATCATAAGATAGATCATTTTTACACAGCCGTAAGCTTCTCTGTACTGCTCCTTGATGATCTTGAAAAGCTCCTGATTCTCATCATAGTGAAGCTCTTTATGAAGGAATCTCT
The DNA here is from genome assembly GCF_003461185.1 of Roseburia sp. AF20-18LB. Lineage (NCBI taxonomy): Bacteria > Bacillati > Bacillota > Clostridia > Lachnospirales > Lachnospiraceae > Roseburia > Roseburia sp. AF20-18LB. Next base: position 246,533 of record NZ_QTWP01000002.1, read on the forward strand.
GGGCAAAATATTTCAGATGCGTGAGAAACCGCTGATAATACAGATTATCCTCCTGAAATTCCATATTGTCATAATACTTCTCCACAATGTCCAGGATCTGATGTACGATAATGGAAATCTGATAGCTGTCTGTCTTGCCGCCGTCTTCCGCATTCACAAAATGCAATGCAAAAAATCCTGCTTCATCTGCAGAAAGATCTACCTCGAACATCTCATTTACCTTTTTCAGTAATTCCAAGCCGATCTCATATTCCTTATGATAAAGCTGCTTGATATCCAGAAGCAGCATATTCTGAAGGCGGATCCCGTTTTCAAGTCTGGAGATTGCACCCATGATATGGTCGCTAAGGGAAAAATAAATACTGTCATTTAATTTCATCCCCTCTTTTTCCTTCACTTCATTTACAAAAGCTCCCACAAAATCCAGATATTTTTCCGGAATAGCAGTCAGATAACCCTGTATCTCCTTGCTGATCTGGGCATTTTCCGCAGTAAAGATTTTCTCGATCCTGGACTCCTCCACTTGCTGTCCTTTCTTTTTCTGAAAGGCAATTCCGCAGCCCTTTACAATAACTTCATGTCCCTGTCCATCCCTGGACAGTATCAGATTATTATTCAAAATCTTATGGATAACCATATTCCTGTTCCCCCGCTGCCAGACAAAAAAAAGACCATTACAGTATATAGAAAACCTATTCCTATACTACTATAAGGTCTTGCCTGACGATAAATAAATATTTCAGTAACAATCCTTCTGATTCGTAACTATTTAATAACTGTATGTAATCGTATCAGAAAAAATATATGTTGTCTATCTGGAATATTTAATAAAATATTTATAATATTTTTGTGAACTTTGACAAAATCCTCTGATGTTCCTGCCATACGGATGATATGTACCCAGAATCCTGGACACATATTTATGAACTAGGCTGAACACATGGATGCTATCCTGTATTGTACAGGCGGCATCCATTTTGTTTGCCGGCAGCCTGGTTGGCAAAACTTCTCTTTTTATTTTGTGCTAAATCTTGACACAGGACCAACTCATTTAAAGCAATTATCTCGTTCTTATATCTCTTATATCTTTTTTCCTTATCTGTGCCTTCATACTCAAAAAATTTAGCCACCATAGGAACCCCCAATCCATTATCAGATAGAAGTTCCACTTCATACACAGCCCCATTGCCTCCCTTTCCAATAGGTCTATTTTTTCTATAAAAGCTATACAATTCACCTACATATTTTTTCCTACCATTCATCTTCTGCACGCTTTCTTTCATATTCAGCTTCGCGTTTATAATTATCACTAATTGCAAAATATATATCTGCAGTATAAGGATAGCGTTCTTGTAATGCTTCCGCATTCTTTTGATATCTTTGATGTAATATCAGCTCAGATTTACCAGCATCAACCGTATGCACTCCACGTTTGTTTTCTTCTGCTACCACATAGGCAGTTTTTAACGAATCTGTGTAATATTCTTCTATAATCATACGCACAGCTTCACACGGACTATAACCATCCTCCCCAATTGGTGAATATGCCAATAAACGTCCAACCAAATTCCCGAATAGTCTTTCCTGCTTCTGGTTAATCAGTAGCTCTTTAAACTTCTTTATCCACTTTTTCAGATTTTCATATATGACTTCCCCATCCTTTTCTGTTGGGCAAAACTTTGCTTTATCAAAACCCGAATAAACCTTATTGGCCAATCTTCTCTTTTCTTCGTCAATATTTTCATTATCATCCGCCTTATATATAATACTAACTAACAACGCATAAAAGGTCGGATCATCCTTCATAATCTTTTGCATACATTTCATATGCTCCCATTCAAGCACATTTCTGCACATCCACTCTAATGTTGCTAATTCTGCACATTTTTCATCATCATCTATAAAAGTTTGTTGTAGAATATCAAATATTTCTTTAAGGTAATAATCAGTCATAGAACTGGCAACATCACTTTTCATAGCAGATATTTCAAGTGTAGCTTTATATAATTCTTGAACAGAAATTTTATCTTTTATATCATACAACAATTCTAAATATGTATGGAATGAACCATATTTTTTACACTCATTTATCGCCCATATAAACACTCTATGCTCTGCTTTATCTGATATCCTTAATCGAACATTTCTGCTCCAATACATCTTCTTGATATCTTCATTTTCCTTCACAATAAGAGCATTTTCATAATCCTCTATAAATTCTAATGAAATCAAGTTTGTTAGAAGATTTTTATTATCAGATATACTTTTAACCTTTTCTATAACCTCGCTTAAATCTATAATTCCTTTTTTATAAAGATACCTTACATAGTCATAAACATATTTTCCTTCTTTATCATTTGCCATTAGAGAACAAAATACTTTCTCATCAAACAACCCATCACAATAAAACTGTGCCAGGACTTCACCTACTACGTCATATTCTTCCCTCACAGCCAATTGAATTAATCTATCTATTGAATATCCTTTCTCCTTAAATTCCTTGATTCTTGCGTTAATCTCTTCCACTCTCAATATATAATTTTTATCATGTATTTCCATGTTTTCTTCTTTAGAATATGGAATAGGATTCAGCAATGGAAAATCATATACATGTGAAAAAATATACAAATAGTCATAAATTTTTTCATCTACAACTATTTTATTCATTACGCATTCATATTCACACAATACTTCTTCTGACATACTCCAATCTGCATCTTCAAAATATCTATGCCTAAATATCTCATATCTGATTTCATTTTTTACCCTAATCTTTTCCTCGTCACTCATTTTTTTACAAATAAGCACTAATTTTTCAAATACTTCTTTTTGAATCTTTATATCATAAGAATTTACATGCTGAAGTATTTTAATCCATCTATCAGCGTCCGTGTGTGCTGTATCAATGCACATTCTCAGATATTCAATATATGTTTTATTTACTTCATGTACGTATAATTCTTCTGGTTCATCTATTCTTCTGTATTTAGGTGTATTCAATGTTAAACATATTGAACTCGTCCCATGTGGCAATTTAGATGCAATAACATCCCAAGCATTTGGATATCGTCCAATTGCATTCCTTGCTAACTCAATTTTCTGTTCAACCGTCAATGCACTCTCATTAATCCAAGCACAAAAGACCACCTCTAACACACCTTTAGGGCTATTACTTATACTAAATTTAATATTATGTGAGTCTATCTCCCATAACCACTCTAAAGCTCTTGCAACATATTTCTTTTGCTGAATTAGTTGTTCTACGGCCCATAAAACATTGGTATAGTAATGCCGACTTGTCATAAAGTCTCCACCTTTTTCTGCAAACAAGTCGATTAAACCTTGGGATACCTCTATTTCAGATTCTAGTTTTCTTAAAACACTTTCCGGTGAAGCTTCGCACAACTCTGGCAAATATTGTGAAATATATCCCCATCTTTCTTTACTGGTAATAGTATCCAAAACTTTTGCTACTATATTATCAATTTGCTTTTGATTTTCTTCATGCCCTCTATAATACGCACGCATAATAAGAGTTCTTATCATCCCCTTTTTTAACGTTGGAGACCACTCTGGTTTCTTTGCGTAAATACTCGCCTCAAAATGCTTTTCAAAAGGGTACTCAAAAATAGGCTCTGATTCTATCAAAACCTCATAAAATAGACTTATAAATTTATCCCACATCTCATCATTTATATAAAGATCTAACTCTTCCCATGCATCTTCTACACTAGCAAGTTGCATATTGCTCCCTCTATAGCTATTATTCGATACTATGTATGGATTTTCTCTATGTAAATACTTTCCCAATTCTTTTTTGCAGTCACTGTATGCTTTTCCAGACAATTCTTCGAAAACCAATACATCTCCGGTTGCTTCAGTCCATTTACCACATAAAAGAGCAGCTATAACCACATCTGAATGGCCTTCTACCCAATCTGGCTTATCATACATCGCACCATCAAAAAGCTTTTTCTTTAATGGCACATATAATCCATGGGTATTATCCACCATCTTATAGGCTTCATTTGCATCTATACCCAGTTCTTCTAATGAATCTATAATATTTCTTTTTGTCCTTTTTCTCAGAATCAATTTATTCTGTGTATAGCAAGGTTCATCTTCACCATATATAAAAATATTGGTATTATTAGGAATTACCACTATCCTCTCTGCATAAAAAAACGGAATCAAAATATTTCCTGACAAATTTGAATGTTGTAATTTATTCCACTCTTTCTCCGACTTAATCACCAATGAGATTCTTTCTGAATTCTTATTTTTTAATTCATTTAAAATTCTATAAGTTGTCTCTTCTCTCGATTTCCCAACAACATATACCCTTGTATCATTTAGAGAATTTTGGAATCTTGTTTCAAATTGTTCATCATCAAGTTTGAAAAAATCAAGTCCCATTCGTTTATATTTTGTTTCTCTCCTAATCTGCGCATCAATATCCGCTATTGAATAGGTAGTTATTTTCTCTTTATTTAACTTTGAGATTTGCTTTAAAACTAATTCCAATTTTGATTCTAATGTAGCAAAATAAGTTCCGATTTCCTTTCTCATATCACCCAAAAACATTTCCAATGCTTTATCCGGATCATTTTCTTCTAAATAATTTATTATAACCTGCATAAAGTGATGAATATACGTTTCTGTCTCCATTATCGGAATTTCATAACTCACCATCAAATCATATAACTCATTATGAAGTAATTGCGAAAAATCATATCCATTCTTATCTTTTAATCTTTTCGCTATCCTAATTAGATTATCCTTTGAAAATACGGAATATAAATCATCTTCGAATTTCACCAAAACATCCGGATTATTCACAAAAAAATCCCCTGTGGAAACAAATAGCTTTTGCCATTTATAATTTTCCTTAACACTATCTAATTTTTCCTTAACACCGTCTAATAATAAATCGACTATAGTATCTTTTATTTTTTCTTTCATGATCTAAAATCCTTTATTTCTTCATTCAATATTTCTATGCACTTTATCTACTTCAAATTTTATATTCTGCTGATTTATCTACTGATTCTGATACTATTCTGATAATTTTACATATTGTTTCTCTCAACTTCGCTCATTTTTATGAGCGAAGTTTCTTTATTTCATCTGCACTTTTCGGTAACTTACATTATTGGTATTACCCACCGCTTCAACCGCACCACACTCAACTAATATCTGCATATATCTCCATGCTGTAGTTCTAGATTTATGCGTCAATTCCATTACTTCCTGAATGTTGATAATATCTTCTTTAGCTAACCATTTAATAATCGGTTCCAGTTTTTTATAATTCTTCTGTTCCAAAACTTGTTCCAAACTCGTTTCAAAACTCGTTTCATTTTTCATTTTACAATCAGATATATTAACAATTTCTAATTCTTCCACAGCCTTTACAAAAGCTTCATGAACAAACAGCCTCGTTATAAAATAACTTCTATCCTCATCCGTCTCAAATTCCGGCTTTGGAGAGCCATTTGCTTCTAAAGCATCCAAAATCTTCTTGAATCCGGTGTTTCTACCTTCTGTTAAATGCAATTCTTTTAAGAAGTCACCAATCCGACGATTTCTATATCGGCGGTTTGATACGCGATAGCTTTTTAACCCTTCAATCGTTACAGAGCGATCAGGTCCCGGAAAGCTAACAATTTCTATTCTGTCATTTTCAACACGTACCTCGATTGGCTCGCGCTCATCATAGGCACGGTGATATACAGCGTTCGATAATGCTTCCTCCACCGCTGCATACGGAAAATTAAAGAAACGATCTGCTTCCGCCCTATCAGGATGTTTTACAACTTTTTCTGTTATAATAACATTTTTGATATACTGCAACGCATCCCGAAGTTGTTGATGAATTGGTCCTTTAAAAGTTTTCTCGATAATATCATCACCACCAAGTCCACTCGGGAACTGAACTACATCAATCTGGGTATACGGAAAGAACTTGTCCGGCTCCATGCTAAAGAACATCAAACCCACATTCTTCGGCTTAATGTATTCTGGCAAGGTGCTAACAATATTCATATCCTGGCACACTTCAACAAAGTCCCCCGTTTTTGATTTCTCATACAAAGAGCTTTTAACCTCTTTCAGGTAATTCTGAATAAGCGTAATATTTAAATCCGACATCTCCGCCTTATGATTTACTCGATCGTCAAACGGAACCCTATTTGCAAGGTTAAACAAATCCTTTTCCTCATCATCGGTTGGTTCCACAGAATTAGAAGACTTACGAATATAGTGAATACGCTCCTTATTATCCTTATCCATTGTTTTTGGAGATGAATATGGGCGTGTTTCACCACCAGGACACCAAATCACTATAAAAGTCTTATTCTGGTAAGTTTCTACACCAATAATCGGCATATATGCAGGTCGAATAAGCTTACATTTTGCAAATATTTCCTTCTGATATTTATCAAGCTTTTCAGCTGGCACACCCTTTAGCGGGTATACCGGGCGGCCATCCTCTTCCTCCACGCCTATGACAATATAGCCACCGCCCCAGTTATCAAGGTCATTGGCAAACGCACAAACAGTTTTCAAGGAAGCTGCCGGATCCCATGTTTCTTTAAATTCAATTCTTGCCCATTCGACGACTTCGCCGGATAGTAATGTTTTTATATTTGTTAGAATTGCCATGATTGTACCTTCCCTTCTGACCAAAAACTAATTAATTACATAAAGTATCTAAAATCATATGGTCTATCATAAACAACTAAATCTTGCTTAGCAACCCTCGATAATGTCTTGGCAAAATCTAGCGTTACAGGCAAAATTTTATATAATCCGTCCCCACTATTCCAGTTCATTTTTGTAAGCATTAAAATCTCATCTACCAATTCTTCTGCCGAAGATTTTCCCATAAATCTTCTTACCAATAATGGAGCTGGTATTCCCCTTCCACCTTTATAATAATTCATATTCTTTCCTGCCAATTCTTCGTGTTGAACACTGCCATGTGTCCAAACAAGAAATGTATCTTTATCGAGAGGAATGACCGTACCCCTTTGAATTGGAAATGGTGCGACATTATCATTTTGAAATCTAATCGCTCTCCATGCAGTAAATTCTTGAATTTGCAACAACTCAATATTATCTACACTTGCAAAACCTTTTGTTATGCCTTCCATTTCTTCCTTAGTAAAATGAGTTGTCTTATGTATTACAATTCGATTCAGTTTATGCAAAGGAATTGATTCATCATAAATTTTTTTCAAATTATTCATCAAACGACAAGCATCTTCACTTCTCATATAAGGATTCTTCTGTATAATCTGTGGATTCTTTAACGGACGCAGGTATAATTTCATGCCATTTCCTTCCGAATCAAATAGCTGACTGCAACCAATTGATATTCTTTCATTATTTTTTACTGATTGTACATAGCTTAATCCAATATATGCTGTATCATATCTTGTTGCTTTAGGCTTCCATAATTTTCCTATAGCTTTTGCATATATAGCAGTAGAAAGCCCCCAAATAATTTTTGCCATATCACTATTAGTATGGACAGACCGTTCTTCTATTATTTGTGTAACAATACCCTTCCCTGCACAATAAATTTTAAGTGAGTCATGTAAATCAAAATAAATTTTATCGTTCTTTAACTCCCGCATTTTACTTAACTGTTTAGGTATATAAATTATCAAAACATCAAATTGATGCCGTTCTCTTTCTAACCTATCAATATATTGACAAATGACATTAAAATATCTTTCAGCATCCACCTCTAATGCTTTACTTAATGAATATCCCATAAATCTTTTTACATCATTTCCATTTGGTATATCCAATCCGCACCTAAATACATTTTGAAAACCTATATATTCAGGCAAAAATGCCCCATCCTGCTTTAACTTTGTGGCATGATACATATTCAGTTTATTTAGGTGATTCCATATATCTTCTGCACATTCTCTCGGAGACAGCACCGCTAACCTGATACTTCTATTAGCATATGCTTCTATTGGACCATAATTAATTAATCCTTTTAATTGATTAACTGCCACACAACCATTATTTTCATAATCAAAAATGAGTTCAGGTTCTTTTGCTTGATAACATTTATCAATACTACCTGTTCCTGTAAATCGCATTCGTGTTGTGCTAAATTCTAAAACAGCATTTCCTAATTCAAAGAGTAACTTTCCATTCTTTGATAGTTTCTGTATCCATATCTCTATTCTTTCATTTATCTGTTTGTTATACAGTGTTGACATTTCACTGTTCACTATATTCTGATACTCGAACCGATTTAGTTCATTTCCATTACTTGTTAACACATGAACTGTCGGCAACAAATTCATAACCACATTGCCATCAACAAATGATATTGTTATTTTGATTGCATCATAAACAAAGCAACCATTCTTAAAACGCTTGCTGTCTTTATCAAAGTACTTAGTTTTCCCAAAAGAAGAAAAGCCTGCACTCAACAAATGATATTCTATAATCTCATAAAACATACCCAAAATATCTGAATGTTCCAATTTCATCATATATGTTGGAATATCCATTTCTTCTATATCACTAATGTTTTTATCTGCAAATGCCTCTAATATTCCACACTTACTTCCCAATGCCCATACTTTTCCTTTATGTAAAATAGCGACGAAAGAAGCATTTATTGTTGCTCTCAATTCTTTCCACGAAGTGATGTTGGAACTAAACACATAACATTTTCTTGGGAATTGCACTGCTGGTAATGCATTAGTTATCGCCGTTGCAGTGTGTCTCCCTATCGCATCGTATAAAATATCTTGTTTTTTATCATTATCCTTCCACAATTTATCTATACTAGCGTTTTCCAAATTCATAGCCACATACAGACTATACATCAAACTATCGAAATCATCAATTTCAACAACAGCTGATTGTTCATTTCTCGTACAGGCTTTATCCATAAAATTGCTTGCTCTTAAACCCAACTCCTTTCCCTTGGGTTTACACCAATATATACCCTTTTTTATCTCTCCTGCTTCAACCAACCCTTCCAATACTGTCATCACTGAGTTGTCATTACCAGCATATCCAACTATTATTAGACCATTTTCTCTTATAGCGGCTTTCCATATTTCCGCAATTTTATCTTCTAACTCCTGTAATTCTATCTCTGTATTTTTTAATTCATCAAACAAATAATCTCCGTGCAATTTTATTATATTAGGAAATCCCTCATACAACGAAAATCCTACACTATTACTAACGGCTGAGGAAATAGTTTTAATTGAGATTCCCGAATCAATAGCATGAATACCCGCCTGTACTAAATCATCAAAATTAGTAGTTGAAACCAAATCAATCTTCCCATTAATTATTAATTCACCCATACACAAATATCCTAGTGCCGGTTTTACATCTCGAACTTTATCTTGAATATAATACTCTCTATCTCGTCTTAAAGGATAACACTTTTCAAAATAGAAAGAATATTCTTGAGTTGACCACAATTCTGGATATCCCTCTTGCCCATCAAAGTATGCCTGAATCTCTTTCTGTACACTTTCTTTTGATAAATCTCCGTACACATTAGTTCTTACATTGTGTGCAGCACAATACAAGTTCCTCTTGAAGTCCCACACCATTTGTCCGCCAGACGGTATATTTGATGATACTGATGCCCCTGCTCCCAGAAGGAAAGACATACTTTTATTAGGCTTAATCTTAAAACTATTCACAAATGTATTGGTGTCCATTGTTCTCATATTTTTCCTCCTGATATTATGTTATTTTAAAGATATCCACATGCGCACATTGTTAAATGCAACTTTGTTCAACTTATTATTCTTCTACAAATACACTTCTCGTATCAATTCCATTACCTTCTCTACAAGCTTATCTAAGCTATTCCCTTTTGCCATCGCTGATATATCTTCCTTATCATCAAAGCAATGCTGTAAAATCACTTTCACTATTGTTTCATCCCTCAGCTCTTGCTCTGACAGTTCTTTTATATGTTTTTCTATTTCTATGGCAACCAATGCAATCTGTTCACATTTTTCATATGAATTACCCATGTCTTCAGCAACCATGTTTCCATACTCTTTTTCATATGGATTGAAACCATAAAATGCTCCCGTAGCAATAGGGCATATGGCGTCATATATTAATTTAGCTCCAAGTTCCCTCTTTATCTGTTTCGGATATATAAGCTTTCCTTTATCCGATTTCATCTCCATTTTAATTTCTGCTGCTTGACTAGCTTTAGTAATTCCTCGCAAGTATGCCATCATACGATTTGCAAAATTTGTACTATAAACTCTTTTAACCGCTACGGCCGGAATATATGTTGTAGGATCCTTTACCTTTTCGTTTTGTAGATATAAATCATACATTTCTTCAGCACATAATTTTACAACGGCAATATTTTCTAAGGTTTTATCCCCGATATTGTGTAGCATCTTCATTTCCACATATCCATAATCTGGCTCAGCCAATTCCTGCGGGCAAAAAAACATATTCTGTACATACTTATATCCCTGTTTTGTAATGAAATCATCATACGCAAGTTGATATAGGTACTGCTTAGTAACATCGCCAACACCCGGTTGCCCGGTCACTTTATATTTCCCATTAACCTCATTAAAATCTATACAATAATACTTTGCATCATATATGCCAAAACAATATTCTGTATCATCGCATGGATATATACATATTAAATCCGGTTTTAAAGTATCTACTTTTCCATCGGTAACATACGGATTATTTTTATGCCACTGCGGTTTATCTATTATACTTATCAACTTCTCATTTTTACTTGCTTCATAGTCTTCAGACAAGCCAAGAGGAAGTTCATATAGTTTTTTATCCAACACACTTCCAAAATTTTCTGCACATACTTTTTCCCATACCAAATTAAAACTATTTGTACCATACAAACTGAAATTCAAATCATCCTGATTTGCCTTATCATTTGCAATATATGTATAAATTGTTTTCAGCAGTGTCTGCTTTCTTGTCACAAACTGTATCCGTAACTCCTGCTCCAGCCGATACTTAATATAATCAACATCACCAAAATCATCTAGCTGCGCACCTGTAAGTTCAACCTCTGCTATATCAAAAAGTTCCAAAATACCAGTTTCTTTCAACTCCAATGCACACTGTGTTAATACGCATTCATGCAATCTTTTGATATAATCCATCTCATCATCTACTGCGTTCTGTGTTTGAAGTTCCACATAATATGGACGATTGTTCTGAATCAAAGCAAATGTTTCGTTTATTGTCTTGTCCCATAAAATTTCGCCCTCTCCATTTGTTTCAATAACATCATGTTGATTCGTATAAAGCCCATATTGAAAATACTCTTCCAATAAATGTAATGAAACTGCTAAACGATTAAATATCTTGTTATCCTCTTCGCCATTATACAAATACACAAGTTGCTCTTTGTCATTATATTTCTTGATGACTTTCAATACCTTCTTCAATTGCTCAGTAAGTTCTATCGTAGAGGATATGTATTTAGGATAACATTTAAATACATACTCCTCTACCATCACAACCCCCACAAAATCAAATACATACTGAATTTCAATATTATTTTCCACAACATCTGTTAGTACAATATCCTGATTAGACAGATCCTCGTATTCAGGTTTTGCTGCCTTAACCGCCTTTACAATTCCATACTTTTTTAGAATTCCCACAAGACGTTTTGTTTCTTCCATTTCAATACCAAGTTCTATCGAAATCTCATTCAGTTTATAATGTTTTAGTTCCCGAAAGAAACCTTTCGCCATGTGTCATCACCTCTTTACTCTTGTCCTTCTTTTTCAATATACTCAATATCACTGATTCCGAACAATCCTTCGCCCTTCTCCTCAAATGTTTTACATATTTCAGAGAAAATCATTTTTCCTTTATGTCCTTTAAATATATTTGCCGGACGCATTTTCATAGCATCTTCAAACAGATACATAATAACTTTACTTTCAAATGCCTTTATGAATCTATCTTCTTTTTCACAAGCACTCTCCAACATACTTTTCGAGATAAAGAAAGGCCCTAATAATTTATCTTCATTAACTTTACAGTCGTCAGATGATAAAATATCATTGATACGTTCACGCAAATCATTCCACTTCACATATCTACGATGCTCCTTATCTCCGATAGGGATGATATATTTTTCAACTTCCTTTGCTTCATCATCAACACCTATATATTCAAACTCCCATCTACGTTTAAATGCTGTATCCATCGGAAATACACCTTGATCAGCACTATTCATAGTTGCCCAGATAAACATATTATTGGGAATTCGCATCTCCTGATACAACCTACTCTCTTCGTCTGAAAATTCATCTATTCTCTTACCTTTCAAGCATTCCAAATTGTTCATTAAAAATACCTTTATATCTTCACTTGTTGCTATTGGATATTCGCTCACTCCACTTTTTCTATCGAGCAACTGGAACACATCTCCAAATACTGCTGCAACATTTGCTCTATTTATTTCTTCAATTAACAATAAATACTTCTCTTCTGGATGATTTATTGCCTGTGTATATATTCTCATGAAAGGTCCCGGAACATATTCATAAGATATTTCTTTACCGCCATTTCCAGGTTGCAAATTCAAATACGGTCTAATAGCTTTTCCATGATTTCTCTCCACGGTATTATCAGTATCTGTCCCATCCACTTTTTTTGTTTTAAATACCTCATCCGTATATATGCCTAACAATATTGGTAATCTTGTCAGACCTTCACCTTTAAACTTATCATATAGCAAATCATATTTTTCCTGTGCTGTCTTAGATTTGTCCTGCAAAATTGCTATAACTTTCTTCTTTTCATCATCAGTTAACCAATCAAGATCGTTCCTTGTCATAGTAGGTTTATAAGTACCAACAAAATTTGCATACGAATAACTAGGATGGAATGTCACTCGCTCTACATTATTTCCAAAACATTTGCTATCCAATTCAAGACGATGACTTTTACCTGTTCCCGGGGCTCCGAAAACTATACGATTATATACATCATCCTCTGTTTTCTGCTCCACAGACACAACATCTGTTATACTGTTCATATAGGGTCTACTATCAAAATATGTAATGTAATTTATAAGAGTATCCGGTTTATCGACACCATTCTCTCTAATCTTAATAAATGCTGCTTGATATATTCCGGACTGATGACATCCATTGGCACATCTAACAAAATTACTTTCTTTTCCTTTCGCAATATAGGAGTCCAAATAATCAAACATACTTCTCAAATCTCTTCTCGATGTTTCATTGTCAATATTTGTTTCTATAGCCAAAATATAATCATGTGGATCATAATTAACAATATTCTTAGCCATTGCGTTTTCTTTTGAAAAAATTGTTAATAAGAAAAATCTTTTCTGATTATCTTTAGCATATTGATAAGCCTCTCTTGTTTTGTCCATAAATACACGAATTTGTGGCTTTGATCTATCAGTTCCGGTTATACCAATATCCACATAGCCTACCACCACTTCTTCTCCCGAGGGCAGCGCAACAATATCTGTATTTTTATTATCTAATTTCCCGATGTATTCACTTTTTGTTTCTAATAACGTTCTATCAAATTCTTTAATATTTGCATCAATGAAATCTCTGATAATCTTTGTAGATGTCATAGCCATATATTTCATCTCCTTTTGGTTAATAATTTGTCACAACAATGTGCATAGCTTCCGCGTTAAATCGATTTCTTATATTTACTGCATATCTCTTAGGATACTGGTGTCGTATTAAGCCTCCGTAAAGTTCCTCAGTTAACGGTGTTCTTCCTATAACCATCATCGCTCTACACTGTAAATTTCTAAAATTATTTGCTAACCTACGATGCTCTTCTTCATCAAATCCATTTTGCATATCTATATTACCATAGTCATTAAATATACAATCATATGGCGGATCTAAGAACATAAAATCTCTGTCTCCAGCCATTTCAAATATATTTTCATAGTCCACATTAAACAACTCCGCCTGTTGTAGTAAACGACTATGATCTTTGGTAACTATCTGCGTATTAAAATTTACATATCTACCGAATGGTACATTATATTCCCCATTTTTGTTATAACGTATCATCCCTGAATATGCTGTCTTATTGATAAAATAGTAAATCGTCCCTTCTAAATACTCTCTATCCATCAATCCGTTAAACATATTTCTTATCCTATAGTATAACTCTTCATTTCTGTTTTCGACCCTAACATCTGGTGACAATAACTTTTCTCTTCTATATGCCGCTTGATTTTCATCATATATCAGCTGAAGTGCCCCTAGCTCCGCAGCAAGTTCATCATAATTATTTCTTACTTCAGCATAAAAATTCATGAGTTTTGCATTAATGTCATTTACAATTGCATGTTCTGGCTCTAGGTCAAAAAACACTGCACCGCCGCCCAAAAATGGTTCAATATATCTTTCATATTCATTAGGAATATACTGCCTGAACTCTGGAAGTTCTCGACTTTTTCCACCTCTATATTTAACTAACGTTCTCATATTTTATCTACCTTTCACTCTACAGCGCACTCTTTCCGCTTTTAACCCATTCATCAACTTCGGAAAATTTAAATTTCCAAAGTCTACCTACTTTATGAGCTGGAATATCTGTCTTCTTTATCCAACTTCTTATCGTATCTTTAGTTACGCCTAAGTATTCTGCTGTCTCTTCTAAGCTCGACCATTTTTCATTCATTTCTGACATTACTTTTCCTCCGCTTTCTAGAAATGAGCATAATTACCCCAATATATTCTATTGTAATACATATGCTCACATTTCTCAACTGGAATTTTAGGTTTTAAGTATGATTTAGTGGTATTTATTAGTTGTTACAAACAAATTAATAAACTATATTATTGCCTTGTATTTCTGCATATATAAACAAGAGGGAGGTACTTATCACCTCCCTCTCACCCACTTCTTATCACCATACCTACGTTCATCATCCGCATTCTGCTTCTCCGCTTTCTTCATCGTTTCCTCATAGATACTTTGATAGTCTTCATATACTTCTGCACCATACAGATTAAGCCCCAACTCTTTCAACACCAATCCATGCAACTGCAGATTATAACGGTTATCATCAATCCTAAACTTAAATATTCTCGCTTTATCCATAATTGACAGACAATCATATGACGTATAAGATTTCCGAATCACTTCGGCAATCTCATCAGCACGTTGTTCTATAGTTTGTTCAGCCGTCTCATTTACATACACATTCAAATCCTCTAAATCAACAGACTCATTAATAACAGTTTCCGGCACAGTCGTAACCGCTTCAAGCGTATCATATTCTTCAACATCAAATTCTCTTTTATCCGTTTCATCAGAAACCGCATAAGTTCCGTATTCCGGCCCCCGAATATCATATGCTTCATCCTCCAACATAGGTTCTGCAACATCTACAGGTTGTTCTTCCACAACCCTATCCGTATTCTCTACAATTCCAAACTCCTCCGTAATATCTCTCTTCTGATAATTGTACATCATAGGAACGACTTCCTCAGCGCCATAGTCAAGTTCCTCCGCTTCATCTACATAGCCATATGCATATCACTCTTCGCCCTTTTCTTTTCAGCTTTAAGATTATCAAGTTCATTAGCACTTTCCGAATTCCAGATTTGATATTCCTTGAAGTCTTCCACAGTCTTGCATTTCCTTTTACGGACATAACGTTCTTTGTAAATCTCCTTCTGCTGACTGTCTACTTCTGCTAAAGTCTGCTTTGCTTCGTCATGCAATCGCATAAGGTCGGTAACACTCGATATATCATTCTTACAAATAAAAAGGTATTGCTCCTGTAAAAACTGCATTCGCCTAATTTCCTTTGCCATATCTGCCGAACGATATTGATAACACTTCTTTTCTATCAGCCCCAAACGATACATTTTCGCATAATACTTCTTCTGTAAGGGCGTCAAATTCGCACGTTTCACATACAGAACACTTTTCGTATTGTACCTTCTGTAATACTGACCATAACCATATTTCAGAATTGCGGGCAATTCTTCCTTTGAAAAGATAGTATCTAACTTATCCAATCGATGATAAAGTTTCATCCCTGGAATTCTTACGCTCAAATAATCTCTCCCCTTAAACTCATACCCCATCCTTTTCATCAGAAAAATAAAATGCTCTAAACTGCCTGCATAGGAAAGGCAAAGTCTTGCATTATCTAAAATATAATCTTTGAAACTCTGCTCATACTCCCACTTTTCCTTGGACATATTTACAGGTTCCTTAGCATATTCTGCCGGCATAATTTCCAGTCCAAACATCTCACAATACTTGTTTGTAGCTGGCTGCAAATGATGCTTCCAGTTGCCTTTCGGTGAATTATATTTCTGTCCTGTAACCAAATTCACACTATTCCAAATAATATGCACATGAGTGTGTTCTTTATCCGTATGAATACCATAAACTGTTTCATATTCACCGTTTAGAATGTCTCCTATAAAACCTTCCGCAACAATTTTTGCCTGTTCCGGTGTTACCGATTCTTCCGGCGGAAATGATATAATTACATGATATCCCTGTCGTTTCCCCGATTTACCATATAAGCTCTTTGTATCCAGCATCTGCTCATATGCAGTATCCGGCAGGCAGTTGACACTGCCCACCAGATGACATTGTTCCGTCTTATCCGGATTCTGAATATACCCTATGGTATTGAATTGTCAAGAACTTTTTCTAATGTCTTCGTATAGAAAAACTTCCCTTTTCATTTTTTCG
This sequence comes from Roseburia sp. AF20-18LB, assembly GCF_003461185.1. Lineage (NCBI taxonomy): Bacteria > Bacillati > Bacillota > Clostridia > Lachnospirales > Lachnospiraceae > Roseburia > Roseburia sp. AF20-18LB. The sequence continues at coordinate 263,288 of NZ_QTWP01000002.1, forward strand.
TGTTATACTGTGTTCAACAGTCCATATAGGATCACAAAATGGAGGTAACTACACTATGACAATAGGTGAAAGAATAAAGAAAATACGGGTGTTCCGTAAAATGACAATGGATGATCTAGGCGGTGCTCTTGGCTTTGAAGGAAAAAATATGTCAGTCCGTATATCACAATACGAAACTGGTGCACGTATTCCCGGCGAAGATATGATTTTGAAGCTCGCCGATGCACTGCACTGCAATTACAAAGCTATTTCTGATTACAGCCTTGGTGCTGCAGAGGATATCATTGAAATACTTTTCTGGCTTGAAGAAAGTGCAGCTTCACTTCCAGCAAGAGGAAAAGGTACAAGATTTCCTGAGTACACTGCTCCCGGCAATCTGATTCACTTAACTGCAATGACTCCGGCAAAGCCATCTGAAACAGCCAGACCAACTTATAACGAAGATGATTATGACTGTGCAGGTGCACCTGTTGCATTAACTTTTGAATATGGATTGGTAAATGATTTCCTTTCGGAATGGTGTGAAATGAAAACGAAATTAAATAACGGAGAGATTTCTCCAAATGAATATTTTGAGTGGAAAATAACTTGGCCTCATGCATAGAACATAATGCCATCCGCTGTGCACCATCTCGATTCCGCTTCGCTACATCTCGATGGAGGGCGTTCGCCCTATAGGAATAGAAAACTGCTGTCTGTGGAATGCAAGCATTCCAAGCCATCATTTTTCTATTCCTGCACAGCTCACTTTAGTACCAAAATAGTACCGCAAGGCAAAAAACAAGCTCGCAAACGCCCATTTTACTAGGCTTTGCGAGCTTTTGAAAATTATTCAAACTCTTCCCGAGTTTTTTATCGGCAATTCATAAATGCTGATATTTCCTACATTTCAGGCATATCTATTTCGCTAAATATCGCTCTTTTCGCATCGTTTTCAAAACTTTTAGTAGCAAATTAGTTGCAGTATCTGCGCCGATAATTTTTCATCGGCTTGATATAATCTACTTTTTAATTACTCAAAATGAATAAATTCCTGTGGCTGTCAGGTTATCTATTACGCCTGCTACCACAGCCAAAACGAAAGGAGCATTACCATGAGCAATCAACATAAAAATCCAACCATCAGCTTCAGAATAAATGACGCAGAACGGAAACAAATCGAAGCCCGAATTCTTGCCAGCGGAATGATGAAGAAAGATTACTTTGTCCGTTCTTGTATCTACAATCGCATCTGTGTTGTTGGTAAGAAAGAAACCATATATCCTTTGGTACAGACTGTGAATGCGTTGTATCTGCGATTACTTGAAATGCAGAAGGCGTTTACCGGAGCTGATGCAGACATTGCAGTTAATGCTACGCCTGATACACTTCCTTCTTCGGAAGCTATTAAAGAATTACAAACCGAATATACCAATATGCTTACAGCTATTATCGACCTCTTGGATGGTGCAAAATATCTGTGGGAGAGAGACTGTCATGAACAACAAACTTAATTTCCGGTTCGGTATGTATGAACCCGCCACAGACTCCATTATCGTCAATACCGGAGAGAACTCCATTCTAGTTATCCGTTGCAAGGAATGTAATTCCTCTGTCGTCTTTGATGCCCCGAATGATATTGTCTATCTGTATCGGCTGGCAGAAGAAGCACCTCTGCTGTATGCCAAACTGGCATTGAGAGAAAACGGATTGCAGGATTATGTGGATGCGATGAATGAATTTAATTAAATTCTCTCATGTAGCTGCACAAATAATTAAATTGTGCAGCTACAACACACATTTATTTACCATGCCCAAAGAATCTTTTTATCATCTATACCGAGCATATCATCATGTTCAAATCTATATATCTCCCTATCTTCATTAATATACGCTACTTTTAAAAATCTTTCACAATCCTGTTCTTCAATTCTACTATAAGAAAATCCTATTCTACAAAAACCATGTTCTGTTCCTTTTGATAGATTGACCTTTATATCTACACTGTAGTCTTTATTCCAACTTATCCATTCCTCGCCATTCTTAGGATAATAAACCCTTATTATATCTTTAGCAAGCGTATCATTATACAACAAAAAATATTCCCGGTATAGCCTTTCTCTATCATTTACAATATTTACGATTTTATCGCCTACTATTTGATTTCTTATATCTTGATAATCCATTCCGTTCAATTCAAACCAATTATCTAAGATTGCCATTCCGAACGATACTGCTAGTCTTTTTTCAGTATTAAACGCACATAGTTCAACAGCTATGGTAAGAATAAAGCTACGATATAAATCGTCTAATGATTTACCGCTTATAAGCCATACAAAATGTCTTTGTATAGCAAGAGATTTTATAATATAATCGGCAAACGAATCATCTATTCCTTCCGTTGCTTCGCAAGCTTTCTTAACAGCTCTTTTCCATAAATCATTCTTCTTTAAGTCCTTAACTGACTTTAATATGTACTCAGTTATCAAGCTTATGGCTTTTTCGCTTATTTTATCAACTATTTTTCTCATATCCATCACCTCTTCATTATCACAATTGCATAAATGAAATCATATCTGCAAAACCTCTTTCAATATGCACTGATAGTGGAACCCCCTTATTATCCCTTATATATTCCAAAAATTCTGGCATATCTATCAATATCTTTTGTACAATTTGTTTCTCTTTAATCTGCAAAATTGCATGCATCGGATTTCCTATTTCTTCTATTTCATTTTCCAACTCTCTATCAACAGAACTCCAATATTTACTATATTTAGCCTGTCCAATCGCAGAATAGACATCTGCTCCAATGTTTCCATTCGGAACATTTTTATAATATTTAATATCATCATTTTCCAATACAATGAACAGTAACTTTTTTGAAAAATTACTGTCTTTTACAACTTCCAGCATTTCAAACATACAATTTCTAGATTTTAAGTAGTTGTCGCTTATTATTGTTATTACATAATCATGTTTTTCAATGGACTGCATAAAGCGTTTAAAGCTTTCATGATACTCTACATCTCTAATATCCCTTGAAATCTTTGCCTTATCATGAATGTAAGGTGCCATACTCTCTTCTAAACAATCCGCAATGTCTGCATCCTTTTGACAATATGACAAAAAAATTGTTACTATTTTCTTTTCTATATCTCCTGTTACATCTTCACATTCTATAAATCCAAGCTCTATATAAGTTCTAATTGCTACAACAAACGGCTCTATTGATTTTCTCACAAATGCCTCAATATTATCTGCAAACTTATTACTCCCCGTGTATCCCATACATAAACCAATAAGATTTTTAGGGCCATCAAGTATATATTGCAATAGTTGATATCCATAACTAATCAAATCTTCTTGTTTTGATGGGAGCACAAGCACATCCCTCCATCCTTTATCAGCGAAAATTTGTTCAAAATCATACTCTTGCTTGTTACATTCATTTATGTATCTCATAATAAATTCCGTTCCAGTAATAAAATCAAAGTATTGTTGAATACAATACATTTCTTCTTGCGAGTTCATTTTAAGCATTTGCGAAGACAAAGTTCTATATTGTAAAGAGATTTTCTGTATTTCTTTTCTATTCATCATTCCATCCTCCCGCATATAGGACAATATGTTCCTGTTTCTTTATCTATATCCATAACTTTTATATCAATGTTGCAGCATGCCTTTGCACACTTTATATAGTCGACAGATGGCGTATACAATTCCTTTTCAACTTCTTTTTTCGGGCTTTTCATAGACATTTTGATAAAACCACTTTTATTAATCTGTTTAATACTCTTACCCAATGTTCGTTCTAATTCTTCAAGCATATAATTCATTGCCATCTGTTGTGCTTTTTCCAAAACCTCTGGCACAAAAAAAGTATTAATCTTATTAGGCAATCCACATATAGGACAAAAGAAATTAATATTATCTTCACTCTCATACACATCTTGATGTAGCATGAACCTATTTTTGCAAAAATCACATTCCATCTCAATAAAACAGTCTTTATCTAGCGGAACTGATATTTTCATCAACATGTTTCCCATATTTGCCTCCCTTTCTATAAATCAAATTTTTTACACTATCTTACGAGAATTATCACTTTTCTAATATTCTTATCAGTCTCAAATCTCATCTCCAAAATGAGACTATGTGAGACTAACTTGAGACTGATTTTCTCTTACTTTTTGAAAAAATGCCGATTTTATCACATTTCTGCCACTTTGTTCAGTCTCATCTGGTATCAAATCTCATGAGACTATGTTGAGACTAACTTGAGACTGCATGAGACTAAGTCAAGCTTATCAATCCAAAGTCCATGTCGATGTCTTTTTATCATACATTGCACCTGTTACTTTTTTGATTTTGGCGTAATCTCGGAATACCGTTGCTCTTGATATATCAAGTTCTGCCATTACCTGTTCAACCGATAAGTGCAGGTTTTCACAAATCATATTGTAAATTTTTTGTTCTCTTTCAGATAAAGTTTTCTGTTCTCTTCCCTCGTCGGCAGCCACCTTGTCCAAAGGAATGGTTATTCTAAACACATCATCTTCAATCAATTCCGGCTTACCACCATCAGAATATATTGGTGTATATTTATATAGATTTCGAACGCCAGAACCAATTGTATCTGTTCTACCAATATTTGCAAAAAATTGCTGAATCAACGGATTCTTAGGATATGGTGTAAATTCATCACTCATAATATTTCCATGACGTCTTGGTATACACCAGTTTTCCGTTTTTAGCCAATCCTTTTCGATAATTACCTTTGCCGGAAATGCACTGGAATAATCTCTATGCACAAGAATATTTGCAATTACCTCTCTGGAAATAATACCTCTAATACTTGTATTCACATTGTCAATTAGGCAAAACTTATCAGAAGTGTGCTTTGCCACAAAATCCATCAGAAACTCATATGCCTCTATCAGATTTGTTGTCACCTGCAATCTATCATCATATCTATCCAAATTTTCAACCCTATAAATTGCATCTGTAATATATCCCGGACAACAGGAACGTATCACTTCATCCTTACCAAACAAAAGTACTCCGGCAAGATTATATCCTTGGATTCCTGATGAAAAATCTTTTTCCCACAAGCCTGCACTCTTCAATATTTCCACATCAGACATTTTCAGCCAAGGATGATCAGGATTTTTGCTCTTTGCAAGATTTCTTACTTTATCCATCAAATCCATGCGTAGGTCTTTCGTTGTAACATATGGGAATATCTTATGCTCCGCATATGTATTACTCTTTCTGTTATACATATTTTGCAACTGAATCGGCGAATCTGTAATATCCATGTCACCATCTTCATTCCTGTCATAAATCCTATTCACGCATTTTTCCACTGTAGATGTTGGCGGCACATATACCCACAGAAGCAACACTCCTTCATATTCCAATTCCTCTAATGAAAGATATAGTGTTGGGGACATCTTATCCGGATTATTGAGTTGATTCACAAAGTTTTTCTTCATATCCTTGACCATATTCCGGTTAATACCTATTGGTGTCCCGTCGTCTTCCGCACCCATGATGATATACCCACCATATCTGTTAGAAAAAGAGCATACTGTTTCATACACATCTTCCTGAACACCATGCTGACAGTTTTTGTATTCTACTGTTATTTTTTCATCTTTTGAAAGCAAGTTTCTCATAAATTCAATTGTCATTCTATCGCCTCCAATTTTCATCAATTAACTATTATAATACTCTGCTAAGAACTGCATTCCATGTCCTTCATTTTCCTGAATATATCGCAATAGTTCTTTATCAAATCTGTCATTCATATATTCTACTATTACTGGACACACCCAATATTGACTGCCTTCCAATGGTTCCATGTCCATTTCTAATGCATCCACATAATCAGATGAATGAAATTTAATACTATCAATTATTGCTAACAGGCTCAAGAAAATATCCGAAATATTCTGCAAAGTTTCTATCAATTCTTTATCTTTCTTTTCCTTTTCGTATTGATAAACGTAATTGTCCGTTAGATACTTTATACCATTGGTATGAACATAATTATTTAACTTTCTATCTTCTCGTTTCCATTTATCTACAAGAAAATTTTCAAAAACATATTTAACCTTTTCATTATTACTTACAAGATATGCTCTATACTTTGATGTATCAAAAAATTCTTTTCTATCCTTTGCATTTTCTGAATTTTCCAATATATTGTAAATCCATTTCTCCATAGCACGTTCTGCCTCTGTTTTTCTTTCTTCTGAAATCAATATCGAAATATCTAATGCTATCATTTTCATCATCGATTCTGGATCTAACTGAAATTCTTTACATTCTTCATCCGTTAAACCATGTTTATTCTTAATAACATTTAACACAAATAAATACTGCATCAAGTCGTCTCTGATTTTCCGGATTAAAGTATATGCATCTGAATAAGCATTCCTATGACAACAAAAATCAATAGTTTCAAGCGTTTTACAAATTGACATCATAGTTTCACCTGATAACATATATGGACCTTTTCTTCCATATGATAATTCTATTGATGAAAATGTCGTATCAGATAAGCAAAAAAAGATATACCAAATATTCTCAATATCATGATTATGAAATTTATAATTTATCTCTGCTATGTCATCCATATGCTCTCCTTCATGTTTGCTATATCTATAACCGGTGGTAAATTCTCATACCAATATCCTGATATTAATAAATTGATATTTCTTTGCTGAATATCATCATTTTTATCTATCATCTGCTTCCTCCTGAGTAAATATTACATTTTCTTAAACATCCACTTCCGTAAAGAAATATTCCAATGTATCTACAAACATATTTGCGTCAAATAATTCTTTTATTTGCTCCCTGTTCATCCAAGCAACCTGTGCCACTTCATCTGTTGTGGCATTGCCCAAATCAACCTCTCCATCATATTCAAACAGCCAAACGTCCATAATACCATTAAAAATTTTTCCCTCAATGATTTTTCGTGTCTTTGTAAAAAGAACCTGTCCATTTTCCGGCATTAAATCAACTCCAACCTCTTCCTTTGCCTCTCTAATTGCTCCTAATAAACTATCCTCACCCTTTACAACCGAACCACCTATACATTCCCACATCAATGGATATGTCGGTCTGTTTGCGGAACGTTGCGAGATAAGGTACTGTCCCTTAGAATTACGAATCCACACATGCACCACCAGATGGTATCCGTCTATCGGTAACTGTTCTCCTCTGACATGATCTTTTCCCAGAAGCTCTCGGTTTTCATTATACAAATCCCATATTTCTGCATCCGGCACATACTCCACAATATCACCAAAGTCTGCATGTAATGTTTTGCAGATTTTGCTAAGAATCGTAAGGCTCACCTCTTCATCACGGCGAAGTTTTGTCATTGTGTTTGGAGCAATTTCTGCCTTCTTACGCAAATCTGATTTACTCATTTCTTTATCCACTAATAATTTCCATAATCGTTTATATGATACAGCCATAATAGCATCTCCCATTTTATTTCCTATTTCGGTTATCCAACCAACTTATCCAACATCTCGATAATCTTTTCTTTCTCGCCACTACCATTAGTCATAAATCTCAGTAATGGAACTTCATACAGCTCCATTATATGATTTTTCAGCAAATCTCTTGAAGCCTGAACGGTATCCTCTTTATGGTATTCATATCCGTCAACCTCAATCGCCAACACAGGCTTTTTACCAATTCTGTTATAAATCAGAAAATCTAAATGTGTTGCTGGATTCATTGCATACTGACATTCCTGCTCATTTAATAGTTCTGGATTCTTAATCAACATATTCAACGGAAAATGACAAACAACATCCAAGCTTGAATACTTGTTAGCGGAGATAATGTCCTCTATCAATGAATACATCAGATTTTCCGAATCATATTCTGATACTTTTTTGTGCTTCTGCAAATATACCCTTCTTTCCTCAGTATACTGCTTGTAAAGGTAATCAAAAATCGAATAAATCTTGCTTTCAGTAACCTCAAAATTATTATACTGAATATAATCAATCAAATCTGTTATATTGCGCTCTTTTGATTGCTCATTTCCAGTTACAACCAGCATCAATTTCTTTTTAGCTCTTGATACAGCAACATTGATTAAATATGGATCATCAGCAAAATCAGATATTTCATCATCCACGGTAGATATAATAATATTCTCTTTCTCCTTTCCCTGAAACTTATGCACTGTGGAAGCATCAATATCTGTTATCTCCTTGCTTAATGCTTCTACCTGATTTTTGTATGGTGCAATAATTCCCGTTTCTTCCGGATTTGAAACATATTTGGGTATAATCTCATTTTTAATAACATCTATCTGGCGCTGGCTATAATGATTACGCTCATGATTTCCCGCTACCGTTTTTACTACCGATAAAACATCCTCTTCACCCTTATCCGTTGTCATAACAATCAATTCACCACGATAGAATTTCTGGTTACAGAAATTTATTATTTTAGGGTGACACCTATAATGTTCCCGCAACAATGTTTGTGTTACGTTTGGCATAACATCCAAAATGGATTGCAGAAAGCTATTTGTATACTGATATCCCTCACTAATATGAAAGCTGTCAAATATAACTTTTGCTTTAACCTTTGTATCATCTTTAACAACATTAGGAAGCTGCTTGGTATCACCCACAATAACAACATTCCTTGCACAGGACAATGCCAATGCACCAGTTGCAATATCTACCTGTGATGCCTCATCCATGATAAGGTAATCATACACCACATCTGAATTCAGACTGTTCCTTGACGAAAATGTTGTACTTAATATAACCGGATACTCAATCAGTACACCGTATGGCTCCTTCCACAGATTATCTTCACTAAACATTTTTCTCTTGCTGTTACCTTCATACTTTCTTGCCAGTTTGTCTTTTAGGACAACCATTGACTGATTGCATAAATCCTCAAGCAAATTTTTATTAACACTATTTAAATACTTTTCAATATCTGCAATTTCTGCAGACAACTCCGCTTGCTTTGCACGATAATACGTTGCCTGAAAGGTTGTAATTATCTTTGAAATATCCTGCTTATAAATACCCCAATCGGTTACTCCATATTTAAATAAGGCTTTTATCTTAAACCAAAATCCTATTGCCGTTTTTTCTTCTGAAATCAACTGGCAATCCTGCCACAATACCATCCATTGCTTTGAAGATAGCTTTTTCTTGAACTTAATACTATCTGTATGAACATCTGATTCTTTAACATATTGATTGAAATATTCCTGTTCAGTAACCAACTGTGAAAGTTCCTGCCTTAAACACGCCCGTTTTTCCTGCTTATCAAAGACACTTTTTAACTGACTGGATTGCTCTGCTATTCTCTTCTGCAAAACACTTGGATCTTCTCCCATTTTCCACGACGAAAAATCGGGATAAGTGGCATCCTGATTCTCAACAAATAATTTCTTATTTTTAGAACTTCCTAATGTCGCAGCGACAAAACCCAAATTGTACTTGGGTGATGATAATTTTTCATATACGTTTTCCGTTGCCGAATTATTATTGGATACTATCTGTACCGTTTTCCCTTGCATTAATATATTGGCAATAATATTCAATATCGTTTGTGTCTTTCCCGTTCCTGGAGGTCCCTGTATAACACTAATCTGATTCTCCATGGCATTTTTTACAGCCTTATACTGACTGTTATTGCATCCAAATGGGAAAATCGGAATGTATTCGCGTCCTGTTCTTTTTCCTTGCAATGATGATGGATTCAAATACTTTGCTAAAGCTACATCACTACCCACAAAAGAAATCTTATCAAACCTCTTAGACAATAATTTTTCACCAGTCTCTTCATTCTTAAGATTACTCAAACCTGCAATTTGCTTTATATATTCAAATACATTTGATGACTGACTCTGAGTAAGACATGACTCTATAATATGCAAGTCGTTCCGACGATAATCTCTTTCACTACCATCGCCAAAACAAATGTGCCAATAAGACTCACTTCCGCTTCTAAATACATATATTGCATTAACATCAAAGAACTCTCGTCCTTCTCTGCTAATCCTATACATGTTAGGATTCAAAACCTCCGGATCAATCAACTTTTCCACATTCAAATATGCATACGAGTATGTTTTTCCATTATTGAATTTTACATCCCATTTTTTGGTATTTCTATTGTAACCACATGACATTATTTCGGATGTCTTTATTTCACCCTTGATAATGACCATATAATATCGTGTATTCATCTATTCCTCACTACTTCTTATCCGCACGCTGATTGCCCTTGAATTCCTTCTCCACATAGCAATGTTCATGCTTACCAACCAACTTATCACCTTTAAAATCCAGTTCAATAATATATGGCATCCAGTCGATAATTCTTAGAAAATCTTCACATCCAAAACTGTTATCATAAAAATTCAATATAGTACTAAGGGCAGTACCATGGGTTCCTAAAACAATATCTTTATCCGTATTATCTGATAAAATCTCGTTTAGCGCCTCTATGTTACGATTTTGAACCATAGCAATGGATTCTCCACCCTCTTCATGATAATCATGGTCAGCCCAACGTTTCTGGAACATTCCGTGGTTGTTGCCATCAGGACCTTTTTCACGCTCCCTTAATCTCTCATCTGTTATAATTTCTTTTCCAAAAAAAGCTGCCGCATCTGCAATGGTATCCATGCTGCGTTTGTATGGACTACAATAAAACGCATCTATTTTCTTGTCCTTCAAAAATTCTAGTACAATTGCAGAATCTTTCTTGCCTTCTTCCGTCAAAGGTCTTGTTCTGTCTTCTTTCCAATCATGTTCCGGCTGTGCGTGACGCACGAAAACACACTCTTGTCATTTGATCAGCTCCATTTCATCTTCAATTTTTACAAATCCATACTTTTCATATAACGGTCGTCCCATCTCTGTCGTCTCTAAAGCAATCTGTGATACGCCCTGTTTCCTTACATCCTTTACCAGCAAATCCAATGTGTGAATTGCAATTCCCTGTCTTCGATATTCCGGTGCCGTATACATATTCATAATATACGCTTTTTTACCAGTCGGATTATGATATGTCGACATCACCTGATAAAAACTGACACCACCTGCACCGACAAATGCCCCGTTATCATACACCAAATATGCAATATGCTCACCGGTTTCTAATGCACGCTTATAATACTCATAGGATTCTTTTTCCACCAATGACATATCCACATCATTCGATAGTTTGTTGGCTGCTCGAAGGACGATAATTCTTGTTTTTACAAGTTCATCTATGTCTGCTATGGTTGCTTTTTTATATTTATAGTTTTTTGCCATCACATACTCACCCTCTAAATCTGTTAATCTTTTCGAATCAATTTTACCACCTATCCTTAACTCTTTCTGCTGTTGCTCCATTTCTTACAAGACTACAATTCATTACCAATACTTTCATTTTGACCTCCGTTTTCATGTACCATATTTTATATGATATCACAGAATCACTATATCATCAATAACAATCGCAACTTCTTGCGATTGTTTCCCGGTTTGCAATATATAATTCAGGTGCGTAAAGTGAATCGGGGATACGCAGAAGAATCATTATTTCATAGTGCGTAAATGCATGGTTTGGAATCCTTCTTAAGAAGTTATATGAACTGCACAGTTATTCGCCAGTCTGCTAAAAAAGTGCAAAAATTAGAGCCAGCCTTTCAACTGACTCTGCTCTACCCCAAAGCATATTATAATTTACTCTCGTATTAGCTTTTTATTTCTACTCATCAAATAAAAATTAGTTCCCATAAGATATACACCAATCCTCTTCTTTTGATTATATGATATCCTATAGGAACTATAATTGCATTGGACTGTTAGTCCAAAAGTTTATCCCACTCTGCTTCTTTAAAACCTATACTCTGTATTCACTCTTTAATCTCCCAATGACCACTGTAGCCGCTTCCTTTCATATAAACTATAACCAATTATACTATAAGCAAGGTTGACCGGCTACCGCAAAATAAAACCGAACCTGAAAAATTGGCTCTATTCAAAACTATATCCCCACTCTCAAATCCGTATGTTTCAAAGGTTTCTTAACACTATGAGTCAAAATTTAGAGTCAAATTTTACTAAATCGGAGTGAAACATCCCCATTTCATCCCCAATCTAAAATAAAAAGCCCCACAAAGCCCATAAATACAGGCTTTGTGAGGATATGTTCTCTATTCAAACTCTTGGGCGGAGAGATTTATCTGGTTGTTTTTCGGTACACATTAGAGTGTTTTATTATTCATATTCATCATAATTTGAGTTTTTCTCTGCCTCGTCCAAAATTATTAGAGCCAAAATGGAGCCAAATATAATTATTCTTCTTTAACTCTACCTAGTGCTGACATAGGATTCTTTCAATATGCACAAATTCATTTTATCATATTGTTTTCAAACTCCCGAAGTTTAGCTCTTTGGGAATATGTATATCCACTTGGCATTAATGCATTAACTGGCATAGAAACACATTTGGCACTTTTAGATTTACATGCCTTTTTCTCTGTCCCGTAACTCGAATGTTTTTTTGTACTTGAATTTACTTTTTTTACGACCGTTCTAGACATTTTTCCTCACCTTTTCTTCCCATGATATGTTTTTTTACATATTAATTCCAAAAAATTTTGTTCGAATTCAAAATTATCCTGCATTCTATCAATCCAATTTGAATCAAGTGTTTCTAAAAATGTCGCATACAATTGTGCCATTGAAAAAAGCAGCTGTGCAACTTCCTTATCAAAAACCTCTTTGCTTAAATCCGTATTCAATGTATCACAACATAAATATCCTAAATATTTCATTGAACCATCGGCTTGTTTAACTCTTAATGCAACAACCACTGCACAATTGTAATACAAGTCAAAATCCACATGTTCATTAGCATAACTTTGACTATTTTTATTTGCATTATTAATTATAAAATGATCTTTGGTAAGACATTGTACAAAATCTGCATTTCCTAAAATGGTATATGGCTCTTCTCCTATCTCTCTCATGTTGATCATATGTACACTTATCTCGAAATGCAGTATACACCAAAATATCATCCTTATTATCTATCGAATACAATGGCTTATCAAAAAGCTTAATTGTTACAGATACTTTATTTGACAACTCGTTCATCTTAAGATATGCTTCTACACTAGCAACTATGCAATTCAATAAATTACTAGTATATCTTTTAAACAAATCAAACAATCCTATAGAAAAATCCTCATAAGACTTTTGTAATTCACTCCTTATTGTATCCACATCAATTGTATCATTATTTTGCAATGTTTCCAACAAATGATAAGCTTTTTCATTAATTTCCGGAATTCTATTACATAATTCATTATTCAACTTGCTAGCATTTTTTATATTTGAAATAATTGTAGCAAAGAATTTATTATTCAATTTCTCTTTATCTAAGTATTTTGTTTTTTCTTTTTCTATTTCTGAATTCAAATAATCAATTTGATCATTTGCCTCTTCTATCTTATTTTGTAACTCTTTTTCATTTTCTTGATACGAATATTTTATCTTTAAATTCCATCCCCAAATAATAGCTAATAAACTTTCCGTAGCAAGCACAACAAAATAAACATACCACATTCCAGTATCAGTACCTGCAAATGCTGAAATCACAGTTGCAACTATACCGATAATACCTATTATAAAACTGAGAATTTCAAAAAAATGATCCATAATTCTTTTAATCATTATTAACCTCTCCAATTTCCATCTTTGTAATCTAATATATAATTTTAACATATATCGACAACTATTTCCATATTTTTATATATTGATAACAAAAGAGCATGACCACACCGCCATACTCTTTATTACCATAACAATCTCTTTATCATATCCCTTGGACAATTTGATTCACTCTGCCTTTTATACAACGTATTTCTTTCTTATTCTCAAAACTTTTTCATTTGCTCCAACTGTTTATATTTCGTTGCCATGTTATAGACACATTCTACAATGTTGTCCAATCTATTCTCATCCATCATATCAATCCATCCTTTCGTTTATCTTGCCCCATAAGCTCTGTTATACTGTCTTGCCTGTTGCTCCATGCGTTCCTGCTCCTTTACCTTACTGATAATAGTGTTGATTTGCTCCGCACCGGCATATCGTTTCACACGTTCCAGATCATCGGCTTTTTCCTGCAATAATTCTGTTTTAACAGACATATCTCTAATCTTGCCTTTATAAAATTCCACATCACTTGTGAGATGCTTAACTTTATCTCGCAGTTGAAGCACTTCCTCTTTTAATCTAACACATTGGATTGTCAGGCTTTTTACCAGTTCCTTCAATTTGTTTACAAGAGGCAACGCTACTTTATCCCGAAATGACTTTGCACTTGCAAATGCTCCCGGCTCTGAAAGTTGCCATTCAGGTTCTTCATCATACTTTCGGACGTCATGCTGCAACAACTTTTCTGACTGCACCATCTGGTTAATGCTACTTTTCAATTTCTCCTGTTGTATTTCAAGCTGGGCATTATCTTTCTGTAGCCTATCCTGCATTTGTTTTAATGCCTGATTATCCGATTGTAGCGCAGTTTGCTTTTGCTCCAGTTTTTCATTATCCTCTTGTAATTTATTCTGTTCTTGTTCCAATCGCTGGTTCTCGGACTGTAAAACACTCTGTTTCATCTCCAACTCGCTATTATCTGTCCGCAATTGCCATTGTTGCTGTTCCAAGTGGCGATTATCCGTCCGTAGTTCCACCTTTTTCATTTCAAGGCTTGTATTTTCCACTCGCAATTGCTGATTGCTTGCACTTAATGTTTCATTATCCCTCTGAACAGCAATACCTTCCTCTATTGCTTTTTCAACAGCCTCCTCAGCTCTTACTTGCTTCATTGTAGTGGTCATTAGTTCCTGCTTCATAGAGAATACTGCCTGATTCAATTTATCAACCTCTGAGTTCTTTTCCTGCTTTTGACTGTCTAATTCCGCTACTTCTTTAGCTCTCTCCTGTTTTTCAAAGTCCAGTACCGACAAATGCTTCTCATGTGTTCCCTTTTGAAGCCATTTAACACCATATCGCCCCATTACCATAGCCATTGCCTGCTTCTCCACTGCAATCCATTGATTCCACTCTGTAGCACCTCTTGTACCACCTGTAAAACCCTCTGCAGCCAATGCTGATTTTAACGATACTCTTGTATCCAATCCCCGCTTGCTGCCTGTAATGTATGGCACAAAATCAATGTGTAAATGTGGTGTTTCCTCATCCATATGCAAGTGGGCAGAAAACACATACAAGTTAGGATTTCGTGCTTGAAACTCGTCCATAAACTCTGTTAATATCTTTTTAGCAAGAAGTCCTTCTTCACTTTTGGCATTCATATCGTCTTTATTTCCAATCTGAAAAATCACTTCATGAAAAAGTTTTTCCTGCTTGCCTTGTCTGATTTTTTCATAATAATCATCAATCACTCGATCCTTACGTTTCTGCTTTGCATTATATCGTTCAAGTGCTTCATCAAACAATTTATGATAAACCTGTTTTATATCTTCATTACAAAAATGAACATTAGCACCACTTCTATCACTATCCACATTTTTAGCTGTAAAAGCTCGGGTGTTGTGATTAACGGAACCTTTTCCTACCATCCCACTAATCGTTCTTTCCATAGGCAATTCTCTCCTTCCTTTTATCTGTTATATTAGTGCCGGATACGGCACAGGCTTTGTTACTTTCGTCGAAAGTAACGCAAAGGCACTTTTGGCAGCGAAGCCACCAAAAATGCAACCTGAAAGTCTGGCAAGCCATCCTTTTCAGGCTTTGTGCCCTGCCGGGAGCCAGACATCCGATGGATGTCTGCTCCGCTCCGGTCGGAGCGGAGACTTCCACTGCCGCATACGGTCAGGAAAAACGCCAATGCTTCGCACAGGCATTTTCCCGCCGTCTGCTTGTAAATCGTACTACCTCTTTAAAAATCTCTCATCCCTCTCTACCCCCTGATATTCACGGTCTTTCGCCACTTTATCCATTACCGATAAGAGAGAGAGCGACCGTGCTTTCCTCCCAGCCGGCAAGCCATATCAATACCTTGATTTCGTCCCTTGACAGGTCCACGCCGTGCAGCAATCCCAGTATCTTTTCCAATTGCCGGCTTTGATACTCTGACAGTCCGCTCAATCCGACCACCTCACTTTTGTCCATATGATATAATGAGCCTTGACCGGCTCATATTAGAAGCTGCGTTGCAGCTTCGTTATGTGCAAAAACCGTGCACTCATGCACTAATGATAGTGTAAAATGATAGCTTTTTTCCGAATTGATATAGTAAAGTGATAGCAATTTTCCGTTTTGCTATAGTAAAGTGATAGCATTGTCTTTTTCTCATTTTCTAAAATATATAGTTTTTGCTATCAATTTCTGAAAATGATATAGTTTTCTATAGCAATTTGCGGAAATGATATAGAAATTGCTATCATCTCAACGTCTTTTCAACATGGCAAGATGACCTGTTCCTACCATTAAGACATCTTGCCATCTTCCCTATAGATACCAATACCAGCTATTCCCTATCTTTTGCGAAGATATATCCAATGCTTTCTTGGCATTTCTCAAAGTCTTAGTTTTTATCCCCTGCATTTGAGCAGCTTCTTCGATATCATTTTGAGCAGCCTTACCCTCTTTCAGCATTTCCGTCAGAAATTCTTTCGCCTCTCTAATCTTCTGACCTTTGATCTCTCCACCGGACAATAACTCATCTACGGTAATATTGACCTTTCCCTCCCAATAAAAGCCTGTATCTTTATCTAAGCGAAACGCAATAGAGCTTCCTTCCGGAGCAAGACTGCTTTTGTCATGAGCCATTACACGAAGTGTGGGATCTTCTTTAACACGTCCAACCACCAGGACACTTCTAGCAGTTGCCTGAAAATCTATAGAACCCAGCCCGCGATATGTAGATTTTGAACCACTGGATTTATTCATATGACCAATAAGAAGAATCGCACAGCCATACTTTTCTGCAATATCACCCAGCAGTTTCATGACAGGGCGGATTTCATTTGCCCGGTGCATATCTACATCCGCTCCCAGATATGCCCGAATTGGATCTAAGATTAAAAGTTTTGCCTTTGTATCCTTCAATGCCCGTTCAATCCTTTCATCTTTCATGGATAGTCCCTGCTTACTTTCATCAATCACAAGAATTCTGCTACAGTCTGCTCCTGCAGCAAGTAATCTTGGTTTGACGGTATCTGCCAAGCCATCCTCCGCTGTTTGGTAGATCACTGATACTGCCGGTTGCTCTTTATCATTCCCTGGTAGTTTTCCGCCATTTGATAAAATAGCTGCCAACTGCAACACCATCGTCGTTTTCCCTTCTCCTGGATCTCCTTGAATGATTGTTATTTTCCCATATGGAATATACGGATACCACAACCACTCCACTTCTCTCTCTTCAACATCCTCCATCCGAATGATGTTATAATTATCCTGCTGATTCGTTTTATCCATACATCTATGCCTCCTTCATTTATGTCACAGAAAAATCTCTGCTATTCTTTAGTTGCATTTACATCGATACTAAAGGTTTTCCTATTATCATTAATCTTGACATTTGCTACTATCGGGGTTTTTTCCTTATCTTCCTTTGTTCCTTGCCAGAGATACTTTGCACCATCCAGCATTGCAATAATCGCCTGTAACATATCCATACAGTCATTTCGCATATCTTCCAACCCCTCAGCAGTAAGTGTTACCTCCTGCTGTCCCAGTTGTTTTACCAGTTCGAAAAGATTTGTCTGCATATTCTGCAATTCCTCTACAAGCTGGTAAATGACCTCTTTCTTTCCTACAACACATATTCTGTTATAAATGCAGGAACGGACAAAATAATCTTTTTTCTGCATACCGCTTGCAAGTATCTTGGCTTCAATCATTTCCCGCTCTCTGTCCGATACACGAAAGCTGATTGTCGGATGTTTGTGTACTCCGCTCATAAATTGTCCTCCTCATTCTCCAGTTCTAGCCTATTTGCCAGTTCTGCCTGTTTATTCGGATATAAATGTGAATAAGTATTTAATGTTGTTTCTATCTTTTCATGCCCCAGCCGCTCCGCTATTGCCAAGGGCTGAAATCCAAGTTCCACCAGAAGTGATGCGTGGCTGTGACGCAAATCATGAATACGGATTCTCTTAACTCCTGTTTCCTTTATGCCTCGTACAATCTCATGCTCCATATAAGATTTTGTAAACCGGAACATTCTTTCATTTGGCATAATTCCATATAAATGACTGCAATATTCCTTTAGTTCCTCTACCAGAAATGGTGGAATCGTAATCTTACGATTGCTCTTTGGTGTTTTAGGCGGTGTAATCACATCCTTTCCATCTAATCTCTGATATGATTTTGAAATGCTTATAATTCGTTTTTCCAAATCAATATCTTCATAGGTAAGTGCCAGCAATTCTCCTATACGCATCCCTGTCCAATACAGAAGCATAAATGCCATTCTCGCCTCCGGTTTCTTGTCCATAGACGGAAGAAACTGCTTAAACTCCTGTTTTGTCCAGAACTCCATATCATCAGCCTTGCTTTTCCCGATACTTCCTGCTTTCCTGCAGGGATTATCTTTCAGGTCATAATATCTGACCGCATAATTGAAAAGTGCTGCCAACTGGTTATTAATACTTTTAAGATAAGTCGGTGCGTACCCCTGCTTAATCAATTCATTCTACCAAGCCCGGATATCTGAAGTCTTAATCTCACACATCTTTTTCTTTTTGAAATAAGGTGTAACCTTTAAATCAAACACATATCTTTTATTCTTGATTGTGCTTTCTCTAAGCCGGTTCTCCACATCAGAGAAATAGATTTCAACAAAATTCTCAAAGTTAATATCCAAATCTTTTCTCTGCTGTTGACGGAAGTTCCGCTCCCACTCCTCTGCTTCTGCTTTTGTCTTAAAGCCTCTTTTGTTCTTTTTATGGCGTACACCCTGCCAGTCCTCATAATAGAACTGGCTGCGCCATGTTTTACCATCTCTTGTAGCTGGCATATCATCATCTCCTCTCCATTAACCAACTGCCATACCATAAAACTTTTCTTTAAAATACTTTGTAGGTACCTTGCCTGAAATCACTCGATAGCCTTTTTCTTTCAATTCATTATTAAGACCACGAATGATTTTATAAGCATATCCTCTTGATACTCCAAGAATCTGTGCAGCTTCATCTGCTGTTACATACATCTTCATCGTATTCTCCATATTGTGTTCTCCTTCCTGTTTTCATTTTAGTACACTTTTGTGACCTTATTTGCTCGTATTATATAGTACACATTTGTGTCTGTCAAGCAATTTAATCAAATTTTTATACACAAATGTGTCCCATTGTGATAGAATAGGGGTAACAAATCATAAAGGAGCATTTTTATGACTACTGGAGAAAAGATTAAATACTTTCGCAATATGCGTGGAATATCGCAGGAAACGCTTGGTCAGTTATCCGGCATAAACTCCGCAACAATAAAGAAATATGAATATGGAATCCGTAATCCAAAGCCTGACCAGCTTTTAAAGATTGCCAATGCACTAGGCATCAGCATTAACATTTTCATGGATTTTGATATAGAAACAGTTTCTGATGTCTTATCATTACTGTTTAAACTGGATGATCAGATTGATATGAAATTTGAGGCAGATAAGGACGATGAGGGCAATTTCAAACCTGCTACTGTTAAACTGTCCTTTAAGAACAACCTCATCAATAAAAAACTCTGTACCTATATGAAAGCTCTGGAAATTCGTGAAAATATGCTAAAAGCTAAAGATGATTATTCAGAAGAAGAGTATGCTGACAGTTTGCAGCATATCAATGAAAATATCGAAGAAATCAAGCAGCATCTGCTTGATGACAATATGGTTGTCAAAAAAGGCATTGACCGCCTTACTGTAAAAAATTATCCAAATTAGTGAAACCTCTTGAATTATCAGACATAAGATGATCATATCTAATTAAACAGAAAGCACCCACTCCAAAGGTGGATGCTCCGAGTTTAGGTTAATGAATGTCCTTAAGGACACCGCCTATCCTGTGGATCAGACAGGATAGGCATTTTTATTTTTGCCTGCTATTCCTCGAAGAGCTTTTCTCTTTATCGAGAAAGGCAAGCAACGCTACAATCAAGCTACCAAATGACATCAGCAATGCTAATATCCCAATGAAAATCGAAATGCTATCATAAGCTGTCATCGGCGCCACGTCTACACTCCGTTTCGGTCGGTGCCAAACAGGTGCCAGTGGCACCTAGCACCCCTTCCTATGTATTCCGGTTGCCCGGTATCATAAAACTCGGGAGGCTACCTCTACGCTCCGCTCCGGTCGGCGCTAAACAAGCGTCCCCCGGACGCTTAACGCCCTGTCATGGGTACTTTCCTTAGATAGTATCCTAACATATATATCTATATCATGTGCACTGCAAGAACAATTACAAATTAAATCTTACTTACTTTATAGGTTTATTTCCAGTTCAAGGCAATTCCATTCTTCTCCCATTACAGTATACTTTTCTATTTCATCTTGAGATACATCCTCAAAACCTATCGCCTTATAGCAGTAATAAGCTGATTCATTATTCTCAAAAACGCCTAATGAAACTTTATTAACGCCGAATATTTCTTTAGCATATTTTAAGCCTAATTTCAGCATATTTTTTCCATATCCCCGCCCACGTTTTCTCGAATCAACGATTACAAAGCCAAACCGCAACTCCTCAAAGAATTCATTCGGTCGTCTCATAGTAAAAAATCCTATTATCTCATTATCATCAATAGCAGTAAATGCCATAAGATTACTTACCGCATTGAACTGTTCCACAGAAATTGGATATTCCCCCAAAATTCCTGCTGTCCATTTATAAAAAGCTTTCTCGTCCTTTATCCATGACAAAATCGTTTCTGCATCATCTTTTTTGTACGGTCTTAATCTTAACATACCTACGTTACCTCACATTTTATTTTCTTCTGTTTCATATCCACTCTAGCCATAGCACCATACTGCAAAACGCATCTTGGAGTTGCATGTCCAAAATTCACATTGTAAACAATCGGTAAATCCGGATCATTTACTACCTTCACAAGAATATCCTTATATTCTTCGTAATATTCCTCATCCTGTGGCTTTCCAACCAGAACTCCGCTGACAACATCAAATACCCCCTTCTTTTTAATCATAGCAACTTCTTTTTCAAACTGCTCTGGCACTGGTTTTTCTTCACAGGTTTCAATAAAAAGAATCTTCTCTTTCCATTCCGCTATATCAGGAAACAGTCCATATTTTTCACATACTGCTTTTTCGTTTTCATATCTCGTTGTTGTCAAAATATCATATAAACTCTCTAAACACCCACCTAACAATCTACCCTCAAAGTAGTCTTTTCCTTGTAAAAGCTCAAATCCATGCTCTTCTTTATGTGAGATTCTCTCTGTCCCAACTGCCTCTTTTGAAAAATCAGTTCTTTCCTGATACCATATTTCACTTGATGTAATCTCACGATATTCATTTCCTTCTATATAGCTTTCAAATGCCTTCTTACTATATGGCAGCATTTCATCAGAGATTTCTGCTAAGTCGCATATAAAATTAGGTCCATAATATGTAGATAGTCCCAGCTTATAAAACATCAAATGATTAATCGTAGTATCTGAAAAACCCGTGAACAATTTTGGACTCTTGTGAACTGCATCAATAAATTCCTCATCCTCTAGCAAATATGGCAAAAGTCTGTAAGTATCATCGCCGCCTATTGCACATATAATGCCAGCAATTGAATCATCCATAAAAGCATCTTTTAAATCTTTTGCCCTTGCTTTGGGATTAGCCTTCAAATATTCAATTCCTTTTAGCGAATTTGGCATAAACGATGGTTCTAAACCATATTCCCTTAATCTCTTAACACCGATTTCAATATTATGACTACAAAATGCTTCACCTAGCATTCCACTCGATAAACTCACTATTGCAACTTTATCACCTTTTCTTAATTTCTTTGCATATTTCATAACTGGTCTCCTATAAAAAATTCAAAATATCAGATAGATTATTAACTTCAATATCAGCTTTTTCACTCTCATCTGTTATATTCCACAAACTTCCAAATCCCTGTTTTACCCATATAGTTTTCATCCCCAACTGTTTTGCTGGTACAATATCATTATCAATACGGTCACCAATCATGACTGCATTCTCTGGCTTACAACTGCTTCTTTCCAATGCAATTTCAAATATACGCCTATCTGGTTTTGAAACGCCTTCTTCTGCTGATGCGATGATCAAATCCAGATATTTTCGTACTCCAAGATTTTCTAATCTCTCAGAAGTTCCTAATGATTGGTTTGCAATTACACCAATTTTATAAATTTTACTTAACTTTTTCAAACAATCTTTGGTATATGTATACAGTCTCTCGTATTGCGATTCCCATTTAGGTAATTTCACACCCAATTGCCTTGCTACCTCTAAATCTCCTTTTTTGTTTCCTTTATAAAACGACATGGCATATTTATAAATTTGCTCGTAAGTTAAACCTGATATTTCCGCTATCCTTTTCATCCTGTCTTCATAAACTTTGCTTTCATCAACCAATGTCGAACCAACATCAAAAAATAACCATTTTATTTCGTCTTTCTTAGGCAAAAATCCTCTTTTCCTTGCTTCTTCTAACAGTTTGGGTTGAATTTCTGGATATGTCCAATTAATCGGTAATTCATCCATAATTGCTATTTTTTCAATTTCACTGTGAAGCTCTTTTTCAAATGTATATATATCTGAGAAGAATAATTTTCCAAAAGTCTCCATTCCATCGAAATTATCTGGTGCAGTCACAGAATATATACAAATTGGAGTAATATCAAAAGTTATTGCTCCTGTTTCTTCATATAGTTCTCGTTTGGCTGTTTCAAGAATATCCTCACCATCTTCTCTATGCCCTCCCGGCACTTCATATGTATCTCTTTCTTTATGCTTGCAAAATACCCACTTGCCGTTACTCTGTGAGATAATCACTGCAAATTTCAATAGTTCATCATTAACCGTATCATAAAATTTTACTTCCACCATATTTCCTCTCCATGTACATATCTATAATATTTCATTTTCAATAAAACCCGCAATACCATCTTCATCATTTGAACCAATTACAATATCAGCTCTCTCTTTTACCTCATCAATCGCATTCCCCATTGCAACACCTGTTCCACATAATTCAAGCATTCCGATATCTGCATAATCATCTCCAAATGCAATAATTGAATCTGTACTAAATCCACATACTTCCGTAATCTTCATAATTGCGTTTTCTTTCGTCACATTCTTTTTTGTAAACTTGTACCAAAATCCATCAGAGAAACGAATACAATCACAATCAGAGAGACTTCGAGTCAGCTTATCTGCCTTATCTTGATTAAATATCTCAACACACATTTTTAATGAACATTCGTTAAAATCTGAAAAATCTGTATAAATACTATCTCCCCAACTCTTATCTAACTTCTTAGGATCTATTTTATAATTCCAATAATGTGCATCTATTGTGTCTATCGTAATTTCGCAATCATTTCCACAAATATTTCTTGCCATGTCAATCATCACATTCGTTTCTTCTTCGGAAAATTCTGCCCTATAAATATATTCTGTTTTGTATTTTACTAATGCACCTCCACTCGATATTAAAATATCGGGCATCAATTCATTTAAAAATACCAAAGAGTTTTGCTCACTTCTGGAGGTGGAAACACCTATCAATATATCATTTCCCCTGCATTTTTTTAAAGCTGATAATGTTCTGGTTGATATTGTTTTGTCACTCTGTAATAAAGTTCCGTCTAAATCAAATAAAAGAAGTTTGCATTTCTTCATACCATTTTTTCCTTTTCATTCTTCTGAATAATTATATTTGCATCAATTACTCTCCCCACAAATAGAGCCAAACTAGAGCCATTCGATAAAACAAATGCCGGAAACCCGTATAAATACAGGCTTTCGGCATTTTAGTCCGTTATTCAAACTCCCCGCAGAGAAACTTATCATCCCTGTGAAGGCTTGATTTCTGGAACTTTTAATGGCGATTATTACACCTTTTATCACAATTATTTTATATTTTCAAAAATTTAGGTATCATATAGGTATCACATATTAATTCAAAAATAAATAGATTTATATGCTTTATGCCTTCATTTGCTTATTTATATTATCACATAAGGTTGTAATATCATTAAGCTTTTTTTCTGCCATATTTTTAAATTCATCTATTTCTGATAAATATACTAAAAAAGATTTATATTCTTTAAAATCTATTTCTGTATAATCACTATACTCTTTCCTTTTTCCAATTTTTGAATAAGTATATGTTACCTCTAATTTTGTATTTTCAAACTTAATAACATCAAATACATTTTTATCTAAAGAGAGTACCCAATATCTATTCGGAAATATTGTGACATTCATTTTATTTTTATTCTTTAATATTTCTGCCTTCTCAGGGGTTAACTGTTGTATAAAACAATCATTAAAAGTCATAGACTTTAACTCTGCTGGAACCCTACCTACATTTCTTATTACTAAGCATGCCATTGTGCTCCGCACAAGTTCAAATGACACTTCAACATATGGTCGTTTAGTTTCCCCACGCTCTATAAACAATACAACTATTGGTATAATAACCCCTATCCAAGGAATTATATTAATTAATATTTCCCATATTGGTATCCCATTCTGTTGCTCCAGTGCATTTGCTATTCGTTCTAATACATCTAGATAACTATTTCCCATATTATCTCCTCTTAATATACGAAAGCTTTATATTATTGTTTTTAATATTATCTGCAATGCTGATCATACTTAACAGAATATTATACATTTTGACTTATCCAATTTTCTAATGAGTCTTTCCTATTTGAAATAACAGGAACATTCAAACTTATCAAATCCGAGGCTGTGCTATTTGTTATCTTTACCGCAACAACTGGTTTTCCTATCTCAATAGCAAATTTAATTTCCTCAATTGACATACCATTACTATTTGCAGGTCGATTAGAGCATACAATTACACTAGCATATCGTATCTGCCTTTTTATTTGTGGATCAACATTGTACCTACTATCAATGCTATCAAATGGTGATGTACTTGGTACCGAATAATCTCTCACATTATATTTGGTTCTATCTAATAAAGCACTTATCTCCTCATAATCATTATAATTCCATCTGTGTGGTATAAATACATTAATTCTCATAATAATCTCCTTTATTTATATAGTGTTTTTCTTTACAAGGTTCCAATAATGCTGTCCCTGTGTAGTCAGCTTACATGCCTTATGATGTATTGCAGCATAATACATATGTTCCTCTCCAACAGGTACAACTAAATTTAATTTTACATACTTCTGCAATGTTGAAAAAATCGCCTCATGATCCTTATTTACCTCTTTTATATCTGCCTCATGTTTATCCGGTTCATATGTAGGATCAAGATGATACTCATCATATTTTGATTTAAATATTTCTGTTATCTTCTGCAATTCAAATATTGAAATCGGAGGTGTATTCTTTCTTAATGATACAAAACCATTGATATTTGCTTTAAATACTGGTCGTGGTTCCCATCCTCCCAAGGATCTATCTATATACGAATAAATACTTCCCGGAGAGACTTCTCCCAACAAATTCATTGCACCTCCATATAACGCCTCAACTAATAATGATGTATATACTCCATGACCATCTTTCTCCGTAGAATACTCTGTCGTTCCACAGGCAGCCAATAATGTCGTTCCATTATGTATGACTGAAAAATTTGGCATTTCGGTCTTATTAGCAATATCTCCACTAAAGCAACTATCAAGAATTACTACCTTATTGTGAGCCCGCGAAGTTGCAACAAACCCCATAATGTCATTTAACGAAAGTCCATCATCTGGTCTATTGACCTCACTGGTACATAAATACCCTCCAAGACTATCAATAGATCCATGTCCTGAAAAATAAAAAACTGCTATTTCCGAATCGCTCTTAAATAATTCCTCCACCGCATCACGTAATTCTCCCCTATTAATATATGAATTTTCACTTGTTGAACACATAATCTTTACATCAAAGTTTAATGTTCCATCACCATTACGCTCTAGAGCTGCTTTGACCGCATTAGCATCATTCACACATCCATGCAAATCATCTATATTTTGATAGCTATCAATTCCTACACATAATGCTTTTCTCATTTATTCTTCCTTTACTTCTTATCATTTTCTTTTTTAGGTTCCTTAACTGGTGGCATTGGTGGTTTTACAGATGTTGTTGGTAATGAAAATCCTCTCTTTTGTGTTTCTGGTGACTGATTTGTTTTATCTGCCATTCTATCTACCTCCTAAAAATTATTTTTAAAATATTCTTCTGTTTTTATGTCAGCTTTATTTTTATATTTAACATTTTCAACTAAGATTTCTTCTTTTAAATATTTACTTTCAATGCCTGAGTATTCCTTTTTATATGAATATAACAATCCATTAATTTCAGTTTCTGATAATTCACCTGCTGCAACCTTATACCAATCATACTCCATTTTTAAATAAAGCAACTTCATATCTTCAATAAATGGTTGCAGATATTTTAACCTTCTTCCAAATGGCAAATATTGTTTTATTGCAGTAAGCACTTGCGATATTGCTATAATTGCTGCCCATATAAATGACCAACTTCGCCATATTGTCCATGCCGCTATGCTCGATGATGACGCAATTGCTCCATATATATTAATTCTTCTATCCCATTTATACGAATCCTCTGCATATATATCCAAATAAAAAGTCCACGCTTTTATTTGAACCATATAATTCCAATATTTTTCTTGCATTTTATTTTTTATCACCTCGCACTTTTAACATCTTCTGATAATATGCAATCATTCTTTTTGTTTCTTCTTCGCATGTAATACCATTTGCACTAGCTTGACTAAGCAATTCGTTATACAAATGCATATCTTTATCATTAAAAATCACATTAACTCTTTTCTCTAATTTTCCAGCAATATGACTGTAATTTTCCGGATATGCATAATAACACTTCTTACACATACTTATATCTTTCTTAATCCAGTTCTCACAATGCTCACATGCCCAAGATTTATCTCTATTTGCTGAAGGCGATAACAACATAAATCGATCTAAATCCATCATATTCTCTGGATCTCCACCTATTTCATATGGAATGCGATGATCTGGTTGAAGTAACCTTGCAGGATATTCTTCACCATATAAATTACACTTAGCACCATAATATTCCAATAATGCATTTTTTAATTTTTCTGTAAGCTGCGTTCTTCCGGATGTTTTAGATAACTGATTTTTTCTCTTTGCTTCTTCCCAATCACCAAATCTATAAGCTGCAATACTTTTCCCTGTAGAATCTTTTATTTTGTAAGTTTCCAATGGAATACCCAATTCTCTTACATCTCGTGCAGCTCTTGGAGCATGTTCATATCCACCATTTTTTAAATCCTCCGTACTACAATATCCCTTTTCCAGAATCGTATCTATTACAAACCTTGCCCTCTTATTTGTTACTGCATTTAAAACACTTATAAAATCCTGTGATAAATCCATATTTTTTCTCCTTATGCAAAACACAATTTCATTTGTTCATATTTTTCTTGCCTTTTTATTAAATTTTTGCTAGCGTATAATGACTCATATGTAATTTCATTTTTGCCATTAAGTGTTGCCTGTGTTGATAACCCAGCATTTATATAAACATGTGTTAATTCTAATGATTTAGGTAAAGTTTTTCCAATAAATTTATCACCTGTTTTACCATCATAACTAACTATATAATCTATATCTCTATCATTCAATTCTCTTAGCTGTTCTACAAACTCATCAAATTCTACGCCCTGAATATATCTATTATCTCTAGTATTGTCTCTTTTTGAAGTTCCCTGATAAGGAGGATCCATATAAACCAAGTCTCCTTTTTGTGCTCTAGATAATACATCTTTATAATCTAAATTCGAAAATGATGCCTTATCTTTTAACAATCCAGATATTGCTAATGCATTATTGGCAATAACATTCGGTTTTGTTCCATAGCGTCTTTTATCACATGACTGATTTAATTCTCCATTTGAATTATATCTCACCGCACCCTTTACTACCCTTGCTAATAAAAAAAGCATCCTAGCTGAATCTTTTTTACCCTTATTAAATTCTTCTCTAATTTTATAGAAATAATCTATATTATTTTCTCCTTCAGCAAATTGTCCATTCCATATATTTTCATATTCATCAATTAATTTTAAAGGATTGTTTATACATTCTTCCATAAGATTTACAAGAGGTTGATTAATATCATTAATCCAAAATTCATCGCATAGTCCTTGTGCAGCGGATAAAATTGTAATGGCACATGTACCTGCGAATGGCTCAATGAGTCTATCAAATGTTGTTGGAAAAAATTTAACTATTTCTGGGGCTATAATTCTCTTACTTCCCTGATATTGTACTAAATGAGGTGTTTTCATGACCATTCTCCTTTATTCATCAACAACAATTTCTAATATATCACTTATTTCACATTTTAAAGCAACACAAATGCGAAGCAAAATATCTGTATTCACATTTTCATTTCTTCCTAATTTAGCAATTGAGGCTGTGCTTATCCCAGCCTCCTTTGCTAAATCTTTTTTCATCATATCTCGATCAATTAATAACTTCCATAATTTCTTATAGCTTATTTTCATTTTCGTTTCTTCCTCGAACATATTTTCGCATTTCATAATAATATTATCACACTTTTCTTTTTCTATCAAGCTCTTTTCTTAATTAATTATGAGTTCTCTTAATTTATATCATATTATATCAAAGATTATCTTATCTTTCCAATCACCTTCCCCACACTCTCCAGGAACCTCTCCAACAGATTAACCCCATCGATCACAAACTGCTTCATAAACTCATACGCCTTTCCCAGCAGTTCCTTTAATGTCGTATTTTCCTCTCTAATCTTCTGATTCTCATACATCACATCAATAAGCTTATCCCTGACATCATCATTTCCACCCTGTCGGAACAGATCATATACACTCTCTGCAATTTTCGTTTTCTCTATCAGTTCACGTTCCTTAGAAGAAAGAAGTTCCAGATTATTCTTTTTATCCGTAATCATATCTTCATATTTTGCATATTCCGTTTCTGCTGCATTAATACTACTCCTGACTGTCTCCAGCCTGTCCTCATCAGCAGCTATAACATCCAGATTTCTGCTATGGCGTTGTTCCTGTGTAGCAATCTGATATGATATGCTTGCATTATTGCTTCTCAGTT
This sequence comes from Roseburia sp. AF20-18LB, assembly GCF_003461185.1. Taxonomy (NCBI): domain Bacteria; kingdom Bacillati; phylum Bacillota; class Clostridia; order Lachnospirales; family Lachnospiraceae; genus Roseburia; species Roseburia sp. AF20-18LB. Next base: position 292,643 of record NZ_QTWP01000002.1, read on the forward strand.
TAGTGTTTTTCTCCTGTTCTTCATTGTTCTGCTGCTTTATATCAGCAAGCTTCCTACTCTCCTGTGCTACCTTATATTCCGTCACAGACAAGTCATGGTTGCGACCTTTTTTCTTTTCTGCCAGCTGTTCCTTGAAATAACATTCAAATCCATAACTTGCCTCCGCTCTCAATTTATCTTGAAGAATCACAGATAATGTTTGTGGTGTAAATACATTTCTTTTTGATACTTTCTTAGATAAGCCACGCTTTGCTCCTTCCCATACTGGAACGCCTACCACATGCATATGCGGGCTGGCTTCATCAAAGTGTATGACCGCATTTGCAATCTTGAACTCCGGCAGTAGCTTTTGCAAGCATTCAAGAATATAATCAAATACCTCAGACATATAATTTTTGTTTTTCCAATGCTCGTCCCAATATTTCTTGTCCCCGCATTGAAAAATAATCTCTACCGCCATATCCTGATTAAGACCTGCAACATGTTCAAAATAATCCTTTATCTTTCGGTCTTCTCTTTTCTGTCTACTGTTATATTCTTTTACCACATCATCAAATTCTCTGTGATATACCCTCTTAACATCTTGAAACAAATCTGTTGTTCCATAAATCAGCCTAATATTATCTGAGCTGTAATCTGCGGATTTATATTTACGCAGGTTATGCTTTGCAACTCCTGCAAGTGCTTTTTTACTTGTTATCGCACTCTTGCCATTGCTTATATGAGCAGAGTATGATACATTTCCCATAGGCATTTTGTCCTTTCTTATTCGTATTTTTCTGTCGGAGAGATACAATTATCATCTTGGCTCTGCCATAGATGATAACCCCCTAGCAGTTTCGTCATACTGACAAAACTGCGGGGGCTCTCCGAGGGTTTTGGCATCAGCCTTTTAAAGCCTATCTGCACTTAAACACAATCTCATTTATCACTATTTCCTCTGCCATCGCTCTCGCCTGATTCAGCAAATGCAGCTGCTCCATAAATGTTTTCTTTTTACCTGTCATGTGCTTTTTCAACCACGCCGCTTCAATATTATCCAATCGTTCATAAGCTTCTTCATTTACTGCTTCTGCCTGCTTTCTAAGCTGTCCTGTTCTTGCCATATGACGATACTCAGAAGGTTCATTTTCTTCCATATACCTAAGCCACATCCAACCATATTTTCCAATATCCGCAAGCTTGTATTCTGCTTCATCAACAGATAAAATAGGATATAAAATGCCATCCACTTCTTTATACTCAACACCAAGTTCTTCAAATAATGTCATAGTAATTGTCCTTTCTTTTCAAGACCGCAACATCGCAAGGTCTATATATTTTGCAACCTTGCAAGCTTCAAGATTGCAAAACCTGACACTTTGCAATGTTGCGATGTTAGATTTTTATGCTCGCAAATTCCAGTACCAGTTATTATTGCAACGCTCAGCCTTTATCTTAAGTTCCTTCTTTGCTGTCTCAAGTGTTCTTTTCGATATTCCTTCCTGTGCTGCAAGTTCTATAATCTCTGTACTTAAAATTTTCTGTGTTCTTTCTGCCTGTTCTCTTAAAAATTGCTTTGCCATCTCAAGTTTACTTGCCTTTGGCACCATACCGCCCAGTACTTCATCAGCAGTAATTTCATAATCACCTAACCAATGAAATCCGTCCTCTGCCAATTCAAACGCTTTTGGATGACCAAATGCTGCAAGATTATTCTTTATCTGTATCATTGCCCTGAGATTACTCTGCCCTTCTATTCTGCCGACAAGCATTACACTCCTTGCCACAGCAAAGAAATCAATGGAACCCATTCCCCTGTAAGCAGCCTTTCCTCCTGAGCCTTTATTCATATGACCGATAAGAACAATGGCACAGCCAGTTCTTTCAGCAATACTTCCCAGCTTCTTCGTCATTTCTCTGGCTTCATTTGCCCGGTTCATATCAGTATCACCGCCAAGATAAGCCTGTATCGGATCAAAGATGCACAACTTCGCATTTTCTCTTTTTATAGCTTCCTCTATCCTGTCATCCGTCATACTAACACTCTTATCAGACTCATCTATGATTGATATTCTGCTACAGTCTGCATTTGCTGCTTCAAGTCTTGGCTTGACTGTATCTGCAAGTCCGTCTTCTGCCGTTTGATATATTACATTTACAGGCTCAGTAATATTCATATTTTCATCTATACATTCTCCCATTGACAGCTTTGCTGCAATATTAAGTATCAGCGTAGATTTCCCATCACCGGGGTCTCCCTGCACTATTGACAGCTTTCCATAAGGGATAAATGGATACCACAGCCATTTAATCTGTTGTGATTCAACCTCAGAGAGGTGTATCATTTTTAATTCTGTATTTGTTTCCACTGTCTGCCTCACTTTCGTAAATAATCATTGTCTCAAAAGTGGGCTGCTGTTATACTTTAATTGGTGTTTTGGTAACAGAAGCCCGCTTTTGTTATCTGCCGTGGCTTTCCCGATTGCCGTCAGGAAAGCCACTATTTCTGCCAGAGGTATTTTGCTCCATCCAGCATATCCACAACTGTTTTTATCATAGCAAGATAGTCATGCTGCAATTCTTCAATATCTGTATAAGCTTCACCATCAACCGGTGATTCTTTTTCTTTTATCTGTCCTGTTTCTATGATTTCATCATACATTTTGTGAATATCTGCCTGCATCTTCTCAAGCGTCTGCACAAGCATATATACAGTTTCTTTCTTACCTACAACACAGATTCGACCATAGATACAGCATCTTGTAAAAAATGTTTTCTTCATCATTCCACTTGCCTTGATTCTTGCTTCAATTTCACGCCTTTCATAGTCTGATATGCGAAAACTGATTGTCGGATTTTTATGAACTCCACTCACTGAACATCACCTCCATTCCCTGTACCCGGCACAAATTCTTCATTAAGCTTATCAGCCATCTCAATCTGCTCTGTCGGAAACATATGTGCATAATGAAATGTTATTGTCTGGCTCTCATGTCCAACCCTGTTTCCAATGGCTACCGCTGAAAAACCCAGGCGAATAAGTAAAGAAATGTGCGAATGCCTGAGATCATGAATTCTTATTCTCTTTACTCCAGCCGCTTTAGCTCCTCTGCTCATCTCGTGATGCAAATAAGATTTTGTAATCTGAAATATTCTGTCATCTCTGCCATATCCATACAACATTCCGATAAACTGTCTTAACTCTTCTACCAGAAAATCAGGTATTACAACATCCCTTCTGCTCTTTTCCGTCTTAGGATCTGTGATGATATCTTCACCATTGATATACTGATAAGACTTTGTGATATGAAGTTTCTTATTCTCAAAATCAATATCTGCTGGTGTCAGGGCAAGCAGTTCACCTTCCCTTATTCCGCACCAGTAAAGAATCTGGAATGCATAATAAGATATTGGCTTGTCTTTTACACATTCTATGAACTTGAGATATTCTTCTTTTGTCCAGAAATCCATCTCATCAGCTTTGCCTTTACCTATCGTCCCAGCCTTCTTTACAGGATTTTCTCTTAGATTGTAAAAGCGTACCGCATGATTAAATATGGCTGACAGCTCTGACTGCATTGTTTTCAGATAAGTCGGCTTATAGGGCTTACCGTCTGCCTGTCTCTTCTTGATCATCTCATTCTGCCATTTGATAATATCCGCAGGACTGATTTCATTCATCTTCTTGTCCTTGAAATATGGAATCAGCTTCTTCTGAAAAATGACATCCTTTGTACGCCACGTGTTAAGCTTCAGCTTAGGCTTTAAATCTTCCTCATACAGCTTGTAGAAACCTTCAAACCTCATATCCAGATTTGTTGCCTGCTGCAGCAGAAACTTCTGCTCGTATTCCAATGCCTCCTTTCTCGTCCGAAAGCCACGCTTTAGCTTTCTTTTGTTTTTACCTGTCCAATCGTTGTAGTGGAAGGAGACATACCATGTCCCCCTCGCCTCATCCTTGTATGCTGCCATACAACTGCTCCTTTCCCTTATGCTGTCTTATCACATAAGTCATATACTTTACTGTCAAGATACTTACGGCTGACTCTGCCGGCTCTGACATAGAAGCCTTTAGAAGATAATTCCCTGTTAGCTTCTCTTATTACTTTGTATGCATGAGATACCGATACATCAAGCATCTCAGCAACCTCTTTTGCTGTGTAATATAACTTTTCCATGGTGCATTCACCTCCTCTCCCCGGCAATTACCGGTATGTATCAAGCACTTGTATTGGCAGCTACTTATATATAACTCGTTGCAACTATTGTATTTTCTTGTCTTAAATTTTAAAAGGGACAAACCCGCCCCTTTTTCTCTGATAAGGGTACAATAGCGGTTTTTTTTACAAACATAGCAGCATCCCTGTCTCTTGATTACATCACTTATTCTAATTCAAAGCATGAATTTGCTAAATATTCTCTCATGGACTTTTTTCGTCAAAACATATTCTCTGACGGACTTTTTTATCTTTAAGTACAATTAATCCATACTTAAACCTATAAAGATGTCTCTACAAACATTGTCGGAGTCATCAGGTAACATTGTGGCAATACTGGCACATTGTGTGTTAAAAACTTTCTGTGAGATAAATTCTATAACCAACCCACAAATTACGGAAGTGACACCACTGGTGTATTTTCACTAATTTGCACCAGTTTTTGGTGCTTCATATAATTGGGATAATTTTTGAAAATAAAAAGAAATGTGATAATAGATAATACCTATGACACTTCTGTTTAGTACTCATTAATATCTGTGGTACTATCAAAACAGGTATCATATAGGTATCACGATAAAAGAAAAAGCCCCATAAATGGCTTGTTTTCGCCATTTATGAAGCTCTGTTTACTATTCAAACTCAATCGTTCCAGGTGGCTTACTCGTCAAATCATAGAATACACGGTTTACCCCGCGTACCTCGTTGATGATTCGGCTCATTACTGTTTGCAGTACTGCAAATGGAATCTCTGCGCTTTCGGCGGTCATGAAATCGACGGTATTTACGGCACGCAGTGCAACTGCGTAGTCGTAGGTTCTCTCGTCGCCCATTACTCCAACGGAACGCATATTGGTCAGGGCTGCGAAATACTGGTTCGGCATCCAGGATGGAGCTTTGCCATTTTCTTTCTTGTAAGCGGCTACTGCCTTGTCCACTTCTTCACGGTAGATGGCATCGGCATCCTGTACGATGCGGACTTTCTCAGCATTGACTTCACCGATGATTCGGATACCAAGACCCGGGCCCGGGAATGGCTGACGGAATACCAGATGCTCCGGAATTCCAAGTTCAAGACCGGCTTTACGAACCTCATCTTTGAAGAGGTTACGCAATGGCTCGATGATTTCCTTGAAATCAACATATTCCGGAAGACCACCTACGTTATGGTGGGATTTGATGACAGCGGATTCTCCGCCAAGACCACTTTCTACCACATCTGGATAAATGGTTCCCTGTGCCAGGAAATCAACGGCTCCGATTTTCTTTGCTTCTTCTTCAAAGACACGGATAAATTCTTCACCGATAATTTTACGTTTTGCTTCCGGCTCTGTTACTCCGGCAAGCTTGTTATAGTAACGCTCCTGGGCATTTACACGGATGAAGTTTAAGTCAAACTGACCGTTCGGTCCGAATACATTTTCCACTTCATCTCCCTCGTCTTTACGAAGAAGGCCATGATCAACAAATACGCAGGTAAGCTGCTTTCCGATTGCTCTGGATAAAAGACCTGCTGCCACAGAAGAATCCACTCCACCGGACAATGCCAGAAGCACTCTTCCGTTACCGACTTTTTCACGGATTTCCTTGATGGTATTTTCCACAAAGGAATCCATTCTCCATGTTCCGGCACAGCCACAGACACCACGCACGAAGTTGTGGAGCATCTTGGTTCCCTCTTTGGTATGGAGTACCTCCGGGTGAAACTGGATGGCATAGAGATTTTTTTCACGGTTTTCTGCGGCTGCCACCGGGCAGTCTGCAGTATGTGCTACGATTTCAAAACCAGGTGCTGTCTTTGAAATATAATCAAAATGGCTCATCCAGCAAATGGTCTTTTCTTCTACATTCTGGAATAATGGTGAATTCTTATCTACCATTACTTCTGTCTTACCATATTCACGAACCGGTGCTTTTTCTACCTTGCCGCCCAACACATGCATCATGAGCTGTGCGCCGTAGCAAAGTCCCAGAACCGGAATACCAAGTTCAAAAAGCTCTTTGCTGTAAGTCGGTGAATCTGCCTCATAACAACTGTTTGGACCTCCGGTCAGGATAATTCCCTTCGGGTTCATCGCTTTGATTGTCTCGATATCCGTGCGGTAAGAATATATTTCACAATATACATTGCATTCACGGACACGTCTTGCAACCAGCTGGTTGTACTGTCCGCCAAAATCAATGACAATAACTTTTTCCTTATCCATGGACGTTTTTCCTCCTAATTTTTGCTGAGACTCGCCCAGCGTCTAAATTTTATTATAGTTGAGCCACCCTGGAAAGACAAGCCCTATTTTGTTTTCGCAAGATATTCTGAGTTGTTATTTGGGGCAGCACATAATTCTTTATTATATGGAAATACTCCCTGTATGCGTAAAGATTATCTGATTAAATCCATCACACAATATATTTTCTTTTTCTTTCTGGGATCATTTCTTGGATACCTGTGGGAAGTGCTGCTTTTTTATGTGCAGGATGGGGTTTTCTGTAACCGTGGCTTTCTCTATGGTCCATGGCTTCCGGTCTATGGTGTGGGGGCTGTCCTGATGCTGCTTATTTTAAGACGCTTTCAGAAGCATCCGGTCAAAGTCTTTTTTCTTGCAGCGCTTCTCGGCTCTTTCGTAGAACTTTTTATCGGATGGTTCCTCGCCCAAGTTTTCCACCTGCGTTACTGGGATTATCACGATTATCCACTGCAGCTTGGCGGTTATATCTGTCTTTATTCTGCATTGGGATTTGGCATTGCCGGTGTGCTCTGGGTCTGTGTGTTTGCGCGGATTGCCTCCCATTTATGGAAAAAAATGCCAGTACCACTGCAACGCATTTTTCTTACGCTGCTGATACTGGCATTTCTTTTTGATTGCGCCGCCGCACTGATTTTTCCCAACGCCGGGCACAATATTACGTTTTCTTTGTTTCAAACATATCAACCCGTCACATGTTGATGAAGATATTTTTCTCTCGTTGCCAGTCCCCCACGGATATGACGCTCCGACTTATTGACATCCAGCACTTTCCTTGCTTCCCGCGCCAGGGTCGGATTCACCTGGGATAAACGTTCTGTTACGTCCTTATGTACCGTGCTCTTACTGATTCCAAACTGCTTTGCGGTCTGACGCACTGTCGCATTGTTATCTATAATGTATTTGGCTATTTCTACGGCTCTTTCTTCTATATAGCTTTTCAAAGAAAATCCCCTGCAATACTTGTTTTTACATTGTATGCAGAGGATTTGCTTTTATGAAAAACTCTCTTCTTTTTTTGTTATATCTGCATCATTTTTCCGGCAAATACTTCAACAATTCTTCCACCAGCCCATATGCTTTTTTCCTGGTACTATTTTTGTTGGTGTTTTACCTATAATCCCTTTACTATATCTTATGTACACTATTTTTCCAGATACACTGTAAAAATACACATTTTTTATCTAATTACAATTTCAATGTTGCCAATATAATTTTTCTAATTTTCCAAACATTATCTTTAGTTATTGCAATACTGTATCACCCAAATAATTCTCACTTAATTCCTTTATTAATAATAGAAATATTTGTTTTTTATATCCTATACACTATTCTTTAGCAAATCATACAAATTCAATATTGTGCCTTCTTAATTATATATATTTTGATATACTCTAACCTTTATGATACAATTATCTCAAAATATATGTAGGGGGATTCAAATGATATATACTATTAATACTCGCAGTTCCATATTATATCCACTAATCAAATCATATTTTAAACTATCTGAAACTAAAATCTATAATATATTAAATCAAGAATTTGAAGCTATGAAAAAACATCTAAAAAATAAAGGAATAAATTACGAAGATTTAAAGCGAGCATTAATTCCTAATCAAGATAAAGATAATAATGAAGTTTGCTTTGTTTTTGACTCTACTTTAATAGAAAATTCTATGTATGGATATGAAATTTTTAACAAAATTATCCAATTACAAGATCAACAAAGTACCTATAGTATTTTAGCCGGCGATTACACAGATATTCTTAACGAAATTCCAAATTCTCAATTAATTCTTCGCGAAACTTTATTAAATTCATTAACAAAATGTAATAATTCATTTTATCAGAATAGTAGTCAATACTATCTAGTATATATTAATAGTATTACTGCCTCTCAAATGGATACTATAATCAATGGATTACAAAAATATAATTGGTTTTATGGATACGCCATTATAAACTATCATTCAAAATTCAAATCCTATTTATCTCATATCCTTATGAATATTTGTATAAAGGCAAAAAACACCATAATTTTAAGTCATCCCACTGATTATGAAGATTCAGAAAATATTAATATACTTGGATATCCTTTTGAACAGAATTTATTTAATATAATCAGTATCAATGAAGAAAGTTTTTCCACCTTTCTAAGTTATAAAATAGAATCCCTCATTCCTGATAAGGATGATATAGGCTTTTCTTTTAATGCTTTATTTCCAAAATTTGATTCATTAGAGAAACTCTCTTTAAATATTTCAGATGGCAAATGGGGCTACTTAAGCAACAATACCACTGGCAAAGGCGGCATCCTAAACTCATTATCTTTTGATACCATCAGCAAATGTGATTTTACAAAAGAAATTTATAAATTAATATGTAGCAATTATATTTATAAAATAAATAAAAATGAATACAATGATTATATGTTCAATGTATGTATTGAACTCCCAACAAAGAAAAATAACCTCAGAAAAACAACCGTTAGTTTAAAGTATCATCCTGATTCCGGAATAATTGATATTATAACTATAACCTAATGGTCAAAAACTATCATTCTTTCTGGTTTAGAATTTATTTTTATAACATCTGTCCCTCTACCCTTGAAAATCTTTTTTACAGATATCAGATGCTAAAAAGATGCATATAAAAGATCCCAGATTATATCTGTCATCCCTTATATGCATCGTAATTTTCATCTATATTCTATTTCATATAACCCTTTTTCCCTGTGAATACTACTGCCGCTCCGCATAATGCCAAGAGTGCAAGCAGATATCCAACCGGTGATTCATCGCCCGTTTTCAATGCTTTTGTTTTCTGTGCTGTGGTCTGCTCAGTATTTGGAGTGCTATTTCCACTTGTTGCATCAGCTTTCTTCGCAACGGTAAATTCGGCGGTTGCTTTCTTTTCTTCTCCACTGATAGAAGACACAATCGCAACCGTATGCTTTCCGGTAGCAAGGCTTTCTAAGTATTCTGCAGTAAAGGTGACAATGGTAGAGCCTTCTGTTACCGTATAATTTTTCGCATCTACTACGGTGCCATCCACTTCTACACGAACAAAACTGCTGATACCGGCGTCACTGCGGAAGCGAAGCGTTGCACCGCTGTCCTTTGTCCATTCTCCACCGGCGCCTTCAATAATGACCGGTGCTGCCGGTTTATAATCTGGATTCTTCTCGTTACAGCCTTCTCTTCTGCAGGTTTCTGCGTTGTTACTAAAATCATGTCCTAACGGATTTCCGCTGGTAAATGTCTCCGTTCCCTTTGCCCCACACAGCTTGCAGGATTTGTAGTAAACTGCCGGTGCCGTACAGGTTGCTGCTGTTTTCAGATAGGAATCTGATACTGTTTCCACCCATTCACCATGCTTGCATGTAATTGTAAATTCTTTTGTTGCTTTCGTATCTGTTCCAACTGTAATCTGTGCCTTATAACTGCCCGGTAACTTTGGTGCACCTCCAACGGCTTCTGCTCCGCTGTTGTCACTGTTGGTCTTTGTGTCTGTTCCACTCAGATAATATACGATTTCCGGAACCGGAAGATTAAGTCTCTTCCAGTCTTCGGATGTTGTTATATTGGCAGCTTTTGCTGTTCCATCATAGTCTGTATTCTCAGCTGATAAGGATAACCATAAAGATGCATCTTTCTCATTGCAATCTCCCAATCCACTACAGGTGGCAAGAATACGGCTTCCATCTTTGCCTTCATCCACTGCATAACTCCATGTGTGACTGTGTTTCCACTCACCAATCAGGAGTGTTTTGGCAGATTTTTGACCTACTCCAATATAACCTCTCCAAACTTGTGGCGTATCTGTCAATTCCGAAATATCTGCCATCATAGCTGTAGAACCTTTCATTGACATAGCATCTCCAACTGTAATGCATGCATCACTTTTTCCATATCCATCTGATGTAAAAATGGCACCCCAGCCAAGTCCATCTGCAGTCGCATAAAGGGAACCATTTGGACTATTCTCAATACTTACACTTCCACATCCAAAAATTGCAAAATCACCATAGGTTCTAGATTCTTCTTTTATGCTGACCAGCTCATTGTTTCCAACCAGTGTAATATGAATGTTATCTACATAGCTTAATACATTATAAGAATAAGATTTTAATTTTAAATTAGAAAATGTCACCTTTGAAAAACTGTCAAGTGGGGGTTCATTATATTCTCCCAGCTCAATAATATCTGATGTGGGCTCCGCATTTTCATCCATTGCAATCGTAATGTCATCCGTCAGAATGATAAGCGAATTTCTATTTCCAAATCCATATTTTCCATAGGTATAATCGACTCCTTCTACAATCGTCCCCGAATCCCTTGACAACGTAAATGGTCCTGCCTGTACTGAATTTGTAGCTGCCTTTGTCTCAATTGTCATTCCCTGCATAAGACCTGCCATCATCATCAACGCAAGTAACAAGGAAAATAAACTTTTCTTCTTTTGTTTCATGTACATCCTTCCCTTCTTAAAATCACCTTTTTTTCTTTCTTTTTTCACTTTTCACACTCTCAATGCTGTGTTACAATTACACTGTTATTTTACACCGCACATCAATGTACGATGCAATCATTTTACAAATTTTGCCGATATTTGAGAAAAGAAATATGATATGGAAATTTTTGAAGAGTTAAAGAGTGTTGCTTTGTCTTAAAATACCACAGTTCTAAAATACATGTTTTGCTTTTCTTTATGAAAGCCCGTCTTTCCAATGTTTGACAGTCTGCACCGGCTGTCCGCCTGCATACAGATACATAAACAAGCCTGTTAGGAGGTCTTGGCATTCTGTTATGCAACCGGCAATGCAGGCACAGGGATGTGCCTGCAAGGCGCAGTTGAATATGGATATGAATTTGCGCCGGTTGCCGGAATCATAAACTTATTTGCCAGAATGTCTAGACCTCCTTACGGGTTTGTGGAAGTATCTGTCGCAGACGGACAACCGGTGCAGCCGGTCAAAGCAACGGAAAGACAGCTTATGACCAAGCAAAACATGCACTTAAGAACTGTTGGCATTTTAAGGCAATAAGCAAACCGACTTTATTTCTTCAAAAATTTCTAAATCCATTCTTTTCACAATCACCGAATAAATAAAAAGGGGGAAACATTTTGAAAGAACTGTTTTCAATTGGAGATGCCGCAGACTTTGTGGGCATCACAAGAAGAATTATTTTAAATTATGAAGCTCATGGACTGGTTTTTCCGGATGTAAAAGAAGACCCATCCGGCAATCGTTACTATACCATTGATACACTGACGAAGATTCGAACCATCCGCTCGCTGCAGAATCTTGGCCTGTCACTGGATGAAATCCATGGCTACTTCGACAACTCCAACGACCTTTTATCCATGGTTCGAAGGCTGGAAGCTTTGCGGGATGAATTAAATGCCAATATCAAAGCCTTATACGAAAGAATCAATCAGGGATTTGAATCAATGGAAATCATTACAATTCCACCACAGACGGTGTACTGCCGCAAAATAGAAAGTGACAGCATCGCAGAAAAGACGAATCTTTTAAGAGAGGTTGCATTGGAAGCACTGCAGAACTATGGGCCGGCACATACCGGGCAGATTTATTTTACGGAAGCTCCCATTACGGATGCAAAGGATATGTCCTTTTTTGCTGTTGTCCCGGCAGGAAGCAAGGGTGAGCACATTTTAAATCTCCCTGCCCAGAAAGCAGTCTGCCTCTATCATCATGGAGCGTATGAAGAATTTCCATCGGTTCATGATACCCTGCTTTCCTATGCCAGAGAACAAAAACTTACACCGGTTGGTATCTTCCGTCACTGTTACTTAGAGGGACCGCCACAACATAAAGATAAAAGTAAATTTATTACCCAGGTACTGCTTCCGCTAGCATGTTCTAAATGACATGTATCCGGCTCCACCTGCCGCTTAGATACCGGACGCTGAATGCGATAGCACGAAGCGTCCAATCGGCAAACATGCCAATCCACACCGCCATTGGTCCGAAACCACAGCTGCGGATCAGATATACACACAGTGCCACACGGCAGAACCACATGGTAAGGCTGGATAAAATCATGGAGAATTTCACATCTCCGGCAGCACGCATGCCATAAGCCGGGATAAACGCCAGCACCCATACAATCGGTTTTACAATCGTAATTGCTATTATCATTTCCATGCAGAGGGAGGCACTTTCTGCTTCCATTCCAGCTAAAAATGTAACCGGCTTTGTCAATAAAAATACCACTGCACAGGAAATCAGAATAACAATTTCTGCATAGCCGCAGAGTTTCACCATATAATAACGCGCCTCTTCCACTTTTCCGGCTCCAATACATTGTCCTACTACTGTCATCAGGCCGATTCCGATTCCAATGGCTCCGATTCCATTTAAATTTTCCAGAATAATGGTCATTGCCTGCGCGGCAATGGCTGCCGTTCCAAGGGTTGATACGCTGGACTGGATTGCCAGCTTTCCAAACTGGAACATTCCGTTTTCAATTCCGGATGGAATTCCGATAGAAAGAATTTTTCCAATCAATGGGAAATTGGGACGGATCTTAAGATAATGATTTACCACAATCACCTGATCCGGTTTCCGCAGATTCCAGAAAATGACTACTGCACAAAAGATTCTGGAAAATAAGGTAGAAAGGGCTGCTCCTTCCACCCCCATCTGAAATCCAAAGATAAGCACTGCATTTCCGGCAATGTTGAGTCCATTGGAAAGGACAGAAATCATCATTGGAAAACGACTGTTTCCTGCTGCCCGGTAAAAAGCTCCACCGGCATCAAAAAGTGCAATGAACGGAAATGAAATTGCAGTCAGCAGGAAGTAAATCATGGAATTATCCATAACAGCCTCTTCTACCTGGCCAAAAATCAGATGCAGCAGTGGTCCACGAAATATAATGCAAAATATAGACAATACCGTAGAAATCGTCAGTACGCTTAAAGTTACCTGTCTTGCAGCCTCATTGCTGGACTCCCGGTCTCCCCTTCCAAGATACTGGGAACAGATAATTGCTGCTCCTGCTCCTAATGCCGTAAATACCTGTATGACCAGTACATTGATGGAATCCACCAGTGATACCGCAGAGATTGCCGCACTTCCCACATTGCTTACCATCATGGTATCCGCCATTCCCATAAAGGAATTCAAAAGCTGCTCTACCATAATCGGCAGAAGCAGCGTAATAAGTTGCTTATTGGAAAACATCATATGTTCCCGGTCTAATTTTGTTGCATCATATAATCTTATCTTTTGCATTTTATTTCACTTCTTACTCTTTTACTACCGGTGTAAAATCCTCTGTATCACCGCAGAAGAAGCCTCCTGCACCGGCGATGATTTTCTGCATGATTTTTTGCATAAATGCATAGTTTTCTGTGTCAATTGTGACAGCAAAAAGAGCATGAATGTCATGCTCTTTTAAATAAGCATTGGCATATTCATCCTTTAAATCAACTGCAATCTCCTCGATATCCATGGAATGATGCTCCGGAACCTCCACCTCTAATACTCCCGCCTCTTTCCAGATTTCTGTTTCGATGCCATCCATTCCCTCTAATGCAGCTTCAATCTCTGCTACTGTGATGGAATTTGGATTCATATAAAGCCACTCTTTGGTAACGGTGGCTGTGCCTGCTTTCTTTTCTCTTATTTTCTTTAACTTTGATTTATTCTTCATATCCGCTCCTGTTTGTGTTTATGGATATGTTCATCTTAGCACAAACATGGACTTCTGTCTCCCTACTTTTTTACTTCTCCATCCATAAAATATAAGCGGGATGCAAAATCCGGGTAGTGCCTTACCTTATCATTGTATCCGGTTCCGCCAAATGCCGGACTGACATGAACGCCGCCATACATTAAGGTATCTCCATATGCATGGAAGTCTTCCGTCTCGCCATCCATTTTTACCAATTTCGAAAGCACCTGATGGGTCAGGGAATCCTGTTTGATATGAACCGGCGAAACCGTATTTACCAGATCACCGAATTCTTTGATATTATATTTTAATTTCCGGTTGTAGAAATGGTAACGGACATCCGGCAGCAATCCCTTCGGATAATAGGTCTGCTGCTGCATATTCGGCACCACCAATTTCTGCATCAGCATACCCACTGCCTTCGTGCCATTTTCTGATACGCAGGTCCATTCCATCTGATTACCGGCTTCATCCGCTAAAACGCTGCCGCCCATTCCACTCTGTGTTCCGTCATAAAAGCTTCTGCCCCGGTAAAAAGTTCCCTGCTGCAACACCTTCCGCCATTTCTTATATAATGCAATCTGCTCTTTAATGGCTTCCTTTTCTTCTTTTTTCATATCGCAGAGATTGCATTCATAGCCAAAGCTTCCAAAGCATGCCACCTGGAATCGTGTCTCTAACGGTGTATTCCGCAGTGTCTGGTGATTCGGACAGGCGGACACATGAGCACTGACCGCCGACAATGGATAACCGTAACTATAATTTTCTTCTATCTCCGCCCGGCACAATGCATCCGTATCATCACTGCCCCAGATCTGCGGAAAATAACATAAAATTCCAAGGTCAAAACGGTTGCCGCCTGCCGCACAGCCTTCAAATAAAATCTCCGGAAACCGTTCCGTCAGTTCCTTCATACACCGGTATAATCCTAACACATAACGGTGTGCCACTTCTCCCTGCCGTTCCGGTGGAAGTGCTGTGGAATAATAATCACTGAAGGTCCGGTTCATGTCCCATTTCACATAGGAAATGTCTGCTGAAGAAAAGACTTTGCTCATGCTCTCAATAATATAATCCTGTACCTCTCTTCTTCCCAAATCTAAAATCCGCTGGTTTCTTCCTTCCGAATGAGGCTGCCCCGGAATCTCAATCGTCCAGTCCGGATGAGCCACATAAAGTTTGCTTTTCACATTGACCATTTCCGGCTCCACCCAGATTCCAAACTGCAGTCCCAGTCCATGAATCTTATCAGATAAGCCCTTAAGACCGCCCGGCAGTTTCTTCGTATTTGCTTCCCAGTCTCCTAAGGAACTGCTGTCATCCATCCGCTCGCCAAACCAGCCGTCATCCATTACAAATAATTCTATGCCAACTTCTTTTGCTTCCTTTGCCAGCTTCAGTAACTTCTTCTCACTGATGTCAAAATAGGAAGCCTCCCAACTGTTAAGCAGTATCGGCCGCTCCTTCTTCTGCCAGGTTCCACGGATAATATGCTCCCGGATAAAATGATGCAGCCTCTGGCTCATCTGGTTAAATCCGTTTTCTGCATATGCCATCACTGCCTCCGGTGCCTGAAAGCTTTCTTCCGGCACCACTTCATAGGAAAATGCCTGTGGATTGATTCCTGTCACCAGACGCATTTTGCCAAAGCTGTTTACTTCTGTTGCTTCATAGTGATTACCGGAATAGATAAGGTGAAAACCAAAGCATTCCCCGGCATCCTCTGTAGTCTTCGGCCGGCTTAGCATCACAAAGGAATTGGCCCGGCTGGAGGTTGTTCCGGTATAGGAAGCATTTACTAATTTTCCTGCTATTACCGGCATATCACTCCGCTTCATTTCTCTTGCCCAGGCTCCATGAAATGTAGTAAATGCATAATCATGCCCATCAAAGTCAAGCTGCAGGCTCATCAGCCGTTTCAACTGCACAGCTTTCTTTCCGTTATTATAGAATTTCGCACTGCGGCTGATGATGTCACAGGATGGATAGACATAATAATACAATTCCAGTGCCAGCTCATTTCCTTCGTCCGCAAGCCGGATACAAAGCTGTTCCACTTCCTCTTCGCTGCCATAGGAACCCGGCAGTTCCGCAAAGGCTTCCTTACCTTTGGTTATCTCTGCTTCCCTGTATACAAAATCTACCGTATTGCTTCCATTGGCATTCACCACTTCCACAAAAGGCTCTCTTATATCTCCTTTTCCATAGGAGGACATTTCAAGGCGCATATCCTCTAAGGAATATGCTTTCTGCTCTTCGTTATACAGATTCACATTACCCGGTGCAAAGACATGCTTTTCCACCAGCGGCTGCATATCTGCTTCGTCCTCGATATGAAGCTTTCTGCCATAATAAAGATGTTCCAGTTGTCCGGTAGGAAGTACCCGGAAGCAATAGGTGGTATGGTCGGTATCCAGAATAAAATACTTCTTTTCCTTACGAATCATTGATAATTTTCCTTCCCTTTCATCCTGCTTTTTCTGTTTGCTATTTTTACATGCTGTCTGTTTAAACTTCCTTCGCCTTAATCTGCTCTGTGATTTCCTGTACTTTTTCTTCTGTCAGGATAAATTTCTTACGGAATACCAGCACTGCAATCAGTAAGCCGATAATCGGAATTCCTGCCATTGTCATGCGGAGTCCTAAAAGGGAGCTGCCGGATGCGACAGCTGCGGCTGCTGTTTCTGCAGTATCATTACTTAAGTGGCAGAGATTTAAGCAGATAGAAGCTGCCAGTGCGGCTACTCCGGATGCCAGTTTTACTACAAAGGTCTGCATGGAGAAGATAACGCTCTCGTCTCTCCGGTTATTTTTCAGTTCGCCATAGTCCACGGTATTTGCAAGAAATACGGTGGTAAGTACCGTCAGCATTCCAAAGGCTGTAAAGATAAAGAATGACGGAATAAATAATAACAATAAGTTTGACATATTTGTCAGTGTCAGTATAAATAATACACCATAACCTGCGATTGCCATAACAAAGCTTACATAAAATACCTTCAAGACACTTAAGAATTTACGCAGCAGTGGGAAGAATATCATCATGGAAATAATCTGGATTCCACCACCAAAGGTATTGAATAAAGTATAGCTGTTATACCACGCGTCCCCGCCAAAATCATATTTGAAAAAATAAATCAAAAGGTTTGAAGTAATATAAAGAGAGCAGTTAATCAGCACTATCGTAATAACAACGGTCATTGCCTGGTCATTCTGTAACAATGCCTTAAACATCTGTCCCACTGACGGAGAGTCCACATTTACGGTGGATTTTTCTTTGATGCTCATACAGGTAATGGTGATAAAAATCACAAATAACACTGCAATGATTAATGCAAACCATTTGAAACCGGCACGTTCATTGCCCTGCCCTAATAAAACCACACATTTTACCGTGATAATCGTAATCAGTGCAGAGCCCACGCCTGCACAGGATCGGGCAAGGGTAGAAAGTCCCTCTCTTTCTTTGCCGCCTTCGGTAAATGCCGGAATCATGGACCAGAATGGAATATCCATCATGGTATAAGTAACACCCCACAGCACATAGGTTACTGCTGCATAGGCAACCAGTCCACCGCCATCTAATGCAGGTGGTGCCGCAAACATCAGATATAAAATTACTGCATTGGTTATGGTTCCAATCAGAAGCCACGGACGGAACTTACCCCAGCGGGTTCTCGTCTTGGCTACGATAATTCCCATAACCGGGTCATTGAATGCGTCAAATACTCTTGCTGCCATCAGGATAATTCCCATTGCAATGGCACTGACACCCAAAATATCCTGATAGTAATATAAAATGTAACTTGCAGAAAGCATGTATACCATGTCTTTGCCAACTGCACCAAGGCCATATGCTACTTTTTCTTTTGTTGTTAATCTCATTGTCCTTCTCCTCCTTTTCGTAAGCCCATTGCCAGTTCCACTACCCTGTATGCGCCATCGTAAATCCCCTGTTTCTTATTTTCCATAATTGCTTCACACATATCGGTAAGCAGATGGTCTGAGCTTTGGAATAATTCCAGCATCTGCAAGGTATGTGGAATATCACGGCATTCCAGGGTACCGTCCCCAATCTCTGCGGAATGGATGGCACCCCACTGTTCATGTCCACCCACTCTTTTGATAAAGAGCTTCGGCACCGGATAAAATGCCAGCTCGCTAGGCTTTGTCACCAGTACATCGCAGCTTCGCATCAAAAGATTCGTGCAGTACACTGCTTCAAAAATATTCTTATGGTAGAAGCCATGGACTCCGGTTACTTCCCCATCCAGTGCTGCTTCGGCAAACTGCTTTGTATTCTCCCAGTCATCAAAATGCTCCGTTGCCGCATTTTTAAGTCCCGGAATTTCCTGTAATAATTCTTCCCAGACATTCCGGTAATCTCCCACATTGACATAAAGTGCTGCCCTGCCTTCCCGGATTGCCGGCAGCAGATATCTGATAATAGCTGCAAAAATTTCTCTCTGGGCTCCTGCTCCGCCGATGGTTAATAAGAAACGCATCGGTTTCTTCTCCTGCTTTCTTTTAATTCTCGCTTCGCAGTCTGCTTCAATATTGCTTACCAGCTCATGGTCAATATAATGTCCCGTGTATATAAGATCTTTTTCCGGCATAGGATTTAAGACATCTTTTCCCTGCATGCCATTTAAAATCCGATAGCCCTGATACGCATAATGAGTCTGAACTGTATGAAGGCTTCCTTCGGATAAATGCAATGCCATCGGCCAGTTATCCGGAATCGCATTGACTACATATTTCATGCCGGCATGTATAGCTGCCTGTGCCGGCCACACATGGGTTGCTACCACCGGAATTTCCTTTGGTACATTCCGGTAAACCGGAGCCATAAGCTCTGCATTTTTCTGGTCGGAGGCATTATAGGAAAGCTTCCGGAACCCTTCATAATTCATTGGCTCCCATACCAGTTTATTAAAAAGCTTACTCTTTCCGGAAAGTCTTGAGCCCAGAGAATACAAATCATTCTGTGCGCCGATTACTTTGGTGCAGGTCGTCTGCTTATAGGAATTCAAGTCCATCCAGTATGGGATATAACCCATGGATTTTGCTGCTGATGCGATTGCCATGGAAATACGGTAATGTCCAAATCCCATACGGATATTTCCTACAATAATGCCTTTTTCTTTGTCAAAATCCAGTTTTGAAGCCTCTTTCTGCTCTGGCAGCAGCACATCCACAACGCCAAGTGCATCACCGATATGTGCATTTTCTTTTAACACTACCGGATAATCTGTCTTACTGTCATCCCCAAATTTCTTTTGAAATTTCTTCTTACTCTTTACCGCCTTCCGGTACACCTTCTGCGGCATTTTGTTTCCGAAGATTTCCCTTGATTTCTCCTTCATAGATACCCTCCTTATCGTTATACTCCCTTATGCTGTTTCAAATGTAATTTCTCTGGTTCCTGCCTGGCGGTTGCTTATCATAAGTTTTCCGCTTCCGGTCTTTCCTATGGTCTTTACATAAGTGCCACCCATACCGCCCTGCAGGCTGATGATGTCCGGTCCGATGAGTTCTAATGCTCCCTCACATTTTAGCTGCACCGGCTCCTGAAAATATGGCAACAGATTTCCATTTTCATCCACTGCCTGTATTCTTACCGCAGCCACATCATAGGTATGTGTTTCTTTTAATTTCTGACTGCTGACCGTAATCTGATACTGCACCTTCTGTACCGGTTCTCTTACTAAAGTTTTGACCACCTTACCATCCTTTATGGCTTCTAACTTATATACCATGGATTGTCCGCCCCAGTCCCCGACATACCTGTTATAAAGTGCAACCGCATCCTCCATCTTCATATGATAAAAAAGCATCAGCTTTGCTGCCAGATAATATGCTCTTTTCGGCAGATGGTTCATGCCATATCGTGCTGCCAGATTCAAAACCTCTTTTACCATTGCCGCCTGTTTCGGTGCGAAATTCTCTCCCTCTTCGATGGCATTTCCAATGTAATCATCAATTGGAACCGGACCATGTTTCAGATTCTTATATGGAGAATCCGTTTTCTTATATTCCTTGATAAACCGGTCATTTTTGTACATTTTAACACTGTCTGCATTGGTAAAAATATAAGTCTCGCCCCGGTTGCAGGCTGGATGTTCTCCAATATCCATCGTTGAACTTAAGGCTAATACCGGTCTTTCTTCCTGCTGGCAGGCATACACATCTGCCGCCATTTTCGGATTACGGAACATGTCTAAGACTCCGTGATAGCAAATTCTGTCTCCACTACCGAAATCTTTATGTGTATTATAATCTGCCATACACCATCCGAAGCTTCCGGCAATGTCCTCTTCTCCTGCTACTGCATCCAGTACACTGGCGTGGCGGAGAGCATGCCACATGCGATGTTCTTCCCAGTCGAAGGATTTGGTGGAATACATATGTCCGTTATATTCCGTGATAAGATACGGTTTTTCTACATCGGATGTCACATCCTTCTTATGCTCACAGCCTTTGTTCAGACCATTGTGTACAAAATCATTATAGGTATATACATCCTCTAAAAGACTGCTCTTTTTATGCGCCCGCACGCCACCAGTCTGTCTGGTATCATCTAACTTATGTGCTATTGCATTGGTGCGGCGGTAAAATTCATCGTCATCCTGCGATTCATTAATCCGCACTCCCCAGAGAATAATGGATGGATGGTTGCGGTACTGCATCACCATGTCTTTTACATTTTCCACAGCCTGCGCTTTCCATGCTTCATCGCCGATATGCTGCCAGCCCGGAATCTCGGTAAATACCATAAGCCCCAGCTCATCGCACCGGTTTATAAATTCCTGGGACTGCGGATAATGGGATGTCCGCACTGCATTCAGCCCTAACTCTTTCTTTAATACTTCCGCATCCATCCTCTGTATGGAAGCCGGCATGGCATAACCCACATAAGGATAACTTTGGTGACGGTTCAGTCCACGGATTTTAAGCTTCTGCCCATTTAAGTAAAAGCCATCTTTTTGGAATACTGCCCGGCGGAAGCCCACCGTTGTTACGGTCTCATCGATTATAATCCGCCCGGTTTCCATGCCTCCGCCTGCTGCTTCTTTGTCCGTTGCTCCTGCTGCGTCCTTATTTGCCGGATTCCCAGTTACAAGCTGGGTCTTTACTTCATATAACGCCGGATTCTCTACCTCCCATAGGGATACAATTCCTGCCGGAAATACAAGTGTTTTCTTTCCCTCCTGTGCAGGAATTTCAGCAAGCGTTTCCTCTCCAATCAGCCGGTATTCCTCTTCACCTTTTTTCCGGATGTACTGCCGCAGCAACAGGTTTTCTTCGTTTCCTGCCAGCGTGATTTCCGATAGCAATGTTCCCTTCTTCGTTTCCAGTTCCACCTGTGGTTTTAAAAATACATCTGCAAGATAGCTTTCCTCATTTATCTCAAGGTACACATCCCGGTAAATTCCACCGTAAGTCATATAATCAATGACAAATCCAAAGGGCGGAACATTCAGATTCTCATTGCTGTCTACCCGCACCGCAATGATATTATCTTCCCCATAATGAAGCAGTGCTGAAATATCAATGGTAAATGCCGTATATCCGCAGTGGTGTGCCCCTGCTTTCTTTCCATTTACATAGACTTCACTGTCATGGGCAGCTCCTTCAAAGGTCAGCCGCACTACTTTCCCTTCCCACTCTTTCTTCGCCAAAAGGTGTCTGCGGTAGCCGCTTACCATCTGATACGCATGCTCATCAAAATAGTGAAAGGGCAGTTCCTTTACCGTATGGGGAATCCGCACGCTCTGCATCGCTGCTTCGTCATATTCTGCGTTGCTTTGTGCTGCTTCCCATTTTTCACTAAAATACCAGTCATTGTCCAAATAGTATTTTTCTCTCATACCTTTTCCTCGCTCTTTCTACCGGTGTATTTCTATTCATACATCTCTATTCGCGCATATCTATTGCCTCGTGATAATTCCATCCACCAGAATATTCACTACTTCCTCTAATGCCTCACCATAGGAAAGCTTGCTCTGAATCAGGATGTCTCTCTGGAAGAACTGCTCTAAGGAGGCTTCCAGCATCATCTTTAAAACCGGTATGTTGATGCGGCGGATTACGCCTTCCTCCATGCCCTGTTCCAATAACGCAATGGTGGTCTCCCAGCCGGTCTCTAACCGAAGTTCCACCTGATGATAAATTTCCGGAAATTTATCTTTTAATAAATACATCTGTCGGAAATCGATTTCCTTATAGCTCTCCGGCATTACCCCTAGGATTTTCCGTATTTTTTCTAAAGTGCCAAGGCTTTCGTCTGCCATAACTTCCCGTTCACTTTCCTTGATGCAGTCAAACAGATAATCCACCATGGCAAGAAATAACGCCTCTTTATCTGCAAATACCTGATAAATTGTTTTCTTGCTGATACCAAGAATGCGGGCGATATCATCCATGGTAAATTTCAATCCCTTCTGGTTAAATGCCTGCATCGTGCCCTGCAATATTTTCTCTCTCAATTCCATTTTCACTACCCCTGTTCTCTGTGGAAACTACTTTTTGTTTTTCGGTTTCCTTAATTGTAACACCTTGGGATTTCCGTTACAAGAAACTGAATTACCAAAATTGGTTTCCTGAATTTGTGGATTTTGACGAGAAGGGGATTTCAACTATGCAAAATACCATTTATATTTTTTCAATTACAACATAACTCACTTCATTTTGCCCCCATCCTGATATCTTAACACTCAAATATTAGTAAAAGAGCCAGATACCTTAAAACAAAGATATCTGGCTCTTCATAATTATTTTATTTAATTTTGAATCTCCTCTTACAGGAAGATATACTTACAAATAAATAATACTGCAAGAATATACATCAGTGGAGTAATCTTCTTAGCTTTACCACAGATTAAGTTGATGATAACGTAAGAGATAACACCGATTGCGATACCTTCTGCAATGCTGTACATAAGAGGCATAGCGATTAAGCAAAGGTATGCAGGAGCTGCTTCTGTAATATCGTTGAAGTCAATCTTAACAATTGCAGATACCATAAGGAATCCAACGAAGATTAATGCAGGAGCGGTAGCAAATCCTGGGATTGCTGTAAAGATTGGTGCAAATAAGATTGCAATCAGGAACATGAATCCGGTTACAACAGATGCAAAACCGGTTCTGGCACCTGCACCTACACCAGCAGAACTCTCTACAAAAGTTGTGGTTGTAGAAGTACCAAGAACAGCACCAGCAGATGTTGCGATAGCGTCAGCTAATAATGCATTTTTAACTCTAGGAAGTTTTCCTTCTTTGTCTAACATGCCTGCCTTATCAGAAACACCGATTAAGGTTCCGATGGTATCAAACATATCTACAAATAAGAAGGATAATAATACTACGATAAAGTTAACAATACCTACACCGGTAAAGTCAGCTTTGAAACACTGTCCAAAGGTTTCTCCGATTTTGGTGAAGTCTGTCATTGCAAATGTAGGATATAAAGAATAGAATCCAGCTTCTGCATCAATCTGATAGATGCCTGCCGCCTGGCAGATCATACCAAGGATCCATGTAGCAAGGATTCCGATAAGGATGGAACCTTTTACATTCTTTACATATAAGATAATGGTAAGAAGTAAACCAATCAGTGCAAGTAAAGCACAGATTCCTTCTGTATGCCAGTTCTCTGTAAATTTAACATAAGATAATAAAGTAGAGCTGTTGTCAACAACAATGTGAGCACCCTGTAAACCAATGAAAGCGATAAACAGACCAATACCGGCACTTACACCTTTTTTCAGTGTAGCAGGAATGGCATTGAAAATTGCCTCACGTACGTTGGTCAGTGAAAGCACGATAAAGATGATACCTTCAATGAACACTGCCATTAATGCGACTCTCCAGTCATAACCCATATTTCCACATACTGTAAATGCGAAATATGCATTCAATCCCATACCAGGAGCTAATGCGAATGGATAATTAGCCATCAAAGCCATTGCAAGTGTTCCGATAAAGGATGCAAGACAGGTTGCAATCAGAACTGCAGTAGGATCCATGCCAGCAGCAGATAACAGGTTCGGGTTAACTGCCAGGATGTAAGCCATTGTCATAAATGTGGTAAGACCTGCAATTACTTCTGTCTTGACGTTAGTGTTGTTCTCTTTGAATTTGAACATTTTCTCTAACATTTTTCTTCCTCCAAATTGTTTTTTATACCTAAAGCCAGCCTCTCTGGCAATAAGTCATGGTAAACTTCTCTTCTGTAAATTATTTTCCTTCATATGTAATTACAGAAGCAACATCATAACCCTTCAAACGTTCTCTTCCCTTTAATCCAGCCAGTTCCATTAAGAAAATGACTTTGACTACTTCACCGCCAAGCTGCTCTACTAATTTGATAGCAGCTTCAATGGTTCCGCCGGTTGCGATTAAGTCATCTACTAAAACAACCTTCTGCCCCGGTTTGATGGAATCCTTGTGCATCTCAATGGTAGCCTGTCCATACTCTAAATCATAAGACTGTGAAATGGTCTCACATGGTAATTTTCCTTTTTTACGAACCGGTACAAACGGTTTATGCATTTCGTAAGCAATTGGTACTCCGAAAATGAATCCTCTGGATTCTGTACCGGCAACTACATCATATTCCACACCATCTAAAAGCTTGATCATGGAATCTATTGCAAGCTGAAGTCCGTCTGCATCCTGCAATACGGAAGTAATATCCCTGAAAATAATTCCCGGCTCTGGAAAATCCGGTATACTTCTTACATATTCTTCTATTTTTTTCATCTTAATACCCTTCTTTCTATTTACTGCCCTCTGTTTTAAAAAACACCTTTTTATTATAAATTTATACTGCCAGAAATACAAGCAATTTTTTATAAAATGTTAAGTTTTATCGTTACAATTTTTTATGAAAAGTTGCTATTTTATTGCAAATATATTAAGATGTTCTATACGAAAGAAAAGTTCGGAAAGGGGATTTTTTGTGAAAATTCTGATTTTATCCTGCAACACAGGAGAAGGACATAACGCCGCCGGTCATGCCGTGGAAGAAGCCGCTCTGGCAAGGGGACACGAAGTAAATTTTGTCGATGCCATGCAGCTTGGCAAAAGACATACTTCACGCCTTATCAGCGGACTT
This sequence comes from Roseburia sp. AF20-18LB, assembly GCF_003461185.1. Taxonomy (NCBI): domain Bacteria; kingdom Bacillati; phylum Bacillota; class Clostridia; order Lachnospirales; family Lachnospiraceae; genus Roseburia; species Roseburia sp. AF20-18LB. The sequence continues at coordinate 317,913 of NZ_QTWP01000002.1, forward strand.
TATATTGGGATTGTAAAACATCTTCCGTGGTTTTTCGGTTTCATTTATAAGCTGGGAAGGCTTATCAGTAACCGCCATTTCAAATCTCCGGTTTACTGGGCAAATGCAAGGCTGGCGAAACCGCTTGCATCCCTCATCGAAGAAGGAAATTATGACATTGTGGTGATGCCGCACCTTTACCCGTCAGAGACCATTACTTATATGAAGAAACACAACATGCTGCCGGTAAAAGCAGTCGCTATCGGAACCGATTATACCTGCATCCCTTTCTGGGAGGAAACCAACTGCGACTACTACATTATTCCCCATGAGGATTTAGCAGACGAATATATAAAACGCGGTGTTCCAAAGGAAAAATTACTGCCTTACGGTATTCCGGTGCGACGTTCTTTTACCAAACATACGCCAAAGGATATTGCCCGCCGCAAATGCCACCTAGATGCTGATGCCCCGACCTTTCTCATTATGAGTGGAAGTATGGGATTTGGAAAGCTTGCAGTCTTTGCCATGGCACTTTATAAGCAGTGTAAAAATGACGAACATATCGTAATTATCTGCGGAAACAATAAGAAATTACAGTCTGTTCTCACCAAAGAATTCCGGCATTGCCCGCGGGTTCATGTCTTAGGCTACACCAGACATGTTTCCCTTTATATGGATGCCTGTGATGTCATCTTTACCAAGCCGGGCGGACTTACTTCCACTGAAACTTTAGTAAAGGGAATCCCAACTATCCATACCGCACCGATTCCAGGCTGCGAAACCGCAAACAGTGCATTTTTCGTAGACCGTGGTATTTCCTATGCCTCTAAATACATGATAGAACAGATTCGCCTTGGAATGCTGCTGATGCGAAGCCATGATTTACAGGAGGAAATGCATACCGCACAGCTCCGGGAGCAGAAATCCGATGCAGCAGAACGCATTGTGGACCTGTTAGAATCACTGTCTGAAAAATAACGACCGTAACTTTTGACCGAACAAGCGATTGTGAAAGCGTGAGGAGACGATTTGCCCCATAATATTACGCTGATTCACAGGAGGTTATCTTTCTCTACGAAATACCACAGTTCTAATATGCGTGTTTTTCTTTTTGTGATTAAAACAGTCTTTCCAATGTTTGTCAGAATAGCGGCACGGTTCGCCGAAGTGCAGATGCCTGATAAGGGCTGTTAGGGGCACTGGGAATTTCGTCTGGCAACAGGCAACGCTGGTACATGGATGTACCAGCGAGGCACAATTGAACAAGGATGTGAATTTGTGCCGGTTGCCAGATGAACTTGGCATTATATCGAAATTCCCAGTGCCCCTTGCAGGCATTATGCGGCATCTGCCCTCGACGGACAGTACCGCTATTCAGCCAAAGCAACCGGAAAGACAGTTTACATGCAAGAAAAACACGCATTCTAAGAACTGTTGGCATTTCATAGTGCACAAAGATAACTCCCCTGCGAATCCCGTAATATTTTCCAGCAAAATCTATCTCCTTCCGCAATCACCTGTTTATCGAAAAGAAAAGGAGCCTTTATATGAACCAGTCAATTATCACCTGCATCTTTTTTTCCATCGCCGGCTATCTCAGCGGCAGCATACTCTATGCCTACTGGATTCCAAAGATATTATTCCAGAAAGATATCTGTGCATTAAGTCCGGATGGAAATCCCGGCACTGCCAATGCCTTTGTGTACGGCGGATTCCGGGCTGGTATTCTTGCGCTCCTTTTGGAGCTTTTCAAGGGCTTTTTCCCGGTTGTACTCGCCCTACGGACATTGGATATTGACACTCCATACATGATTCCGATTCTGATAGCACCGGTTCTCGGACATGCGTTCCCATTGCAGTTTCATCCGAAAAACAGTAACAAAAAAGGCGGCAAAGCCATTGCCGTCTCCTTTGGTGTACTGCTTGGAATCTTTCCGGTTGTTCTGCCGGTTCTTTTCCTTGCAGCTGCTTATATTCTTTTTTCTGTGGTCTTAATTATCCGGCCACATCTTTTCCGGTCCATTATTACCTTTGGCGTATTCTGCCTTCTGGTCTTTCTCTTTGTGCCGGTTCTCTCCATTGACTTTGCCTGCCTTGGAATTGCACTGCTTGTTATCTATAAGCATCTTTGCGCTTACCAGAATGAGAAACTTTCCATCCGGTTTTTCTTTCAAAAATAGCTTTTTTAAGAGATACCTACCAGGAAATAACTTCGGTTCCCTCTTCGGTTACCAGAACCTGAATCTCCCACTGAGCACTTGGAAGTCCGTCTTCTGTATACACGGTCCAGTTATTTTCATCATCTATGTAGATAGCTTCTTTTCCCATATTTACCATTGGCTCAATCGTAAACATCATGCCCGGAACTAAGAGCATCTCGGTTCCTCTCTTGCTGTGATAGCCAACCCATGGCTCTTCGTGGAATTCTTTTCCAACACCATGTCCACCGATTTCTCTTACGATAGTATAGCCATTTTCATAAGCATGGTCATGCACTGCCTGACCCATATCTCCTAAAAAGCCCCATGGTTTTACCGCTTTTAAGCCTTCTTCCACACATTCTTTCGTTACCTGGACAAGACGCTTCTTTTCTTCACTGACATCTCCAATCAGAAACATTCTGGAGGAATCAGAAAAATATCCATCTAATATTGTGGAAACATCCACATTAATGATATCGCCATCCTTTAAAATAATATCCTCCGATGGAATACCATGGCATACCTCTTCATTAATTGACGTACAGACGCTCTTCGGAAATCCCTGATAATTAAGTGGTGCCGGGATTCCACCCATAGCTGTTGTTTTCTCATATACCATACGGTCAATTTCTTCTGTACTCATGCCGGCTTTGATATGCTCAGCCACATAATCCAGTACTGCCACATTAATTTTGGCACTTTCCCTGATACCTTCGATATCCTTCGGTGTCTTAATCAAATCATGGGTTGGCACAATACAGCCTGCCTCACGATACTTTTCAATCTTTTCATCAAATGACTGATGGCATGTCTTATACTTTCTTCCACTGCCACACCAGCAGGGATCATTTCTACCTATTTTTACAGACATTTCTATTTCCTTCCATTCTAATGATTCAATATGATATTCCCAAAATCCACTCTGTCCCAGAGCTTCTCATTCAGTTTATACTTATGTTCTTTTAAAATCTGCTCATATGGCTCTGCCCCGGCACTGTAACCGTCAAAATCACTGTTATTCTCTGCTGCTATCTGATTCTGATATTTCTGTGCCAATGCAGCTTTCTCTAACTGACGATCTATCTCTGCTTTATCAACGCCCAATCTTTCCTGCTGTTCCTCTGTCATATCCGTCCAGAAATCCTCCTGACGGCTACGAAGCTGTTCTTCTTCTTTTTCATCCAGCGTCAGTTTCTCTGCCATTGCCTGCCTGTAAAAGATTTCATCATGTACTGCCATTTCGATGACATGGGTCTTTGCTACTTCTTTTACAAACCTTCCACTGGTATGAAGATTCCAATACTTATTCGTATCATAATAATCATAGGCTGCTGCCTCATCTTCTACCTTCAGTTCCTCATAAGCGATATACATTGCCAGATCCCCCAGCTGCAGTTTTTCTCCATCTACTGTCAGGATATCTTCGGAAAGATACTCCCTGTATACAATCTTCCCCCTTCGTTCGGAAGCAAAGAGACTGATTAATAACAGTACCAGTAGAATCAGTATTGTAATGAACCATATGCGCTTCTTCTGTGATTTATTTTCACTCATACACTATCCTATTTGCAAAGCTCTGCTACAACCTGTCCGATTAATTTTCCATCTGCCTTGCCTTTTAACTCCGGCATAACTGTTTTCATAATCTGACCTTTATTTTTGGTTGCAATGACATCTGCAAATTTTTCTGTCAGAATCTTACGTACTTCTTCCTCAGAAAGCATTGCCGGTGCATATTCGCTCATAATGTCATAACGCTGCTGATATTCCGCAAGTAAATCTGTTCTTTCTGCCGGACAGGAATCAATCTGTTCTTTTACGGTCTTCATTTCTTTTAAAATCACACGGTTTACTAATTCTTCTTTTATGTCATCACGACAGCCTTCATCAATTGCTGTTTTCTTCACTGCAGAAACCAGCGAAGAAATTGCATCTTTTCTTGGTTTATCTTTTGCCTTCATTGCTGCTATCATTTCTTTTTGTAACTGTTCTATCTGCATTTCTTATTCCTCCTAAAATATTTTCTACTTTTTCATTATACGCAACTTGAAAGATTTTACAAGTTCTTAAAACCCCGCAGTAGTTTGCTTACTGCGGGGAATTTTTATCATTTTTCTTCTTTATGGATAACTTTTTACAATACACGCCGGACAGATATAATGCTTCGATAAGTTGCTGAGCCTGTCTTAATGCCGGTAGACGGTGAACTTGCATGGACAATCTGTCCTCCGCCCATATAAATTGCCACATGACCGGCATAGCAGACAATGTCACCTGGCTGGGCATTCTCATAGCTTACTTCACTTCCTGCCCGTTGTAATGCTACCGAACTATGAGGCAGGCTGATTCCAAAGTTTGCATAGACACTTTTAATGAATCCGGAACAATCTGCTCCATCAGTCAGGCTCTCGCCGCCCCATACATACGGGTTTCCAATAAACTGACAGGCATAAGATACTACATCACTTCCACTTACTGATGTACTAAAAGGAGGATTCAATCCACCTCCCCCTGTACTGCCACCAGTAGTGCTGTCACCTCCGGTATTGCTGCCATTATTATTTCCCGTTGTATTTCCATTATTATTGTTAGCAGTTGTTGTATTATTACCTTTATTATTATTCTGAGCAGCGGCAGCTGCTGCAGCTGCCTGCTCCTGTCTTATGATTTCATTCTGCTCATCAACAGTAGCTTTATACTGGGCTGCAAGACTCTGGGCTGATGCAAGCTGGGTATCAAAATCAGACATCTGAGACTGTTTCTCTGCAATCATGCTTTCATAAGAAGCCTGCTGTTCCTGATAAGACTGCTGCACTTCCTCTAACTCTGCCTTCTCTGTCTCCACCTGACTCTTAAGGTCAGCTACCTGCTGCACTGTCTCCTGATACTGCGTCAGAAGATTTCTGTCATAATCATAAATCTGCTGGGCATATTCCAGACGATTCAGTAAATCGGAGAAATCTGTTGCGCCCACCAGTGCCTCAATATAACTGTCATCCCCATTCTCATACATATATACGATACGCTTTTTCATAGCATCGTACTGGTTCTGTTCATCTTCCTGTGCCTGTGCAAGCTGTGCTGTCACATTATCCAGTTCAGTCTGCTTATCCGAAAGTTCCCCTTCCAGAATATCTAAGTTCATAATAATATTTACCAGATCTGCATCCAGTGCATCAATCTGGGACTGCAGTTCCTGCTGCTGGCTCTGTATATTCTCTATATCTGCATTGGCATTATCCAATGCGGTCTGTGCTTCACTCTTCTTGTTTTTAGCTTTTGAAAGAGCGCTTGCTGACGCACTTTGAAAACATGAAATTCCAAGAATTGCTACCAGTCCTGCTGCAACCAACCGCATTTTCCACATATGTTTTTTTCTGTGCATATTTCTGCTCCTTCCACTTTTGTGTATTTCCTATCATCTTAGTATAACATCATGATACCATCTTTACAATTAACAATTTATCGCCTTTTTGAATTTCTTCACTCTTTAAGTCGTTGGTTTCCATTAACTGGGAAATAGTCGTATGATTTGCCTTGGCAATTTTCCAGAGACTGTCCCCCTCTCTTACAATATATCCAGTAATTCCTGGCTGTCTCTGTAATTCTTCCATATCCCGTTCTGTAATTCTAATTTCATCCATTTTCTGGATGTTCTCCTGTGAAAATGCAATCAGATTCAGATTCAGTACTGCCTTTACCTCAATCTGGGTATTGTCTAAAAGAATCGCTGACAACTGCTCGATTCCCGCTTCCAGTTCATAGTTCATATCGTCTGTCATTTCCGGGACTTCAATCAACTGTTCAAAAGGAAATGTCTCCCGGCAGGTTCCAATCGGCATGGCATCGTCCGTGGTTACATAAAGGATTTCCACATTCAGGCTTCCTTCCACTTTAAGACCGTCTGCCTGTGGCTCCACATGGTCAATAAATGCCATTCCTTCGCAGGAACAAATCTGCAGGATATTCTCCTGATTCTTCTTTAAATTCATGTGGTCTGTCAACCGGCATTTTGCATAATTCTTTGCCAGCAGCCTGCTCATGGTAACTTCTTCATAAGCTGGTGTCATCTCTTCCCGCAGCGAATATACGTCCTCTACCACATCTGCCTCTGTTTCCTTCCAGATACAGATATCTAATTCTAACGTCATATCCAGACTGATTTTCCGGTCTTCTCCATCATAATCCGGTCTGACCTCTACTTCCACACTGGCAGGTGTTACCTGAATCCGATAGATTTTTTCCTCACTGCATCCCTCGCAGGCAAGTTCTCCGTTCAGTGGTATCGTCTCTTCTAACCATTCTAACCGGCGTTCTTCTTTCTGGGCATAATAAAGCAAAAACAGCCTTATTTCTCCGGTAAGCTGGATTTTTTCTTCTCGTAACCTCGTTTCCACACCCCGAAGCTGCACACTTTTCCATAAAATCTGTTCTACATCTGGCTTGCTCTGGGGCAACTCTATTTCCTGTTTCAACCGGTAATTATCTTTCTTACAGGTTTCCAATTCCAGAATATTATGCCTGTTCTGAAGGATTTCCAACGGATGTTCCATGGCTACTCCCGTAATCAGTTCCGTCTCCTTGCGCATCCGCATTTCTGCCTTCAGCATCACCAGTGCACGAACACTTAATTTTCTGGAATTAATAATCCCGATATTAATGTCTTCCAGTTCTGCTGTGACGTCCACCGGATCTAATTCATTCACTCCATCCATACTGATGGTTTCTTCAAATGGAATCTGTCCCCGCAGGCAGTCTAATTTATGCTCCTCCATATCGCTGCGGTAGAGCACATGAAAGATAAGATTCCCCTTCACATAAATACGTCCTTCTTTTACCTGTATCTCATCAAAGCGGATTTCACCTTTTTCTTTCAGTACTTTTACAATATCCGGCCGATAATCCGGTAGATTGTAATCATCATCCAGAGTAATCTGACTCATGGCACTGGCTTTTTCATAATTCATATGTATGTTCTGTTTCTTTATTTCCACTAAAAAAATCCCCTTCCTGAATGTTATTTCATTTTATTCAGGAAAAAGGGACTTTATTCTTCTAACATAATTTCATTCGGATATCTCTTGTGATGATATCTGTATAACTGAAAGATAATAACTGTGGCGGATTGCCTTCTCTTTCATCATCTACAAGAATCGTGAATACACTCGGATAAGCATTCTGTATTACACCACGCTGTACATCTACTTTATTACGACCTCTGTCCAGTTGAATCATTACACTGCTACCGCACTGCTGATGCACGGATGCCCGGACTCTGTTAATATCTGCTCTCTGCATATACCAGTTCCTCCTTTTTTATCCACGCTCTTTAGTATATCACCGTGTTAAAATGCTGTCAAAGGGAAAAAAGTACCATTTTTTCACTCAAACAACACGTTCTTGTCACATTTTGTCACCTCAACCACAATATATGGGAAACTTGGTGCCTTTGCCACCGTCTCATTCTCCCCCGGGCCAATCAGCGTTGTAACAAAACAGAGGGCATTCTGAGTCAGATAAACATCTTTTACGGAAATGCTGTAGCCTCCCGTTTCCTTCTCTCCATAGCCCCTTGCAATATAGAGTTTTCCGTTATCTTCATAAGTCAACTTGAAATCCATTTCCTTTCGTTCTTCAATTTCCTGCTTCAATTCTTCCGGCACTGCTTCCTCTTCTAACACGGTAAATTCCACGTCTTCTATTTTACTGCCATTGGTATCTTCGATACCGCAGCCTGCTGCTGCCAGTCCAATCCATGCTACCGCAAGCAGACCGATGACACTCCGGACAGCTTTCCTTGCTTCTATTGTTTTCCGTTTCACTTTCTTCTCCCTGTTTTTATTCTTTTCATTCTATTCCAAAATCCGGATTATCATGTTGTAATTCTTAAGTTTTACCGCTATAATAGGGAAAGAAATCAGTATTTTGTTTTTGAAATTTATATCCAGAAAGGAATTCTATCTCTATGATACGAGCAATTCTTGCACTTTTATTTGCTGTTCTTTACCTGATTCTTGGTATTCCAGTTCTCTTTGTAGAATGGATTATCCGTAAATGCAACCGCCATGCCGCCGATATCAGCAGTCTTCGCATGGTGCAGTGGGCATTCCGTGTGATTATGTTTATCTGTGGCGTTAAGCTGACTGTAATCGGGGAAGAAAATGTTCCAAAAGATGTTCCGGTTCTTTATATCGGAAATCATAGAAGTTATTTTGACATTATTATCACTTATTCCAGATGTCCGAGACTCACCGGTTACATTGCCAAAGACACCATGGGAAAAGTTCCTCTTTTAAACATCTGGATGAAGCGGCTCTACTGCCTCTTCTTAGACCGTACCGATATGAAGAAGGGCTTAAAAACCATCCTGACCGGTATCGACCAGATTAAAGCCGGCATTTCCATGTGTATCTTCCCGGAAGGTACCAGAAACAAGACTGAGGACGAAATGCTTCCTTTCAAAGCCGGAAGCCTAAAGCTCTCTGAGAAAACCAGATGTCCGATTGTTCCTATGGCAATCACCAATTCTGCTGATATTCTGGAAAATCATTTTCCAAAGGTAAAACCTACCCATGTTATCCTGCAGTATGGTACTCCGATTTATTTAGATCAGCTTTCTGCTGATGACCGCAAACATCTTGCTACCTATACACAGAATACGGTGCATGAGCTGCTGGCAGATAACCGGAAATATCTTTAAACCGCAAATATTGACGAAAAAAGGAACTGTAGCTTTGATGACTATACTTCAAAGTTACAGTTTCTTTTTTCATTTTTCTATATTATTATCAGACACTTCCTGTATTTACCATTTTAAAAAACATTTTCTTATGCTTCGGTTAATGCTGCCACCACTTTCGGGAATTCCATAAAATGTGATGCCTTGACTAAAACAGCATCTCCTTCTTTTACGGTAGCAAGAAGTTCTTCTGTCATCTCCTCACGGGTTGCATAATGTTTTACGGTCAGAGCCGGATTCTGTTTCTTCGCTCCTTCTGCCAGTTTCCCGGATAATGTTCCAACACAGAATAACAAATCAATCGGCAGTGTTCCGGCATAGGTTCCCACTTCATAATGAAGCTGTTTTTCATCCTCGCCTAATTCACCCATATCTCCAAGAACCGCTATCTTTCGTCCCCCTGCCTTAGACAGGACATCCAAAGATGCCTTCATGGAAACCGGATTCGCATTGTAGCAGTCATCAATAACCGTCATGCCCTTTGTGTGAATCAGATTAGTTCTTCCGCTGATGGTGGAAGCGGCTGCAATTCCACATTTAATTTCATCCATGGAAAGGCCTAACTGTTCTGCCACGCAGGTTGCTGCCAGTGCATTATATACATTATGTTCTCCCGGAATTGGAATAAATACTTCCATGTCTCCCTGTGGAGTGTGGAATTCTGCTGTCATTCCTTCTAAGCCATGCTCTGTAACTGCATCTGCACAGACAGAAGTCTCGCAGAGATTCCTTCCCTTGATTCCATAAAATACAGGCTTTCTTCCTGCCACCTGCTCTACAGTTGAAAGTTTGTCATCATCTCCATTTAATATCACAACACCATCCGGTTTCAAATGGGCAAAGCTTTCTGTCTTTGCTTTTAAGATTCCATCTCTGGTTTTCAAATTCTCCAGATGACATAAACCGATATTGGTAATAACCATAATATCCGGCTGCGCCATATCTGCCAGTTCATGCATCTCGCCAAATTCAGAAATTCCCATTTCCAGAACTGCAACCTGATGCTCTTTTTCAATCTGAAAAATAGTCAGTGGCAGACCAATTCCATTATTAAAATTTCCCTGTGTCTTATGTACCCGGAATTTTGTGCCCAGTACAGATGCAATCATTTCTTTGGTACTGGTCTTTCCAACACTTCCGGTAATTCCCACTACTTTAACGTCAAGAGTACTCCGATAGAAACGTGCCAGACGCTTCATGGCAGTTACGGTATCTTCCACCAGAATATAAGCTCCATCTACATCAAGACTCTGCTGGGACAGTGCATATGCTCCTTTTTTTAATACATCCGGAATAAATTTGTGACCATCGACCTTTTCTCCCGGAATGGCAACAAATAAATTTCCTGCCTTTACTCTCCGGCTGTCAATCTCTACTCCGGTTACGGTATATTCTTTTGCTTCATTCCCACCTATTAATGTTCCACCGCAGGCTTCTGCAATCTGTGCTAATGTCAGTTCCTTCATATCTGCCTTCTCTGCCCTTTCTTATGCTCCGTATTTCTCCATGGAAATATCAACCAGCTGCTGGCATAACTCTTCGAAGTTTACTCCTTCTACCTTGGCTTCCTGCGGCAGTAAGCTGGTTGCTGTCATACCAGGCAATGTATTTGCCTCTAAGCAGTATACTTCATCTTTTGCATTGACTAAGAAGTCGATTCTGGAATAGGTGTCCAGGCCTAACGCTTCCGCAACTTTTACTGCATGCTTCTGCATCTCTTTTGCCACACTGTCTTTAATATCTGCCGGACAGGTTTCCACTGTGCTTCCAGCCTTATACTTATTTTTATAATCGTAAAATCCTTCTTTTGGTGCAATCTCGATAACCGGCAATGCTCTTCCTTTGATGACACCTACTGAAAATTCTCTTCCCTCTACATACTCTTCAATTAAGATTTCATCTTCCCAGAAAAATGCATCCTCCAATGCTTTTGTAAAATTGCTTTCTTCTTTTACAATGGAAACCCCAATACTGGAACCACCGCAACATGGCTTTACCACGCAAGGCAACGTAATTCCGATTTCAGCCAGGCTGTCTTTTCTGTCCTTTTTCTTCATATAAATGCCCTTCGGACATGGGATTCCATTGGCTTCAAAAAACTGCTTTGCCATATTTTTATTCATGGCAATCGCACTGCTTAAATAGCCGCTTCCGGTATAACGGATTCCAAACAAATCAAAGGCTGCCTGAATCTTACCATTCTCTCCATTTTCTCCATGTAATGCCATAAATACAATATCTGCCATACGGCACATTGCGATTACATTTGGTCCAAAGAAGCAGGCAGACTGGTCTTTTCTACTCTTTCTTACCTTATCAAGATCCGGAGCCGTCTCCGGTATATCCGTTACTTTTACACTTGCTTCTTCTGAATGTTCAAAAATTCCAGTAATATCCTGTTCTTCTTCTCCATATCCCATAAACACATCCAGAAGAATAACCTGATGTCCATTCTTCCGCAATGCCTTTGTTACCATATCTCCTGTTTTAAAAGACACATCACGCTCTGTGCTCAAGCCGCCTGCCAAAACTACGATATTCATTCTCTAATGTCCTTCTTTCTTTCAGATTCAAATATGTATATTACATCTCTTTTTTCAATATGTATATTATACCTTTTTTTCTTAGAATGACAAGAGAATCTCACAAAGCAATCAAGATTGGTTCTCCGGGCTTTGCATTATGATTTTCAAACACCTGAAAAAGATGCTCTGCACACTGCTGTATATCCATGGCTTCTTCCGGCTGCTCCATCCATTTTAAAATTCCGGACTTGCAGAGCAAAAGATATGGCAATACCATATATTTATTGCTCCTTGTGCAATAATCGATACCCTTATTGCATAATTCCAGCGCCTCTCTGTAAATTTCCATCTCATACAAAAGATTAGCTTCATTGTAAAGTATCATCGGATATACCTTTTCTTTTTCTTCATCATCTACTTTTCTTACTTCCAGATAATCAGATAACTGCATCCAGATGCGGAGTGCCTGCTTTCTTTCACCAAGCCGCTGTTTCTGTACCGCCATACTGTTGATAATGTTGATTTCCTCAAAGGTAAACATCCGCTTCTGCACCAGATTTGCCAGCCCCGCCGGATGCGTCAGATGTAACGCTTCTTCCAGCTTTGCATATACAAGTTCCGGACAGACTCCTTCCTTACTGTCCAGCACCGCCTTTATGTATGAAAAGAACTGTCTGGTCAGTTTATCCTCTTGTTTATGTTCCGGTTGTCTCTGCCAGAGTTCCCTGCAGCCTTCCATATCATTATTTGCTACTGCATGCACCAGCTGTCGCATATAGGCATATAATTCCATTTCTTCCGCCGTTGCATGAATATTGCATATACCCATTGTCTTTCCAAGACGCTGCATAATAGCTTCATAATTTTTCCGCTTTGGTACCACAAATCCGTTTTCAATTTTTGATAAAGTTCCAGTTGAACAGATGCCAAAAGCAAGTTCTTCCTGTGTAATGCCAAGCTGTTTGCGGGATTCACATATATAATCCCCAAGATTGTAACAAGCCAATTCCTAACCTCCCTTTTCTCATAACCCATCGTATTGACTGTTCCATAGAAATGTCTTATCGATATATTATAACTACTGTAGCATAAAAATAGCGGTACCGCTATTGGCGTTTTGTCAAGACTGTTGTCAAAACGTTAACTGCGATACCGCTGTCTGCTACCAGTTATCCATAAGGAACTACCGGTGATAGTCTTTTTCGTTATATATCTAGAATTCCGGTTCAATCAGACCGTAGGTGTTACCTTTTCTCTTATATACAACGTTTACATTGTCATCCTCTGCATTTACGAATACAAAGAAATCATGTCCTAATAATTCCATCTGAACACATGCATCTTCCGGATACATTGGTTTCATATCGAATTTCTTGGTACGGATGATTTTAATTTCATCATCTGCTTCCACTTCTTTTTCAATATATTCCTTACGGAAATTGCTGTTGCTCTGCTGTTTTGTAATAATCTTATTCTTATACTTTTTAAGCTGTCTCTCAATAATCTCTTCTACAAGATCAATCGATACATACATATCATTGCTTACCTGCTCTGAACGGATAATGTGTCCAGGTACAGGAATCGTAACCTCGATTTTCTGTCTCTCCTTTTCTACACTCAAAGTTACAAATACGTCTGTGTCCGGAGTAAAGTACTTCTCCAGTTTTCCAATTTTGTCCTCAACTGCTGCCTTAAGACCGTCTGTCAATTCGATGTTTCTTCCTGAAATAGTAATACGCATGATGTCCAACCCCTTTGCCATTTATTTGATACAGACTGATATCATGGTTTTATTATACTATTTTGTACGAATATTTACAAGTTTTTTGTGCAATATTTACTGTATTTTTAGAGAATTTTTCGAATATCTTTCTGAAATCAGGAAATCTGCAGGATTTTTCAAAAGGGATTGCCTGTATTCTAAAATAAGTCTAAAATATAACTGTATTTTTTAACGCTTTCATCTGTGCTATCATTTTTCTAAGGCAGATAAAAACCAGAAAGGATTTGTTTCTTATGAATACTGTTTTAATTACCGGAGCTTCCCGGGGCATCGGTGCTGCTATCGCAGAAGTATTTGCCCGCCACGGTTATCAGCTCATTTTAAATTGCTGTCATTCCGAAACTGCTCTTAAGGCTTTGTCTGATGAACTTTCGGACAAATATCATGTCACGGTTCTTCCGGTTATCGGAGATGTCAGTGATCCGGATTTTATTGCCAATATGTTTGCCATGATTCACCAGCAGTCCCTTTCGGTTGATGTTCTGATCAACAATGCCGGAATCTCCCACATCGGTCTGTTGCAGGATATGACTTATGAACAATGGCAGCACGTTATAAACACCAATCTTTCTTCTGTTTTTTCCTGCTGCAAATATGCTCTGCCAGATATGCTGCACAAAAAATCAGGCCGGATTCTTAACATTTCTTCTGTCTGGGGAAATGTAGGTGCCTCCTGTGAGGTTGCTTATTCCGCCAGCAAGGGAGCTGTTAATTCCTTTACAAAGGCACTTGCCAAAGAGGTTGCACCCAGTGGAATCTCTGTCAATGCCATTGCCTGCGGCACCATTGATACTTCCATGAACGCCTGTTTTTCTGCCGAAGAGCGTGCTGACTTAGAATCCGAAATTCCCTGCGGCAGATATGGTACACCTGTGGAAACAGCTGAACTTGCTTATGCTATCGTATCACAAAGTCCATATCTCACCGGTCAGATTATTACCTTAGATGGTGGTTGGTGCTAATTTACATATGTGAATAGTTTGTGCTCCGTTGATATAATTTATCTTTCGTTTATTTTTGTCACTGGTTTTTTAACATGTTTTAAAATAGAGGTATTATTTACGAAAGATGAGGTTTGTATATGAATATCGGTTCTAAGTTACGATACCTGATTGAAGAAGCTAACATTACCCAGCGGCAGCTTGCAGATGCACTACATATCTCTCCCTCTGCTCTGAATGGATATATCAATCAGGGGAAAGAACCTGACTATGCAACCTTAGTAAGAATAGCCGACTATTTTCATACTTCCACCGACTATCTGCTCGGTCACAGTAACATCCGCAATGCCAGTCTGACGCATCTCAACAGCTGTGAGGGTGAACTGCTAAGTATCTATCATACTCTTTCCAGTTATAACCAGCAGCTTTTCTTAGAAGAATTGAAGGCTGTTGACCGGATGGTTTCCCGGGCAACAGCCTCGCCATTAAAATAGTTAATCTTCATCAAAGTAGCCGATGTATTTTACATCATGCTTTCCTTTCGGGAACATTTCATGGTACAAATCTACAAAATAGTCATCCGTCATGCTTGCGATGTAATCCACCACAAGCTGGTTCGGTTCTGTCTCCATGTATTGTTCCTTCGAAAAGGTTCTGCTGAACCGATTGTTTTCTGCCACATATGCAATATGGTGGCGGTAGAGCCAGGATTTTTCATTCTTATCCTTTGCATCTTTCAATAACTGATAGTACATCTCTTCAAACATCGGATTCAGATTTTCCCGGATGACTTTTTCGATTTTCTCATTGTGATAGATATACTCATAATTTTCAGTCTTTGCAAGCTTCAACTGTTGAAAATATGCTTCATCCATGGAAAGATATGGTTTTCCATAGCTGTTTTCAATGATGTTAACTACCATATTATTGATGATTTCCGCATTGCTGCTGCCTATAGTATCTCCGTTAAAACCTCTGTCATCCGGCAGAAGATGCAGGCGTACAGCATCCTGTCTGTCCTTGCCAAGATAGGCTATAATATCACAAATCCGCATTACACAGGCTTCCAGTGTTCCCGGCACAAGATGTTTAATTCCATCTTCCTTCTGATAGCACATTTCTACTTCTGTATCCAGATCTGCAAAGGTCTTCGCCTTTTTCGGCTGATACTCCTGCTGCTCCATTTCTCCATTATGGCATAGGACTCCATCCAGAGTCTGCAGGCTGATATTTCTCTGTCCCAGTACATCCAGTACACGCACACTGTGCACATTATGGTTAAAATATCGTCCCGTCTCTCCCCGCAAAAGTGCACTTAAAATTCTCTCACCAGCATGTCCGAATGGTGCATGTCCGATGTCATGCCCCAGGGAAATTGCTTCTATTAAATCCTGATTGAGATTTAATACATTTCCAATATTCCTTGCAATCCTTGAAACGAGCTGCACATGTTGCGCCCGTCTTGAAATGTCATCATTTCTGTAAAGGGAAAATACCTGCGTCTTGTCTCCATAACGGTTATAATAAGGCAGATGCATGATTTTCTCAATGTCCCGGACAAAGGGAGGCCTCCAGAGATTCGCCCTGTCATGATTCATCTCCCGGCGCAAAACCTGTTCTTCGGAAAAAGCATATGGATTTGCCCTATGCTCTTTTCTGTCTTCTATGATCCTTTGTTGTAATTTTTCTGAAAGATTATGATATGCTCCCATTTTCTGCTCCCTGCTCATATAATAAATATCTTTACTGCTGAAGCTGATGCGTCAGTTCAATTAAATTTTCAGTCTCTGCCATCAGATGTTCTACGCTCTTCTGGTTCTTCTCGCAGGTTGTCAGTGTACTATTTGTATGAGCTGCTACTTCTTCTGAAATAGCGGAAATTGTCTGGATACTATCCATGATACCTGCATTGGCACTTTCTAATTCTTTCACAATACCGGACAATGCATCCGACTGGCTCTGTACACGGTCCGAATTATCCTCTATTGTACGGAAGCTGCCGGCAGTTTCATTGACTGTTACATTCTGATGTTCAACCTGTGAAATCATGCTTTCGATGATGGTCACTACTTTTTCCAGTTCTTCCGATACATTTCTTATCAGTTCTTCAATACTGACCGTTGCTTCCTGTGTCTGGGTTGCCAGACCGGAAATCTCAGATGCTACTACAGCAAAACCTCTTCCTGCTTCACCTGCACGGGCTGCTTCAATTGACGCATTTAATGAAAGCAGGCTGGTTTCTGAAGTAATATTATTGATAATCTCAATGATGGAATACATTTTATCCATATACTCTTTTAAAGAAGTAAGTTCTGCTGCCACCTGACTGTTCGTCTGCTCAGTCACACTCACCTGCGATACCAGCTGTTCAATATTTTTCTTACCCGCGTTCAATGCTTCTGCTGTAACTGTCATGCTCTCAGCAATGCTGTCAGAAGCCTGGGTTACCTGCATTACTTTTTCCTGGATTGCTTCTGTCTGGCTTAACTGATTCTGCACCGCCTCCGCTGTATCTGTTGTTCCACCGGTCAACTCTTCCATTGCATTTCTGGTATCGCTGACACCACTGCCAAGTAACTCTACTTCATCCGACATTCCATTAATTTTCTTTGTCATGGCATCAGATACTTCTAAAATTTTCTGAAGCATGGTATCAGACTGTCCCTTTGCCTGATTCATTTCACCCAGCCGTGATAAAAACGATTTCTGCAAAACAGCAGAACTGCAATAAGAAAATGCTGTTGTCAAAATCAGTATAATAATCTCTGTTCCATAGAAAGCAGGTCCCTCACCTTGGCCTTTCATGGTATGTACTACAATAGAAATAAGATTTACGATAATTGCTCCAATTCCAAGTTCCAATGCATATTTCGAATCTGAAAATACAGAAATCAAAATAAACATCGGTATTACATATACAAAAACCAACTGATTGCCGGCACCTATCAGTGCCACCGTATAATATACTGCAAATCCAATCCCCAAAAGATGCTTGATTGCTTTTGTCTCCTGATCTTTCCTATAGCAAATCCATTCTGCCACCACCGGTCCAAGTGCCAGCACAATAAGCACCGCCACATAAACTACATTCTTGGAAGTTTTGAAAATTTCCAAAAAATTAACCAGTGCCAATAAGATTCCCATAATTGTATGCCCTGTCATTGCAGTCTTATTTACTCTTCCTTGTTCTGTCAATTCTTTCATCCTCCCATATATAACATATATAAACTGTAA
Source organism: Roseburia sp. AF20-18LB (assembly GCF_003461185.1). Classification (NCBI taxonomy): domain Bacteria; kingdom Bacillati; phylum Bacillota; class Clostridia; order Lachnospirales; family Lachnospiraceae; genus Roseburia; species Roseburia sp. AF20-18LB. The sequence continues at coordinate 335,318 of NZ_QTWP01000002.1, forward strand.
TTTTTGAACTTTACCAGCAATTTTATTATACCTTTCTCTACATAAATTGAAAAGACTTTTATTTATACGCCTTACCATATGCCTTTCCATTGGACTCTTTTATTATTACGTTCATAAAAAACTTGCTCTTCATCTTTAAACTGGCATGGTCATTTTTATCAAAATTGGATGTTTTTATAATGCCATTTCTGTTTTATGATAAACCGCAACAAAGAGAAAGAAAAGAGGACTTTATAATGAAAAACGAAAGAATCTACAAACTTGTACTGACTGCTCTTATGGCAGCACTTTCCTATGTGGTATTCACATTCTTACAGATTAAAATCGCACTTCCTGGCGGAGATGCTACATCTATCCACCTTGGAAACGCGGTATGTGTATTAGGTGCATTACTGTTAGGCGGTGTCTATGGCGGAATCGGCGGTGCCATCGGTATGACAATCGGCGACCTTTTAGACCCGATTTACATTGTATACGCACCAAAGACTTTTATCTTAAAATTCTGCATCGGCCTGATTACCGGTCTGGTTGCTCACAAAATCGGTAAAATTTCCACTTCCCAAGATAGCAGGCACGTTTTCAAATGGGTTGTCATCGCAAGTATCTGCGGACTGTTATTCAACGTTGTTTTTGACCCACTGTTCGGCTACTTCTACAAACTGGTTATCTTAGGAAAACCTGCAGCAGAAGTTACACTTTCTATTAACATTGCAGCAACCAGCATCAATGCAGTATTATCCGTTATCGTAGCGACTGCTGTATACATGGCACTGCGTCCGGTACTGGCAAAATCTAATATGCTGCCACGTCTTGGAAAGGAAAACGCATGTGCATGAAATTAAATACTTTACCACCAAAGCTTCTGATCATCAATGATATATCCGGTGTGGGACGCTGCTCCATGAGCGTGTCCCTCCCGGTGGTAAGTGCATGTAAGGTACAGGGAATCCCTGTGCCTACTTCTGTTTTCAGCAATCATACTGGTTTCCCTACCCACTTGAAAATTGATTTAACCGGACAGCTTAAGGATTATTTTGCTGCACTGAATATTCTTTCCATGAACTGGGACGGCATCTACTGCGGCTACCTTGGTGCAAAAGAACAGCTTCATGCCATTTCCGATTACTATGATTCTCTCACCGAAAAACCTCTTTTTATTATAGACCCGGTAATGGGTGACCACGGCAGAGCCTATCAGCATATTACGCCGGAATTCTGCAATCACATGAAAGACTTTGTATCCCGGGGTGATATTATCACACCAAATCTGACGGAAGCCTGCCTTTTAACAGATACGCCTTATCCGGAGCATGACTGCACCGATTCGGAGCTTTCTGCCATTTCCAAAAAGCTTCATGCACTGGGTGCGAAAAAATGTATTATTACCGGCTGTCCAAAAGGCGACACTTTCCTTAACTATATTTCCGATAGCAGCGGAAATGTGGATACTGTTTCCACGAAAAAAGCCGGTCCGGGGTATCCCGGAACCGGCGACATCTTCGTCAGTATTGTATCTGCACTTACCTTACGGGGCTTCTCCTTACAAGAATGTACCACACAGGCAGCTCATTTTATTGCTTCCTGTATTTCCTATTCGCAGTCGCTTTCGGATGATACTTTGCAGGGTGTTATTTTTGAACCGCTTCTTTCTGACTTAGTGACACTTTAATCTCAAGAAAGAGAGTCTAAGTAACTGCCTATCAGATTTGCCATCTGGACATATTCTGCGGATGTACCACCTGCTGTATAGTTGGCACAACTGTCCACATACTGGTCAGCCGCAGCATTTGCTCCGATGTAAATGCTTTTATCAGCAACTTTTCCTGCAACGGAATTTTCTCCCTGAAACAGGTCTTTTAATTCCTTCTTATCTGCATTTTTCAGAGTTTCCTCATCTATTACAAGTTTTCCATTACTGTCTACGGTAATGCCGACCTTCTGTAACGCTTCACTCTGACCGGAAACAATGCTTTTTAATTCCTTGCTGTAATTTGTAGATTTGTCTGTATCAAGGTCTGACAGGCTTTCTAAAAGACTGTTATAATCTCCGGTAAAACGCTCTATCAGTGAAATCAAACCGGAATAATCTCCGCTTTCTTCTGCCTTGGCAAAAATGGAATCCTCTCCTGTTTCACTTAATACTGCTGCACTTGCTTTGAGTGAGGATGCAGACTTCTTGACACTGTCATATTCTTCACTCTTTTTCCCGGTTGTTTTGCTGCTCTTCTCTGTCTCACTGCTCTTTTTTAACAAGTCCACCACTTTTGTATCATTGTCTGTGTCCGTATTCAGCGAACTCATCAAAAGGCTGTTATTTCCTGTTACACGAATCATGTTTCTCCTCCTAATTTTAAGACAAAATTGCCTCCATGCCGTCTTATACCTGATATATCGTTCTTTTTTCCGAAAATCTTAACCTTTAAGCTAAGCCTTTCTTGCCGCTTTTAACATGGCAATCTCTCTGGCATAGCCTTCTAAATCATTCGGTGTTTCAAGGTAAAACGGCAGTTTTTTCAATGCCGGATGGTTGATTATCCGCACAATGGCATCCATGGTCAGATTGCCTGCACCCAGACATTCATGACGGTCTTTATGGCTGCCCAGTACATTTTTCGAATCATTCAAATGAATGGCACACAGTTTATCCAGTCCGATAATGCGGTCAAATTCTTCTAATACTTCCTCTAAATGTCCGCTGATATCATAGCCGCCATCAAAAACATGGCAGGTATCCAGACAGACTCCCATTTTCTCCGGATATTTTACCCTGCTTAAAATCTCCTGCAGTTCTTCAAAGTTTCTTCCTACTTCTGTTCCTTTTCCAGCCATGGTCTCAAGCAGCACTGTTGTTTTCTGCTCCTGCCACATGATTTCATTTAAGACTCCTGCAATCTTTTCAATTCCAACTTCCGCTCCCTGCTGCACATGGCTGCCAGGATGAAAATTATATTTGCAGTCCGGTATCTCCTCTAAACGCCGCAAATCATCCGCCATGGTTTCTCTGGCAAACTCCTGTACCCGCTCATCTTTGCCGCAGGCATTTATTGTATAGGGTGCATGGGCAAGAATCTGCCCGATGCCATGCTCCGCAGCATACTGCTGATATGCAGCTATATCTTTCACATCTAAATCCTTTGCTTTGCCACCTCTTGGATTTCTGGTAAAAAACTGAAATGTATTGGCTCCGATTTCCTCTGCCTGCTTTGCCATAGCAAGGAAGCCTTTTGATGATGATAAATGGCAACCGATTCGAAACATATTTTTCTCCTTTTTCCTTTTCCTACGTTCAATCAATTTTGGGTTATAAAACTATTGTTATTTCATCCGTGTCAGCCTGTCCATTGAAGCCAGATGCGATACAACGTCTGCAAGTGACACTAAGAATTTTGTTCTACTTATTGACTTTTCCGGCAACCGGTGCATATTCGCATCCATGCTCAGATGCACCTCGCTGGCACATCCCTGTGCCAGCGTTGCCAGATTTTCTCCAAAATTCCAAGTGCCACTAACAGACTTTTGTTATGCATCTTCCTTCAATGGACAGGCTGACACGGATTTTTAAATTATAATAGTTTTAATAATTGCATTAATAAGTCTATGGTTTATGAGGTTCGGTGATTGGGAAATGGGAAAACTATTTTCCGTTGCTTTGACAAAAGGGCTGAACAGTTCGTCGGAATGCGGATGCCTTATGAGGATCGTTAGGGGCTCTTAGAATTTCGTCCTGCAACAGGCAATGCCGGCACAGGGACGTGCTGGCAAGGCACAATTGAGCAAGGATGCGAATTTGCGCCGGTTGCCAGATAAAAAGATTATCTACTTCGAAATTCTTAGTGCCCCTTTCAAGCATCAAGTAGTATCCGTCTCCGACGGACAGTGCAGTACTTCCGCAAAACAATGATATGTCTTTTCCCCTCTCCCAATCACCGAACACTTGTTATTTCATTATAACCGTTATAAAATGAAAAAGTAACCCCAAACCAGCAATCCGCCCCGACAACTCAACAGGGCACAAACAGAAACGAGAATTTATGAAAATTGGAATTTTATCAGATACACATGGTGTATTAAAGGATACATTTTTAGAAGAGCTGCAAAGCTGTGATTATCTTCTGCACGCAGGAGATATTGGAAGTCTCAAATGTTATGAGACTTTAAAAAATCTGCATGTTCCGCTTTATATCATCAAGGGGAACTGTGACAAAGGCGAATGGACGAAATATCTGCCGGAGACTCTGGCAGCACCCATTGGTGGGAAGATTTTCTATCTCATCCATAAGAAAAGCGATTTGCCTTATCCACAACCGGTAGCAGATTTTATTATTACCGGGCATACCCACCATTATGAAGTAAGTAAAAGGGGAACCACTACTTTCATCAATCCGGGCAGTGCCGGTCGAAGCCGCAGTGGTTCCTCCTGTACTATCGCTATTCTGACTTTGGATGGGGACGATGTTTCTATTTCACCCATTTATACCGAATAGCAATTTATATCGTGTGATAATTTTTATTGCATATCAATTGATATTACATCATGATTCTATGTCATTTGACTCTTTCGGTTATTTTCCAGCACCAGTTGAAAATATCTCTGAAACAGCAGCCTGGTATTCTATCAGGCTGTTTGCTTTCTTTATCTTCTTCAACGGTTTTTCAATTCCGGTAAACTGTGTGCCAAGATAAAACCACAATTCTTTCATTTTAAACAGGACATTTTTCTCCCCGGACATTTCTTTCTGATAGCCGGCAACCAGCTTATTGTGAAATGTATAAAGCCGTTTTAATTCAGCAGCCCTGTCTATTGTGCTGCCGGAGCGGATTTTCTCTATGAGTGCCGGGTCTCTTATAACACCACGCCCTAACATAATGGCATCTATCGTTGGAAAACGTTCTGTAAACCGCTCATAATCTTCCACTGTAAAAATATCTCCATTGTAAACCAGCGGATTCCTGCTGTACTCCAGTGCATACTCTACCATCGTCCAATCCGGCTTATTTTTATAATAATCTTCTCTGACACGGGGATGTAAAATCAGCTCCTTTATCGGGAAACGATTGTATATTTTTAAAATGCCTTCAAATTCATCCGGATATTCCATGCCAAGTCTTGTCTTAATGGAAATCTCTGCATCCGTCTTTTCAAACATTTCATCCAGGAAATGAAGCAAGGCTCTTTCATCATCTAAAAGTCCGGCACCTCTTCCCTTCGATACTACCGTTCCGGAAGGGCATCCGGCGTTGATATTAATTTCCTGATAACCAAATGCTTTCAGCTCTTCTGCAATTGCTGCCACATCTTCTCCACTCTTTGACAGCACCTGTGGCACGGTATACATGCCGGCATTATGCTCCGGGCTTAAATCATTTCTTTCTCTGGCATTGAAGCTTCGCTTCGTATGTAGAGCTAAAAATGGTGTAAAATATTTGTCGGCATCTTCATAGCATGCATGGTAAGCCTGCCGGTATACATATCCTGTAATTCCCTCTAAGGGAGCTAAATATAGTTTCATTGGTACATCCTGTTTTTTATTTCATTTCTCAATTCTGTTTTCAAATTCTGCTTTTTATCTTACCCTTCGATTTCAAGCATGCTTGTACAATGTGGACAGCGTGTTGCTTCCAGTGCAATAAACCAGTTACTGAAATCCAGTCTTCCAACTACAAGACTAAGAATCGGCATAATTACATTGTCTACCAGCGAGCTTACAAGTGAATTAAAAGCACCACCGATAATCACACCGACTGCAAGGTCTAACATATTTCCTCTTACTGCAAACTTCTTAAACTCTTTCCACATCTTCATTCTCCTTTGTTCTAAGCACTCTATTTAGCAGTTCTTCCTTCTGCTTTTCCATTGGTCATATAATGCATATAGTAACTCTTCAAATCATTTCCAAAGGCTGCCTTTATATCACCATTGTTACTAATATAATAATTATAATCAAAAACCATACTATAGTCTACTCCATTATGTAAACTTCTGATTTTTGATATCCTCTTTTGCCATCGTTATAAAAGTTTCCATCTCATGCATTGCTCTTCCTCCTTTCACTTGCTAGACGGATGAAAAATGGATGAGGTTTTAAAATTTCCAAAAAAATTTTATTTTTTCAAATTTGTTGACCAAATGGCTGAAAATTGGATTTTGTCATTGAAATAAGACTATAAGAGTGCTAAATTTTTGAATTGCGTGTTTAGTGGGGGAAGGTGAAGTTTTCGCTGTATTCTGGAATATCTGTGCAGATATCCTGACAAAACAGAAATTTCATCTTCCACCATAAACAAAGGAACAAATGAGGAGATTTTATTATGAACGAACTACGACCAAAGCTCTTTGATGTGATGAAGAGCTACACGAAGGAGCAGCTGATGAAGGATATCATTTCCGGTATCATTGTTGCCATCATCGCTCTGCCACTATCGATTGCCCTTGCGATTGCATCCGGTGTTGGTCCGGAACAGGGGCTTTATACTGCAATTATCGCAGGATTTTTTATTTCATTCTTTGGCGGAAGCCGTGTACAGATTGGCGGTCCGACTGCCGCTTTCGTTGTTATCATCTATGGCATCGTTGCAGAGTATGGAACCGACGGTCTGATTGTTGCTACCATTCTTGCCGGTATTATCTTAGTAATTATGGGAATCTGCCGTTTTGGCTCCCTGATTAAATACATTCCCTATACCATTACCACCGGATTTACCTGTGGAATCGCAGTTACTTTATTTGTAGGACAGTTAAAGGATTTCTTCGGTATGGATATTGCCTCTGTTCCTTCTGAATTCTTAGATAAAGTAATTGTATATGCAAAAAATATCCGCTCCATCAACCTGACTGCAACCCTGATTGGCATTGCGGCTGTTGCAATTATGCTGCTCTGGCCGAAGATTACCGATAAGATTCCGGGGTCTCTGATTGCGATTATCGTAACAACAGCAGTGGTTTATTTTGCCAAGCTTCCGGTCAATACCATCGGAAGTGTTTACGGGGAATTAAATTCTACATTTCCAGGTTTTCATGTTCCATCCCTTTCCATGAAGCTGGTACAGGAAATGTTGTCCCCGGCATTTACCATTGCAATCTTAGCTGGAATTGAGTCCTTACTGTCTGCTGTTGTTTCCGATGGTATGATTGGCGATACCCATAAATCCAATGCTGAGTTAGTGGGACAGGGGCTTGGAAATATTTTCTCCGGTCTCTTCGGCGGAATTCCTGCCACCGGAGCCATTGCCAGAACTGCTGCCAATGTCCGAAACGGTGGACGTACTCCGATTGCCGGAATCACCCACTGCATCACTTTAACCATTATTCTTCTGGTGTTGATGCCGCTGGCTGCACTGATTCCTATGACAACACTGGCTGCCGTACTTTTAGTAGTTGCCGCTAACATGGCAGACTGGTCCTCTTTCTTCCGCCTTTGTAAGATGGCACCTAAGAGTGACATTATCGTTCTGGTTGCAACCTTTTTCTTAACGGTATTTTTCGATCTTGTGGTTGCCATCGAAATCGGTGTTGTATTAGCAGCTCTGCTCTTTATGAAACGTATGGCAGAAACAGCTGATATCAAAGCATGGAAATACACAGATTCTCCTGACATTACACCGGGTGAAGCGGAAAAACTGCGTGACATCCCGCATTCCATCAGTGTTTTTGAAATCTGCGGTCCGATGTTTTTCGCCGCAGCAGACCAGATTCTTAATATCAACAGTAACCATCATACGAAGGTTGTTGTCATCCGTATGCGTAGCGTTCCTGCCATTGATGCCAGCGCAATGCGTTCTCTCCATGAGCTTGCCAACCGTGCAAAACGCAAAAATATCACGCTGGTATTCTCCCATGTCAATGAGCAGCCAATGCGCGTGATGGAAAAAGATGGTTTTATTGGATTAGTTGGAAAAGAAAATTTCCATCACAATATTGTGGATGCACTGGATTATGCAGAAGCACTGGTAAAATAAAATTTGAGAATAAAGAATGTGCCCTGGCACATTCTCGCGCCTGCGGCGGTCGCTTGCGACATCTACCTTATACGCCGCAGTGCACACTTTATTTTTAATGATGCAATCGCATATGCTTCCTGCAATTACACACTTTTTCCATTTTTATAATAATCCCTGAATCAAAATAAACAGAATCAGTATCGGAAGGATAAACTGGAAATATGGCTTTAATCTTCTTGCAATCTTAATGCCTTTTCCGGTATTTGCTTCCTCTAAGTAGTTGTCAAATCCCCAGCCCCACTTCGTCACACAGAACAGCAGGTAAACAAGAGAACCGATTGGCAGCAGCAGGTTACTTACAATAAAATCCTCGCTGTCCAGCACATCCCTTCCGCCAATCAGATGGAGATTGCTCCACACATTGTATCCTAAAACACATGGCAGACTGGCAATAAGAATAATGATTCCATTTACCAGTGCCGCTTTGTTGCGTTTCCAGCCAAACATATCCATGCAGAAGGACATGATATTTTCAAATACGGCAATTACCGTAGAAAAGCTTGCAAATGTCATGAACAGGAAGAACAGTGCGCCCCAGATTCTGCCGCCACCCATATTTACAAAGACATTTGGCAGTGTCACAAAGATAAGACTTGGTCCTACGCCTACTTCCACGCCATAGCTGAAGCATGCCGGAAAAATAATCAATCCTGCCATAATCGCCACAAAGGTATCCAGTGCACAGATACGTACTCCTTCTCCTGCCAGCGTATGGTCTTTTCCCATGTAGCTTCCGAAAATCTCCATTGCTGCCACGCCAAGGCTCAAAGTAAAGAATGCCTGATTCATGGCAGAGGTTATTACATTTTTCAAACCGACTTCCCGGACACTGTCCATATTTGGCACCAGATAGAACTTCAATCCCTCGCCTGCTCCGGAAAGTGTCAGGCTATGTACTGCAAGGACAATAATCAGTATCAGCAGTGCACTCATCATAACTTTACTGATTTTTTCCAATCCGTTCTGCAAGCCGCGGCTGCATACAAAGAATCCAACCACAACAGTCAGTATCATCCAGAATGCCATCTGTTTGGGATCTGCTAAAAGATTGCTGAACACAGCTCCGGTCTGCTCGACATCCATTCTTGGGGTAAATTCACCTTTTACAAACTTATAGAAATAAGTTACCATCCAGCCGGAAACCGTTGTATAATACATCATCAGCATATAACAGCCGAAAATTGCCACCCAGCCATGAATATGCCATTTACTCTTTGGCTTCTCCAATGCCTTATATCCTAAAACTGCACTTTTTCTGCTGGCTCTTCCGACTGCTAATTCCATTGTCAGTACCGGAAGCCCCATGGCAATCAGGAATATAAGATAGAACAGTACAAAGATTCCTCCGCCATTCTGTCCTGCCACATACGGAAATCTCCACACATTTCCAATTCCGATTGCGCATCCTGCGCTTACCAGTATAAATCCCAGACGGGACTTAAATGATTCACGACCCATATCTATAAATTTCTCCTTTTGTAGTTTTCTCCCTAGTATAACATGGAATCACCGGTTTTGATAACTACTTCTTTTTTATTACTTTTCTTTTTCTAAAAAGATAATTCCCGGTGCCGGATTTTGATTACTGTCTTTTTCTGTCTTTTTCTCTTTCTCATACTCCGACAGTGCCTTCAATGCCTGTCCCCCCATAAGATACAGCATTCCGATATTAAATATCGTCATCAGTCCGATTCCCACATCGCCTAAATCCCATACGAAGGTATAGGTTGCAATTCCGCCGATAAAAAGCATAATCAGTGCAACGACTTTATAAAGGGTCTGCCAGATCCATTTATCTCCAAATAAATATGCCACATTGCTTCTGGCATAAAACAATATTCCAAGAAATGTGGAAAAGCTGAACAGAAATAAGGTCAGTGCAATAAAGATAACTCCGAATCTGCCCAGATGATACTGCATGGTGGACTGCAGCAAATCCATACCAGCTTTTCCTGCAATTATCTTTTCCGGTGCAATAAGCATAATCATAGCGGTACAACTGCAAATGATAATCGTATCGATAAATACGCCCAATGCCTGTGTCAGTCCCGCACGTACCGGATTATCGCATTCCGCTGCTGCCGCTGCACAAGGTGCAGAACCGGAACCTGCTTCATTAGAAAACAGTCCTCTCTTAACTCCATTCATAAGCACTGCTCCAAATCCACCGGATACTACCTGCCGGATACCAAATGCCTCTTCAAAAATCCTGCCAAATACGCCCGGAATACTGCGGAAATTTACGATAATAATAAATAATGTAATAAAGAAATAACACACTGCCATAATCGGTACTATCATATCCAGTACTTTTACAGTTGCATTTTTCCGCAATACAATCACCGCCGCAACTGCCACCAGTACAATTGTTGTATACAAGGGTGGAATATGAAATGCATTTTCAAAAGAAGATACCACTGAATTACTGATTACCTGGCTGATTCCACACCAGCAAATCAGACCGGATATGGCAAATAACACTGCCACCAGCACATGTTTTTTCTTCTTTCCTGACTTTTCTTCAAAAAAATGATGGATATAATATGCCGGACCACCGCGGTAACCGCCATACAGCGGATCTTTTTCCTTATGCAGCTGTGCCAGAGTTGCTTCAATAAACGCTGTAGCAGAACCGATCAGCGCTGTAATCCACATCCAGAATACCGCTCCGGCTCCACCTGCCGACACTGCTGCAACTACACCTACCAGATTTCCCATTCCCACACGGGTTGCCGTGGACACAATCAGCGTCTGAAAAGTTGACAGACTGTCTTTATGCTCCTTCTTTGCTACCAGTGCCCGCACCATATCCGGGAACAGTCTTATCTGTAAAAACTTTGTCCGAATCGTAAAATAAATTCCTGTTGGAATTAACAAAATAATCAGCAGTGAAATGCCAAGACTGCCTCCCCCCGGAAGCGGAATTTTAATCCAGTCTCCCCATAAAAATGAATACACTTTTTCAATAATTGAAACTACCATTATAAAATACCTTTCTCTCTTCGTAATAACCCTATTGTGGTATTTTAACATTTAATTTCACATTTGGCTATCATAATGTGACAACTCTTTTTCTATCCAGGTCATAATCACATCCACCAAGTATTCCTTCTGCACCTGGCTCAGTTCTTTTCCCGGCTGTATCTTATGCCACTTTCGAATGCACTCCCGGCAGCAGGTTGCCGTTGCATGCTGGGCAATAAAAACAGGATGCCCCCGCATGGGCGTCTGCTTTCCATCGTTTGGAATTACTGCCGGTGCCTCCCTTTTGGCAATAAAATCCCTGGCATGCTCCCGGATTACATCCAGTCCTTTTTCCTTTATATATGCAATATCTTTTTGTTTTAAATGAAAGCTGCTTCTGAATTTAGAGGCTGATAAATGTTCAAAAAGCTGCCGGTACCATTCTTCTTTGGTCATATGGTGGGTCCTCTTTTCTAAACTATAGTTACATTTTACAACCAGACTGTTTTCGTTGCAATCTTCTCCCGAAACCGCACATCATGGTCTACCACCAACATAGTTGGCTGATATTTAAGAATCAGATTTTCAAGCTGCATTCTTGAAAAAACATCAATATAATTCAGCGGTTCATCCCAGATATACAAATGCGCCGGTTTCAAAAGGCTGGCTGCAATCACTACCTTTTTCTTCTGTCCTTCGGAATATTCTTCCAGCTTTTTGACAAATTGTTCCCGTCCGATATCAAGCTGCCGCAAAATACTGCAAAGCAGACTTTCCTCTAACTGGTGCTCCATGCAAAAAGAGTGCACGGTTCCTCTAAGATGCGAAGTGTCCTGATTGATATAAGAAATCTCTATTCCGGACGCAATTCTTAAATCTCCCTGTTCCAAAAAATTTTCTTTTTCTCCTAAAATTGCTTTTATCAGGCTGGTCTTTCCGCTTCCATTTTTTCCACTGATAAATAAACGGTCTCCGTTTCTGATTTCAAAGGTCTGGTTTTCAAACAGCATTTTATCGGCATCTTGATACCGCAAACCATACTGATATGCCGACACCAGTACTTCTTTATGATGTGTCAGGGGATTCAGTTTCAAATCAATGGGCTGTTCTAAATCCACCAGCAATCCCTCTTTTTCCGCAATCTCAGTCTGTATCCGCTGCTCCATCTGCTTTACTCTTGCCTGCATTTTCTTGGTTTTCGAACCGATATATGCCCGGGTGCTGATGCTCCGGTCATTTTCCTTTATGGGGTCAAAACCGATTTTGCTGTTCTCGCTCCTTTCCGACCAGTTGCGCACTCTCTTTGCTGCTTCGTTGAGCTTACTTATTTCCTTTTTATGCTTTTCATTTTCCGCTACTGCAAAATTGTCTTTCTTCTCTTTATTTTCCCACCAGGAGGAAAAGTTGCCCGCCTGCACCTCAATGGTACTGCGATTCAGCACCAGCACATGGTCTACGCAGGCATCCAGTAAATCCCTGTCATGGGAAACAAGGATAAAGCCCTTTTTCGATGCAAGATACTGTTTTACCATTTCCCGGCTCCCATCATCCAGATGATTGGTGGGTTCGTCTATCAGCAGGAAATCATTTCCTTGCGAAAACAGGACTGCCAACATAACTTTGGTCTGCTCTCCAAAGCTTAGTGTTTTCCATGGCCGATACATGATTTCTGCATCTGCCTGCAGCTTCGAAAGCTCCGCATAAATTCTCCACAATTCAAGATTTGCCTTGAATTCTTCTACAAATTCCGCCGCTGGAAATTCCCATTTTTCCTCTGAAATATCATATGGGAAATAATCAAAAACGGCATTCGAAGTAATAGAACCGGTATATTCATATTTTCCCATCAGTAAATTTAAAAACGTGGATTTTCCTTTTCCATTTCTTCCGATAAATCCAAGTTTCCAGTCCGTATCAATAGAGAAAGAAACATTTTCGAAAATATTATCAAAGCTTCCCTCATATGCAAATGTTAAATGATTTACTCTAATCTGTGACATATAGCCTCCTATCTGTCACCAAATAGTGGTTACGTTCTGTCACCAGCAGTTTCTTATAATATGCTAATTAAGTGCAACAAAAAAAGAGTGGTCATGAGAACATAATCCACTTTTGGCAACACGAAATAGCGGTACGATTACCGCAGTTAAAATCTTCATGCTCTCAAAAGTCAATTATTTTCTCATTGGACACTCTCCCTTCAAAATTAAATCTAGGGTTAGTATACGGCAGGGTGGGGTGATTGTCAATGGAGCATTTTTTAACCATGCCATAAATTTCTCAGTTGCTACTCTTCGACAGTTTCAGCTAAATAGATTCCCCACTCTTTTAACAATTCCGGTAAATCGTATACTGTTTTTCCATTTTTCTCTATCCTCTCCGATGAACCCGGATGTTCCAGTGAAAATGTATCCCAGGCTGTAATGAAATTTTCTGCTTCTCTAATATTATGTGGTTCATAAAAATCATTATATTTTTTTATATCCTGACTATATATAGAAACAACATTGTACTTCTCAACCATTATTTCATCATGTGATTCATGGCATCCAAAGCCAAATTGGCACATTCCATCTGCTAACAGCAAATCTTTTGTTCTTTCAAATAATATAAGTGCCGCATCAACACTACATCCATCAATATAATAAATGTCTTTATGAAGTGCTGTCACAATTCCCGAAGCTTTTGGTGACTCCTTTTCACCAGAAGCCGGCAATTCAAGAATAAAAAATAATGGTTCATCCTTAATTGCAATAAAATGCTGTATTACCTCTTCTAATTTGTCAACTCCCACATTTGCAACGATACTATTTTCTTCCATTTCATATCCTTCCGAAAGTTTCTCCGGAAATGGGACATGATATCCTTCTTTTAACTTTAACATAACTTTATCACCTGCATTTCTATATTTTCTTTGGCTCCCTCTCTCTCTTTACCGTTCCATCAATTGTCTGCTAATTTCTCTTACTGATCCAAGTTGTCTTTCAAACATGATATCCCATAAGTTTAAACACTTATCAGCGATCTGTTTATCTGTCATTCTACTAGAATTAGCGGTCTTATCATATAAAGAAATAATCAACTTTGAAAGCTCATTTTCTATGCCCCATTGTTTTCTCAACTCTTTAATCTCCATCTTTAAAACATTCTCGCAAAGCTGTATTATAATATCTGCATAATCAACGACAAAAACTGCACTTTCCTCCAAATAACGAACAAATGCCCTTACCAACCTTCTACTTACTTTAGTTTTCATAAATTCCTGCAAAAACACTTTATCACGCTCGGCATCAACATACTTATCATAAAACATTTTGGCTAATGGAAATTCTACATCTGCATCAACGTTCTTATAAGTAAGTATTATATTTTGGGCTTTATTTCGATAATCATTGACGTTCAAATAAATTACAGCCATATCTAATATAACCTTGATTTGCTCTTCACTTTTAGATTGAACAGCCATTATAGTTGCTTCAAATTCATTATGTCGTATATAAAATTCGCAGACAGCATATCCTCCTAACTCTACAAGTTGCTTATCTTCAGATTCAAAACATTTCTCGATAATGCGAATAACTCTTTCTTTATATTGGGGATATACGAGAAAGAACATATTTTTCGAATCACAAAAACTTGCCATTCGAATGTCTGACTCATACAAATGCAATATCTTTTCCGCAGCCCATTCTCTATCAATATTATAAGATGGCCATAAAGCATACAATGAAGCAAAACGCACTGCAGGATTTTCATCTTTCATCAATCCTTCAATAACATCTTTAAATCGTAAAAACGCTTCCTGATCTTCCCAGAGCAAATGTCCTATCACCATTGCTGCACTGCCTCTCGCACAGTTTAATGCATTGCTATGCAACATATTGCAACTCTTCATTTCTTTATCTTCTGAATTTGTTACCATTGGGTTATCTAATTCTGGATTGCAATGTCTCAAAGCAATATTCATTAATTGTTCCATTACCTCCGGTGACCAATTAACATTACTTATTTTTTCAACTATCTTACAAAAATACAAAGCCCTATAACTTTTCATGTCACACGGAAATTCAACCAATAACCTCTCTATAACTACAGAATCAACCTCATCCAACTTTTCCGATACTTCCACTCCTAAAAACAGCGAATCTACAAAAGCAGGCAACACTCGTTCCTTATTCTTTAAAACAAGTTCTATCATCTCCTGTGGATGTTGTTCTACCACCAATTGAAAATCACTTGCATAGGCTTCATAAGAACTTTCAATAAATCCGCCTTCTACTTCAATCCATCTACGACCATCTCGATTCTTCAACTTGTTGTTTGTAATAATTTGAAGCCACTGACCCCTACTAATATTTTTACCTGAAACAGGAGACTTTCTCCATCCCGCATGTCCATTCTTATTATAATAGCACAACGGTTCTTTATGAAAACGCCTATCTAGTATACGCAATAATTCTTTTGCTTTTTTGCTAATTCTCTCTTCTGGTAAATATCGTAATAATTCATACTGCAAATCTCCCCAAAAACTCCAATACACAGGTTGACATTCTTTTCGTTCATTCTGCTCAATTCTTCTTTTATACCATTCAGACGCCTTTGGAGAAATATATCGGCAAATTGCATTTTCTATCATTAATAATTCTTCTTTATCACAACTATTCCCATGAATTTTTAGAACCTCTTTTACAAGCCCTAATTCATCTTCTGCTCCACTCGTGTAATCAAAAATATTTTTGTCCATATCACTGCAGAGATAACGCATTATCCGATTACTATATTCAGGAGACACAACTGTCAATCCTGTTAGAATAATTTCATTAAACACATAATACCCCTGCCCCATATATGGTTCATAGCATTTCCAAAAATACTCTGGAGATTTGTAGCACAAAGCTATGGTCGCCTTTTTAACTAACTCCACACAAGTCCTTTCAATACTACTTTTATACATATGTACTCCTGACCAATCGCCATACTTTACTTCATACCCACACTCCTTTGGTATATATTGAAGCAATTCTTTAAGTATATATTCCCCGTTATCCACTAAAAAAGAATTATCTGAATCCACTAATTCTTCCTCGTAACGATATACATATCTCCCTTGACTTTTAATTTTATTTTTCAGCAAAAATGAAATAAGCCGTATCGTTCTCCCTTCAAATTGATTCATCATTGTTTTGACATCTATATAAATTTCTTTTGCGTACTTCGGATAATGTTCATAAAACATCATCCGAAGTTCAAACATTTCATCACTTTCCTGTGTTATATCATGAAGAAAACATCGCATAAACTGCTCATCATCACTTTTATCACTAAAAGCATGTCTTTCAATAAAAGAAATATCCTCAACATCTAAATTTGGTGCAATACTCGTCAACAAATTAAAAACAATACTTTTTTTCTCCTCCATCGAATACCATCGTTCTAAAACACCTTGATTTCTTAATATAGTTATATATTGCTTTCTCGTAAAAATAACATTATTCAGCAAATAATTTCCATAAATCTCATTTTCACAATTATCTATAATAAATTGAATAATATTATCATCTGGTTCTTGAATTTGTCCCAAAATCTCATAAAAAACATATTTGACATAATATCTTATGTTATCTGAAATTAACATTTCCTTACCAAATATGATGAAGTCTTCACTATTATATTCCAAAAGATTCTGCAAAAACATCTGTACCTGATATCGTCTTCCGGGCGTTTGTCTGCATTTTTCGCCTATAATATTTTCCAGCTTTTGCACCTGAAAATATTTTTCCATCATTCTTTGCGACATAAAATAATCTAAAATCGATTGATGCACAAAGCCCACCCTATCATTTTGAATCACAACAATTTCTGATGATATCAGATAATCTAATCCAGCTTCTTCAACATTCAGTATTTGTTTAGGAACATACAAACGTCCTGTTTTCTCCAAAACATCAACAATTCTTATTTTCGTTTCAGTAATAGTTCTTTGCTGTAATCCCATGGTTATACTTTTTCTACATATTTGCTCAAACCATTTATCTATCAAATGACTGGTAGTTAAACCATCCCCATAAATTTCTTTTTTTTCCAAATGTTGCCAGATATAAAGATTACTTGGTATTCTTAATAGTCTTTTTAATTTAAATGACAATTGTTCATAGTTTTTACCAATAATATCTTTTACAACATCTTCTTTAAAATCACCTACTTTAATTATTTTCCAAACCTTCTCTGAAGATTCCTTCTTTTTAAATAGAGATTTTATATTATTATCATTTTCAAGATCATATGTTCTGCAGACAAATATTATAATTATTTTTTTCTTTCTTTCATAATTTAAGTATTCTACCTGTCTAATTAACTCTAAACAAACTGCAAGTGCTTCGCTAGAATTTGCCTGTGTCCATCTTAAAGCATCTAATTGATCTAAAATAATTACTGCATTTTCATTTCTTGAAGTGCAGTGCAAAGAATGAGCAATTGAACTGGGAAGTCCTAACCCTTTTCCCCAAATCTCACAATTTTTATAAGGTATTCTCTGATCAAGTTTTATCGCAATATGTGGAATTTTCCTTTCTTCGCAATAATTTAGAATTGCTTCTGTACACCCACTTTTTCCAGAACCAGCACCTCCAGAAATAATAGTTGATTTTTCATTTTCAATAGATTTTATGCAATCATCAAATTCATCTCTATATATCAAAGTACCTTGCAATGCCCTGAAATTTTCCCTATACTCTTGATTAATCTCCTCAATTCTCGGTGCGATTCTTTTATCTCCCTCTTTTAGTCGAAGAATAATTTCCTGTTTTATAAAATAGTCGCTTAATAGGGATTGTGTAATTTCTTTTCCTAATATATTCTCTGCTGTAGCAAATGAAAGTAATGCATTGTAAACTAATTTTTGTTCACTGTTAAACAAATATTGTATATTCTGACTTATACGTTCCTCTAACTCGTATTCTGATATCTGCTTATAAAAAATTCTCTTCAAATAATCAATACTTTTTAAGACATCAACTTCTTTTTCACTATTCAAATCCATTTCCTTGCAAAAACTTTTGTAGAATTTTCGAAATTCTTTACTACTTTTCATGATTTGTATATCATAAAAATCTTCTGCATTACCACTAGTATTGCATGCTCGATTATGTAAATCAAACAAAAAGGAACACGTCATAGGACTAACTAATGACACTCTTCTATTGTTATCCCTATTTAACTGAGTCTTCCACGAAAAAAATATACCTTTCCCTTTTAAATCCGAAATATCCCAATACTCTTTACTTGCATTCCGTGCTTTACATTGTTGATGCTCTTTCTTTCCATCAAAAGTCGTTACTAATATATCAGTACCAACTTCATCTATACCAAGTGCTTCAACAATAACACTATAATTTGTTTCATTCAAAATTTTGAGAAGTTCATAAATTATACAGTTTATCTCATATCTATTCCCTTGTTTGTCTGCTCTTCCACCTTTTTCAAATGGCATAATTCCATCCCTCCCACAAAATTTTAAAGTTTCCTCTCACTAAAATTTATTTTAATAATTACGTTAAATCTGCTCTTCATATATTGCTTTTTTCTCTGCACAAATCATGTTCATATCATCTAGTTAACTTCTGTCGATATATGATGTCCTGATTTAAGTTTTGAAAGCACACACACAACTTCTATATGATACGTCCACGGGAACATATCCACCGGCTGGCACCGCTCCACCCGGTAGCCCTGGCTTGTAAGATACTTCAGGTCCCGCGCCTGAGTGACTGGATTACAGGAAATATAGACCACACGCTTTGGAGAAAGCTGTAGTAGTGAAGATAGGAAAGCCTCATCACTTCCGGCACGAGGCGGATCCATGAATACCACATCGGCAGTTTCGCCCTGTGCTGCCATCTTGACCATGAATTCTCCGGCGTCCTCATTGTAAAATGTGATATTTTTCATGTTATTGCGCTTCGCATTGGTCACGGCATCACGCACCGCATCACGGTTCACTTCCACACCAATGACAGAGCCGGCTTTTCCTGCTGCTGCCATGCCAATGGTACCAATGCCGCAATACGCGTCGATTACCTTTTCTTTTCCGGTCAATCCGGCAAACTCGATAGCTTTGCCATAAAGGATTTCTGTCTGCACCGGATTTATCTGGTAGAATGAGGATGGAGAAATGCGGAAACGGAGTCCACACAACTCGTCCTCGATAAATCCTTTTCCATAAATGGTAATATTCCGCTCTCCTAAGACAACACTGGTGCGCCGGTCGTTCACATTTACCACCACCGTTGTAACTTCCGGATGCTTTTCACGAAGTGCTTTTACAAAATTATTTTTTGACGGCAGAATTGGTGATGCCAGCACCAGAACAACCATAACTTCGCCGGTACGGAAACCTCTTCTTACCAGAACATGGCGTAGCAATCCATACCCGCTGTCCTCGTCATATACTTTTATTTTAAAGGAGCGAAGCATTCCACGAATATCATAAATGATGCCATCCGCAATCTTATCCTCAATCTGACATTCATCAATCTTTACCACCGAATGTGTTCCCTGCTGATATGCTCCGGAAATCACTGTTCCATTTTTCAGCCGCTGAAATGTAGCATTGACCTTGTTCCGATAATGAAATGGCTCCTGCATTCCGATAACCGGCTCCACTTTTCCAAAGCTGCCTAAAAGTTCTTTTACTTCCCGATGTTTCTTGTTGAGCTGCTTTTCATAATCCATTCCCTGATACTGGCAGCCGCCACATTTTTTTGCAAGATCACATTCTCCCGGTGGGCAGATGTGTTTTTCCGGACGTTCCGATTTCGAACCATGCTGCTTTTTTGCATTTTCCTTTTTTCTAAATTTATTGTTCTCTTCTGACTTTCTCATTTCCTGTACCGTTCCTTATTTTTCAAATACTATACTATTTTTTAGTTTAACGCATTTAGCAGCCTTTTTCTATGGTTATTGCAGAAATATTTTCATACCTAAATTTTCATAAATGAATTAAAATAAAATGCGAAATAATGACATCTGCTGAGCCTGCCACTGGCAGTTTCTTACGGATATACAAAACGTCGATACAGGCTGTACCGACGTTCCTTCAACACTTCACACTATTTAATTTTTGCAATCAAACTGCAATCATCTCTTTTTGTAAAGAAGTAATTCCGGATTTTCGCCATTTTCCTACCAGTGCATTTAATTTTTCAACCTTAGGAAGCCCGTCTATGTGAAGTTCATTTATTTCCTTTATTAGCTGTTGCTTAAACTCCTCAAACTCTCCATTGTCGCTAAGTTCATCATATTTTTTCCAATAATCTAACTTTGGGAGCATTTCTTTCATATATGCGCGCGCCTGCTCCTCTGTAAAATCATCGCTTACCATGTTTTTAACGCATATGTCGATTAATTCATCCATATCGTTATAGGTATATGTTCCGTTGGCTCATTCTGGGACATTCCTCTTTGTGTACGAAGTTCCAGAATAATATTTTTTGTCTCCATCGTTGCTACCTCCTTTATCCATATCATACCGGTAAATTCAGTTTCAGAAAAGCAACTTACTGTTGCTGTACGATAAGGCAACTAAAACTTTAGATGCAAAATACACTATATAGCGGAACTGATTTTATTCCTTTTGCCATCCCAAAATTTCTTGTTGAAATCCGGATTGCATACGAAGGATTATATTTTTCCATATAAACCATCATGCTTTTGGCTTTTACATGGTTACCAGCCTTACACTCTACCGGAATAACGTGACTTTCTTTTTGTATCAGGAAATCCACTTCCGCCGTATTATCAGACTCCCAATAATGAAGATCATAACCATTTGTTTTCAAAGCAATTGCAACATAGTTTTCTGTCAGTATGCCACGAAAATGCTCTGTTTCCATGCTTTGTAATGCTTCCAACGTCATTCCTATTCTTGCAGACATAATACCCATATCACTGTAATATAATTTGAATGCACTTACATCCTGATATGCCGCAACCGGATAAAATCCCTGACTGCACTTCATGCATTTATTCACAATTCCAGCCCGAATCAGCCAATCAATTGCATCTCCATATTGAGATGCCCGTGCTCCTGATTTTATCAGCTTGTATTGAAATTTTTTTGCATCTTTTGCCAACTGTGCCGGCAGGGAATCATACGCTTCAAAAATACGCACGGTGTCCGTCTGATTTGCATATTTTGTCATGTCTGCAATATAAGAATTTAACAGCATCTGACGAATTTCCGTCTGCTCCAATGGACTGTCTTTTGCAAGGTCTGCCTTTACTGCTGCCGGCATTCCTCCCACGATGCAATAATGATAAAATTCCTGCAAAGCTTCCTCGTGCAATATCTCATCTAACGGCTGATTATTTTCATAATGTTCCCGTATGGTATCCGAAAGCATCTGCTTTCCCTTAGCCCACAATACCTCTTCCAAATCCATCGGGTACATGGTAACCATCTGAACTTTTCCTACCGGAAATGAATATTTTTCACGGTTGACTGCTACACCCAGCAGACTTCCGGCAGCTATTACATGGTATTCCGGTGTCTCTTCTGAAAAATATTTTAAAGAAGTTAATGCTCTTTCACACATCTGTATCTCGTCAAAAATAATGAGCGTATTTTCCGGTACAATCTTTACCTGATAATATTTTTCTAATATGGCGATGATATAATCTGCATGAATATCTGTATCAAAATACTTCCCAATTCTTTCGTCCGTTTCAAAATTTACATAGACTGTATTTTTATAATATAATGCTCCAAATTCACGCATTTCAAACGTTTTTCCAACTTGTCTTGCACCATAAATAAGTAACGGCATTCTACTTTTTTTCATATTTTTCCATTCATATAATTTAGCAGTTATTTTACGCTTCATGTGTGTGCTCTCTCCCTTCTTTAAAATATCATCGCGTCTTTTAATGTATTATATTACATTTTTCCATACGAATCAACGTGTTTTTGCACACAAAAAAGTGGCAATTCACTTAGGACCTGCCACTTTCAAAAATTTTCACATCTCATCAACAACCTGGAACACATAGAACTTCAGATAATAGGATTCGTCCGCCGCCCAGAGAATCGGATGATCCGGTGCCTGGGTGCGGAATTCCACCTGACGCAGACGCTTGTGGACGCTGTGGGCTGCCTGTCCGATTGTCTTGGTAAACAACTCATACGTCATAAAATGGGAGCAGGAGCAGGTTGCAAGAAATCCGCCATTTTTCACAAGCTTCATGGCACGAAGGTTAATCTCACGATAGCCCTTGATGGCATTTTTAACAGAATTTCTGGACTTGGTAAATGCCGGTGGGTCTAAGATTACCACATCATACTTTTCGCCTGCTTCCTCTAATTCCGGCAGCAGTTCAAAGACATCCCTGCACAGGAATTTTACCGTGCCGGAAAGACCGTTCAATGCTGCATTTTCTTCTGCCTGATGTACGGCAAGTTCCGAAGCATCCACTCCGGTGACTTCTTTTGCTCCGGCAATTCCGGCATTTAATGCAAAGGAGCCGGTATGGGTAAAGCAGTCTAACACTCTTGCATCCTCACATAATTTCTGAATGGCAAGACGGTTGTATTTCTGATCTAAGAAAAATCCGGTTTTCTGACCATCCTTTACATCTACGATATAACGCACACCATTTTCTACAATTTCCACATTGGTATCAAATGCTTCTCCGATAAAGCCCTTCTTAAGCTCCATGCCTTCCTGTTTGCGGACTTTTGCATCACTCCGCTCATATACGCCGCGGATTGTAATGCCATCCTCTGCCAAAATTTCCTTTAAAAGCTTTACAATAAGCTCTTTGTAACGGTCGATGCCAAGTGCTAAGGACTGCACTACCAGCACATCTGAAAACTTATCGATAACCAGTCCCGGCAGGAAATCTGCCTCTCCAAATACCACGCGACAGGATGAGGTGTCTACCGTCTTTTTCCGGTATTCCCATGCCTGCTGCAATCGTGTCCGGAAAAATGCTTCATCAATAACTGTATCTTCTTTTCTGCTGAAAAGGCGCACCCGGATTTTGGAATTGCGGTTGATAAATCCAATGCCCATCGGATATCCGTCAAAATCGTGTACCAGCACCAGATCTCCGTTTTCAAATGTTCCCATGACACTTTCTATTTCATTATCGAAAATCCACATGCCACCGGATTTTACCATTCTTCCTTCGCCTTTTTTCAATGTTACAACTGCACTCATGTTAATCCTCCTTCGTAACCTCTTTCTTATAATTTACCACAAATATACCGATGCATACCAATATCAGGGCAATCACACTTTTGATGCCTGCTGCCTGCTCTTTTTCTCCCAGAAGCCATGCTGAAAGAATCACACCAAACACCGGGTTCATAAATCCAAATACCGCTACACGGGAAATCGGATTATATTTTAGTAAAATGCCCCACAGCGTGTATGCGACGGCAGAAATGCATGCCATGTAAAACAGCAGTCCAAAGGATGATGCCGTAAATCCGCTCACCCGTCCACCTGCTGCAAAGCCGCACAATGCCATAATAATTCCACCCACCAGGAACTGGTATCCACTCAGCATGACAGGATTTTCGGATTTGGAATACCGCTTTAACAACACGGAAGAAAATGCATACGCTACCGTTGACAGGAAAATAAATCCTTCTCCGGTCACGCTCATATGAAAATCAAATCCGCTGCTTCCCATATTTACCAGTGCCACGCCTGCAAATCCAATGATACAGCCTGCTATTTTCCGCGTCGATAATTTTTCCTGATGGAATAAAAGACTTGCTACCAGAATTGCCACGAATACATTTAATGCTTCAATAATGGACGCTTTTACCCCGGAGGTGTGCGCCAGTCCGATATAGAAAAGCAGGTACTGTCCCACAGTCTGCAAACTGCTTAATTTAAAAACTTTTCCAAGAGAGCCATTTGTCGGACGCAGAAACTGTCTGCTTCCGATACTTCCCAATATTATTGTTAAAATTCCCGCCAGCGTAAACCGATAGCCGGCATACAGAATCTGGGACGCCACCTCATCCGATGCAATGTACATCATCTGATAGCCGATTTTAATACACGGAAATGCACTGCCCCACAACAGGCAGCACACCAATGCTCCCAGCCAGACTACTATGGTTTTCTGCATGAATTTTTCTTTTGTTTCCATTGCTTTCATCCTTTTCTCAAGCTTTCGCTTTTCTTCTCATTCTTGTCTCATTTCATCATAGACACCAGTGCCGGCTCTGTCAAATAAATTCTGTCCCTACTGATATACTTTTTCCCTGAAATATGCGATAATAAATATGTTTGTATAGGTGCTTGCGAAAGGAGATGATTTGATGATAACAATAAGCCTTTGCATGATTGTAAAAAACGAGGAGCAGGTTCTCTCCCGCTGTCTGGATTCACTCGCCGGTCTGATGGATGAAATCATTATCGTGGATACCGGCTCTTGCGACCGCACCAGGGAAATTGCTACCCGCTATACCGATAAAATCTATGACTATATCTGGAAGGATGACTTTGCAGATGCCAGAAATTTTGCTTTTTCCAAAGCTTCCATGGAATACATTTATACCGCAGATGCAGATGAAGTCTTAGATGATGAGAACCGAGAACAGTTCCGGCTTTTAAAAGAAGCCATGGTTCCGGAGGTCGAAATTGTACAGATGAAATATGTGACCAAAAATGAATTTAATACGGTGCTTAACTTTAAAGAAGAATACCGTCCGAAGCTCTACCGGAGACTCCGTACCTTTACCTGGATTGACCCGATTCACGAAACGGTGCGCTTAGACCCGGTTGTCTTTGACAGTGATATTGCTATTACGCATCTTCCGCAGTCCCTGCACAGCAGCCGTGATTTCAAAGGCTTCTTACTGGCATTTGACCGGGACGGACGGCTTTCCGAAAAATTGCACCGGATGTATGCCAAAGAGCTCCTCATGACCGGGGAGAAAGAAGATTTCATTGCCGCCGCAAAAGTATTTCTTGCTACCCTGCAGGATGAAACCGCTTCTGGGGATGCCCGCAAGGAAGCCGGCTGTATCTTAAGCCGCTGCTACCGGATTACCGGAAATGTCAATGAATTTTTCAAGCTGGCACTGAAGGATATGATTACTACCCCTTGTGCAGAAATCTGCTGCGAATTGGGAAATTATTTTTTTGACGCAGAAGATTATGATGAAGCAGCCGTGTGGTACTACAACGCTGCCTTTGAAACTGCCAGCATTCTTGATGTCCATACCAGTGGAAATATTCCGCTGAACGGACTGGCTGACTGCTATGAAAAATCCGGGAATGCAGCCCAGGCGGAAGAATATAGAAATGCAGCCAGACAATGGCAGCTCCCAGACGATAATTCTTAGTCCCTTCGACTTGAATAATCATGTACGAAGTGGTACTATGATAATAATTTAACAAACAAAATATACAGGAGGTTTTTCATGGATTACACACAGGAATATAAACAGAAATTAGTCTCCGCAGATGAGGCTGTCAAAGTCATCAAATCCGGTGACTGGGTAGATTATGGATGGTGTACCGGAACTCCGGATGCACTGGATAAAGCCCTTGCAAAACGTACGGATGAATTAAAGGATGTCAACTTAAGAGGTGGTATTCTGTTAAAACCGTTAGCTGTCTTCGAACGTGAAGATGCCGGCGAACACTTTACCTGGAACTCCTGGCATATGTCCGGAATCGAGCGTAAATATATCAACCGTGGTTTTTCTTACTACGCTCCAATCCGTTATTCCGAGCTTCCAAGATACTATCGTGACTCCGCTACTCCGGATGATGTAGCAATGTTCCAGGTTGCTCCAATGGACAAACATGGATATTTCAACTTTGGACCAAACGCTTCTCATATGATGGCAGTTTGCGAGACTTCCAAGAAAGTTATCGTTGAAGTAAATAAAAATATGCCTCGCTGCTTAGGCGGATTTGAAAACAGCATCCATATTTCCGATGTTGATTTCATCGTAGAAGGCGAGAACCCGGCTATCGGTGAATTAGGTGGTGGCGGAGCTGCTACTGAAATCGATCAGGCAGTTGCAAAATTAATCGTAGATGAGATTCCAAATGGTGCATGTCTCCAGCTTGGTATCGGTGGAATGCCAAATGCTGTTGGTTCCATGATTGCAGAATCTGATTTGAAAGATTTAGGTGTACATACCGAAATGTACGTTGATGCATTCGTTGATATTGCAAGAGCAGGAAAAATCAACGGTTCCAAGAAAAACATCGACCGTTTCCGTCAGACCTATGGTTTCGGTGCAGGAACTCAGAAAATGTATGACTACTTAGATGAAAACCCGGAACTTATGAGTGCTCCGGTAAGCTATACCAATGATATCCGTTCCATTTCCGCACTGGATAACTTTATTTCCATTAACAATGCAGTAAATGTAGACCTCTTCGGTCAGGTAAATGCAGAGTCTGCTGGAATCAAACACATCAGTGGTGCCGGCGGACAGTTAGACTTCGTTCTGGGTGCGTACCTTTCTAATGGTGGTAAGAGCTTCATCTGCTGTTCTTCTACCTTTACAACCCGGGATGGTCAGTTAAAATCCCGTATCCTTCCTACCTTAGATCCAGGATCTATCGTAACCGATACCCGTGCCAACATCCACTATCTGGTAACAGAATATGGTAAAGTCAACTTAAAGGGACTTTCTACCTGGCA
This sequence comes from Roseburia sp. AF20-18LB, assembly GCF_003461185.1. Lineage (NCBI taxonomy): Bacteria > Bacillati > Bacillota > Clostridia > Lachnospirales > Lachnospiraceae > Roseburia > Roseburia sp. AF20-18LB. Next base: position 361,961 of record NZ_QTWP01000002.1, read on the forward strand.
GAAATGTGAAGCAATTATCTCTGTCGCACATCCGGACTTCCGTGATGAATTAATCGCAGATGCAGAGAAAATGCATATCTGGAGAAGAAGCAACAAATAACTACGTAACTTTTAAAAATCCCATGGGATTATCCCATGGGATTTTTGCAATATGATAGGTGGAACCCTTATGATTCTGTCCATAAATGCACACAATTTTCATGTTATCTCTTTTTCCTCTCTTCCACAGATACTGCGATAAATTTCCCAGATTAAAAATCCGGAAAGCGGACCTAAAATAACACCGGCTGTTCCATATATTTTCAGACCTGCATAAATACTGATAATAACCGCCAGCGGATGCACGCCCAGCCCTCTTCCCATAAGCCTTGGCTCCATAAATTCCCGGATAAAGGTACTCAATATAAACAGTATACCATATATAACTGCCGCAAAATACTTTCCACGAAATAAATCGATAATCAGCCATGGTATAAAGACAAGTCCTGTGCCAATAAAAGGCAGTGCATCACTCATGCCAATCAGCACTCCCGCCAGAATGGCATAAGAATTTCCGGTAAGGAACAGACCTGCTATACATACGCCACTGATTAATGCCAATATAATAAGCTGTGCCTTAAGATATGTTCCACCGGCATGACACATATTTTGAAATATCCGTCCGCCCCAGGAATAAAAACTGCTTTTTCTCCAACGCTGCACCAGATTATCATAATCACAGAGTATCAGTACTGCCGCCACAACAGTTACAATGCAGATGCCAAAGAATGCTGCCAGTCCCCGCAAAGATGCCAGCGAACCATTCATCATTGCCGGAATCAGCTTCGTTTCTGCCTGACTGCTGACATATGCCGCGCAGTTTTTTCCCCACTGCACCATTGTCTCTGTTTTCATGCCGGTGATTTCCGCAACCCGCTCACAACAACTGCACCAGAGTGTATCTGCTTTTCCAAATAATGCCGGATAATTCGTTATCAGTGATGCAAGTTCGCAGATTCCCTTGTATACAAGATAGCCCATCGGCAGAAAAATCACTGCCAGCAGCAACAACACTGCCGCCGTACTTACAATTCCTTTGGGAAGCTTTGTTTTCTCTGACAGAAAGGCTACTGGTTTACATAATATTCTTGCAATAAGGATTGCCAGTAAAAAAGGAATTACAATCGGCAGTGCGAAACGCATTCCCAAATATACTGCAACTGTAATCCCTGCTAAATATATAATCTTTTTTATAAGTTGTCTTGTTTTTCCAGTCATACCATCAGTATGTGTCATACCGGGTTTTTTATGTATTATAAATCTGAGAACAAATGAAATGCCTGACCTTCCGGTGTTATCTGAAACTGCATCTTCTTTTTGCTAGTGGGATGCAGAAATTCCAGCCAGTAAGAACAAAGTGCCAGTGGCATCTGCCTCATTCCCGGCAGACTTTCATTCTTCCTTCCATACTTTCTATCTCCCACCAATGGCCAGCCATGATGCGACATCTGCACACGGATCTGGTGATGCCGCCCGGTCTCTAATTTTACTTCAAGAAGACTGATTTCTTCCGCAGCTTCAGTTTTTTCCGATGTTCCATCCGCTGTACCCGCTCCTGAAGCAGCTTTACCATCTCTGCCATCTCTATCATCGCTATCATCAAGCGTACTACATTCCAGCACCCGATAGGTTAACGCCGCCCGCTTTGCATCTGCGGTTCCCTGTTTTACGACAGAAGAAGTATTACTTCTGCCGTCCTTCTTAAGAAAGTCAATAAGCTGTCCTTCTTTCGGTTCTGCTTTTCCATATACCACTGTCAGATAATATTTTCCAAAACCATTTTTCTGCATCTGCCGGTTCAGCTCTGCTGTAGCTTCTTTGGTCTTTCCAAAGACCATTACGCCTTCCACCGGCTGGTCTAAGCGATGGATGATTCCAATAAAGGGAGTCTCTCCTTTTGCAGCAAGATAATTCCGAAGCAGGCTCTCCATATCCTGCTCGCCCATATGCTTCGTCTGCACTGCAATCCCTGCCGGTTTTACACAAACAAGCAGCTTGTCATCCTCATATAAAATATGTTCTGCAATCTTATACATATACTTTTTCCTGCATCTCCTGTGCATTTTCTAATTGTAAAAATAAAGCTGAATTTGTTTTTACATAAATTTTAATACATACAAAGTCAACAATAATAGCTGCCGCAATAAGTAAAGCAAATAACAATGCCACCGGATTAGCTGCTACCAGACCATTTATAATTTAAATCTGTATCCTACCCCCCAGATTGTCTCGATATACTGAGGCTTTGCGGTATCCATTTCAATCTTCTCACGAATCTTTTTGATATGTACCGTTACGGTTGCGATATCACCAACGGATTCCATATCCCAGATTTCTTTAAACAGTTCTTCCTTGGTAAATACATGATTCGGATTCTGTGCTAAGAATACCAGTAAATCAAATTCCTTTGTGGTAAATGCTTTTTCCTCGCCATTTACCCAGACGCGGCGTGCTGTCTTATCAATCTTGATTCCACGAATCTCAATAATATCATTTTCCTGCACATTGCTGCCAATCAGTCTTTCATAACGGGCAAGGTGTGCCTTTACTCTTGCTACCAGCTCGCTTGGGGAGAATGGTTTTGTGATATAATCATCTGCACCTAGTCCCAGTCCGCGAATCTTGTCAATATCGTCCTTCTTGGCAGATACCATAAGAATCGGTGTATTCTTTACTTCACGAATACGTTTGCAGATTTCGAAGCCGTCCATGCCCGGAAGCATCAGGTCTAAGATATACATGTCAAAATCAGATGCCAGTGCTTTCTCTAAGCCCCTTGCTCCATCACTTTCGATTTCGACATCGAAACCGCTTAACTCTAAATAATCCTTCTCCAGTTCTGCAATTGAAACCTCATCTTCAATAATCAATACTTTACTCATTTGGAACCTCCTGATATTTTCTCAGTACAAAATACATGATTGTACCTGTTTCTTCTTTACTGGTTGCCCATATCTTTCCGCCATGGTCTTCAATAATTTTACGGACAATTGATAAACCGATACCACTTCCGCCGGTTGCAGAATTTCTTGAAGTATCTGCCCGGAAGAACCGGTCAAAGATATATGGCAGGTCTTTCTTTGCAATTCCTTTTCCATTATCTTCTATCTCTACCTGGATAAAATCACCCACATCCTTTACACGAATATTGATAAAGCCCTTCGGCTTATCCAGATATTTGATGGAATTATTAATAATATTATGAATGACACGCTTTAACTGCTCCGGGTCTGCAATAATCTGCACATCATCCCCAGCGTAATTAAAATACGATAAACCAATATTTTTTGCCTCTAAATCCAGGCCGATTTCTTCTACGCAGTCATCGAAATATTCCATTACATTTATCTTGCTAAAATTATATGGAATTCGATTAGTATCAATCTTTGAATAAAGTGTCAGCTCATTTAATAGTAAATCCATCTCATTGGCTTTATTATAAATGGTCTTGATATATTTATCCCTTTTTTCCGGCGTATCTGCCACACCATCCATCAGACCTTCCGAATAACCTTTCACAGCAGTAATCGGGGTCTTTAAATCGTGGGCAATATTACTGATTAAAACACGGTTTTCTTTCTCTGATGCCAGCTTCTCTTCTGCAGAATCTTTCAGTCTCTGCCGCATCTCTTCGAAGTTCCGGCACAGCTCGCCAATTTCATCATTGCTGTCTATTTCCAAAGTAAAATCAAGGTTGCCCTCTTTAATATTCTGGGTTGCCATCTCTAACTTCTTAATCGGAGTAATGATGCTCCGGTAATTCCATATGGTAAGCATACCTGCCGTCAACAAAAGTATCAATAACACAGAAATAATAATATCCATCAGAAGTTCCTTCATTTCCGGCACAAGTGATTTAATAGATGTAATTACAAACAACGTTCCTTCCGAACCATCCGAAAAATCAAAGTCAATCCGCTTAATCATTTCCTGTTTATCACTGTCAATGAAATAGCCGGTCTCTCCCCCTGTCTTGGTATCCATGTAATCCGGCAGATTTTCCGGAACCGTATTCAAATCATTCGTTCCCACATAGACTTCTTCATTATCCCTCATGACAATCAGGTAGGAGTTTTTCCCCTGCAGAGTCTCATTAACCTGCATTAAATATTTCATGTCCAGGAATTTGTCCGGGTCGCTTTCCGCTGTATCCAGTAACTTCTGACAACTGTCCTTTGTCACCCGGTTCCACATCTGCACCGTATTGGTCAGATAACTAATATTTCCATCTTCCACCTGATAGGTGTTGGCAATATCTCTTAACTGAAAATAACGGAATCCGCACATTGCCAACGCGGCCAATGTCACCGGCACAAATATGATAATACAAAATGATATAATCAGCTTTGTCCTTAGTTTCATTCTCAAGCCTCCAGTTTTTCATAATCATAGTATACCACATGCAGTCTCTTTTCCCATGAAAATTCTGAGAATTATTCTAAAGAATTTATAAATTATTTTCCAACCACCCAAAACTCTTTGCTGGTTTTCTCATTAAAATGCCAAAAGACCTCTTTCCGGCATTTCAATCATTTCCCTTAAGAAATAAATCTTTTCCGAAAAGAGGTCTTTCTTCTTTATACTATTCTGGAATCTATTCCAATATTATAAGTGTTTCTTTAATTCATCAACTTTGTCCAACGCTTCCCATGGAAGTGCAACATCGGTTCTTCCAAAGTGACCATATGCTGCTGTCGGGCGATAAATCGGTCTGCGTAAATCAAGCATCTTGATAATTCCTGCCGGACGAAGGTCAAAGTTCTCACGGATAATTTCTACTAATTTCTCATCAGAAACTTTTCCGGTACCAAAAGTATCAACCATAACAGAAGTAGGCTGTGCTACACCGATTGCATAAGATAACTGAATCTCACAACGCTCTGCAAGACCTGCTGCTACTAAGTTCTTAGCAACGTAACGTGCTGCATATGCTGCTGAACGATCAACCTTGGTGCAATCCTTACCGGAGAATGCTCCGCCGCCGTGACGGGCGTATCCACCGTATGTATCTACGATAATTTTACGTCCGGTAAGACCTGCATCACCGTGTGGTCCACCGATTACGAAACGTCCGGTTGGGTTGATGAAAAATTTAGTATTCTCATCAACTAATTCCTTTGGAAGGACTGGGTCAAAAACATATTTCTTAATATCCTCATGAATCTGTTCCTGGGTTACATCCTCGTCATGCTGTGTAGAAAGTACAACTGCCTCTAATCTCTTTGGTTTTCCAGCCTCATCATACTCTACAGAAACCTGTGATTTTCCGTCTGGTCTTAAGTATTTTAAAGTACCATCTTTACGAACTTTGGTTAACTGTAATGCCAGTTTGTGGGCTAAAGAAATCGGATATGGCATATATTCCGGTGTCTCGTTGGTTGCATAACCAAACATCATACCCTGATCTCCGGCACCGATTGCTTCAATCTCCTCATCAGTCATTTTATTTTCTTTTGCTTCCAAAGCCTTGTCAACACCCATTGCAATATCCGGTGACTGCTGGTCTAATGCTACCATAACAGCACAGGTATGTCCGTCAAATCCGGTTTCTGCATGGTCATAACCGATTTCATTTACAGTATTTCTTACAATTGCAGGAATGTCTAATTTTGCCTTTGTAGTAATCTCTCCTGTTACAAGTACAAATCCGGTACAGCTTGCTGTCTCACAGGCAACACGGCTCATTGGATCCTCTGCCATACATGCGTCAAGAATTGCATCTGAAATCGCATCACACATTTTGTCTGGATGTCCTTCTGTTACGGACTCTGATGTGAATAATCTTTTTTCCATCGTTTTCTCCTCTCGTTTTGTTGATTCCCTTATTAAGTATCTGGTGGGTGCGCTTGGCTCCTCTTTCTTCCAGACCTTTTTTCGCTGCTCGCGTAAAATAAAAAAACCGCTTACATCATAAGCGGACCCGATAACGGTAAAGATAATCAAATCCTCTTATTGTTCGACTTGCTCGCTCAGGTTGGCACCTTCCTTATGCTGTGGGGTTGCCGTGACTTCATTGATCCTATGTATCTCCATCACTCTGAATAAGAGAAATTACAATATTGAATTTTCAAATCTCTATGGGAGAGAATACACCTATTATATCGAAATGTCAAGCACCATATTTTCTCATCAACAGAGAAAACATTCCTTATTACTTTTTGTATCCTTTTGACAAATTTTAACGGTTTTTACTGTTAAGATTGACATTTTTGGCAAAAAGAATATACTTAAATAGGAATATAATTGTGATTTGTTCTATCATAATTATAAAATCCATCCAGAACGAGGACCACATGCATGAAAGAATATCAGACAAAAGATTTGTTACCAGGTATGGTTACCGCAATTCCTGTCCGCACCAAGCGTGGACAGCTTATTATTAATCCGAATGTAGAACTTACGCGTACCCTGATTTCCAGACTGGAATTTTATGGCATCGCCAGTGTGCAGATTACAGAAAATAAACAGACCGCTGCTCCAATGGAAACGCCAAAGGATCCGGCATATTTTCCTGCCAAAAGCCCGGTTTCTGCACCAAGTCCGGTTTCTGATGCTTCTTACTCACAGAAGCTCAAAAGTTCTCCGGAATTCCAGCGTTTTCAGGTGGATTTCACCCTGCGTTCCCAGGATTTAAAGAACTGTTTTGATGCTTACCTTTCCGATGGAGGAACCGTAAACAAAGAAGAGCTTTTATCAAAGACCATTTCTTTAGTAAGTCCAAAGCAGACCACTCTGGATGTCTTTGATATGTTACATAATATGCGTCAGGTCAACGACAGCACCTATGCACACAGTCTGAATGTTGCCATCATCTCCCGTATTATCGGAAAATGGCTGCATTTTTCCAATGAAGAATTAGACACTCTCACCCTTGCCGGTCTGCTTCATGACATCGGTAAGACAAAAATTCCGGATGAGGTCTTAAATAAAGACGGAAAATTAACAGATGAAGAATTCCAGATGATTCGTAATCATCCGAAATATGGCTATGATATTTTAAAATCCCAGCCATTAAATTCCCATATTAAAAAGGCAGCTCTCATGCACCATGAACGTTGCGATGGTTCCGGTTATCCAATGGGGCTTACCATGGAAGAAATCGATGACTATGCACTCATCATTGCGATTGCCGATGTTTACGATGCCATGACAGCAGCACGCTCCTATCGTGCTCCCCTTTGTCCGTTTGAGGTAATCGCCGAATTTGAAAAAGACGGTCTGCAGAAATATAAGCCAAAGTATATTCTGACCTTCTTAGAGAATATTGCCAATGCATACCAGAACAACCGGGTTATGTTAAGTGATGGTACTTCCGCCCGCATTGTTTTATTGAATCATCGTCGTCTTTCCAAGCCACTGGTTCAGTTAGATGATGGAGCCTGTATTGACCTTGAGAAAAGTCCTTTATATATCAAAGCAATCATATAAAAAGAATGTGCCTTGGCACATTCTAGCGCCTGCGGCGGTCGCTTGCGACATCTGCCTTATACGCCGCAGTGCGCATCCTCGCGGAGCGTTTTATACTTTACAGGAAAGCAATTTCCTGTAAAGTATAAAAGATATCTGATAACTATGCCTCATTTGCAGCATATTTACCAGATATCTTTTTTTGGTTATGATAACGCTTTTTAACACTTCTGTCTCATTGCAATATTCATATTAGTATTTATATTCAAAACTTTCTATATTGTGATGCTCTTATCTTATGATACTTTCAATGTGAATTTCTGGATTTCTTTCTCGGAGCTTACTTTTTCAATCATTGCACCAAGGGAAGCTAATTTCTCTTCAAAATGTTCATATCCACGTTCAATATAATAAATATCATCTACAATGGTGATGCCTTCTGCTGCAAGACCTGCAATTACAAGGGCTGCACCTGCTCTTAAATCCGGAGCACTGACTCTTGCACCTGTGTATTTTTCAACACCGGTAATAATTGCAATATTGCTCTCTACTTTCACCTGTGCACCCATACGGGTCAGTTCATCTACATATTTGAAACGGTTTTCAAAAATACTTTCTGTTACGGTACTTGTTCCTTCTGCTAATGCTAAAAGCACCGACATCTGTGGCTGCATATCTGTTGGAAAACCAGGATACGGCAAAGTAGTTACCTGAGTATGATGCAATGGCTTGCTGGATACCACACGTACTGCATCATCAAATTCTTCCACTTCACAACCAATTTCAATTAATTTTGCTGTGGTTGCCTCTAAATGCTTGGGAATAACATTTTTAACAGTTACATCACCTTTGGTTGCAGCCGCTGCAAACATAAAAGTTCCTGCTTCAATCTGATCCGGAATAATAGAATATTCTGTTTTATGAAGCTTCTCTACACCCACAATACGGATGACATCTGTTCCTGCACCACGGATATTTGCTCCCATGCTGTTTAAGAAGTTTGCTACGTCTACGACATGTGGCTCCTTAGCTGCATTTTCAATAATTGTCTTTCCCTCTGCCATGGATGCCGCCATCATAATGTTGATGGTTGCTCCTACAGAAACTTTATCTAAATAAATATGGTTTCCCACCAGATGCTCTGCAGTAGCAGAAATTAACCCATGCTGAATATCAACATCAGCTCCTAACGCACGGAAACCTTTCAGATGAAGGTCAATCGGACGGGTTCCGATTGCACAGCCACCCGGAAAAGCCACTTCTGCTTTCTTATATTTTCCAAGTAATGCTCCTAACAGATAGTAAGAAGCTCTGATTTTATTAATATATTCATAGTCCACGCTCAAATCATGAATCAGTGAACCATTAATCTTTACCTTATGTTCTCCAAGACGCTCTATCTTAGCACCAATTCCCTCCATGGCACTTAATAACACATTAATATCACGAACGTTTGGTAAATTATCTATTATTACGGTCTCATCCGTCATAATTGCTGCCGCAAGAATTCCCAGTGCAGCATTCTTAGCTCCACCAATCTCAACTTCGCCAACCAAAGGATTTCCACCTTTAATCACATACTGTTCCATCTCGCACCTCTATGCTTAGATTCCCTACAAAATTGCAAACAAAATATTATAGTAACTTATTTCCTCTTTTGTCAAGTATTTCTCGTACCTCAAAAGAATTATCTACAATAGTATTATTATATTATATATTCACTGACTTGTAAATCGAAATTAATTCAGATAGTTCACCGGATTTACCTGGGAACCATTAATTAATATCTCAAAATGCACATGCGGACCTGTAGAACGTCCCGTACTTCCGCTTAATGCGATCACTTCACCCTGTGATACGCTCTGCCCTGCTTTTACCAGTAATTTACTGTTATGTGCATAACGTGTCATTCTTCCATCCGGATGGCTGATTAAGACACAGTTGCCATAACCGGAAACATAACCGGCACTGACTACTACACCATTGCTGGATGCAAATACCTTGGTTCCGGTCGGACATGCCCAGTCAATTCCTTTATGCATTCTGCCCCATCTTCTTCCAAAACCGGAAGAAACTCTTCCGCCAATCAGCGGTTTAATGTAAGTTGGCGGTATCTTGGTTCCACGCTCAATAACTGCCGGCGTTGACTCTGTCAGTATGGTCTGGTGGATCATACTCCGCTCCGTCTCGATTCCGTTCTCTGTTGTCACCACCATATTAACCTCGCGATGTCCGGTAGTTCCTTCTGCAAGCACCACTTCGTCGGTCGTATACCAGGAATCATTCGGTACAATCTCCGGCTCTGCGGTATAATCCTCTTCATATACTACGCCTTCGCTGATCCGTAAGCTGATGTCCGGCTGAGGCACTGACAGAATCAGTTCTTCACCGGCACTGATTACTGCATCTTCCCCGGACAATCCATTGAGTGCTATAATTGCTGCCACCGATGTATCATGCTCCTGTGCAATGACCGACAGACAGTCTCCCGGCTGTATCTCATATATTTTATTCGTTTCTTTCTCTTTTGTTACTTCTTCCACCGCGGCATCTATATCCGTCAGAGTGTCCGCTGCTACCAGATTGGTGAACACTTCCACATCCTGTGCAAATTCCATCGAAAGAATTCCGGTTTCATAATTATTTTCCCCGGGATTCTCCTGTGCATCGGAAAGATAGATTCCAAGCTGCTGCACAATACCGGCATCCGCAGAATCTTCTGTTTTTTCTGAAACGCCTGCCTCTTTTAAGTTTGCAAGAAGCATTCCCTCCTGATGATCTGTTTCCTTTTTGAACTCTATCTCGAACCGATTGTCCGTATCCTGTTCTTCCTTCAAACGTCCTAAAAACGTTTCTACTTCATCTAAAGTTGCAAAAGAAAGCTGGTTTTCACCGGCACTTACCGTATATGCAAAGATTTCTCCGGAATTTTCTTTCTTAAGCTCCTTTGTAATCTTTTCTTTTAATGCAGTTTCACTTAACAGCTTCTGAAATGGCTTATGGCTTTCTGTTGTCTCATAAGAAATCTCCTGCATCAGATAGCCTTCACTCTCTTTTGCCATTTGCCGCCGGCTTTCGTGTACTGCCTTTTCCACATCTGTCTTGTTGCTGACACAGCCTACCACTTTATTATTTACGGTTACCACAAAATAATTCTGTCCCAACGAAAATTTCTGCAAAAGTACCACCAGTACCAGACAGACGAAAAATATGCCTGCTGCCCACATGCGGATACGAATCTTTTTATCGACTTTTCCAATTCTATTTAAAGTTGTTGATTTCTTTTTCTGCTCCTGCATCTTATCTGACTTCTTCATTTTATCTGATTCCTGTATCTTCACAGGTTCCTGTGCATTCCCTGGTATCTGCATCTTTTATTCCATCCCGAGTTTTTCTTTTACCACATCGATTGTTTCACGAATAGACAATCCCTCTTCACTTACGGTGATATCCGCATATTTTTCATAATATGCCGTTCTCTCATCATACAAATCTTTCAGGGTCTGTCCATCTTTTAATACTACACCGCGGTTCTTCAAATCACCAAGACGCTCTTCTAATGTCTCATAAGATACACTCAGATAAAGTACGGTTGCAATTTCTTTATAATGCTCCATGGCTTTTGCACAATATACTGCACTGCCTCCTGTGGCAATGACTGCTTTATGGCCTTCTATGCTGCTGTTTACCTCATCCTCAATCTCAAGAAATCCTTCTGTTCCGTGCTCTGCAATCAGCTCACACAAAAGCTTTCCAGTCTGCTGCTGGATGACTAAATCTGCATCCACAAAATTATAGCCTAATGCCTTCGCCAATACGACACCTACAGTACTTTTTCCTACGCCCGGCATTCCGATTAATACGATATTGTCTTTCATTCCATACTCCTGTATCTATGTGATAGAAAAGAAGCAGAAAAATAAATTTTCTGCTTCTCTATGTTCTTGTCACTTTATAATTTCTGCAATTATTCTGTTGCTGCCTCTGATGCTGTCTCTGTCTCACTTACAGATTCTGTTTCTGTATCTGTTTTCTTGATGGTATAGAGCTTATCAAAGTTAACAGCTGCCCATACATCATCATTTACCGTCCATTCTTTTTCTTCCTTGTAGCTGTCGCATACTTCCGTATATTTATCGGACTGACGCTTGGAAACAATTGTTTCTTTCTCTTTGTCGGTTGCATCACGGTCAAATTCACTGTCTAAGCGGATAACATAATATCCTTTTCCATCTACGGAAATCATGGAAGATACTTCTCCCTCTTTTAACGCATCTGCTGCTGTAATAATGGATGCATCCATACTTCCGGTTGCTGTTCCATCTTCACCGATTTCATCACTGCCGTATGAATAAGTGCTTACAGTATATCCGTTGTCTGTTGCTGCTGCATCAAAATCGGTTTTCGCTTCTTCTGCGATTTTCTCTGCAGTTTTTTCTAATTCTGCCTTCTCATCATCGGTATATTCCACATAATTCTTGCTGTCATCATAATGTGCCTCAGTAGAAACCTTGATATAACTGAATGTTCTCTGTGCCGCTTCTTCATCAGAAACTTCGGTATCTACAGTTGCAATGATTGCATTATGCATCTTCTTCTGAATCAGGTTCAGTCGAAGCATTTCTGCTACATATTCTTTCTTGGCACCCATGGTCCTGATTGCTTCCTTGCTATTGTCATCCATGAACTGCTGTGCTGCAGTATCAATATCAGAAAGCTCCTCATCCGTTATTTCCACACCATAGTCTTTCATATGGTCTTCTAAGAGATAATTGGTCTGTATCTGTGTCAGGATTCCATCTTTTACATTATCCTGCATAGTCTTACCGTTTCCGGATAAATCCTGTGACCACATATTTTCCTTGGCATATCCCATGGTAATATAGCTGTCATAGGATACTGCTGTATACTGTGCCATAAAGTTGGCAAGTCCAAGTGAAATCTCTTTATCTCCTAATGTAGCAACAACTGCATCTTCATCGATTCTGCTGCCACATCCTGTCATAGCTACGGAAGCTGCAGTAACAACCGCCAATGCAAGTGCTGTGAATTTCTTAAATCTCATATCACGTTCCTCCAAAATATTTATCATCGTTCTATTATAGTGCTTTTTCGTACATGCCGCAAGATTTTTATGCAGTTAAGCATCCTTTTTTATGGTTTTTTCTACCAGAATCGTCTGCACATCCAACACAAACTGGCGGATATAGTCGATACTGCTGCCTGATACTGTCCGGCTGTTGGTTCCCCGGTTCAGCACAAAATACGGTCCTTTCTGATCCGGTATAAATTTCAACGCATGATCATATTTTGACAGAAGTTCCGGTATTTTTGCCGGATTCACCGCAGCTTTTTCATACATGACAAAGCGCACTGTATTGCCACGCTCTACCACTTCCTTCATATACGCCTGATGCGCCAGCACTTTTATCAATGCAATGGAAAGAAGGTTTGTTACTGATTTTGGCGGGTCTCCAAAGCGGTCTGTCAGCTCATCAAGCATCTCATCACTTTCTGAATCATTTTCAATGGCTGCAATTCGTTTATAAATATCCAGCTTCTGTGTCTCGTTTGGAATATAGGACGGTGGGATAAATGCATCCATTTCCACATCTACTGTTGTATCGAAGCTTTCTTCCACTCCGATTCCCTTCTCCTGTTTGACAGCCTCATTGAGCATCTTGCAGTAAAGGTCATAACCGACTGCCTCCATGTGTCCGCTCTGCTGGGCACCCAGCAGGTTTCCGGCTCCACGGATTTCCAAATCCCGCATGGCAATCTTAAAGCCGCTTCCAAGGTCTGTATATTCCTTGATTGCAGCCAGACGTTTCTCTGCGATTTCTTTTAACATCTTATCCCGGCGGTACATTAAGAACGCATATGCCGTCCGGTTAGAACGCCCTACTCTTCCGCGAAGCTGATAGAGCTGTGACAGTCCCATATTATCCGCATCATGAATAATCATGGTATTTACATTGGAAATATCAAGCCCCGTCTCGATAATCGTTGTGGATACCAGCACATCAATCTCTCCGTTGATAAACTGATACATAATATCCTCAAGTTCCCGTTCCTTCATCTGTCCGTGGGCAAATGCCACATTGGCATCCGGCACCAGCTCTGAAATTTTCGCTGCCATTTCTGCAATCTGGTTTACCCGGTTAAATACATAATAAACCTGTCCGTCTCTTGCTAATTCCCGGCAGATTGCCTCCCGCACCATTTCTTCATTATATTCCATGACATAAGTCTGGATTGCCACACGATCCATCGGCGGCTCCTCTAAAACACTCATATCGCGGATTCCGATAAGGCTCATATGCAATGTCCTTGGAATTGGTGTTGCCGTTAAAGTCAGCACATCCACATCCTTTTTCATCTGCTTGATTTTCTCTTTATGAGCCACACCAAAACGCTGCTCCTCATCGATAATGAGAAGTCCCAAATCCTTAAATTTCACATCCTCAGAAAGCACTCTGTGGGTTCCGATAATAATATCCACCATGCCTTTTTTCAAATCTTCGATGGTTTTCTTCTGCTCTTTTGGGCTGCGGAAACGGCAAAGCAAATCTACTCTTACCGGGAAATCTTTCATCCGCTGGGCAAAGGTATTATAGTGCTGCTGCGCCAGGATTGTGGTCGGTACTAAATAAACTACCTGTTTTCCCTCCTGCACCGCCTTAAAGGCAGCACGGATTGCCACCTCCGTCTTGCCATATCCTACGTCTCCGCAAATCAGACGATCCATAATCTTGGTGCTTTCCATGTCCTTCTTGGTTGCTTCAATGGCAAGTTCCTGATCTTCTGTCTCCTCAAATGGAAACATCTCTTCAAATTCCTTCTGCCATACAGTATCCGGACCATAGACATAGCCTTCTTTATTCTGTCGGATAGCATAGAGTTCCACCAGTTCGTGGGCAATTTCTTTTACCGCACCACGCACTCTGGTTTTTGTCTTATCCCAGTCTGGGCTGCCCAGCCGGTTTAACTTCGGTTTCTTGGCATCGGAACCGGCATATTTCTGAATCAGTTCCAGCTGGGTTGCAAGAATATAAAGATTGCCTCCCTTGGCATATTCAATCTTAATATAATCCTTGACTTTTTTATCGACTTCGATTTTCTCGATCCCACGATAAATGCCAAGGCCGTGATTTTCATGTACCACATAATCACCTACATGAAGGTCACGAAAGCTCTGTATCTTTTCCCCCTCATAGAGACGGTGTTTCTTCCGTTTCTTCTTTTCCTGCCCGAATATATCACTTTCTGTGATAACCGCAAATTTAATCAGCGGGTATTCGTATCCACGTTTTACTTTTCCATAGGCAGTTAAGATTTCTCCCGGCTGCAATTTCCGTTCAAAATCTTTGGCATAATAACAGCTTACCTCTTCTTCCTGTAAATCCTTCGCCAGATGCTCTGCCCTTGTCTTAGATGCGGATAATACAACGACCCGGTATCCGTTTTTCTTATAATTCTTTAAATCCTTCACCAGCGTTGCAAAGCTGTTATTATAGGAATTCACACCCTGCACCTGAATATGGTAACGGTTCGTAATGTCTAACTCCCGCACCTTCATATCCAGTGCTGCCAGTGCAAGTCCGTGGAAACTCTGCATCTTCGCAGTAATTTCCTTTCCGGTAAAGAGCGTTTCTGCCTGTCCCGGCAGGATATAACCCTTCTCCAAGCGCTGCTTCATGCTCTCTTCAAATTCCTGCTCTGTCACTCTGCCCTTTTCCATCAGCCGGGCAGGTTCATCCAGGACTAAAAGAGTCTCGTCTTTACCAAAATAATCCAAAAGGCTTACCGCCTCCGGGAAGAAATATGCAAGGCTGCTGTCCAAATTAGCTGCACCACCTAATTCTTCTATCTCTTCTTCCAAAGCAGCCGCCGTCTGTTTGATGCGATGGCCTTCTTCATTTTTCATCTGGTCGCGGAACTTCTTTTCTGCTTTTACCGCTTCCTGTCGAATTTTCTTCAAGCCCGCCTGCTTCCGTTTTTCCGTCAGCACCAGTTCCGTTGCAGGATACAACGTAATTTCTTCCAGATTCTCTATGGAACGCTGGCTCTCAGCCTCAAAGCTTCGCAAGGAATCAATGGTATCTCCCCACATTTCAATACGCAGCGGATTTTCTTCCGTCAGAGGATATATATCAAGGATTCCTCCACGCACCGCAAATTCTCCCGGCATTTCCACCTGATAATTGCGCACATACCCCATCTGCAAAAGCCGCTTTGTCTCTGCCTCAAAGTCTAATTCGTCTTCCACCTTATAAGTACGCACCGCTTCTTTAAAGGCTTCCAGTCCTGCCATCCGGTTCATCAGTCCGTCAAAAGTCAATACCACTGTAACCGGCTTCTTTTCGGATAAACGTTTTAACAGGGCAATCCGCTCTCCGGTAAGCTGATTACTTCTGATATCCGACTGATAAAATAAAATATCCTTCGCTGGGAAATAGAGAGTCTCCCTGTCGAAAAAACGATAATCTTCTAAGATTTCCCTTGCTTTTTGTTCGTTAAAAGTAACGATGATTTTATTTCTAAAACCATCGTTCGCCGCAAATACCATATGTGCCTTCTGCGCATCCATGCATCCGGATATCTGAACGATACCCGGACTGCTCTTTAGCTGCTTTAAGGCATTTTGCAATTCTTCCAGTTCCGAAAGGGGCTGCAAAAATACATTCATAATGTTCTTCCTTTAATTATAGTCATTCATTGCCTGTTCGATTTTTCCATCGACAATCAGTTCTACCGCAGATACCGCATCTAAAAATGCTTCCTCTGCCAGTTTCCGGTCTGCCTTATCCATATGGCCAAGGACATGGTCTGCCAAATCCCAGCCCTGTGGTTTCTCACCGACACCTACCTTGATCCTGGCAAACTGCTCTGTTCCCACCTGCGCAATGATATTTTTAATTCCATTGTGTCCGCCGGCACTGCCTTTTTTACGAATCCGTATTCTTCCCGGTGCCAGGCTGATATCATCAAAAATCACTAACAATTCACTGGCCGGATCCACTTTATAGAAATTTACTGCTTCAGCGATGCTTTCTCCGCTTAAGTTCATAAAAGTCTGTGGCTTCACCAGAACAACTTTTTCACTTCCGATCATTCCTTTGCCGCAGATTGCTTTATACTTTTTTTCGTCCATCCTTATATTATATTTTTCTGCCAGTACATCCATGACATCAAAGCCAACATTATGTCTGGTATGTTCATATTTCTTTCCAGGATTTCCAAGTCCCGCTATAATGTACATTCTTTCTTCCTTCTTCTGATGATTTCTGCAGCTGATTCTAACTGCTTCTGGTCATTTACTCCATTGATGTCTTCCGGGCTTTCCAGTGCAAATGCATCTACACGAAGTCCTTTATCCTTTAATATCGTAAGCGTATCCGGCAGATAATATTCACCCTGTGCATTATTCGGCTGAATCTTATCCAATGCCTGTGATAATTCCCAGGTATTAAACACATACATTCCGGAATTAATCTCATGGGATTTCAACTCTTCCTCGTTTGCATCCTTATGTTCTACGCTCTTTATAAATTCTCCTGATTCATTGCGGATAATTCTTCCGTATCCGGTCGGGTCATCTATCGTTGCTGACAATACGGTTACTGCATTTTTATGCTGGATATGATGCTCCAAAAGCTGCTTTAAGGTTGCAGATGTAATCAGTGGCGCATCTCCAAAAAGAATCAGTGTATGTCCATCTTTTCCCAGAAAATCCCTGGCACATTTTACCGCATGACCAGTTCCAAGCTGCTGCTCCTGCAGTACAAATGTTACATCATCTTTATGTGAAATGGTATTCTCTACCTCTTCATGCTTATAGCCTACCACCAGACAGATATCCTCCGCTCCTGCTCCTTCTGCCGCTTCAATTACATAATCTACCAGACACTTTCCGTCTATTGTATGCACTACTTTCGGAAGGTCTGACTGCATTCTGGTTCCCTTTCCAGCTGCCAATATTACCGCTTTTAATGCTTCCATATTTTTATCCTCTTTATTCCTCTCCGGCTTTCTGCCGAAAATACTGTTACATTTTAGTATACTTCTTTCTCAGAAATTTGTCATCCTTTTTTCCAAAATATGAAATAGATGACAATGTAAATCTGCCGTGGGGCAAATGGAAAAGCGAAAAAGACTATAAGGAGCACTAAGAATTTTGAAAAAATTTTTATCAGTTCTGACAACCGGCGCAAATCAACATCCATGTTGCTTGCTCCTCGCCGGCACTTCCCTGTGCCGGCGTTGTCTGTTTTCGCCCGAAATTCCAAGTGCTCCTAACAGTCTTTTTCATGCTTTCTCATTTGCCCCACGGCATATTTATACTTCATTCTATCAATTGTTCAAAAAAAGAAGTGTGAAAAACAGGCTGCCACATTTCTGTGACAGCCTGCTCGTCTTCCTTATTCTATGTACGTGTTACGCCTCCTCAGCTGCGATTTCACTTTCGTACTTTTCTAAAATAATCTGCTGTATCTTATTTCTGGTATCTGAGTTAATTGGATGTGCAATGTCTCTGTATTCCCCATCAGCAGCCTTGCGGCTTGGCATTGCAATGAAGAGTCCCTTCTCTCCGTCAATCACTTTGATATCATGTACAACAAATTCTTCATCTATGGTAATAGATACCACAGCTTTCATTTTACCTTCTTTTTCAACTTTACGTATTCTTACATCTGTAATCTGCATTATGTTACCCCCTTCACGCCTTTCTCTTAAGTCTTCTGCCTACAGTGCATATCTGTCATTGCGCTCAAGTACAACCTTTACTCCGTCGTCACCGCAATAATACGTGTTGGCTTTCAGCGTTCCACGGCTTTCCACGATACAGTTTTCAATATGCGTATTATCTCCAATGTATACGTCATTGAGAATAATGGAATTCTTGATTACACAATTCTTTCCTACAAACACATTTTTAAACAATACAGAATTTTCTATTTTACTGTTGATGATACATCCACTGGAAATCAGGCTGTTCTTCACATCAGAACCTGCATTGTATTTTGCTGGTGGATAATCATCTACTTTCGAATAGATATGCGGTGTCTCACGGAAGAAGTAATTTCTCACATCCGGTTTCAGGAAATCCATATTTGTATTGTAATATGAATCTACTGTTGCAATATTGCTCCAGTAATCTTCCATTTTATATCCATAAATTCGCTTCATATTCTTATAACGAATCAGAATATCTGTAACGAAATCCCATCTGTCTTCCTGACCGCTCCGCTCTAACATTTCAATCAGCTGTCTTCTGCGGATGATATAAATACCGGTAGAAATTGTATTAGAGCTGGATACCATAGGTTTCTCTTCAAACTCTGTGATTCTGGATTCTTCATTCATGCGGATTACACCAAAGCGGCTGATATCTGCGCCTTCCGGCATATCCTTGCACACAACAGTTATATCAGCTTTCTTCTCAATATGGTAATCCAATACCTTATTGTAATCCAGCTTGTATACACAATCACCACCTGTAATAATTACATATGGCTCATGACGTTTTTTCAAGAAATCAATGTTCTGGTACATTGCATCTGCAGTTCCTCTGTACCACCAGCTGTTGTCAGCGGTTACGGTAGGAGTGAAGGTATAAAGACCTCCCTGTTTTCTCCCGAAATCCCACCATTTGGATGAGCTTAAATGTTCATTTAAAGAACGTGCATTATACTGAGTCAGCACTGCAACGGTCTGAACATGTGAGTTGCTCATATTACTCAATGCAAAATCAATGCATCGGTAACTTCCACCGATTGGCATTGCTGCAATTGCACGCTTGCTGGAAAGTTCCTGCATACGATGATTGTTTCCACCTGCTAAAATTAATCCTAATGCCTTCATATTCTGTCACCTTCCTTAATAATAGCTCCACCGCCTGCTAACATTCCATCTGGATAATCTGACGGTTCCGTTACTCCGGAAATCGCTGTATTTTTTCCAATTGAAACTCCGTCTGGTATTACAGAATCTTCTCCGATAGTAACCAGATCAGATGCATATACTTTTTCATTCAATGTGCTTGGTGCATACTCGCCTACGCCTAAGTGGCAGTTTGCTCCAACAATGGTCTTATCTGCAATAATGGATTTCTCCACCACAGTATTCTCTCCAATCACACATTCTTTCATGATAATGGAATTGTGTACCACCGCACCCTTTTCAATCCGGACTCCTGCACCAATTACAGAATTCTGCACTTCTCCATAAATTTCAGCACCTTCTCCGATAATGCTGGTATCAACCTTTGACTCTGCTGCAAGATACTGCGGAGCTACATTATCGCTCTTGGTATAAATCTTCCAGTATTCTTCATAAAGGTTAAATTCCGGAATCAGATCAATCAATTCCATATTTGCTTCCCAATAGGAGGAAAGTGTTCCAACATCCTTCCAGTAACCATTGAATTCATAAGCAAATAAACGCTTTCCATTCTCATGGCAGTATGGAATAATATGCTTTCCGAAGTCACAATTACTCTGATCCTTCATAGCAATTAAACTGTCACGCAATACTTTCCAGTTGAATATGTATATTCCCATGGATGCGAGGTTACTTCTCGGATGTTCCGGTTTTTCCTCGAACTCTTTAATTTTTTTATTTTCGTCTGTTATAACCACACCAAAACGGCTTGCTTCTTCTATTGGAACAGGCATTGCTGCAATTGTTACGTCTGCATTATTTTCCTTATGGAAATCAAGCATTACTTCATAATCCATCTTATAAATATGGTCGCCTGATAAAATCAGCACATAATCCGGATTATAAGTCTCCATATATTTCAGGTTCTGGTAAATCGCATTTGCTGTACCAGTATACCATTCACTGTTATCACTTCTCTCATATGGTGGAAGAACCGTTACTCCTCCGTTATTACGGTCTAAGTCCCACGGAATTCCAATTCCAATATGTCTGTTTAATCTCAATGGCTGATACTGTGTCAGCACTCCGACGGTATCAATACCTGAGTTGATGCAGTTGCTCAATGGAAAGTCGATAATACGATACTTTCCTCCAAATGCGACTGCAGGCTTCGCTACACCGGAAGTTAATACTCCAAGACGGCTTCCTTGTCCGCCCGCCAAAAGCATGGCTATCATTTCTTTCTTAATCACGTCATTCACCTCTCGTCATAAAATCAGGTCATTTTGGTATAACAAAAGTATAACACACTGCCCATATGTTGTACAGCATTTTGTATAATTATTTTATCTTTTTTTGCAAATTTTAGTCATTTTAGACAATTTTCAAACATTTCTTGTCATTTTTACAAAATCACCTCCATTATTTTGCATTCTTTTTTCCTGACAGACAAAATAGATTTGCAAATTCCCTGCATATGGTTATAATATTAGGAAGAAATCTTTTCTCAAGAAACGAAATTATAAGTCAGGCAGGTAAAGAATTATGTATTCATTAAATTTTGAAGAACCTATTCATGTACATTTTATCGGTATTGGCGGTATCAGTATGAGTGGTCTTGCAGAAATCTTGCTGGAAGAAGGTTTTACCATTTCCGGTTCTGATGCAAAGCAGTCTGCGCTTACCGACAGCCTTGCAAAAAAAGGCGCAGCCATTTACATTGGCCAGAAAGCATCTAACTTATCCATCCGTCCTGCACTGGTTGTCTATACTGCTGCCATCCGCGAGGACAATGAGGAATTTAAAGCAGCCGTAGATGCCGGTATTCCAATGCTTTCCCGTGCAGAACTGCTTGGACAGATTATGGATAACTATGAGAAATCCATTGCAGTTGCCGGTACCCATGGAAAAACCACTACCACATCCATGATTTCACAGATTCTTCTTGTTGCAAAGGCTGACCCTACAATCAGTGTTGGTGGTATCTTAGAAGCAATCGGTGGAAATATCCGCGTAGGTGGTTCAGAAGTATTCATTACCGAGGCCTGCGAATATACCAACAGTTTCCTGCATTTTCATCCGAAATACAGTATCATCACCAGTGTGGAAGCTGAGCATCTCGACTTCTTCAAAGATATCGATGATATCCGCCGTTCTTTCCATGAATTTGCCGGAAATACTGCACATGATGGTGTATTAATCATCAACGGCCAGATTGCAGCTTTAGATCAGATTACCAACAATTTGTCCTGTAGCGTCACTACTTATGGTTTATGCGAAAACGATGACTTTTATGCTAAAAATATTACTTATAATGACCATGCCTGCGGCACATATACTCTGATGCACAAAACCGAAGACTTAGGAACCGTTTCCTTAAGTGTTCCAGGCAAGCATAATGTCTCCAATTCACTGGCTGCCATTGCGCTTTGCTTAAATCTCGGTCTTCCTTTGGATGTTATCAAAAAGGGACTGCTTCAGTTTGGCGGCACCAAACGTCGTTTTGAATACAAAGGAACAAAGAACGGTATCACCGTTATCGATGATTATGCCCATCATCCGACTGAAGTAGCTGCTACATTAACCGCAGCCCGGAATTATCCACACGGACGGATTATCTGCGTTTTCCAGCCACACACTTATTCCAGAACCAAGGCATTCTTAAGTGATTTTGCCCGGGTACTTTCCATGGCAGATATTGTAGTCCTTGCAGACATCTATGCAGCCAGAGAGAAAAATACGATCGGAATTTCTTCCAAAGACCTTTTGGCAGAGCTTCAGAAAAACGGTCAGGAAAGTTATTACTTCCCGTCTTTTGATGAGATTGAAAAATTTTTATCGGAAAAATGCATAAACAATGATTTGTTGATAACTATGGGGGCCGGAGACGTGTATCTTATAGGAGAACACCTGCTTCAGCAGTAGTTATCCACATTATCCACATCGTAATTCACATTTTTGTGAATTATGGATGTGGATTTTTTTGTTTACATAATGTATTTTTGAAAATCGCCATTCTATCTGCATTAACCGCCAAACTGCTCCCATTTCAGTTACCATAATGCACTTTCAAAAGAAAGTTATCCACATTATTCACAATTCTGTGCAAATGTGGAAACCCTTGATTTTACTGGATTTTTGGTTAAAATAAGACTTCTCAATTTTAGATTCATATGCTATAATGTGGTCGGTGAAAGAGGGAGTTCTTATGACAGACATAACATTACATACGAAAAGCAAATCCACGGTTACCTGCGTATCCAATACCTTTATTGATGAGTATATGGCAGATGCCAATGGAGAATTTGTAAAAATTTATTTATATTTACTCCGCTGCATCAACGCAGCTGAGAATTTTTCCATTTCTAAGATGGCTGATAAATTTGACCATACAGAAAAGGATATTAAACGTGCCTTAAAATACTGGGAGAAGAAACACTTACTCCAGTTAGAATATAATTCCGGCGAACAGCTTACCGGCATCTGCCTGTGTGAGCCTGTTTCTGCGGTTACGCAGGATTCTGAACATGTGGAAAAGCCTACGGAAGTATCTTCTGTAGATATCCGTCCATCCTATACGAAAGACCAGATTCTGTCTTTCCAGAACGATGAGGCTTCCAGTGATTTATTATTCATTATTGAACGCTATATCGGACATCCTTTGTCCATCAAGGATTATGAAACCATTCTTTACTGGTCAGATGAATTGAAATTCTCCACAGACCTGATTGAATATCTGGTAGAATCCTGTGTGGACAACGGTCATAAGAGCATCCGCTATATGGACAAGATTGCCCTTTCCTGGTCTGCTTCTTCTATCCGTACCGCGGAGGATGCCAGACGTTCTTCCAGTGCCTATAAGCAGACACATTATGGTGTCATGAAGGCATTTGGAATCAGCGGCAGAAAACTGGCTGAATACGAACTTGAACTGGTAGATAAATGGACCAGCCAGTTTGGATTTACACTGGATATCATTTCCGAGGCATGCAAACGGACACTGCAGGCGACAAATCAGCCAAGCTTCCAGTATGCCGATACCATCTTAGAGAACTGGCATAAATGCAATATCCACCATTTAGAGGATATTGCTATATTAGACACTGCTTACAAAAAAAGCAAGGCATCTTCTTCCCGCAATGTCACCGTAAACAAGACTGCCGCCAACCGGTTTAACAATTTTTCACAGCGTACCTATAATTTTGAACAGCTTGAAAAACAGCTCTTAAATAATTAAGACACTTTTTTCAGGAATACTAAAGGAGCATTTCATGTCTCTTAATAATTCACAATACGATACTTTAATCCGGCAATATAATGCCAGACAGTTTCACAATCAGCATCTTCTGGATGAACGCATTCAGGAAGTCTACGGAAAATGTCCGCGCCTTACAGAAATAGACAACGAGATTTCTTCCATCTCAGTAGCAAGTGCAAAACAGCTTTTATCTGATGATGGAGCAGAAGATTCCTCTGTTCTCTCTTCATTAAAAGAACAGCTTGCTGCTCTTCGCAGGGAGAAACAGAATCTGATTGCTTCTCTGGGTTATCCGGCTGATTATCTGGAACCGGTTTACACCTGTAAGGACTGTAAGGATACCGGTTATATTGGGAATGAACGCTGTCATTGTTTTGTACAGGCTGCCATTGATTTAGTCTATACGCAGTCTAATGTAAAAGATATTTTAGCCAAAGAGAATTTTTCGAATTTCTCTTATGCATACTATTCCAAAGAGCAGATAAATCCCACAACCGGATTATCTGCTTATGATACTGCAAAAAAAGCTGTTGCAGACTGTAAGTCCTTTATTGAGCATTTCGATACCTCTTTTGAAAATCTCTTTTTCTATGGAGCAACCGGTGTCGGTAAGACTTTTCTTTCAAACTGCGTTGCCAAAGAGCTTTTAGATAAAGGACATTCCGTTATTTATTTTACAGCCTTCCAATTATTTGATATATTTGAAAAGGACACTTTCCAGAAGGACGCTGCAGCTTCTGCTGCCGGGCAGAATATCTTCGACTGTGATCTTTTAATCATTGATGACCTTGGAACCGAGCTTGCCAACTCCTTTACGGCATCCCGGCTTTTCCTGTGTCTGAACGAACGTATGCTGCGTCAGAAATCAACATTGATTTCTACGAATTTAAGTATCGACCAGCTTGCTGATGTATATTCCGAGCGTATCTGCTCCCGCATCTTCAGCAGCTATACGATGATCAAGCTTTTTGGGGACGATATCCGTCTTAAGAAAAAGCTGCATTAATTACACATTCAATTAGATGCTATATCTATTGAACTATATAAGATAAATTATTTCTATGGAGGAACCTATTCATGTCAAACAGTGAAAGAAACTTAGAAACCCTTCCTACTGGTTCTCTTGGAATCATTCCATTACAGAGCTGCCAGGAATTAGGAGAAAAAGTTGACAAATACCTTGTCAAATGGAGAGACGAAAGACAGCATCAGCACCAGAATGATGCAGCTTTTATGGGCTACAAACGTGATTCTTATATCATTGAAGCAGTTACCCCTCGTTTTGGTTCAGGCGAGGCAAAGGGAATGATCAAAGAAACTGTTCGTGGTTATGACCTTTATCTTATGGTTGATGTCACCAACTACAGCCTTACTTATTCTCTGTGCGGTCAGACAAACCATATGTCCCCAGACGATCATTATCAGGATTTAAAGAGAATTATTGCTGCAATTGGCGGCAAGGCAAGAAGAATTACTGTTATCATCCCATTCCTTTATGAAAGCCGCCAGCATAGAAGAAGCACCAGGGAATCTTTAGACTGTGCACTGGCTTTACAGGAACTGGTTGCCATGGGCGTTGACAACATTATTACATTTGATGCACATGACCCTCGTGTCCAGAATGCAATTCCTTTAAAGGGTGGTTTTGAAACTGTTCAGCCTGCATACCAGTTTATCAAAGGTATCTGCAAGAACGTTCCTGACTTACAGATTGATTCTGACCACATGATGATTATCAGCCCGGATGAGGGTGGTACCGGACGTGCAATTTATCTTTCCAGTGTACTTGGTCTGGATATGGGTATGTTCTACAAACGTCGTGATTACAGCAGAATTGTTGACGGACGTAACCCTATTGTCGCACATGAATTTTTAGGTTCTTCCGTAGAAGGAAAAGATGTTCTGATTATCGATGATATGATTTCTTCCGGAGAAAGCATGATTGACGTTGCAACTGAACTAAAGAAGAGAAAAGCAAACAGAATCTTTGTCGTTGCAACCTTCGGACTTTTCACCAATGGTCTGGAAAAATTCGATAAAGCTGTAGAAGATGGAACTATCTACCGTGTAGTTACCACCAACCTGACTTATCAGACTCCGGAGCTTTTAAGCCGTCCATATTATATCAACTGTGACATGAGCAAATATATTGCTTATATTATTGATACATTGAATCATGATGCTTCTATCAGCGAGCTCTTAGATCCAAACGAGCGTATCCAGAAGCTTATAAAGAAATATAAAGCTAATCAGAAAAAGAAATAAATAACAACAGCAAAAATGGCTTCGGAATTCCGAAGCCATTTTAATATCATGGGCAAAATAAAACTAGAATAAGTTAACCTTGCCTGCATATGTATCGTTTATAACATAGTATGCTGCATATTCTTCCGGTTTTAAATAAACCTTTAAAGACTTGATGCTGGATGCTCTGTGTCCGTCTGCTGTGAAAGCTTCTTTTGCTCTCTCAATCACGTTTGCAACAACATCTTCATTACCATCAAACTGAACAAATACTTCCGGTACAAGTTCTTTCTTCTCTGCCTTGGCAGTTTTTTTAGCCGCTGCTTTCTTGGTTGCTTTCTTTGCGGTAGTCTTTGCTGCTGCTTTTACAGTTGTCTCTGCTTTCTTTGCTGTCTCCTCTGCCTTCTTAACTGTCTCTTCCGCTTTCTTTACTACGGTTTCTGCTTTCTTCGCTACAACTTCTTTTGCTTCTGCCTTAACCTCTTCTGCCTTAACTACTGCCTTTGTCTCTGTAGCTTTTACTGCTGCCTTTACTTCGGCTGCTTTTTCAACTGGTCTCTTCTGCATTATAATTCCCTCCCTGAAAATTAATCACACACTAAAAACTTCTCCATTGCTAATAGGGCTTCTTCTTCATCATTTCCCTCTGCAACAATGTTAACCGTCATTCCTTTGGACGGATTAAATGCCATAATTCCCATGATGCTCTTGGCATTAATTTTACGGTTATCACTTTCCAGAGTAATATTGCTGTCAAACTGGCAGGCAACCTGAACCAACTCTGCAATTGGATTATCGTGTTTTTTTGAAACGTTTGAAACTGTAACTTCTTTTCTACTCATGTTATCTTCCTCGCTTCTAAGTAGTACAATTAGTACAAAAGTTAATATATCCTACACGAACAGATTTTGCAATAGACTTTGTGAAAATACAGCACTAATACCGAAACTGCCAAAAAACTTCGGCTTTTTTTAGGCAATTTTATACGTTTTTTGCGTCTTTTTCACGCCTGTCTCTGCCTGCATCCCTATTCTGCCATTTTCATATAAGCAAAATATACATTACCTGCTGTATCAAATAAATTCTGTGCATCCGTCATTGACATCTTCTCTGTTGCACCGGTTGCCGGATTATAAATATAGACTCCTGCGTTATCATAGCCTGTAATCAATACAGCTTCGCTTCCACTGTTCATGGCAAATACCGGTGTTCCCAGATTGACATAATATAACACTGCATCCAGATCGCTTCCGGTCAAATCAATGACTACAGAGTCCTGCAGGGTATCCTTTAAAATTTGTTTTGGTGTATTTCCGGATGTCATCAATTCTCCTACACCAACATTTAATCCCTGCATCGAAAGCATACCATTGATTGCTTTTGCTATCGTTGTTCCGGATGCGTCTGCATCACCTATTGTAATCGTCAGTGGTGACTGGGAAGATTTTCTTGCCCTCTTCCAGATATACTGCTGTCTGCTTCCTACCACAACGCCCACATTATCATTTGCCACTGCAATGGCTTTTGCCGCATTATCCGTTGCCAGCACTACTCTTCCGGCAGAATAAGCATAATAATAATCTGTCTCTTCCGGCTCTTTCAGATTCACATTTCTCGGTGACTCCAATACAATCCGTTTCGGAGTCAGAAGACGACCCGAACTTATCTCTTCTTCCTGTAATAATTGCAGCTGCAGCTGCGTCTGTTTTCGTTCCGTTACCGTACTGTGAATGCTGACTACTTCTGCAGAATCTCCCTCACGATTCATAATCGTATCCTGTTCTGCCGGAACATAAGCCATACCGTTATATTGTTCCCGGTTCAGATAAATAGTATAATCCACAACTTCTACAGACGCTACATAATATCCATCCTTATGATAATCTTTTAACACTCCGTGTTCTTCATCATCCGTATCTACAATATAAATATGATTCATCGGGAACTGTACATTTCCGGCAGAATCTGTATACACATCACTGTCATCTGCCTCTCCATAGATAAAATCATCTTCCATAAATGCCAGTGGCCGGATATACGTTCCTGCTGCCGCTGCCACTTCAAAGCTTTTCGAATTCTCCAGATTCAGAACAGTAATTTTCGAACCGCTGTCACTGTTGCCATCTGCAATATAAGCAACAAACTGGTTATTCTCTGATACCGCATAATTTCCTGTTTCAAATCCGCTGACTACTTCCTTTTCTTTGGTAGTAGCAAGATTAATCTCATACAGTGTCCCACCCATCATAATGTAGAACATTCCACTTTCATTTTCATACATCAGCTGTCCCAGTTCTGATTTCAGCACTTCGTAAGAGTGGGTGGATGGTATAAACAGTTCCTCTTCTACTGTATTTGCCACGCTGTCATAATGATAAACACCTACGCCCACCTGACCTTCGTGGTTTCCCCTGTTCATATAACCATATACAACAAAATCAGCACTTCCTGTTTCATCCACCTTAATAATCCGGATATCATGTTCCTTATGATTTTCCCTGGAATCAATCCCCTCATAACCACGGAAGCTGAACACCTGGGAAAGCTTTTTTTCTGTCGCATTGTAACACCAGAGTTCTCCTTCTTTTACAAAACAGAGAATACTTCCTGTCTCATTACTCTTATATTCCACATCGGACGAACATATTCCAAGCTGTAAATAATTCTCATAAAAATCATCATTCTCTGCCCGGAAAATTTCATCCATGGTTCTCTCAAAATTCAATAGATACATCCGGTCATTGGTATAACGGACACGGTAATATTCTTCTACATTATAATATTCCAGTTCCCCATTATCTCCGGTTGCCGTCACTACATAATCCAATAGAATTACATTATAGGAATTATTGATTTCTTTGATGCTTACCGATGGGTCCGTCAGAACGGTCCCATTGAATTTATCCCATGTTACCTGTCGCAGTGTGGAATGAATACTGACATTGGCAAGTGTGGTATTATCCGCAGAAGAATCCGGTTCCATATAAGTTGCCAGAGAGCCGCTTCCATCCTCCTGAAATGTTTTTTCATGGAAATCTTTTGCAAAATCAATGCTTTCCTTCACATAACAATCCTGCGGTTCAATAATCCTTGTATAATAATTTAAAGTATCATCCCCATGCAGTAAATGTATAATCAACAGATATTCTGCATTGGAATCCAGAAGATTCTGAATCGGAAGGTCTGCTGTAATCACTCCATTCTTCTGGGAATAACTATCTACCTTCGCATCTGCAATAAGACGCTTAGTATCCATACTCCGGATCTCATAGGAAAGTTCATCCACTGCATAGCTTCCATTCTGAACGCGGATTGGAAGCAGCCTGTCCGTATCAATCGGCGTAATGCTGTCCCTCATGTAAACTGCATTCATTTCATCTACATACCCGTAGAGTTCATTGATTTTCTGCTCTTTATAATAAAGCTGGACAGTCGGCAGCGTTGCCTCCTCCAGTTCTGTTGTCATATCGGGATTTGTTTTATTTGTCAAAAAGCTAAACACTACGGTTGATACCAGAAATACACCTGCTAACACCAGTGCCCGAATCATTCCTTTATTCATCTGTATTCCTCATCTTCCTAAACTACGAAAAACACACTTTGCGAGTTATCGAGTTATCGCGGCGCTCGTCAAATCTGCATGCAGGCATGCGATTTTTCTCGCTACTCACGTAAACAAACAATATAGCCATCAAAAAACGACAGCTATATTGTAATTCCTTTTTTGTAAAAGCTCAACCTCTATTTTATTATCTGCTACCAGCATCTGCGGCAGCGTCTGTAACGGCATCTGCGGTGAAACATCTCATGAAACAGAAGAATTTCCGGAGCATCCATGTCTTCCCGGCTTTCCCCAAGTCCCGCCTTATCACGGATTCTCTTACAAATCTGTCGCAGCATCAGCCGGTCCGGATACTCGTCAAACATGAGACTTCCCTCATATTCCATCTTATCGCATTCTTCTTCCACCAGCTCCTGTACTTTTCTTATCTCCAGCGGATACATCTCTTTCATGCGGTCTAAATCCCTCTGATATTCTAACTCCGTCATGTAAAGATTCTGGATTGGATTTGTCATGTAAAAGGGCTGTTTGCCTGGCATCTGCTGCTGTTGCATCTTAAAGAAAATATCCTGATTATAATCCAATGTTTCCTTCTCTCCTGATTCTCATCAGTATAATATATGCAGCAGAGACTGTTTGTTGACGGCAAAAATGCTGTTATCTGTTTGTTTCCAACGACATCAGAAATAACACCGCTGTCAGTTCCTTTGGGAACATGGCATGCAGTTTCAGAATTTCTTTTGACGTCAGTGTGTCCTGTTGTGCCGCATAATATGCAGCCGCAGCCACCAGCATTTCTTTTCCAAAGTTTTTAACTTCTGCAATCAGTCCTGCCGGCTCCCTTAATTTATGTGCAATGATACATTCTGTCACCTGTCTCAACTCTGCATCTGCCAACTTCTTATGAAGTGTTTCCACAAAATGTTCCATGGAATATTCAATTGCTGCATCTACATCAAATACCTCTCCACAGATTTCTGCCGCTGCAAGGAAATATTCCCTCGGTGACATTTTCTCCTTTTCGCTTCGTTCTGCCAGAAGTGTATGTACTTTATTAAATTCACTTTTCTTAGCAAAACGTTTTACCGGAATTTCATCCCTGACCAGTAAATCCAGTTCTGTCATCCGATACAAAAAGCACTCCATTGCCCTGCGGTATTTCTCCATGGATTCCTTTTCAAAGGTATATACATAGCCATAATATTTTCCATAAACCTTCATGGTATCCTGGTATCCCATTCTGGCATTTGCCATTAAAAGAGCATGGTCAAAATTCATCATGGTTCCAAGGGAGCGGCTTGGCTTGATATAAGTTACATACGGCCGCTTTGCATAGGCATCGTGTGCCGGTGATGTATGTAAATCAACAGCAATAATCTGCTGTGCTCCCATTCGGATGGCAAGGTCAATTGGAAGATTATCATAATAGCATCCATCCAGATACGTTATCTCTCCGATTTTATGCATCGGGAATAATGGAAAAATTGCAGAAGATGCCAGAATATAATCTTTCATAAGTCCTTCCGGAATGTCACGCTTTGTCAGTTCGCAGGGTTTTAAAGACGGAAATTCCACCGTAACCAATCCAAAATCTGTCTTTGATTTCCGAATCTTATCCTCTTCTATCAGTGTTTCAATAAAAGCAGTAAAAGGTGAAATATCTGCACCTTTATTCTTTACATATTTTTTCAGGAATGGACCAATTGCCTCTCTCTGGTCATACATGCCCTCTATGGTATCCGTCAGATTGATTCCATCCTCCATCATATCTTCCATGGTTATGGTGCTCCATAGTTCATAAGCCCTGTCATAATCTCCCGTTGCCATTAAAGCTCCGTTAATGGAACCTATGGATGTTCCGGTTACAATCTGATAATCAATGCCAAGTTCATTTAATGCTTTCCAGACTCCCAGTTCATAAGAGCCTTTCGTACCGCCTCCACTTAATGCAATTCCACGCTTCATATAAGTCCTCCTCCGGTCATCTCCCGGCTTCTGTCTTTCTTTTAAGAAAGCCAGACTGTCAGTTTCTCGCCATTGAATGTGAACTCATTTTTACGTCCTTTGTAACATACTACAAATTTCTTATATACTTTTTCATAGCCTTTATGCAGCATCCGGACCGTTAATGTCTCATCCTTTGTGATGGTCATCTCATATTCATTATATACACCATCCTGATATGTAAAATCTTCTCCGTTATCCTGATAATGCACATAACGGCCTTCTCCCGGATATACATCAAGAATCAGAGTATCCAGTTCAATTTCTCCCACATACTGCATTGGTTCAAAACATGGGATAATGCTTCCTGCTTTTACAAAAACCGGACATACATCAAGAGGTGCGTCTTTTACAATATACTGCTTTCCGGTATATTTTTCCCTTGTATCGTAGTCATACCAGATTCCCTCCGGCAGATATAAAAGCTTCTTCGTCATTCCCTGCTCTACTACAGGAGCTACCAGCATACGCTCTCCAAACAGGAATTCTCCATTGAGATTCCATGTTTCTTTATCTTTCTCATAATGTAATACCAGTGGACGGATTACCGGCATACCATTCTGCTCCGTCTCATGGAATAAATCATAAAGGTATGGCAGTAATTTATAACGAAGTTCAATATATTTCCGGTTAATATTTAATGTCTCTTCTCCGAAAAGCCACGGCTCCTGTCTGGTAGAACCCTTGGAAGAATGATTCCGGAACAACGGTGAAAAGCAGCCGACCTGTATCCATCTTGACAGCAGTTCCGGTGTCACATCTGCACCGAATCCACCTACATCTGTTCCGATAAATACCATACCGGATAATCCCAGATTGCACATCTGCGGAATTGCCATCCGCAGGTGCTCCCACAGGCTCTGATTATCCCCTGTCCATGCTGTGGTATACTTTTGGGAACCACTGTAACAGGCACGGGTGATTACAAATGGTCTTCTGCCGTCCTGCTTCTTCAAGCCTTCATAGGTAGCCTTTGCCATCAGATGTCCATAGACATTGTGCATCTGGCCATGGTCACATGGTCTGTCTTCGTCTGTAAATACCACATCTTCCGGCAGTTCTCCACGAAAGCTTGCCGGCTCATTCATATCATTCCATACACCGCGGACTCCTAAGTCCACAAGATATTTCTGCTTCTCTCCCCACCACCGTCTAACCTTCGGATTTCCAAAGTCAGGGTATACCGCATCTCCAGGCCACACTGCATTTACATAGGTATCCCCTTCCGGTGTCTTGGCAAAATATCCCTGCTCCATGCCTTCATCATACATATCATAACCTGGGTCTAATTTGACACCCGGGTCAATGATAGTAACAATTTTAAATCCTTTTTTCTTTAAATCCTCAATTACTTCACCAGGCCTGCCAAAGTCCTTTTCATTCCAGGTAAAGACCCGGTAGCCATCCATATAGTCAATATCCAGATGAATCGTATCAATCGGAATCTTTAATGCACGGTATTTATCCGCAATTGCGCGAATCTCTGCGGAAGTCTCATATCCCCAGCGCGACTGATGATAGCCTAATGTATAAAGCTGCGGAAGCGGTGTTCTTCCGGTCAGATAAGTATAACCAGCTACTACCTCCGGCATATTATACCCGGCAATAAAATAGTAATCCAGATTGCCACGGTCTGAGCCAAAGAAATAGTATTCCGCATTTTCTTTTGCCAGATCAAAATAAGTCTTACAGGTATTATCAAAAAAGATTCCGTATACGCAGCTTTCACGCAATGTTATAAAGAACGGGATCGATTTATACAATGCTTTAAAGGCTTCCGTATGCGCCGCCGGATTATCTGTATTCCACATCTCATAATCGTAATTCTTCTTATTTAATACACCTGCTTTATCACCAAAGCCATAGAAGGCTTCGTCTCCCTCCATGCGTTTTACAGCCTGCACATGATAATTCTTATCTGTCGCCTGCGGCACCTCATGTCCCTCTGCTTTTAAGAATTCGATAAATTTCTCACTAATCTGTGTTGCAAATTCCCTTCCACCACGATAGTCCGCACAGAGAAGCTGTCCATTCACATCATAAAAATCCACCATAAAATTATCATATACGCGTATGATTAATCTTGCAGTCCGAACCTCAAGATAGTCAATTCCTTCCTGCACATCAAAATGTATATGTTTTGACTTTTCTCCCTCGATGGCTTTTGAACGATGTTCCTCACTTTCGAACGGAACAAACACATTTACAATGTTATCTGTCAGAACCTCTAAGCTTCCCATGCCATATTCAAATACAAAATGAATGATTCCACTCTCCACATAATAAGATTTTCTTTTTCCCAGCATACTTTTTCCTCCACTTTTGCTTATATTAGCAGTAATGTACCTCCCACTATCATAATTAATCCAAAGAATGCCTTTGGCTGTAGTCTTTCATTTAAAAACACAGATGAAAATACAATTGTAACTACAATGCTTAGTTTATCAATCGGTACCACTACACTGGCTTCGCCCAGCTGTAACGCCCGGTAATAACAAAGCCAGGATGCTCCGGTTGCTATTCCGGATAAAATCAGAAACATTCCATCCCGGAAGGTCATACTCCGGACCTGCTTCTGTTTCTTTGTTACAAATACTACCACCCATGCCATAACAAGTACCACTCCAGTACGATATGCCGTTCCGAGATTGGAATTCACACCATCTATTCCCACCTTGGCAAGGATGGACGTCAGACTGGCAAATACTGCCGACAGCAGTGCATAGATAAGCCATGCCCGGCTCTTTGTGCCACTGCTTTTCTTTCTGGTAATCATGAGCATCGTTCCAACGCCTATCAATACCATGGCAATGATTTTCTTCTCGTTCAGTCCTTCATTTAAGAAAATGACTGCCAGAATCATCGTCAGGATTGTACTGGATTTATCAATCGGTGTTACTTTGTTTACATCGCCTAGCTGCAATGCCCGAAAATAGCAAAGCCAGGATGCCCCGGTCGCTATTCCGGATAATGTAAGATAAATTAACGTCCGCGTTCCTATACTTCCGATTGGAGTATAAGATCCGGTAAGCCGTACCATAATCCATGCAAAAATCAATACTACAACCGTCCGGATTGCTGTTGCAAGATTCGAGTCTATTTTCTTAAGTCCAACTTTTGCCAATATTGCCGTAATACCTGCAAAAAAAGCAGAGCCACATGCATATGCAAGCCACATATTTATTCCTCTTCTCTTGTTTGTTCTTTCCTGCACCCTTCATTTTCCCATACATATCCTATTTCAGAAATCCATTTACAATCTGCTCCTCTGCCTCTTTTTCAGACAGTCCCAGTGTCATCAGCTTAATCAGCTGTTCTCCTGCTATTTTTCCAATTGCTGCCTCATGAATCAATGCTGCATCGATATCATTCGCTGCAAGAGACGGAATTGCCTCCACCTTTCCATTGTCCATGATGATGGCATCACATTCTGTATGTCCGCTGCATGCATTATTACCACGAATATAAGAAACAAACTTCTGGTGGGAATCTCCCTTTGCTACCGAACGTGATACCACATTTGCACTGGAATGTGCCCCATTTAAATCTACCGTAAAATCTGTCTCTGCTTTCTGCTGTCCATGAGTCATAATACGTTCATGAATCACAAGGGACGCATCTTCTTTAAGGTCTGCTTCGGTTGTACGGATTGTGGAGTCTACTCCTTTAATCTGAACACTGTCCATATCCATGAATCCGCCTTCTTCCATGTGGATCACGGTAGTTGGATTTAAGACTCTGGCTCCATTTCCATCCCCTTCACCATAATGCTTTTCTACATATTTTACTTTTGCATTCTTTCCTATATAAAAGGTGTGTATTCCATCATGCTGTGATGTCTGGTCTCCGCAGTTGTGGATACCGCATCCCGCAATGATTGTCACATCTGCACCTTCCCCGATATAAAAATCATTATACACCAGGTCCTTTAAGCCGCTTTCACTTAAGATAACCGGAATATGCATACTCTCATTCTTTGTTCCCGGTTTTACATAGATATCAATTCCCGGCTTGTCCTTCTTAGTTACAATATCAATATTTGCAGTTGTATTTCTTGCCTCCAGTTTTCCGTTGTTGCGGATGTTATATGCACCTTCCGGCACGCTGTGCAAATCTGATATCTCTGCTAAAAGATTCTTTTCTATACTGTCCATTTTCTCACCTTTTCCTAGACTAATTTTTCCATCAAAGTAGAGCAGGCTTCACTGCTGCCTAACAGCTTTGGAAGCACTTCTTCCCGGCTTCCGGCTGTGCTTACTTCTCCATCTGCAATTACAATAATCCGGTCTGCAATGTTTAAGATTCTCTCCTGATGTGAAATAATCAGAATCGAGCCATTGATTTTCTGATACATATTCTCAAATACCTGAATCAGATTGTTAAAACTCCAAAGGTCAATTCCTGCCTCCGGCTCATCAAATATGGATAATTTGGTTCCTCTTGCAATTATCATTGCAATCTCAATACGCTTTAGCTCCCCACCGGAAAGGCTGTCATTTACCTCCCTGTCAATATAATCCTTTGCGCAAAGTCCTACTTCTGAAAGATAGGAACAAGCCTGGCTGATGGAAATATCTTTTCCCGATGCCAGTGTAATCAAATCCTTTACGGTCAATCCCTTAAATCTTACCGGCTGCTGAAACGCAAAGCTGATTCCCTTTCTTGCCCGTTCAGTAATGGATAATCCTGTAATATCCTCTCCATCCAATAAAATCTGTCCGGAAGTTGGTGTTACTATTCCGGCAATCAGCTTCGCCAGCGTGGATTTACCTCCACCGTTTGGTCCGGTAATTGCCACAAACCGATCTTCTATCTTCAGATTGATATTTTTTAATATTTCCTTGTCTGCTGTTTCATCATTTACCTGAAAACTAATGTCTTTTAATTCCAGCATTTCTCTTTCCTCACCTTACTGTCAGATTCACCTATCTGCCTCTCTGCGAACCTGGTTTTTATAAAAAAAGGATAGCACAAAATGGCTTATTTGCCAACTTCTTTCCCTTCTATTATACATTTTGGATTCTTTTTAATGAAATATTAATAAATTTTTATCGAGATTTACCGTTGTTTTTTTTCTTAAATAGATATATCCTTATTCAGTCAAAAGTAAATTATATGTAAAAAGTGTGTAATCTACTGGGAGGAGAACCATTATTATGAGAGAAAAACATTCTTTTTCAAGTAAGTGCAAGAACTTATTTTTTAAACTAAAAAACAAAATAAATACTTTTAAGAACCGGGAGAAGAAACCACATCCACACCTTGACCGTGCAGTTGTGATTATGAACAAATACTCTTTGGTATTCCATCTGTTACTGTCCTGTTTCCTCGTTCTGGTGATTGAATGTATTTCCAGACGAAATGTGCTTTCTGCATTTTCCTTTATTGCAGGACACACCATTGCTTACCTTTATAACTCATTTATTATTTTTGCAAGTTTATCCCTGGTCTATCTGATTCGAAGAAGAACACTTGCCCGTCTCTTAATCAGCGGCTTCTGGCTTTTCCTTGGAACCATCAATGGTGTTATTCTTTCCAAACGTGTAACTCCATTTGGTTTTACAGATTTGAAATGTCTGTCTGACTTATTTGCCATGCAGAACACCAAATACTTTACCTTTGGTGAAGCACTCGCCGTTATTATCGTAGTCGGTCTTTTCCTGCTTTTCTGTATCTGGCTTTTTATCAAAGGACCAAAATATCAGGGCAAAATCAACTGGATTGTAAGTCCACTTATGGTTGCTGTTATCTTCCTGATGTTACCGGTAACTACCAAGGCAGCCCAGTCCAATAATATTGTTGCTTCCTATTTTGCCAATATTGCACAGGGCTATGAAAATTATGGTTTTGTCTACGGCTTCTCATCCAGCGTTGTTGACCGTGGTATGAGTAAACCGGACAGTTATTCCGAAGAGCGTATTGCCAAAATAGGGGCTTCCGTTCCGGAAGAAACTACCGAAGCTGCCGAAGATGCGCCAAATATTATTGTTGTTTTACTGGAATCCTTTGTAGATCCCTCTGATGTTAAGTTCTTACATACTTCAGAAGATCCGGTTCCAAATTTTCACAACTTATTAAACAACTATTCTTCCGGTTACTTAAAAGTTCCTGTTGTAGGTGCCGGAACAGCCAATACTGAATTTGAAGTATTAACCGGTATGAGCATGCAGTATTTTGGTACCGGCGAATACCCATATAAGACTACTTTAAAAGAAATCGACAGTTGCGAAAGTATTGCTTCCGACCTTGGAAGTCTCGGCTATGGTACACATGTTGTACATAACAACGGTGGTAACTTCTACAGCCGTGCCAATGCCTTCTCCCTGATGGGATTTGACAGCTTCACCAGTAAAGAGTGTATGAACATTCAGGAGTACACACCACTTGGTTCCTGGCCAACCGATAACATCTTAATCAGTGAAACCTTAAAGGCTATGGATTCTACCCCTGACCAGTCAGATCTGGTATATACCATTACCGTACAGGGACATGGTGATTATCCTACTGAAAAGATTCTTGAAAATCCGGAAATTGCAGTAAGCGGTGCTGCAGATGAGGCTTCTAACAATCGGTGGGAATATTACATTAACATGATTCACGAAGTAGATAAATTCATCGGCAACTTAACCGAAGAGCTTTCCAAACGGGATGAAAAGACCATCGTGGTATTCTTCGGCGACCACCTTCCTACCATGGGACTGACCGATGATGATATGGTATCCGGTGACATTTTCAAAACCAAATATGTTACCTGGAACAACTTTAATTTACCAAAACAGGATGCTGACTGTGCTGCTTATGAATTATTAGCAAACATCACCAACCAGCTTGACATCCACAAAGGAACCATGTTCTCTTACATCCAGAGCCAGAAGGGTTCTGCTTCTTACGACGAGAACTTAGAGAATTTACAGTATGACCTTCTTTACGGAAAACGTTATGCTTACAACGGAACAGATAAATATCCAGCAAGTGATCTGGTTATGGGTATTGATGATGTAACGATTAACAGTGTATGGAAATCCGATGACAATAAGTTATGTATTTACGGCTCCGGATTTACTCCTTGGACGAAAATTTATGTCAACGGAGAGAAGGTATCCACTTCCTTCTTAGGAAGCACCATGTTAAAGATTAATCTTGACGACATTGAAGACGGCGATACGATTGTTGCTAACATTGTAGGTTCCAGCAGCACCATCTTCCGAAGCTCCAACGAGTTCCTCTATGAGGATCCGGATGTAGAACATACAGAAGAGCCTGCTACCGAAACAGAGCAGCCTTCTACTGATACAGAAGGTTCTACCCAGTCCACTGAGAAATCCACAGAGCAGTCCTCTGAACAGTCTTTAAGTGGTGCCGGTACAGCAACTGACCAGTCTGTAGAGTATACAGTCAATACTCCACTGACACAGAATTAAAATAATACACAGAAAGCCCCGATGGGATGAATTCTTCTATCAGATTTCTCCCATCGGGGCTTTGTTATTTCTTTTATTTCACATAATTTTTGTCTACGTTGACCACGATATGATACTGTTCGCCCAGCTTTTCCTTTACCTGATGCTCCAGTTCTTTCAACACTGCTTCATCACTGGAACGGTAGCCAAATGGAATCACTACATCAAAGATAAGATTGGTATGGGTCGGTCCCTGAACCATACGAAAATCATGCATGGTAATGACCTCATCAATATCCTTCAAAATACCTGTAACCGTTTCTTTTATCCCGGTCAGTTCCTTGCTTCCGGTAATCACCGGATCCATATGTATGACAGCCTCACAATTCAGTTCCCTTTTCAATTTCATTTCTACATTGTCTATCATATCATGTATTACAAGAATATTCATTTCTGCCGGCACTTCCGCATGTAGTGATACCATCAGACGTCCCGGTCCATAATCATGTACGACTAAATCATGAATACCGATAATCATTTTTTCTTCCAGCACCAGATGTTCTATCTCTTTTACGAATTCTTCCTCCGGCGGCTGTCCCAGCAGTGGATTTAAAGTCTCCTTCGCTGCATTAATTCCACCATATAAGATAAACAGTCCTACCGCCACACCACAGTAGCCGTCAATATTGACTGACGTAAATTCTGCAATCAATGTGGTGATTAAAACCACAGATGTGGTAATGCTGTCGCTTAAGCTGTCCATGGCCGTTGCCCGCATAGCCGCTGAATTAATCTTCTTTGCGACTCTCCGGTTGTAGAAGGTCATATACAGCTTTACAGCAATCGATATCAGCAGAATCATGATAATTAATACAGAGCATTCCGTTGCTTCCGGATGAAGAATCTTTCTGATGGAATCCTGTATCAGTTCCACTGCCATAATTAAAATAACTGCAGCAACCACAAGACCGGAAACATATTCCATTCTTCCATGTCCAAATGGATGCTCCGGATCCGGCTTTGCTGCTCCCAGTTTAAAGCCCAGCAATGTTACAATGGATGAGCCGGCATCCGACAGGTTATTAAATGCGTCCGCTGTAATTGCAATGGATTTACTGATGGTTCCCGCAATAAATTTTCCTGTAAATAATAATACATTTAGCAAAATACCTACAATACCGCATAAAATACCATAGGCAAGCCGTACCTTCTCCGGCTTGTCATCTTCCCGGATAAATATCCGGGCTAATAATGTTATCATAAATCTTCTCCTTTTGCTTCCTTATTTGTTCCGCACTAATTCAATATTTTAAAATTCTTCAGTGGCCAATATCGGAAAATCGCTTTTCCAAGTATTTTATCTTTCTTCACATAGGTATTGGTCCAGTATCTTCCATCATAGGAGTTATTCCGGTTATCTCCCATTACAAAATAGCTGTCCTCCGGCACTTCAAAGGTATACGGTCCTGTAGCTACCGTCCATGTCTCTTTGAGATAATCCTCCTCTAAGAGTTCTCCGTTGACATATACTTTGCCATCTTCTATCTTTACCGTATCTCCCGGACAGCCAATGACACGTTTTACATAGTTCTGGCTCTCATCATCCGGAAACTTAAAGATAATGATGTCTCCCCGCTCCGGTCCGGAAAACAGATATGACCATCGGAATCCAATCAGCTTATCTCCGGTCATGATTGTATTTTCCATGGAACCGGATGGAATCTCTGCATTAATTAACACAAAACGATTTAAAAACATAGCAATCAGCACCGCTGCTACAATCGTAATTACCCAGCTTAGAAATTCCCCTGCCACAGAAGCTGCATTCTTTGTATCGGATTTTCTTCCTTTCTTCCTGCGTCTGCCGCCTTCTGAATATTCCTCTTCTGGTTCTTCTAATTCTTCCCGGTTGTCCTCTGACTCTTCCGGTTCTTCGATATTCTCAAAGTCATCTATATATTCTAATTCTTCATTTCTTTCCTTTTTCTGCATCTAAATTGCCTCCGGTCTCTTTCCTTCCCGTTGTTCGTTCTATTATACTCCAAGCAGGGAAGAAATTCCACTGGAAATAGAGGTTGGGATGGGGTTATTATAAAAGAAACCCCACACATTACTGTTTCCAGTAATATGTGGGGTTGTTTTTTCTATGTGTTCAAAATGACATCTGCGTTCTCTATGTGCTCAATGACATCCACTCGGCTAAGATTCAAACTTCGTCTACGACTCGTTTTCATCAAGTCTCGGGATGGGCTTTCGCACTAACCTCATTCTTCGCTTACGCTCGAATTCACTAAGTGCTCAATGCCTAGCAGACACCCTGAGCGAGCATAGCCTCAGCTACTTTTTCGAAGCCTGCGATGTTAGCTCCTGCTACATAGTTACCTTCCATGTTGTAACGTTTTGCAGCATCATCAATATTATGATAGATATTTACCATAATCTGTTTTAACTTAGCATCTACTTCTTCGAATGTCCAGCTTAAACGCTCTGAGTTCTGGCTCATCTCTAATGCAGAAGTTGCAACTCCACCTGCGTTAGAAGCTTTACCACAGATGAACCATACTCCGTTATCCTGTAAGTATTTGGTTGCATCTAAGGTTGTAGGCATGTTAGCACCTTCACAAACTGCTTTACATCCATTTGCTACTAACTGTTTTGCATCATCGATAAGGAGCTCGTTCTGTGTAGCACATGGAAGAGCGATATCACATTTAATCTGCCATACGCCACGGCCTTCATGATATTCTGCACTCTTTCTTGCAGCAGCATACTCAGTAAGACGAGCACGTTTTACTTCTTTTACTTCTTTTAATAATGCAACATCGATTCCTTCCGGATCATAAATCCATCCGGTAGAATCAGAACAGGTAACAACTTTTGCACCCATCTGCTGCGCTTTCTGGATAGCGTAGATTGCAACGTTACCAGCACCAGATACAACAACTGTCTTACCTTCCATAGATTCACCATGGCATTTCATTAATTCTTCTGTAATGTATAAAAGACCATATCCGGTAGCTTCTGTACGAGCTAAAGATCCACCATAGGTAAGTCCCTTACCTGTCAGAACACCTTCGTACATTCCACGGATTCTCTTATACTGTCCAAACATGTATCCGATTTCTCTTGCGCCTGTTCCGATATCTCCTGCCGGAACGTCAACGTCAGCACCAATATATTTGCAAAGCTCGGTCATAAAGCTCTGGCAGAATGCCATTACTTCACGGTCTGATTTTCCCTTAGGATCAAAGTCAGAACCACCTTTACCACCGCCGATTGGAAGTCCTGTTAAAGAGTTTTTAAATACCTGCTCAAATCCTAAGAATTTGATGATTCCGATATTTACGGAAGGATGGAGACGAAGGCCTCCCTTGTACGGTCCAATAGAATTGTTGAACTGTACTCTGTATCCTGTATTAACCTGAACCTGTCCCTTGTCATCTACCCAAGGTACACGGAATTTAAGCTGTCTATCCGGCTCGGTTATTCTCTCAAGTAATGCTTCTTTACGATATTTCTCCTCATTTGCTTCGATTACCGGTCTTAAAGACTCCAGTACTTCTTCTACTGCCTGAAGGAATTCTGGCTCAGAAGCGTTTTTTGCTTTTACTCTTTCTAATACTTCATCAACGTAGCTCATATTATATCTCCTTTACATATTAATTTGAGTATTATATATACATCAACACTACTATTTTAGTATGAAATGAATTTTTTCGCAACGTTTTTTTCATATTTGTGTCAAAAACTTTATACTTTTGTGTACTTTTTCTTCTTTTTTGCAAGTTTTGTACCAAAAAAATTCATTTTTATAATTAAAAAGAAGTAGAAAACAGTTTTTTATTTCCCTTCTCCACTTCTTTTTTTGTATAAATATACTATTTTTTATTTTTCAGATATGATTCATATTTCTTCTGGAAGAACTTCACCAGTTTTCCCAGTGTTCCAATCAGAATCTCACTCTCCTGGTCAGTCAGGCTCTCCTTGATATCATGTATCATATTGCTGTGAAAACGTGCATGATGCTCATATGCCCGGACTCCGGAATCGGTGAGTGATACACGGACCACCCTTTTATCCCTGTCATTTCTGCAACGGTTTACATAACCTTTCTGTTCCAGTGCTTCAATTGCTTTTGTCAGGGTTCCTGTTGTAACATTCATCTTCGCCGCCACTTCCGACATCCGCTTTGGTTCATCCAGACCAATTGCTTCAATAATATGCATATCATTTCCGGAAATGTTCATGAATTCTCCGGAGATTAAGCATTTTTCCTCAATTTCCATCAAATCATTAAACAGCTTTACCAGAATGTCATTTAAGGTTTTATCCGCATTCATTCTTATCTCCTTTTACCAGACCAGTACCGCTGCGCCCCATGTGAGTCCGCCGCCGAAACCAGCCAGTACAACTTTATCTCCTCTATGTATCATACCATGCCGGTTGATATTATCAAGTAAAATCGGCACACTTGCTGCCGAAATATTGCCACATTCCGTCAAATTTACCGGGAATTTCTCCATCGGCTGTTTCAATCGTTTTGCTACCGCT
The DNA here is from genome assembly GCF_003461185.1 of Roseburia sp. AF20-18LB. NCBI lineage: Bacteria > Bacillati > Bacillota > Clostridia > Lachnospirales > Lachnospiraceae > Roseburia > Roseburia sp. AF20-18LB. The sequence continues at coordinate 405,309 of NZ_QTWP01000002.1, forward strand.
TCAATAATTCTTAAGTTTGCCTGATGTAATACGAAAAGTGAAATTTCCTCTGCCTCTAAATCCGCCTCTTCCAGCACCTTTGTAATGGTTGCCGGAACTGTGCGGACAGCAAATTTATAAACCTCCTGTCCATTCATGCTTACATAACCCAGCGGACTTTCCATCTTATGATATGGATTATTGACCGGACGGTTCTCACATGCCAGTACCAGTCCCTTCGCACCGTCTGAACCCTGCACCACATGACAGATATTTTCTTCGTCTGCCCGGACTACCGCTGCTCCTGCGCCATCTCCAAAAAGAACACAGGTACTGCGGTCATTCCAGTCCATAATTTTAGAAAGTACTTCTGCTCCGATTAAGAGTGCATTTTTAAATCTGCCACTGGCAATATATGCCTGTGCTGTACTCAATGCAAATAAGAATCCGGAACATGCTGCACCAAGGTCAAAGGCTACGGCATTCACTGCTCCGATTTCCCGCTGCACTTCACAGGAAAGTGTCGGCACAAGATGATCCGGTGTTACCGTCGCTGCAATGATAAGTTCCACTTCTTCTGGCTTCATGTCTGCATCTGCAAGTGCTTTTTTTGCAGCTTCTGTGGCAAGTGATGTCGTTGTCTCTTCCGTTGCAAGGTGTCTTGTTTTTATTCCTGTTCTGCTGGAAATCCATTCATCGGAAGTATCCATAATCTGACTTAAATCGTCATTGGTAATTTTTCTTTCCGGTAACGCACTTCCAGTTCCACATATTCGAATGTTCATGCTCTGCTCCTTTAAAATTTACGGAAACGTTCATAACGTGCTTTTGCAATCTCTTCTCCGCTTTTTCCTTCATATGATTCTAAAAATTCGCGGATACATTTATGCATATAAACTGCAATGGAACTCAATGCCTCATCATCTGCTCCACCATACTCCGGTATAATTTTCTCGATAATGCCAAGTTCTAAAAGATCCTTTGCTGTTATCTTCATTACTTCTGCTGCTTCTTTGGCACGCTTGCCATCCTTCCAGAGAATAGATGCAAAGCCTTCCGGAGAAAGTACGGAATAAGTTGCATTCTCCATCATGCAGACTTCATTTCCAACTGCCAATGCCAATGCACCGCCGCTTCCGCCTTCTCCTATCATAAAGGTAATAACCGGAACTTTCAACCCTGACATTTCATAAAGATTTCTTGCAATAGCTTCTCCCTGTCCGCCTTCCTCTGCTTCCATACCGCAGAATGCTCCGGCTGTATTAACAAAGGTGATAACCGGACGATGGAATTTTTCTGCCTGCTTCATCAGGCGGATTGCTTTACGGTATCCTTCCGGAGACGGCATTCCGTAATTATGACGCATGCAGTCCTTCATGTCCTTTCCCTTCTGGATTCCGATTACCGTAACCGGTTGTCCGTCAAGGTATGCGATACCGCCCACAATTGCCGGGTCATCCCTGTAATAACGGTCTCCATGAAATTCTATGAATTTGGTAAAGATACTGTTGATATAATCCTCTGCGGACAGACGGTCTACCTTACGTGCCATCTTAACCTTTTCCCATGCACTCTTTTCTTTTGTATTGTAAGCGCGTTCCCGCATCAGCTCTGTCGGTCTTCCATCTACTTCAGTTGCCGGGTCAAATTTGGCATATCCACTTACTTTATGCATACGAAGGATTTCATACAGACGTTTCTTTAAATCTTTCCGCTCTACAATGGCATCCACAAAACCATGCTCTAACTGGAACTCTGCTCTCTGGAATCCCTCCGGCAGTTTCTGTCCGATGGTCTGCTCAATTACTCTTGCTCCGGCAAATCCAATCAGTGCGCCAGGCTCTGCTAAAATAATATCACCTAACATAGCAAAGCTTGCTGTTACACCTCCGGTTGTCGGGTCAGTTAATACAGAAATATATAAAAGTCCGGCATCGGAATGTTTCTTTAAAGCTGCTGCTGTCTTTGCCATCTGCATCAGGGATACAATACCCTCCTGCATTCTGGCTCCGCCGGAACAGCAGAAAAGAATAACCGGAAGTTTTTCTTCCGTAGCACGTTCTACTGCTCCCGCAATTTTCTCTCCGACGGCATGACCCATGCTTCCCATCATAAATCTGGCATCACACACACCAATAACCGCATCTTCTCCGTAAATCTTACCTTTTCCTACGGTAACTGCTTCTTTTAATCCGGTTTTCTCGCGGACTGCCGTCAGCTTATCGACATAGCCCGGAAAATCCAGCGGATTCGTTCCATGCTCTTCGGCAAACCATTCTTCAAAGCTCTGTGGGTCTAATACCATCTTCAGGCGGTTTCCGGTTTTTACGCGGAAATATGCTCCACACTCATAACAGACATAGCGGTTTCTTACTACCTCTGCTTTGTTTACCATTTTGCCACAGGCTTTACAAAGTACTTCCTCTTTCTTTTTTTCTTCCTGTAAAATACCTTCTGTGGCATCCTTTACAGCTCTATTTTCCTTGATTTTATCCAGTAATCTGCTCACTTTACTCACCACTTCCAATCGCAAATGTCAACTCTGCTGTTGCAGCTATTTTTCCATCTACTGTTGCAGTTGCCTTTCCAATTCCAATCGGTCCCTTTACTTTTATGATTTCTGTCTCTAAAACAAGTACATCCCCCGGAACCACCTTTTTCTTAAATTTTGCATTGCTGATTCCTGCAAAATATGCGGTTTTTCCTTTGAATTCATCCTGACAGAGCATTGCAACCGCGCCGGTCTGTGCCAGTGCTTCTATAATTAAAACACCCGGCATTACCGGTTCTCCCGGAAAATGTCCTGCAAAATAAGGTTCATCAAAGGTAACACATTTTTTCCCTACTGCACGAAGTCCCGGCACCAGTTCTTCAATCGTGTCAATCAGAAGAAACGGATGACGATGTGGGATGATTTCCATAATTTCTTTCGTTGTCAGTACTGACATTGTTCCCTTCTCCTTTATGCCTGATATTTTTTCAGAAGCAGACTTGCATTATGTCCGCCAAAGCCCAGTGAATTGCTGATGGCATATGGCACTTCTTCTTCATATGCCTCTTTGCAATAATTCAGATCCAGTTCTTCATCCGGTATCTCATAACCTACGGTTGCATGAATGTAACCTTCTTCGATTTCCTTTACACAGGTCAGGCACTCGATGGCTCCTGCTGCTCCAAGAAGATGTCCAATCATGGATTTGGTGGAATTAATCCGGATATCCTTTGCATGCTCACCAAACGCCAGCTTGATTGCTCTTGTCTCAAATAAGTCATTATGATGGGTGCTGGTTCCATGGGCATTGATATAAGTAATTTCCTCCGGATTTACACCGGCATCCTTCATTGCATTTATCATTGCGGTTGCTGCACCTGCACCATCCTCTGCCGGAGATGTAATATGGTATGCATCCGAAGAACATCCATATCCGGTTACTTCTGCATAAATCTTTGCTCCACGTTTTTTGGCATGTTCTAATTCTTCTAAAATTACAATTGCGGCACCTTCTCCCATCACAAATCCACTTCTGTTTTTATCGAACGGAATGGATGCATGTTTTGGATCATCTGAAGAAGTAAGTGCGGTTAAAGATGTAAATCCTGCTATTCCAAGCGGAGTAATGCAGCTTTCTGTTCCACCTGCTACCATCACTTCTGCATCACCATACTGGATGGTACGGAAGGCTTCACCAATGGCATTCGTTCCGGATGCACAGGCGGTACTGATATTTAAGCTCTTTCCTTTTAATCCAAACTGAATGGATACATTTCCTGCTGCCATATTGGAAATCATCATCGGGACGAATAACGGATTTACTCTTCCCGGTCCCTTTTCCACTAATTTGCTATGCTCTCTTTCGATTGCCTGTAAACTTCCGACTCCGGAACTGATGGAAGTACCCACACGGTATGCATCCTCTGCTTCCATGGAAAGTCCGGAATCCTCCAGTGCCTCTCCGGCTGCCGCTACGGCAAACTGGCAGAATGCTTCCATTCTCTTTGCAGAGCGGAAATCCATATATTCTTTTGCATCAAAATCCTTTACTTCTGCTGCAAGATGACATTTATAGTCTGTTGCATCAAAATGTGTAATCTCTCCAATACCTACCTTCTGCTGCTTTACTGCAGACCAGAATTCCGGCACATTATTTCCAATCGGGGTAATTGCACCCAATCCTGTTACTACAACTCTACGATTCATGTTCTTATCCTCTCTATCTAAACAATCCATCTCACGTCATTCGTCATCCGCTGTTCTTTCTAAGCTTTTTCATCAGCCAGTATTATTTCTGCATCTACATAGTCATTCCGCCATCTACAGCCAGCACCTGTCCTGTGATATAACCTGCCTCTTCGGATGCTAAGAATGCAACTGCTGCCGCAATTTCTTCCGACTTTCCGATTCTTCCCAGTGGAATGTTATGAAGCATATTTTCTTTTACCGTATCCGGTAAATCCTTTGTCATATCGGTCTCAATCATTCCCGGTGCTACTACATTTGCAGTAATACCGCGGGTGGAAAGTTCTCTTGCAACACTCTTAGTCAATCCAATGACTCCTGCTTTGGCTGCACAGTAATTTGCCTGACCGGCATTTCCGGTAATTCCGGATACAGATGATATATTGATTATCCTTCCACTTTTCTGTTTTAAGAAATAGCGTGATGTATGATGAATGGTATGGAATACACCCTTTAAGTTTGTCTCATAGACTGCATCAAATTCTTCATCATTCATCTTCATCACAAGATTATCTCTTGTAATTCCTGCATTATTTACAAGAATATCCAGATGTCCGTATTTCTTTATGATATCCCTGATCATGGTCTGACATGCCTCGTCATCTGCCACATTGCACTGATAAGATTCTGCTCTGCCACCCATATCGGTAATCATTTTTACTACTTCTTCAGCCCGCTCTTTACTGCCATTGTAATTTACAATTACCGTTGCTTTGTCTTCTGCCAGACGAAGTGCAATGGCACGACCAATCCCTTTGGCTGCACCGGTTACCAGTGCTACTTTATTCTCCAACATAGGCTTTATAATCCTCCAGTTTTTCAATGCTTATCGCCTTGACATCCCGGTTGATTTTACGCATAAATCCAGATAAAGTATGTCCCGGTCCGATTTCTACAAACTCATCATAACCGTCTGCAATCAGACGCTCGATGCTCTGCTGCCATCTTACAGAAGAAGATACCTGCTTCTTTAACAGTTCTTTTACCGGTTCTGTTGTGGTAACGTAATCTGCTGTCACATTGGTTACATACGGAATGCTAAATTCCTGCAGCTTTGTATTTTCCAATACTTCTGCCAATTTTTCTCCGGCTCCAGTCAACATGGCGGAATGGAACGGTCCACTTACTTTTAATGGAACCACACGCTTTGCTCCAGCTTCCTTTAATGCTGCACCGGCCTTTTCTACTGCCGCTTCTTCTCCTGTAATTACAATCTGTCCCGGACAGTTATAATTTGCTATAGATACAATTCCTTCGGTATTGCTGCATACTTCTTCAATCGCTTTCGCATCCAGTCCTAAGACTGCTGCCATTGCTCCGCCGGTTGGTACTGCTTCCTGCATAAAGATTCCTCTTGCACGAATGACACGGAATGCATCTTCCATACTCATGACACCGGATGCAATCAATGCACCGTATTCTCCAAGGCTTAATCCTGCACAAGCTGCCGGTCCTTTTCCAGCTTTCTTTAATGCTGCATAAATTGCTGCCTCTGTGGTCAGCATGGCTATCTGTGTATACTCTGTAATATTGATCTCTTCATTTTCTTCAAAACAAAGCTTTGCAATATCAAGTCCGGTTACTTTTGAAGCAAGCTCATATACGGCTTTACTCTCTTCACAGGCATCATAGAAATCTTTGCCCATTCCAATATACTGCGCTCCCTGTCCAGGGAACATGAATACAACCTTACTCATTTTCTTCTCCTTATTTCCGATTCATCAGACGTTCTGCTTCTGATACGATAGAAGTAATAATTTCCTTACAGGACAATTCATCCTGTATCATTCCGGCAATCTGACCTGCCATCAGACTTCCATTTACCACATCGCCGTCCATCACTGCTTTGCGGAGGGAACCAAGGGTAAGCTGTTCTAATTCATCTAATGTTGCGCCTTCTTTTTCCATCTTCAGATACTCACGGCTCATCTTATTACGGATGACACGGATTGGATGTCCGGTACTGGAACCTGTTATTTCAGAATCAATGTCTTTGGATTTTATCAGTTTCTCTTTGTAATTTGCATGTACGATAGATTCTTTGGCTGCCACAAATCTTGTTCCCATCTGAACTGCTTCTGCACCCAGCATAAATGCTGCAGCCATTCCTCTTCCATCTGCAATTCCTCCGGCTGCAATCACCGGTGCATCAATGGCATCTGCCACCTGCGGCACCAATGCCATGGTTGTAGTGGAACCGATATGTCCACCGGATTCCATTCCCTCTGCCACAACAGCATCTGCGCCACCACGGACCATAAGTTTTGCCATAGCTACACTTGCTACTACCGGAATTACTTTAACACCTGCTTCTTTCCAGAGGCTCATGAATTTGGCTGGATTTCCGGCTCCTGTTGTGACAACCGGAACCTGCTCCTCAACTACCACCTTTGCCACTTCCGGTGCATTCGGATTCATCAACATGACATTCACACCAAATGGTTTGCTGGTGCGTTCCTTCACCTTGCGAATCTGCTCCCGAACCACTTCAGGTGGAGCACTGGCTGCACCGATAATACCAAGTCCACCTGCTTCAGATACTGCAGCAGCCAGATGATATTCTGCAACCCATGCCATTCCGCCCTGGATAACAGGCTCTTCTATTCCTAACAGTTCTGTGATTCTTGTTTTCATCTTTTATTCCTCAACGCCCTTTGCTTTTAAGTAGTCAATAACATCTCCTACAGTTGCGATTTTCTCTAAATCTTCTGACGGAATCTCTACACCGAATTCCTCTTCCATGCTCATAACCAGTTCAAACAAGTCTAAAGAATCTGCTCCTAAATCATCCTTGAAATTGGATTCTGCTTTTACCTCTCCATCATAGTTTAACTGCTCTTTGATTAATTCTGCTAATTTCTCTAACATTATTTCGTTCTCCTTTTTTGTCTTTTCTTTGATAATACTTTGAGTTGCAAATATTTTGATTATCAAATTATTTGCAACTCAAAGTATATACATAAGCATTTCTGTTGTCAACTATATTTTTACTCAAGGAATAAAGAATGTGCCTTGGCACATTCCCGCGCCTGCGGCGGTCGCTTGCGACATCTACCTTATACGCCGCAGTGTGCATCCTCGCGGAGCGTTTTTTACTTTACAGGAAAGCAATTTCCTGTAAAGCAAAAAAGACAGTGTCGGAACTTTTCTGTTCTTTCACTGTCTTATGTTGGTTACTTCTTTTATTTTTCTATCGCTTATGCAGCTTTCTTACGATTTGATACTACAAAGTAAACACCTACTAATAATACTCCGATGCATAAGAAGAATACCGGATTGATACCGTCACCTGTCTTTGGTGTGCTGTCCTTCTCATGGTTGTCGGAAGTTACAGTCTTACCGGAATTGCTGTTCTTGGTAGCGCCAATCACATTTCCGCCGGTCACTGCTGTGCCGCCACCGGTTACTGTAGTAGCGGAACCACTTCCGTTGTTGCTGTTGGAAGTATCTGTTGAACCATTGCTATTGGAATTATTTCCATTATCCGGAGTCGGCTGTGGATTCTCCCCTCCAAGGCTCTGGAAACTGATTCCATTTCCGGTTGCATATACCTGTGCCTGTGTTCCTGAATAACCGGAAATTGTGGATGGACTCCAGCTGCTCTGGCTTCCGATTGACGTTACACTTGCCGGAATCAAAATTGTACTGATACTGCTGCCGCTGAACGCATCTGTTTCAATAGTATTAACAGAATCCGGAACTGTCAGTGAAGTAACCGACTTGCAGTTTGCAAAAGCACCTGCTCCGATGGTTGCAGTACTGGTCGCAATTTTTGCACCGGATTTTCCCTCCGGGCAACGGATTAACCTGGTCATTGCTTTGTTATATAGACATCCATCACTGGATGCATATGTACCATTTCCTGATGCAACACTGATGGATGCCAGTCTGCTGCAGCCGGTAAATACGTTGCTTCCGATGCTGGAAACGCCAGCCGGAATTGTAATTCCGGTTAAAGAAGTACAATCATAGAATGCTTTATCCCCGATGCTTCCTACGGATTCCGGAATTGTAAACTGGGATAATGAACTGCACTCTGCAAATGCCTGGGAACCAATGGATGAAATTGAAGTTCCAATAGATACACTGGTAAGGCTTGTACAGTTATAAAATGTCTCTGCCGGAATAGAACCGATATCTCCTTCTATGCTGACAGAACCAAGGCTTGTACAGTTATAGAAAACTGCGGTTCCCATTCCAGTCACATAAGATGGAATCGTTACACTTGTAATGGATGTATTGGATGCAAATACACCACTTGCAATTGTAGATACTGACTCTGGAATTGTAATTGCTCCACCGGCTCCGCTGTAGGCAACCAGTGTTCCACTGTCATCTACTGTAAATCCATTTTCATCTGTTGTCTCGTCTGCCCGGACTGTCTGTCCCGGCATCACTGCCAGCAGCAAACATACTGCTGCAAAAATAGAAAATCCTTTTTTCAATATCTGCATCTCTCATCTCTCCTAGCTTTATCTGCTTGATACATTATACTTCTTATCTACTTACTGTACACGCTTTGCCAGTATAAACATTCTTCCGTCCTGTGTGTAATTATTGCAGGTAGAAAGAGTCAGCAGCTGGTCTCCATAAGCACTGTCTATCTCTTCGCCATATACAGAAAGCTGTGCCACATTATTTAAATATTCCTGGTATTCTTCTTCAGAATCTGCATTCAGGAAATTATAATACCGGAATACATTTTCATCCTGATACTGGACCTCCGATAATCCCACTTCAATAACTTCATAGACTCCTCTTTCATAAAGAGTATTAAATTCTATCGTCTTATGGGCATTGTAGAAATCTTCGTCCAGATATTTCTTTAATTCGCCAAACATCATTCCGCTTTTCATATTATGTCCGTAAATGATGATATTGGTATCCCTGTTTATGTAATCATTTCTGGCATCGATAAAAAGGGTGCCATTCAGGTCGTCATTTTTATCAAAATCATGTTTCAGATAATAATCCGGTTCTTCCTGTAAAGACTGCATGACCGGATAATCAATATCCGTATCCGGAATATGTAACCATCCGATTAATTCCGGATTTTCCGCATACAGGGAAACATAATCCTCTAACATAATCAGTGGCTGCTCTGTTGTCTCTCCTGTTTCAGTTGCATCTTCTGTGATTTCCGGATTCATCTGCTCCGTTCCTGTTACAAGGTGCTCTACTACATTATTCTGTTTCTTATTCTGTAAATCCTTAAGCCTGTTAGCAGCTTTATAATCCGCATATTCCGAAATCGCATAATATCCGATACAGGCTGTCGCAACAATGATGCATACGATGCCGACCACCTTCTGCCAGGTAAAATGAAATGGCAGCTTTGCTTCTGCTTCCGCTTCTTCCTTGGCAATTTTTTCTTCTATCATGTTCTGCGAACTATCCGCAACAATATCTGAAATGCACCAGAAGAACGATTTTCCGATTTCACTTTTAAAACGGATTTTCTTCGTGCGCATCATGGTATACAACCGGATTGCTACTTCCGGATCATAAATATCCAGTTCATCGGTAATATACTTGATTTTCTTTAAATCTTCCTGCGCCTGCCTGTATTCCCTTAAGGTTTCGAATTCATAATCGCCTATTTTATAAATCTTTTCATCCATAATTTATGATTCATCTGCCTTATCTTCTCGTGGTCCAGGTAGTTTTATTATAGGTCATTTTGTCATCTTTCGCAAGATTTTTCCGCAAGATATACACAATGTACCATTTCTTATTTTTATATCGTCTATATCTTGCGCTTTCTTTAGTCTAAATTGGATTTTTCCAGCAAATAACGGAACATCTGCTCCGCTGCTTCCTTATGTTCGGAGCCAAGGGCAATACCAAGAATACATTCCTTTTCATAATAACCATGTTCAACCGGCCAGCTTCCGGCTCCAAGACGGATGCCTGCTGCAAAAGTATCTCCGGTGTCCTTATCCTCTACATAGAAGATATAATCCTTTAACTGTTCCAGCTCGTCTTTGGAAAAGTACTGCGTCAAATCTGCTATGGCACCAGACTGGGCAAGATTTTCAAAGACCATTTCATCGGCGCCCAAAACATCTACTCCACCGCCTGCAATCACTGTCTGCAGGGACTGATAGGAATAGAGATTACTGGTATCTGTGCTGGTTAAATCCACATAATATGCATCATTTACCACAACCTCCCGGGCTGCTGGATCATATCCATATTGCTCCATGAATTCTGAGAAATCCGGTTCTTCATCTGCCGGCATACTCTTTGCATTTACCAATACAATCTGGGAAATATCTTCCTTTGTGGTCATATAATGATGTACCGTCATACCAATCAAAATAATCACTGCAACTACTGCCAGTATTACAAGCCTGTAATAGTCCCAGACAAATCCGATCCGCTGTTTCCAGGTCATTGTCTTTAAATCAGCTTTCTTTTCCATATTATCGCCTTTCTTCCTCTGCCGGAGCTGTATTATCTCCTGTAGTGTCATTCTCTGCTGTATTACCCTCTGTCACATCTGTGCCACTCTCAGCATCAGCATCATTGCCTGTGCCAAGAGGTGCCACAAAATCTGCATACGGTAATTCTTTATGTAAATTTTCCATATAATCATACCAGATTTCTCCCGGATAGCTGGCTCCTGTCAGTCCTGGAAGTTCTGCCGGAATATCATATCCAACCCAGACGCTGGTGGTGTAATACTTTGTATAGCCTACAAACCAGCCATCCTTATTGGAATTGGTGGTTCCTGTTTTCGCTGCACTGGCAGTCTCGGACAATGCCAGTCCCTTTGCTGTTCCTTGTGTCAGAACACCCTCTAATATATTGGTCATCCAACGGGCTGCATTGGTTTTATAAACCTGCTTTTCATCGACAATTTTCTGATAGATAGCGTTTCCGTCTGCATCCTGTATCTCTACAATGCAGGTAGGCTCCCGGTATTTTCCATCATTTTCTATGGTGGCATAAGCCGCCGCCATTTCTACCGGAGAGACTCCATTGGTAAATCCACCCAGGGATGCCGCCGGTCTTTCATCCTCCGGGGACAGCTTTGCGAAATTCATCTCCTTCAGATAGGAAATTCCTGTAACGGGAGTCATCTCTTCCAAAAGATTCCACGCCACTGTATTAATGGAATTTTCTACTGCATAACGCAAGGTTACGCTGCCAAGATACCTGCCACTGGCATTTTCCGGTCCATCCTCAATCGGTGCATCTTCCACCACAGTATCCGGGGTATAGCCCCGCTCCAACGCCGGTGTGTATACAATCAACGGTTTGATGGCACTGCCCGGCTGCCGGTAACTCTGATAGGCGCGGTTTAGCATATGCCCGTCATATTCCTGACTTCTGCCGCCTACAATTGCCTTTACAAAACCGGTCTCATTGTCAATGCATACTGCCGCACTCTGCAATGTATAAATGCCCTCTTCATTGACATCGGTAAAATCCTGCAGCTTCTCATCCACTGCATTCTGAAGCTGCTCTTCCATATTTAAATCAATGGAAGTATAGATTCTATAGCCTCCTGTATAAAGAGACTGTTCGCAGGTTTTATACTGCTCCTGATAGGCATCTTCATAGGTCTTTCGATCTTCCTCCGAAGAAAAATCTGTCCGGAATTCAAAGCCCTGCTGCTCCATCAATGCCCGTGTTGCACAATAGCAGGCATAGGTCTCTACCGCATCATAACGCTTTGTTGGCTCTGCTGTGCTGAGTACAATCGTTTCCTGTCTGGCATCCTTATATTCCCTGCGGCTGATTTTGCCATCTTCATACATGTTTTTTAAAATGCGGTCACGTCTTCCTAACGTATTATCCGGGTTCTTATAAGGATTATACATCGTCGGATTATTCGGTATCGCACAAAGATATGCCATCTGGGACAATGACAAAAATGAAACATCTGTATCAAAATATCCCCGGCTCGCCGCCTGAATGCCATAATATCCATTTCCAAAATAAATATTGTTAAGATAAAACTCTAAGATTTCATCCTTGGTATATTTCTTTTCCAGCTCTGTGGCAATGAAAATTTCTTCCATTTTTCGCTGCCACGTTCTGTCATTATTTAGGAAAATGGTTCTTGCAAGCTGCTGCGTAATGGTACTTCCGCCCTGGGTTACTTCTCCATTACGCACCATCGCCCAGACTGCACGGATAATTGCCTTAAAATCAATTCCGCCATGACTGTAAAATTTTTTATCTTCTATACTGACCATGGCTTCTTTGACTTCTTCCGGTATCTCATCACTGGTCAGATAGCTTACATCCTTGGTACCACGAAGCGACATGATTCTCGTTCCATTCACATCATAAACCTGACTGGTCTGCTCCGCACGGAAAGTGTCCTTCGTCGACTCTTTTACAAACCGGACTGCCTCTTCATGCATGGCACTGACCTGACTGGCATACCCGCCAAAATAGTAATACGCCAGCCCGCCGATTACCAGAAGTACCAGAACTATCTGCAGCTTTACAAAAAGCCAGAAACCACGGTATTTCTTTTTCCTTTTTTTCTTCTCTTTATGGGACATGGGTTTCCTCCGTATTGCTCTATTTTACACTGTTCCATAAAAAGATACAAGGCTACTGTTCCATTTGTCTTCCTAAAAATCCCGCCGCTGTAATAGCAAGCTTGCTTTCGGTTTCTCCCATTTTTGCAGTTTCATTTTTCTCATATAAAACAACTGCTCCGATGGCATCTCCTTCACAGATAATCGTGCTGATTGCCTGGTCATGATAGTTCCCGGTATCATCTAAGGTAATTCGTACAAATTTGCTGTCTCCCTGCTGTGCAAGAATATTTTTCCGGTCTTCGATCAGTTCCTCTAACTGCCTGCTGATTGGTTTTCCTTCGAATTCCTTCTTTCCGTTTCCTGCAGCCGCAATCACATGGTCCCGGTCGGTAATACATACCAGATGCCCGGTGCTCTGCGCAAGGCTCTCCGCATACTGTCCGGCAAACTGGCTCAGTTCTCCAATCGGTGAATATTTCTTAAGAATAATCTCACCTTCCCGGTCTGTAAAGATTTCCAGCGGGTCACCTTCCCGGATGCGCAGTGTCCTGCGGATTTCCTTTGGCACTACAACTCTCCCCAAATCATCTATTCTACGTACAATTCCTGTTGCTTTCATTAAAAATTCCTCCTGTTTCCTACATACTTTCCATTTTTGTGCTGTATGGGTAGTATGTGGAAAACAGAAGGAATTATGCAAGCCTTCCTCGTATTTACATTTTTAAATCACTGGTATTTTTATTAGCAAAATCAATCTTTTTTCATTTTTTCCTTCCGGTTTAAGATTGTAAATGCAACAACACAGATGATTGCGGAAAGCAGGGAGCCTGCTGCCGTTGCCAGTCCCATTGGGAATAAGGTATCCGGGAATAAAGTCGAAGTCAGATAAACGCCCGGAATTCTTACCAGTGTAATTGCAATGATATTATGTAAAAATGAGATGCCGGATTTGCCGCAGGCACAGAAATATCCGCTGAAGCTGAAATGAATTCCTGCGAACATGCAATCCCAGACATATCCCCTTAAGTATTGACCTCCCAGACGTACCACTTCCGCTCCCGATGCATCCGATGCATCTGTAAATAACGCCACCACCGGACTGGCGAAGAACTGCATGAAGATTCCTACGATAATTCCAAAGCCCACTGTAATCATCACAGCATAGCGCAGTGTTTCATTGGCACGCTGCCTCTTTCCCGCTCCGATATTTTGTGCACCAAGTGCAGATACTGTTGATAACATGGAGGACGGAATCAGGAACAGGAAGCCTATTATCTTTTCCACGATTCCCACAGCCGCTGCATCATTTAATCCACGCTGGTTCGCAATGATGGTGATAATCATAAATGCCACCTGAATGAAACCGTCCTGCAATGCAATGGGAATACCGATTTTTAAAATCTGTCCCATTACATTTCGGTTCGGTCTGAAATCTTTTCTGCTAAGAGAAAATTTCTCCCGCTGTCTTATAATCATAACGAGGGAAATCATTACACTGATTGCCTGGGCACAAGTGGTTCCAAGAGCTGCACCTGCCGGTCCAAGATGCAGACCGCTGATAAATACATAATCCAAGACAATATTTGCCGCACATGCAATGGCAATAAAGTACATCGGACTCTTGCTGTCACCCATACCACGGAAAATTGCACTGATAATATTATATGCTGTAATAAAAGGAATCCCGATAAAGCAGATGGTAAGATAGGATATCGTTCCCATTACTGCTTCCTGTGGTGTAGACATTACTGTTACAATTGGTTTTGTCAGCAAGAGCAGCACCGTCATCAGCACAAGGGCAACTCCCATAAATAGGATTACCGTGTTTCCAATTCCTTCTGCCACCCGTTTCTTATCTTTGCTTCCAATCGCCTGTCCGATGCTGACCGTTGTTCCCATGGCAAGTCCCACCAGCATAACTGTTATCATATGCATGACCTGTGAGCCAATGGATACCGCCGTAGTGCTGGCAACTCCTTCAAACTGCCCGATGATAAATAAATCTGCCATTCCATACAATGTCTGTAAAAAATAAGATAAAAGGTATGGCAGCGAAAATATAATTACATTTTTAAATACACTTCCTGTAGTAAGATTCCGTTCCACCATTTCATTCTGCTTCCTCTAAGCCAGCGCTGCGCCCAGATGACGGGTCAGCAAATCCACCAGCCATGCATGGTCTTCTGCTGACAGCTCGCTCTGCCTTACCAGAATCACCTGATTGGACAGATTTCTGATATAAATATAATTTTCATAGAATCCCCAGTCCTTATAGGCAGTCCACAGATTCACACCCTCCGCTATTTCTGATTTTATGCTGATGCTTTCTTCACTGAAAATATACTTGCGGTGGCCACTTACCAGTGCCTTCTGTGCATTTGCATAAAATCTCTTAAGTCTTGCTTTCTGCTGTACCTTTTTGCCGCCGCATGCAAAATATAGAAAAGCTGCCCAAAGAATCATAAAAAGTGAACCCATTTCTGCCCTGCCAAGCATAAAGCTTAACATTCCGGATGACAGACAGACTATGCACATAATCACAGAAGTAATCGTTACCACTTTTCTTCTCTTCCGGTATACATCCGATTGCAAAGTTATTTCCAACAGCGCGTCCCGCTCTTCTTTTCCGATTTCAATTTCATATTCTAACATCTCTGTTCCCCCATTTTCTTTTCGTCTATTTTTTATTTATTTTCTTTCCATTCATTTCTCATTTACTGCTTTTCCCAGATGACGGGTCAGTAAATCAATCAGCCATGTCCTCTCTTCTGCCGACAATTTATCCTGTTTTACAAGAACATTTTCATTCGACAGATTCCTGATGCAGATGTAATTTCCATAGATTTCCCAATCCTTATAAAGTGTCCATGCAGTATTTCCTTCTGAAACTTCTGATTTTAAAAGAATTCCATCTTCACTGAAAGTATACTTCCGATAACCGGATTTTAGTTCTTTATCCATTACTGTAACAGATTTCTTTAATACCGTCTTCTGCATCAGCTTGCTTCCTCCGCATATCATAAAAAGACTATATGCAGCCAAGAGTGAGCAAAGTACAACAAGCCTTGTATCGCTATTTGTTACTCTCCATATTATAATCAAAATACAAGCTACAATCAGAATTAAAAATTTTATTGCTTCCGCTTTTCTTTTCTTTCGATACTCCTTCGAATTCAAAGCGATTTCAAGCAGCGCATCCTGCTCTTCTTTTCCGATTTCAATTTCACATTCTAACATCCCTGTTCCCCCATTTCTTTTTTCTAAAAACATTGTAATGAACACTGCTTATTCTGTCAAACACTATCGGTTGTTATCTTTGCTGTTCTGCTTTTGCATGAAACTCTGACTCCTTTTGAAATTCCGGGAGCACTGCTGATACTAATCGGCACAATACCGACTTCTATAGAAAATGCCTCATAGACGCATAAAATGTCTATGAGGCATTATAACTTTACTCGGCAAATATCTGCTCAATTATTTTATCAAACTCTAATGTGTGATATCTTCTTTTTAATGAATCGAGATTGTAAAGTGCCTGACCATTTATCAGTCCATTACAAGTATCATTATCATCTCCTTTATTTTTTGCTACAGCTCCCGAAAATTCCAAATCATCTGTATCAGAAAGCCATAAGGATGTCAGAAATCCTTCACACTGAATTCCAGGCATTGTATATCCATACATTCTTTGTGGCATAGATAAACCGTGCTGCATTCCTAATGTTACAATTTTTCCCAATATAGCCAGTTTTTTATTCCCGCTATACTCTGCAATTCGCATTAAATCTGGTACGAATTCTACAAATTCATCGTCCACATAGCTACATCCCGGAATAACATCACACCCTGCCCAGCCAGTTGTTCCAAAATCATTCTTTCCAAGAAGTGTATTTTCATCAAACGGAATATCCCAAAGATAAGTCCATGATGCAAGAATCTGTGCTGCTGATTTTGCGCCATACAAATATCGTTCTTTTTTGGTAGTTTCATATGCCAACAACAATGTCCGCATATTATACATTACTCCAACAGCATCTATCTTTACAGACTTTTTATGCGTTGTATCATTTAATCCTCCCAGATATAAAACATCTTCTACATAATGTTCCATAATAAAATCAGCAGCTTTACACAATGCACTTCTATATTTCTCATTACCGGTGTATTCATGTACTAATGCTAATACTTCTCCCGGAAAAATTGTTCCTGACCCCTGCTCTATCACATTACTTCCAAACCATTCTTCCGGATATGTCATTGGAGTACCTTCCATCGTATATGCCCGATACCAGGAGCCATCTGTATTCTGAATTTCAATCATTTTATCACAAAATGCAACCACTACATCCAGCCAGTCTTTATGTAATGTTCCATTTTCCTTTTCCTCCAGAAAACAGAGCATTAAATAATACATAGCCTCCGTCATAGTCCGGCAATAATTTCCTTTTGTTCCTTTTAATTTTTCTGCAATTCCCATCATTGCACCTACGACCTGATTCCCCAGAAATTTTTCTAATTCTTTCCTGTTTTCCGAATACTGAAATGGCATTAATACGCCAGTCCACCAATAAACAAATTCTTCTTTTTCTACACTGTACATTGCATTCGGCAAACCACTTTCTGCAATACAGTGTTCCACAAAAAATTGTATTGTTTTTAATGCCCGTTCCCTATATTCTTCCTTTCCTGTTTCTTCTGCAGCCCGAAGCATTTCATAGCAAACCATAGTCTGATTTCCAGAAAATCCATATTCCAGTACATTCTGATTTCCATATTTTTCTCTTGGTGAGAAATGGCACACATAACCACAAGGATGATTTTTCTTTTCTGGAAAATCTCTAAAGCTATTGTGTAATAAGTCTCTTCTGTATGGTATTGTTTCTTCCAGACTAAATGGATGTCTGATATCATCATTAAGAATTCGTTCCATCTGAAATACGCTCGTCTTCCACGATGCTTCTGTCAGATTTTCAGCTTCTCCAAACTGCAGGATATATGAAACTTCCAATTCTTCTCCCTGTTTTATCTTTCGATATGCAGCCCACTCCGATCCATCTACATTTAAGCAAAATGAATTTCTCTCATAAAATGGATAATCACAACGTAACAAAAATTCTTCCATTCTATTTGCAGATGGTGCAATTCCCAGGGATCCAATATCTGTATTATGAACAAAATGCCTTTCTGCTATCTGTTTTCTGGTTATTGTAGTATCCACCTTTGGAATATCTGCCCGAATTAGTGAAATAAATTGCTTGTCATTTTTTGCAAATCCTGTCACTGACAAATTTGGATTTCTATCATCCTTATAATCCTGCTCAAAAGTTCCAAGATAATCATCCTGTCCATTCTGGTCTGTATCATTCTTATTATAAAAAGCACCCGGTATTACAAATTGATAATCGTCAAAATTTTTTGCATGTTTTGATTTACAATGGAATTCCGTAGATATCCGGATAGCAGTCTCTTTTTCTGCTGAAATACAGGCCACCTTTCTACTCAGTTTTATATTATTTGTATTTTGTTCCCACATATCAATAATATGAAATCTGTTTTCTTTATTTACTTCTACGTCTGCTTCTGCAATATGAATGTTTTTTTCACTTCTTATAACATCATACTTTGCTTTCTTATTTCTTTCCTTTAAAATCTGAATCTGAACCGGCCACGGTACTTCTATTTTTATTCCGTCCCTTTCTATTAAAACTTCATTTTTTTCTAATCCTACCGGAAATTTAAGTTCCATCACATCATCCCTTCCTTTCCACTAATTCGATACAAATTTGATTTTTCCTACCTGCTATAAGCTTTTCTTCCAGTTCAGCCTGATGTAGCACAACAGAGGTACTATTTATCTGATTCTTCCATACTTCTCCATTTATGCTAAGTTCTCCCAACTGATATTCTCCATAATCCAAATATTTTCTGTTATAAAAAGAAACACATACTTCTTTTTCCGCAAATAATGTGTCTACTGTTAAAACTTCACCGGAATCATACTGCTCCTTTACTAGTTTTGGTTCAATTAATAAGTCTCCAAGTTGCCCACGTATGCCATATACCTGTGTCAGCATTAGAAAAATTGTCCAGCTTCCTGCACCAGTAACATAAGAATACATTCCCCTTCCTCTGCTACTGATATACTCCGGCACACCAGGATATATTTGTGCTATTTGTGTATTTGTAGAAAGTTCATAAATAGATTTTATAATCTGATAACCTTCCCTTACATACCCTCTGCTATATAACGCATAAGCATACATAGTTGTCATATGGCTAAACATGCCACCATTTTCTTTTTCTCCATAAATAAGTGCAAATCCTCTTCCAAAATTCCAGGTATTATCTCCCAATGGTAACGTCAGCCTGATTCCTCCGGTATTTTTATCCGGAAGATAATTATTTACAGCATGTATTGTTTTTTGAACCTGTTCATCCGTCGCCGCCCCTGACATAATAGAAAAGGTCTGGGCTGTCAATCCAAATCGCAATTTTCCATCTCCAAGAATTCCATCAACTGCATTTCCATTATTATTATAATAACCATTAAAAAAGCCTTCTTTTGATGATAATTCAATCCATTCATTTTCTCGGACCTGCTGTAATAATTGTTTTCCTTTCCAGCGCAACATATCTTTTAATTCTAAAACCGGTATTTTTTTCTTTTTTCCGCTTATTCCAAATCTTATGTGTTCATAATATTTCTTTAATACTTCCACTTCTTTTTGGGGTTCCTTTTCCTTTAATCCCTCAAGCAGTATTTCCATTTCTTCAAATACAGAAATCGTTTTTCGGTCTTCCTTCTCTATTTGAATCTCAAGTAAATCTGCTATATCACATATATTTTTTCCATAAAAAGCCGTAAATGGTATTGTTTCCCCTTTATCCGGAGCCATATCCAACTGATCATTCCAATCCCCATCTTCAAGCTTTATATTCCCGTGTTCTCCAATATTTAAGCTGCAAATTAAATTTTCTAAAAGTAAATGCTCTAATATTGTTCCGGTATAACATTCACCATCCTTTGTCTTTTGACTATTTCCATCTTCTTTTTTCCAATTTGTGTCAATCCTTTTCGCTCTTTCAATTTGTGCATCTTTCCAGTAAGACACTTCTTCATCTAAAATAGAAATATCTCCAGTTTGATTCATATATAACAACAGTGTAAATAATGGCCAGACACCATGATCCATCCAAACTCTGGATATTTTGTTTCTGTCTGCCTGAAAATTGCCCTCACCATCCAAAATAATAGTTGCATTACTTCCATCCAGTCTGACACCTTTCATGTTATGAACAAAAACACTTCGAACCCGCATTGGATTTTGTAATAATAATGTCAGATAATCCTGCCACAAATCTCTCCACCCGCGACCACCTCTTCCATAATCATGATATGGAAGAAATGAACAACCATATATTTTTCTTAAAACAGGCTGTATACTTACCCACCTTAACCAGCCATCAAACTTATCTGAATTGCCTTGAAATTTTATCTTGTCAGCTTCTCCATTCCAATGCTCTTCATTTTGTTTCCACGCAGCTTCAACCTTTTCTTTACTGTTATACTTTTCAAACTCCTTGTTAAAATTTTCTTTTTCAGTAATTCCAGCGCAGATAATATATTCTTTTTTTTCGCCTGGTGCTAACCGTACCTTTGCAAAACGCATTGCGCCAATGCATTCCATACCATCTTTCCGATATGTCATATCATGTTCTGGTATACTATTTTCTACTACTGTTCCAGGCCAGTCTAATGTTCCTCCCTTTCCAATAAACTCCTCTACTGTAGGGAACATTTCTACTGCTGCCTGCCCGCTTTCATCTGATCCATATACAAAATAACTTGTATCATTCGGTTCATGACCTCTTTCATCATGGTGTATCGTTGGCTTTACAACAATCCCGTTTTCTTCCAATGTTATTCTCTGCATCAGTGATGTTGCATGTCTATGATCTCTTAAATTATCTGCCGATCGTCCAAAAATAGGAAATGCCGCTGTTGGCACAAATTCCAGAATTTCTGACCCGTAATTTTCCAGAATAACCCTGTTAATTTCTACTACATCCTCATTTGCCGGACAAAACGTTGTAAAAATGCAGTTTAATTTCAATTCAGGGATTGCATAATACAAGCTGTGATATAGCAAACCGCACTCTATTTTATTCCATTTTTCTTCATCTTTAAAGCAATGCTCCGCTCTCTGTCTTGCAGAATTTCCCACCACAGAAAATGCTCCCTGCTCTTTTGTATAAACCCAGAAATTTCTTCCAGAACGATTATTATGTAAGTCCTCTACTGAAACTGGCAGATACAAAAATTCATTTTGATTCTTTTTGGCATCTCCATTTAAGCAGGGTGTCACCGATGCTTTCATTCCAGCCTCATTGCATATAGGAAAATATAATTGATTTACTTCCCGGGCATTTTCACAAACAAAAGTCCCTTTTTTGTCAATAAAATTCCACTTAAATCCGTGTTCCATTCTTTACTCCTTTTTCTTAACCCTTAACCGCTCCTGCCGTTAATCCTCCTACAATATATCTTTGGAAAATTAGTGCTAATACCATTGGTACAACTGTAGCCAGCAATCCTGCAGTCATCATCATTCCATAATCAATTCCATACTTTGTTCCAAACTCTGATACCGCAACCGTTAATGTCTTCGAAGTTTTTGATGTAGTAAAAATTAATGCGTACAGAAATTCATCCCATGCCATAAGGAATGCAAGAACACCTACTGCAACATACCCCGGTAATGCTGTTGGCATAATAATTTTCCAAAACACCTGATTCCAACTACAACCATCTACCCGTCCTGCTTCTTCAAGTTCAAATGGAACCGATTTAAAATATCCGTTCAAGACCCAGATTACATAGGCAAGAACTGCATTTGTATTAATTAATATTAATGTTCCCAAATGATCCAGCAGCCCCATCCGGCTAATCATGATATAATACGGTATTACCAATGCAATTGGTGGTAGCAGCTGAAAAAACATTACTCCAAATAACATTGGTTTTTTCATTCGAAAGCGTAATCTTGCAAACGCATAGGATGCCACTGCACCTAATACAAGACTAATTACTGTTGTTGTACCCGCAACAATGCAACTGTTTTTTATTGCCATTCGGAATACTTCAACTTGTTTTGTTGGATTTTTATCCCACAATAACATTTTGTATCGTTCCCAGGTAATTGATGTAGGCAGTATTTTGTCACTACTTAACAATTCATTTTCTGATATGATACTGGATATAAACATCCAGATAATTGGCAATAGCGTCCAAAGAACCAATAATATCACTGCCAAATATAATAATATCCTTCCTATTCTTCTCTTTACCGTTCGATTCATATCTTAATCCTCCGTTTTTCCTGCTTTCAGGTAAAGAAGGCTCAATAACAATATAACAACTGCTATAATTACGCATATTGCCGAACCTTTACCATAATGTAAGTAATCAAAGATTTCATGATACGCATAAAAGCTTACTACCTGTGTACTGTCATTTGGTCCACCTGACGTCAACGAATATACAATATCAAAAACTCGAATCGTCTGAATTGTACGCAAAACAAGAACCACTATATACATTGGCTTTAATGCAGGAAAATACACTACTTTAAATCTCTGCCATGCATTTGCCCCGTCTATAATTGATGCCTCCTTTGCATCATTAGACACGGTCTGGAGTCCTGCAAGCAGCATAATGATAACAAGTGGAAGCATCTTCCATGTATCTGATAATATAATCATATTAATTGCAAGCTTACCACTTCCAAGCCAGACTATATTTTCATCTATCAAATGTAATTTTAATAATACTTTATTCAAAATTCCTGCGTTCGCATTAAAAATCCATTTCCACAAATTTGCATTTACAATCGTTGGCACTGCCCATGGAATCAGAATAATTCCACGCACAAAGCCTCTTCCCTTAAAATTTTGATTCAGCAATAATGCTGTAAGTGTTCCCAATATAATCTGAATTATCACTGATACAACTGAAAAATATAAAGTAATTTTTAAAGAATTCCAAAATGCATGGGTACTCATAACTTCTGCATAATTCTTTAATCCAACAAATTTCGTTGCAAGACTACCTGGATTTACATCATTTAAGCTGAACCACAATGTAAACAAAACAGGAAATAATCCTAATCCCATGATAATCAGCATGGCAGGAGTAATCATCCCATAAGCAGTTCGTGCTTGTGATATACTTGATTTATTCTTCCTCTTCATATTCTTACCCTCATATTAAAAATGGCAGGCAGTTTACCTACCTGCCATTCTCTATTTAATTCACAAAACTTTCTGATACTTCTTCTGCCTGATTTAGTGCATCCTCTATTGAAGTTGAACCTGACAGCGCTGCCGAAAATAATGGTTGTACTGTATTAGACCACTCACTATAATCAGCAAGCTGAGGTCTTGGATGAGCTGTTGCAAACTGCGGATAAAACTTAGCCAGCTCTTCATGTTCAGTCACCAGATTCTCATCTTTATATAATGCATCAATTGTCGGCAGTACATTATAATTCTCATATGCATATTTCTGAATATCCTCACTAGTAAATAACTCAATATATTTATATGCATACTCCGGATATTTTGAGGTAGATAATACTCCGAAGCCACCGCCACCAGTTACTGAAGCACTTTCTGCTTTATCAGTTCCAGGCATTAAACATACATCTACATTTCCTGCAACAGTAGAATTTTCTGGATTATTTGCATATCCATACACATAAGCCCAATTCATAACAAATGCTGTATCTCCTGCCATGAATGGATCCAGGCAATCTCTGTCCGTGTAGGTAATTGATGCTGGATCTGCCCATCCATCCTGCATCGAATCATACATAAACTGTACTGCATTATTTGCACTTTCACTGTTGATGTCAAATGAGCCATCTTCTTTCTGCCATGTTCCGCCAAAACTGTAAATCATGGTTGTCAAATCACAAATCAAACCTTCTGCCTGGGATGCTCCCCACGCAATACCATACTTGCAAATGCCTTTATCCATCATATCCTGAGACATTTCTTTTAATTCATCCCATGTTTTTGGTGGCTCCTCATATCCAGCATCCGCTAACATCTGCTTATTATAAAACATCCATTTTCCACCATTTGCAAACGGAATTGCTTCTGTTTTTCCATTATAAATCATCTGATTTAACGAACTCTCAATCAAACTGTTTTTTACATCTTCATCCATATATTCACTTAAGTCTATGGTTACTCCCTTACTTTCAAATTCTGCAACCCATGGAATATCTACATAGCAAACATCCGCATCGCCTCCACCGGTCCATGTTGTAGTAATTTTTTCGTGTGTACTATCATAGGACTGACAAATCAGATTCACTTTTACACCATACATTTCTTCGTACTTCTTTCCAGCATACTCATAAAGTCCTTCTTCGTCGGTTGTACAAATAACGCTAATGCTTTCCGGTTTATCTCCGGCTTCTGTTCCTGCTACTTTGTTATTTTCTGTTTCAGAGTTACCACAAGCTGTAATTGATACTGCCATTGTCATACACAACAGTACTGCAACTAATCTCTTCATTCTTTTTCCTCCTTTTACACTAATACTTTTTTGTTCTTCTCCCCTGGCGCCTTTTACTTTATTCTCCTTGCTTTTTGTAGTTTAAATATAACGATTTTATATTCATGATTCAATTTCATTCTTGCTTTATTTTTGCACTATTTTGCGCGAGACATTTTTAATAAAAAAAAGACGAAATATACTAATCACATTTTGTATATTTCGTCTCCTTTATATACTACTATATTTTAAATTCTGGAATGATGATAACCCTCACAGTTTATTTCTTCATTTCCACTTATTTTACGGTATCTGCTTGGTCCCATAGAATATACTTCCTTAAACTTCCGGTTAAAATAGCTCAATCCCGAGAAACCAGATTCATATGCCACTTCACTGATGGGGAGTTTTGTGGAAAGCAATAATTTTTCTGCAGATTTTAATCGGATATGATTTAAATACTCTACAAATGTATAATCTGTTGCCTGTTTAAACACTCTGCAAAATGTATACATACTCATGCAACACAATTCTGCTACATTTTGTAACTCTATATGATTTTGATAATTTTCTTCTATGTAAGACAACGCAGGTCTGATTTTTTCCAAGGCTATCATAACTTCTGTCGCAGGTCTTCTGGCACAAATATAATCATTTCGCATAAAGTATACCATTAGTTCCATAATATACGCAGGTATCCGAATCTCATATCCCAAAATCTTCTTTTTATATTCTCCCTCTATTTTCCACATAATGGATTCTACTTTTTTACTTCTCAAATTAAAATGTCCAACTTTTCGAAACGGATCTAATAATATACTTGGAATGTGTTGATATTCCTTTGCCACAGAAAAATAGGGTAAAACAGGTTCCATTTGAAACTGTAACAACAATATTTTATGTCGCTTTGTAATTTTTTCCGTTTCATGTGGTTCTTCCCCAGAAATGACCGTGATGTCGCCTGGTCTTGAAATAATCTTCTCCCCACCAAATCTTACATATGCTTCACCCTCTAACTGGCACAAAATTTCCCATGAATGATGCCAGTGCATCGCACACCCCGCTAAAGTATAAATTCCTGCTGAGAACGGTAATTTTGCCTCTTCAATATAAAAAAGCTCCGAAGAGTGAAACTTATTTGCAGTTGATATGGGTTCTTTGATTTTTATAATTTCTTTCCTGTCTTCCATTTTTCTCCTGTTAATCTCTCCCATCCAAGCTATAATTTTTTTGTCAAATCCACCAATTTTTCTACTCTGTAATCTGCCTGCTGCTCTAACTCTCTTAATTTTTCATTGGTTATGGCATCTTCCGGATGATACCAACAGGTTTTAAGTCCTGCAGCATGTCCTCCTGCAATATCTGCTGTCAGGGAATCACCTATCATCAGGCATTCTTCCGGTTCAATTCCAGGCAATTCCTCCATACATTTTTCAAAAAAACGAAGGCTCGGTTTCTCTACGCCAACCTTTTCCGAAACAAAGCAATGTGTAAAATATTTACGCATGCCGCCTCGTTCCAGACGGTTTAGCTGCTGCTCATACGGTCCGTTACTTGCTGCACAGAATATGTATTTTCCTGCTAAAGCTTCCAATGTTTCCAATGCACCGCTCACCGGCACTGCACTATTATGAAGGTAGCTTCGGAACACATGCTCCATTGCCACACCATCGGCTTTTAATCCCAGCCGTTTTAATATAATCTGCCAGCGGACATAGGGAAGGTCTTCCCTTGATAATTCACCCTTTTCGATTTTGTCCCAGATAATATGATTTTCTTCCTGAAAAACATTAAACATTTCCGGTTTAAACTCCAGCCCCAAATCTGCAAATGCCTGTTTCATGGAATCTTCTGCTCCCGCATCAAAATCAAGCAGTGTATTATCAATATCCCAAAAAAGGACTTTTATATTCTGGATTTTATTCATCCTTTATTTCCTCATCATCCTAAGGTTTTATGCTATGCAAAATGCAATACATCTATCAACAGCAGCCAGACTAATCCATAATAGGTTACTACTGCTACCAGGTCATTAATTGTGGTAATCAATGGACCGGATGCCACTGCCGGATCAATCTTAATCTTATGAAAAAGCATTGGAATCAAGGTTCCCACAAGGCTTGATATTACCATTGCTATCATCAGTGCAAGACCCACGCATCCTGAAATAATAAATGCATGACTCACCGGATTATTCTTTAACAGCCAGACATATAATCCGATAAAGGAAAATGCCAGTATCCCCAGAAAAAGTCCGTTCATAAATCCAACACGCATTTCTTTTCCTACCAGATGACGCTTCTGTTTTGACGTAAGATTTTCATCTACCAGTACACGAATGGTTACAGCCAGCGACTGTGTTCCGACATTTCCTGCCATGTCAAGTATCAGCGACTGGAAACACATGACAATTGGAATTACGGCTACAACGGTCTCAAAAATTCCAACTACAGAAGATACGCCCATGCCAAGTACCAGCAAGATAATCAGCCATGGCAGACGTTTCTTCATACTCTCTATCAGCGTTTCCTGTAAATCTTCTTCGGCGGTCAGACCTGCTAACTTTGCGTAGTCATCACCCATCTCATCATCCACAACTTCTACGATATCCTGAGATGTGATAACACCTAAGATTTCATCATTTTCATCCAGTACCGGAATGGAGTCCTCTGCATAGTCCTTCATTCGCTCAATACATTCACTAATCTGTTCATGATCACGCAAATACGGATAGGATGTGCTGATGATATCTTCCAGTGCATTATTTTCACGGGCAATGATTAAGTCCTTTAAATCGATGGCTCCATAGAATTTGCCTGCTTCATCAGTAACATAAACTGTCAAAATGTTATCATTTTCTCCCGCCTGACGAATCAGCTCCCGCATGGCCTGCCGGATGGTAAGGTCATTTTTAATCACGATAAAGTTCGTGGTCATCTTGCTACCAATTTCATCATCCTCATAGGACTGAATCATCTTAATATCATGACTGGATTCTTCATCCAGCAATTCTACCAGCTGTGCCTGCTTGGAATCGTCCAGTTCGTCTAAGACATCTACCGCATCATCGGAGTCCATATAGGAAATAACCCGTGCCGCTTTATCCAGATCCAATTCATTCAGATATAAATCCGGGTCATCAATATAAGTAAAGATTTCCGCAACCTGTTCCGCTCCCAGGATTGGGTACAATCTCTTTCGTTCTTCTTCATCCAGACGCACAAATGCATCCGCAATATCATTTTCATGATAATCGGATAATTTATCCCGCAATTCCTCATTACTCTTTGTACTGCGGATAATCTCTATTAACTCTTCTACATAATTCTGCTCTTTTAATTTCTCGTCCACTGCTTCTGCCTCCTTACATCATTTTCCTGCAGCAGCAGCACAGATGATACCCTCACAATTACAGGAAACACACAGCGCATTTCCAGCGTAAAAAGAGCAATTGTCCTGTCTGGATTCTTATCAGAAATCCATGGCCAATTGCGCCAAAATCATCTTCTGTCTGCTACCGCAGATACTACTTCGCCCAGTACTGTCGCAACTGTCCATGCATTTCACCTCCTGATTCATTCTCTTTTTCCATTCTAATCCTCGGAATGAATCAAGTCAAGATTTGCTTTGTCTGATATTTGTATAATCTTTGTAAAATATATATTTTTATTCTATTTCTTCCATAAATATTCCAGGCAATTGTGAATGAGGGATTGAGAAGAGTTGCCACAATAATATTACGTTGATTCGCAGTGGATTTTCTTTCGCTACGAAATACCACAGTTCTAAAATGCGGGGTTTTCTTTTTGTTATAAAAACAGTCTTTCCAATGTTTGTCAGAATAACTGCACGGTTCGTCGAAGTACAGATGCCTGATAAGGGCTGTTAGGGGCATCTGCTCTCGACGGACAGTGCAGCGATTCTGACAAAGCAAGCGGAAAGACAATTTACAAGCAAGAAAACCCCGCATTCTAAGAACTGTTGGCATTTCATATCGGATAAAGATAATCCTCTGTGAATCAACGTAATATTTTCCGTGCAAAATCTATCTCTCTTTCGCAATTGCCTGCTATATTTATCGAATATTTGTATAGTCTAAGAAAAAGCACATACAGCTTGCTCTCTCACTTCCTTCATTCCGGTAAATGTGCGGCTGGTCTGTTTCAAATTTGTAGACCTGGCTCTTTTCCACCTTCTGGCTGTGGTCATGGCATTCTATGGTCAGCGTGCCGTCGATTACCGT
This sequence comes from Roseburia sp. AF20-18LB, assembly GCF_003461185.1. Classification (NCBI taxonomy): domain Bacteria; kingdom Bacillati; phylum Bacillota; class Clostridia; order Lachnospirales; family Lachnospiraceae; genus Roseburia; species Roseburia sp. AF20-18LB. The sequence goes on from NZ_QTWP01000002.1 coordinate 433,835, forward strand.
AATATATTCTCTCGTCCGCTCGCCGTGGCTTCCACTGGTGTATACACCGCCCGGCTCTACGTCAATCCGGTAGATTTCTACGGACTGGGAGTCCTCAAATGGAAAGCAGGTAAAGACCTTATACTGTCCCTCCAGTTCCTTGGTTGGAATCATTTCTTCCGGCTTCACCAGACAGAAATCCACACGGGGAGCTTCAATTAAAGTCTGAAATTCAATCCGCAGTCCGCTTGTAATCTTTCCAAGCACACCCAATGATGGATTTGCCGTTCCCTTTTCAATCTGTGCCAGCATACTCTTACTTACACCGGTCTGCTCTGCCACCTGATCAAGACTCATCCCCTTGGACTGACGCAGTCTCTTTAAATTTTCCGATACATTGTGTGACAGGTAATCCATACATTTTCCTCGCTTTCCATTTGAAACTTCCACTTCAAATTTTTTACATCAAACTTTTCGCATCAAATTTTTATGATATTAACCGATGTTTTTGATAAAGATATCTGTTTTACAGTGCCTTGCGGTATAACATTTCTATATCACACTGACGGGATGACCGTGGGTTCACTGCAATATTGCCGCTCTTCATGGCATCTGCTGCCATTGCTTCTATTTTCTCTTCGATGGTCTCCCGGCTGATGCTTCCTGTTTTGCCTGCCTGATTGATGGCTTCCGTAAGATTTGCCGGAATTCCGATGGCTTTGCATAAGGAACGGATGGCATCCACTAACATCATCGGTTCAAATTCATCTTCATAGGCCGGAATTTCACTGATGTAATTATAAATTTTATAATATCTTCCATGGTCAGCCAAGGCATTATACTCCGCTACTACCGGAAGTAATACTGCATTGGCAACTCCGTGCGGCACATCAAAGAATGCGCTGACCGGATGGCTCATGGCATGCACATTTCCAAGTCTCGCAAAAGAAAATGCAATTCCTGCAAACAGCGATCCTACCATCATTGCTTCTGCCGCCTCCACATCAGTGCGGTTTGCTACAAATCTCCGGATATTTTCTCCGATGAGCTCCATTGCTTTTTCTGCCATGGCATCGGAAAATGGAGAAGCCGCAGTTGAAATATACGCCTCTTCTGCATGGATAAATGCATCAATTCCGCAGGCTGCCGCCACACTGGCTGGTGCCGTTGTAATCAGGTCTGCATCCAGAATAGCATATGCCGGCAGCAGTTCATAAGAAAATACCGTCAGTTTATAGTCTCTGCTGTGGTCGGTAATTACAGAAAATGCCGTTACCTCAGAACCGGTTCCTGCTGTAGTCGGCAGTGCCACCAATGGAATAATTTTGCCCGGAACTTTATGTGCTCCTTCATATTCGGTAATGCTTCCACCGTACTTTGCTACTACACCGACTGCCTTGGCTACATCCATCGGAGAACCGCCGCCAAAAGCTACGATAAAGTCTGCCCCGGAAGCCTGAAATGCTTCTGTCGCTGCTTCTACGGTTGTAACGGAAGGATTTCCTTCGATATCCGTAAAGTCATCCACCAAAATTCCTTCGGCTCTTAAAGATTCTGCAGCTTTCTCCACCAGCCCCATCTTCTTAAGATGCGGTCCGGATATGATAAACGCATGCTTTCCACCCATTTTTTTTGCAACTTCCGGAAGCTTTGCCATAGAGCCTCTTCCTACGATAATATTCTGTGGTACTGAAAAATTAAATTCGTTCATAGCTTTTCCTCTCATTTTCTGTCGGTATTTTCAGAACTTACTACTCGACTTTTCTATATTCTGCTTTCTTTACTCTATACATTCCATTATCCTGCCAGCCGCGCCAATACACGGTCGATTGCCACATCGATTACCTGATCCAGCTCCACATCATCTGCCTCCGGCATCAATGTTGCTGCATCTTCATCTGAAATAAGCTGTACCAGACTGCCAAAGGACTCTTTGTATTTCTTTTTACAGATTACAAAGAATACAACTCCAAGCAAGCTCCAGGCTCCAACCATCAACCACTCCGGAAGAATCAGGCTGCCGCCGGTTCCCGGAATGCAGTACATGCATACCATAAATCCTGACATTAAGACTGCCATTACACCCACAAATTTATAACCAGGCACTTTATACGGACGAGGCATATCCGGTTCTTTCTTTCTTAAAATCAAAAATGAAATGGATACCATACAATAGGCAAGACAGCATCCAAAGTTACCTGCATCACAAATCCATACCATCATGACACGTCCCGCAAACGGTGCTAACATCGTAAGAATTCCCATCAGGATTAATGCATTTAACGGGGTCTTATGCTTTGGATGAAGTTTTGCAAAAGTTCTTGGAATCATATAGGATTCTGCCATGGAATATAAAGCACGGGAACCACCAATCATAAAGGAGTTCCAGGAAGTAATGATTCCGCACATTCCACCAACAATAATTACTTTTGCCATGACCGATGTTTTAAACGCTACTGCCATGGCATCTGCGGTTACAAGACCGGTTCCTGTCTGTGATGCTGCAATGGCATCCGGCTTTAATACCAGACCTACTGCAATGATAACCAGTGAGTAAAACAGCACTGCCAGTACAACAGATAATATCAGCATTTTTCCAATTTTCTTCGGTGGAACATTGATTTCCTCTGCTGCCTGCGGGATAACATCAAATCCGATAAAATAAAATGGAGATAACACCGCAACACTGAGTACTGCCTTGATTCCACCTCCAGTTGATGTGCCGGCAAACATCTGTCCGTTAAGATTATCTACACTTCCGTTGATGACGGATGCAACAATCAACAAAATCCCTGCTCCACCAATGATAATAGTAAGAATGGTCTGTAAAATAGCTGCTGTTTTGGCTCCAAAAATGTTTATTATCATAATTAAAAATGCAACGATAATTGCTACAATCAGCCAGGAAGCATAGATATCAAATCCAGCTACCGTATAAAGATATCCCTTTAAAAATCCCGGCCAGAGATAGGTCAGAATCGTTGGAAATGCACATGCTTCAAAGCAGGTAACTCCAACATATCCCAGGACGATTGCCCATGTACAGATAAAGGAACCATTTGAGCCCATTGCCCGGTAACTGAACACATGCTCACCACCACACTGTGGCATGGCTGCTGTAAGTTCTGCATAAGTCAATCCCACAAAGAATATCATGATTCCACCAAGAACAAATCCGAGAGCTGCTCCAAGAACTCCGCCTTTCTGAATCCAGCCACCGGAGGATACGACCCAGCCCCATCCAATCATGGCACCAAATGCAATGACAAGAATATCCCAGGCATTAAATACTTTATTGAATTCTGTTTTCTTCTGTTCCATATTTACTACCTCCTATTCCTGAAATACTTTTCCGGCTACTTCTTCAATCAACTGTGCAGTTCCATCCACACCCAGTAAATCACTGTTAATCAGCATATCCCTGTTATGTCTGTCTCCACGGTTGCTTCCGGTCAGTGCCATATGTCTTTTGTGATAACGTTTATCTTTTTCCACAATCAGCAATTTTGCATCATCTGCCGAAAGATTGTGGCTTTCCATTACATTCTTTATCCGGATTTCGTCCGGTGCATAAATGAAAATGCGTAATATTGGTTTCTGTTCTTTTAAAATATAATCAGCAGAACGTCCTATAATCACACAGGACTCTCTTGCTGCGAGTTTTCGAATAATTGTTTTCTGGACGTGAATTGCACGTTCTGTCAAATCAGCATATTTGGAGAAAGAACCCCTGACATCGCCTTCTGCTCCTTTACCTGCAATGGTCACTCCTTCTTCTACCTTTTCCATAATATCTTTGGGAATTCCTACTTCTTTGATAATCTCATCTACCGTTTCACGGTCATAAAACTTGATGCCCAAATCCTGTGCAACCTTTTTCCCAATCTGATTTCCTTTTGCGCCATATTCGCATCCTATTGTAATAACAAGATGTTCCATTTTGCTTCCCTTCCTTAATGTATATACAAACGTTTTTTTCTCATCTGCAGAACCTGCCACCGGCAGCTTCGTATGGATGCCTGGCAACTATCTGCATAAAAAAGACGAGGGCACACTTATTTTCTGTGACATCCTCGTCTTTTCTATTTCTTATTTTTATCTTTCTGTTATTCTTCCGGTGCCCGGTTTGAAGGACACGGATTCCTAAATTTCTTACTTTTCCAGTGATTTTACCGTTTCTTCAATGATTGCATATGCCTTGTCGCAGTCTTCTGCGGATACGATAAGTGGTGGCACCATACGAATGACATGTGCACCGATAGCTGTAATCAGAAGCTTTCTGTCTAAGCAGCCATGTTTTACATCTACACCGGAAATGGTATCATCAAATTCTACACCAACTAATAAGCCCTGATGTCTTACTTCTTTGACATGTGGTAATTTTTCTAATTTTGCTGAGAAATAATCTCCCATCTTCTTTGCATTTCCGGCTAAGTCATTGTCTAAGAGCTCTCCTACCTCAGCTAAAGCTGCTGCACAGCTGATTGGATGTCCACCAAAGGTTGTTCCATGGGAACCAGGTGTAAATGCTTTGGCGGCCTCTTCCGTTGCACAGATTGCACCGATTGGCATTCCGCCGCCAAGACCTTTTGCCATGGATACGATATCCGGTTTTACGCCATAATTCATATAGGACATTACCGCACCGGTTCTGCACCATCCGGTCTGTACCTCATCTAATAATAAGAGCATTCCTTTCTCATCACAAAACTCTCTTAAGCCTTTCATGAATTCCATGGTTGCCGGATGTACTCCGCCTTCACCCTGTACCGGTTCAATCATGATTGCGATTGTATTTTCGGTACATGCATTTTTAAATGCCTCCAGGTCATTGTATGGTGCATAGGAGAATCCGTAAGTCATTGGTCCGAATCCTACCTGGCAGCCATTTCCCGGCTGACCGGTTGCTGACATTGCTCCAAATGTTCTTCCGTGGAATCCCATTTTAGCAGTTACGATATGATATTTATTTGGACCGTATTTTTCAATTCCATATTTACGGGCCATTTTAATCATTGCTTCATTGGCTTCTGTTCCGGAGTTCTGATAGAAAATTTTATCCATGCCAATGGTCTTACAAACTTTTTCTGCTAACAGTGCCTGTGGAATGGTATATGGATAGTTGAAGGTATGCATGATATCATCTACCTGATCTTTTACTGCTGCTACTACCTTCGGGTTACGGTTTCCTGCATTGTTAACAGCGATTCCTGCATAGAAGTCAAGATATGGTGTTCCTTTCTCATCATAGAGGTACATGCCCTCTGCTGTCTCAGCCAGGAAATCGAAACGCTCATATGTTTCAATCATATATTTATTTACTTTATCTTTAATGTCCTGTACGCTTAATCCTGTGTCTTTTAATTTCATAATCGAATCCTCCTTGACATTTTCTTTACTCTTTTTTGTTTTCTCTTTAAACCGGTTTGTTTTGTTCAATCGACGGAACAATGAATGTGCCTCGGCACATTCTCGCGCCTGCGTCGGTCGCTTGCGACATCTACCTTATACGCCGCAGTGCGCATCCTCGCGGAGCGTTTTTTACTTTACAGGAAAGCAATTTCCTGTAAAGTAAAAAAGGCACTTACCGATTGGTAAGCGCCTTCGCTTTTGTTTGTCTATTATTTTGAACAGTTATACAATATCACGTCTTTTTTGCTCTGTCAATATTTTTTTACAAAAAGTTGCATTTTCCTGTTTTTTCTGCTTTTTTCAGTCTGTTCGTTAGAATTAATAGAATATATTGTGTTACTTTGTGTATTATATTGTACATTTGTATTATTCATTCGTACACTATAGTATCGTTTTGTCTTTATACACTCTCTACTCCGATATATGCATCAATTCTTTCCCGACGCAAATGCTCTCCGATTACAATAATGACTTCCTGACCTTCCTGAATCGGTTCCATCCGCACTCCGTTGTGGGTAGCATTGAGTTGTATCCAGGAATTATCTTCTGCTTTTATAAATCCCTTAATCCGAAATACTGCTCCGCAGGAGCTGTCTTCTAAGATTTCTTTTGCGACCTTCTGCAATTTTTCTGCCGTCATAGGTACATTCATAAAATACTGGGACTCGAAACCGGAGTGTTCCTCCAGGTCCATTTTCTCATAATTTTCCATCACATAGCCGCTGCTCATAATCCAGTGTAAATCTTCCGAAGTAAGCTGCGGTGTACTCTTACGCAGAATCTCTTTTTCCAGTCTTCTCTTACAGTGAATCTTCTCCAAGGCTTCGTTGATGTGTGCAACCGTTGCATCCATTTCTTCTGCTGTAGCTTCATCGGCATGGCTTAATAGAATGCAGCCTGCATCTGCCACCTCTGATGCCAGAATGAAATCTGCCTCATCAGACAACTCTTTTTCCAGCTTGGCATCTACAATTGTAATTACATTTCCAATCTCATACCATTGATCCAGTGGTTCTTCCCGCAGTGCATCAAAGAATTCATCCACATCAAAAATTCCGGATGGCTCCACCAGCACCCTGTCATATCCGCACATGCCCATGGCGATTAGCTTTGTCTTAAAACGTCTTCTGTGGCAGTCCTTATCACAGCCTCCGGCTACCATTTCCAGCTCACAGCTATCTCCCATCAAATCCTGCAGCAGCATCATGTCCACATTTACTGCGCCATAGTCATTCTCCAAGATTCCAATATTCATGCCCTGTTTCATCAGATACTGGGCGTATTTTCTTATAAATGTTGTTTTACCGGAACCTAAAAAGCCGGTAATTAAGTCGATTTTTACCATGTTTGTCTTCCTCCTTCTCAGACATCCCGCTCCAGCCGCCGCAAGAGCTCCTGGTATGCCTCCATTACTTTATCATGATGACTTCGGATATAATCCGTATCCGGAATGTCATGATTCTTGATGGCATACTCTAATCCCTTAAACTGCTCGGACAGCTCCATGGCTCCGATATTCGCAGACACATTTTTCAGTCCATGCACATGAATCTGATACTGTGCCCAGGCCCCTGCCTCATAATCCTGCTGCAGAGTATCCACCATCTCATCTTTCAGATAATCTTTTAATATCTTAAGATAAAAATCTTCGTCTTCCATGCATACGGACATTCCCTGCTCGGTGTCAAGGTATGGAAAACGCTCCTGTAATAATTTCTTATTTTCTTCTGCTCCACCGTCAGAATTTTGCTTTTCCACTGTATCTGTCTGCTTATCCGCCAGAAAACGTTCCAGTATCTTCCACATCTTCTCTTCAAAAATTGGCTTCGAAATATAATCTGCAAATCCCTGCTGCAGATACATTTCCTTTGCTCCTTTTACCGCATTGGCTGTCATGGCAATTACCGGTGTAGTTTTATTCTGATGATTCATTCGCTTCATTTCCTCAAAGGTGGCAATGCCATCCATATCCGGCATCATCTGATCCATGAAAATAAGATCATAGTGCTGCTCTTTCATCAGAGTCAGCCCTTCTTCTCCACTGCCTGCCACATCCACGATTGCACCAGTCTGCAGCAGCATCTCCCTTGCTACGATACGGTTCATTTCCATATCATCAACCACCAGAATATGTGCGCCCTTAAACTGCGGAACCTCTTTCTGCAATGCCGCAGATAATTCGTAGTTTTCAAATATCTGCTTCATATCTCCTACTCCATCCAGACAGATGACCTTCTGCGGTATGATTGCCGTAAATGTTGAGCCTTCACCATACTGGCTTTCTACCTGTACTTCTCCGTGCATCATATCTACCAGACGTTTCGTCAGGCTCAATCCCAGTCCGGTTCCCTGAATATTCCGGTTCTTATGTTCCTCCAGCCTGGTAAAATTCTGAAAAAGATTCTCCATATCCTTCTTCCGGATTCCAATTCCACTGTCCTTTACATCGATACGCAGATTAATATTTTCCTCATCTATCCTGCTATAAGAAATTTTTAAAATTACATGACCACGCTTCGTATATTTTACCGCATTGGACAGGAAATTATTTACAATCTGGCGGATACGGACATCATCTCCATATAAAATGGATGGAAGATTCTCATCAATTTCCATATACAGATCCAGATTCTTTTTCTTGCAGTTAGAGGCAACTATCGTATAGCAGTCATTGATGAGGGATGCCAGCTCATAACCCTCGCAAAGCAGCTCCATCTTTCCGGATTCAATTCTGGAAATGTCCAAAATGTCATTTACAATAGCAAGCAAGGTTCTGCTGGCCCGCTGCATATTTCCTGCATACTCTGCAATCTTCTCCCTTGGCAGCGTATCAATCTGCCGGAGCAGGAGACTGTTCATTCCCATAATACCGTTGATTGGCGTACGGATTTCATGGGACATATTCGTAAGGAAATCGGTCTTCGCCCGGTCTGACACCCGGAGCCGCTCTAAAAGTTCTTCTTCGTAAGTAATATCCACCAGTGTTACGATAGTGTTCTGCATCTCGCCATATTCATCGCAGACCATCGAAGACGTTACCGATAAAATCTGATTGCCCTGCAGGCATTTCACCTTGCAGTGCTCTAATTTTCCCTGATAAAGCTGTTCTGCAAATTCTTCCTTATTGCACTCGCAGGTTACCAGTTCTTCAAAAGGCTGTTCCACATCTGCACCAAACAACACTTCTGCATTTGTATTATGTAAAATATGTGTTCTCTGATAATCATATACCATCACACCATAGTCAATCTGATTAAACAGATAATCTGAAACTGTTAATTTTGATATTCCAAAAGTATCATACCGGATACTAAAAAATACAGTCATTAAAAACGAAACTGTTACGCCATAAACCGAACTGGGATAAGATTTAATTCCATAAAATGGTAACACCGTATCCGGAATTGCCGAAAGAAGCATAATTGTATTTCCCAGAATGATATATGCCACATATTTTCTCTGACTTTTACGCATAATTTTCTTCGACCAATATAGTACAATATAGATGCAGCACAAAAAGCAAAGCATAATATACAGCCAGTGGTAAAACACGCTGCCATGAAATTCTGTGGTAAAGCAGGTTCTTCCATTGACCCTGTAAAAATGGCGGATCCGCATACTTCCAAAAGAAACACCATCCACCAGAGATGTCAGTATTCCTAATCCAACCATCAGACCATATCCATTTATTTTTACACCAGTCAGACACGCCACATAAATTACAATCGCAATGACATATAAATTAAAGCCCACAATTGTCATGCAAAAGAAATTCTGTGCCAATCTGTCATCTGTACAATTTCCATACAATGCTGAACCCAGTGCCCAGATTCCTCCTCCTATTCCCAGAAGCAGGATACAAATCCGCCCCTTGTTTTTCGTATTATTAATAAAAAAGTAAAAGATGCCAACGCCAATACATATAGTTGCACATGCCACCAAAAGCACTGTTGTAATCATTCCTGCTTCCATCAATTTTTCTCCCGAGTTGTTTTACTTCATTATATATAAAATCCAGTTTGTTCGCAATAAAACAATCCCTGCAGAAGCTGCCACCAGCATTTTCTTATTGCCGCAAAAAAGCAGGAGCTCCGTTCCAGTTTCGGTGTTCCTGCTTTTTTCTGTCTTTTTCTAATTTTCCAACTCTGTTCCTACTTTGAACTTTTATTTTGAACTTTTATTTCAAACTTTTCACTTCAAACTCTTATCCCAAACTCTTATTTTAATTCTCCTGCCGGATGTATCATATCCGGTGTAATCAGCCCTTTGATAATCAGGTACTGCTCAATCGTTTTTACACAATTCTGCACGCCGACCCGCTCACTGTTTAATGTCATGTCATAATTGACCGGGTTTGTCCAGTAATTTCCATGGGTGTAATATTCATAATAATCTGCCCGGAATTTATCCGTCCGCTCTATGGTTGCATTAGCAACCTCTTCGGTCACGCCCATATTTTCCATGGTACGGTTCACGCAGAATGCTCTCGGTGCCTCAATATAGATGCTCACCACATTTGGCTTGCCCTTCAGTACATAGTCGGCACATTTTCCGACAATAACGCAGGACTCTTTTTCTGCCAGATCTTTGATAATTTCACTCTGATATTCAAACAGCTTGTCATCCGATACGAATTTTTCATTTCTGGAAATGTAACGTCTTGATCGTGGCAGCCCTCTTAAAAAGCTGGAAAATCCACTGGTCTCCCTCATTTTTTCATTTACTTCCTGAAAAATATTCTCATCCAGTCCACTGAGCTGGCTTGCCAGCGTTAAGATTCGGTTTTCATAACAGTGAATACCTAACTCCTTTGCCAGCTGGGAAGCAATCGCCTTTCCGCCTGTTCCGAATCCTCTTGCAAAGGTTATTACAAAATTCTCCATATTTTCTGTCCTCCTTTAACCTGCTAAATAACGACTTAAGAATTCCCGTGTTCTCGGATTTTTCGGATTGGTAAACAGTTCGGATGGAGCTGCATCCTCTGCCACATAGCCGGAATCCATGAAAATGGTTCTGGTGGACACATCCCTTGCAAATGCCATCTCATGAGTAACAATAATCATTGTAAGTCCCGTCTTGGCAAGCTCTTTCATAACATTTAATACTTCTCCTACCATTTCCGGGTCCAGTGCAGAAGTCGGCTCATCGAAAAGAAGTACTTCCGGATTCATGCAAAGAGACCTTGCAATGGCAACCCTCTGTTTCTGTCCTCCGGAAAGCTGTGATGGTTTTGCATTGATATAAGGAGCCATTCCTACATCCTTTAAATGTGTGATTGCCCGGTTAAATGCCTCTTCTTTGGAAATATGAAGCACCTTTCTGGTGCAGAGCATGCAGTTCTGCAATACAGTCATATTGTTAAATAGGTTAAAGGACTGAAATACCATTCCCACCCTGGAGCGGTATTCATTGATGTCCTTCTGTACATTCCGGACTTCCTTATCATGGTAAAGAATTTTGCCGGAGGTCTGCCGCTCCAGTTTATTGATACACCGCAGCAGCGTTGACTTTCCGGAACCGGAAGAACCAACTATACAGATAATTTCCCCTGCTTCTATATCAATATCTATTTTTCTTAAAACCTCATGGTCCCCAAATGATTTGCTCAAATCCTTGATTGAAATTACTGTCTCTCCCATATCCGTTCCTCCTACTGATTATCCATATACTCAATTGCCAGTGCGTAATCTGTCTTGCCCTGCATTTTCTTTTCAATAAATTTGAAAATCTTATCAAAGACAAAGCACAATACAAAGTAAATCACTGCAATTACCAGGTATGACTCGAAGTATTTGTAATAATTTCCTCCGACTGTTTTTGCAGCCATGAAAAGTTCCTGTACTGCAATTACATTTAATACGGATGTCATCTTCAGGTTTGTCAGGAAAGTATTTGCCATCTCCGGGATAATATTTTTAAATGCCTGTGGCAGTACCACATACAACATTGTCTTAAATGGCGACATTCCCATTGCCCATGCGCCTTCACGCTGGCCCATATCAATGGAGCCGATTCCGGCACGTACTGTCTCACCCATGTAAGCTCCGGTATTTAATACCGTTACCACAATACCTGCAAATACCGGTGTCATTTCTACTCCCAGCATTTTTATTCCATAGTATACAATCATTGCCTGAACAATCATTGGAGTGTCACGGAAGATTTCTACATATACAGTAAAGATGATTTTCAAAAGCCGCATCAGAAGCTTCTTGAAAACATTATCGCCCTCGCTGATTTTTGCATCATTTACAAGTCCGACAATATAGCCTAACACAAAACCAACCAGCGTTCCGATTACAGCAATTTCCAGTGTAAGCCAGGTTCCTTTGATAAACATACTTGCATATTTCTGGGCTAAAAATATCATCCACTCTAACGAATTACTCGGATTTTCTATTAACATATTTCTCTACCTCACTTTATCTATTTACTCAGCTTACGCTGGAAATATTTCTAGTTTGCTGCCGGCTGCTGTGTCAGAACAGTATCCATCAGCTCATCCATTTTGGCTTTATCATTCCAGCCAATGGCATCCATCGCATCCTGGATTTTATCTCTTAATGCGGTATCATTTTTTCTGGTAGCGATACATACATTTACCATTTCATCATCACCGGTGAAAGAATCATCTGCATCTAACTGAATAATCACAAGGTCATCATTGGTAAGTGCTGCTGACTGTGCGGTTGGCAAATCTACGACACATACATCTGCAACACCATTGGATATTGCCATGAAACACTCGGATGTTGTCTCATAATTTCCTGACTGCTCTGCACCTTCAATCTGGTCCAAAAGAGGTACCCAGCCGGTTCCTAACTGTGTTGTTACTTTACATCCGGTTCCTGCCAGATCAGAAAGTCCTTTTACATTTTCATAAGCACTTCCCTTTTTTACTACGATACAGTTATTTCTGTAATAATATGGTTCTGTAAATGAATAAGAAGCTTCTCTTTCTGCTGTTTTTCCCATTCCTGCAATGATTACATCATAATCTCCTGCATCTAATGAGATTCCAATGGAAGACCATTCTACTTTATGAACCTCTAAATCCATTCCCATCTCATCAGCAAGCTTCTGGGCTACTGCCACATCATATCCATATGCATAATAGTCAGATCCATAAATCGGAACCGCCTTGCTTCCATCCGGTGTTGTATCACTGTCCTGTGTCCAGTTAAATGGAGCATATGCACATTCCATTCCAACTCTTAATACATTCTTATCAGATGTCTCTGCTGTCTCTGAGGTTTTCACATCTGTATCGGATGTTTTTGTATCTGATGAACCACATCCTGCCAATGTAGATATTGCCATAACTCCTGTCAGTACCAATGCTAATAATTTTCTTTTATTCATAATATGTTCCTCCTTAAATGCAAATGTGAAGCCGACTTTTTGTTTCTCTAGAGTATCAAAAAAGACGCTTGAGATTTCTTTCTCTCAAAGCGTCTTTGCTGATAGACAGTATAGTATACTTTCTTTTTCTTCTTTTCAACTTTCAAAATACACAATTTGATTGTGCATTTTGCACAGCATTTTAATTAAACATCAGTCTTTTTACCAGAATACAGTTTACAATATCGAGATATTCCATGGAATCTTCCAGGTCAACCTCCAATATTTCTTCTATCTTCTTCAGGCGGTACTGCAGGGAATTTCGATGGATATACAAAGCCTCTGCTGTCTTTCCCACATTAAATCCACTCATATAATATGCCAGCAGCGTCTCCACCAGAAATGCCCCATTGGTCTGGTCATACATCTCAAGCTTCTTTAATTTGTCATTGCAGTAGTCCAGTATCTCCTGCTGATTTCCATTGTTAAACATATATTTATAAATGCCCATGGAACTGGCACTAAGCACTTTTTTATTAGTAGGATTCGGCAGATAATCTTTCTTTGGAATCAGATTTTTTGCTTCCTGATAGCTCTTGCCAAATTCAGACGGATCCGTATAGGCTGCGCCTAAAATACAGGTACTGTGTATCAGCCCGGCGAACTGCGGGCGGCTGTCCAGCTTCTTTAGCAATTGTTCAATCTGCCGTTCTGTCTCCTTATCCTCCGTTGCCTCAAACAGCAGCACAAATTTATTTAAGAAACGCATATACATCGGACGATTTTCCATATGCATTACTTCCCGGTTCAGACAGTCCGTATAATAAAGATAAGTATGCTCATCCTGCTCCAGGTTAATTCCATATTTCCGGTCAATTACAATGATTCCAACACGGTATGCCCGGTCAAAAGCCAGTCCAAACTGGCTGGATATTTTTTCAATATATTTATCATTTACTTCATATCCAAACAGTAGATTATATAAATAGTCCCCGGTACGCTTATTTGTAATATTGGTTTCCAGTATCAGCTGCCCGATACTCTGTGCAATATCCACGAAGGTTGCGCCTTCCCAGCGGACATAGAACAGTGGCAATTTCAATTCAACCGCCTTGTCTATCATTTTCTGTGGAATTTTCTCCCGGTCATCCACAATCGATATTGCAAGCCCGGAAATTCCCAGTGCATTCAGTTCTACCATTGTTTCAAAGGTCTTCTCGATGTCAAACCGCAGATAATCCACTACAATCAGTGCGAAGTTGCCAGGATTCATATGATCTTCATATGGCTTCGTCTGCACAAAATATGTCCAGGACACCACTCTGTCCAGTCCCACTTCCCCTGTCAGCAGTTCTACTCCATCCAGATCCAAATTATTGACGTCTCTACAAGTAACCATAATGTCTCCCTCTGTTGGTTGTGTGCAAGTTGCAAAAAACCCGGAGAAGTGCGAACACTCTCCGGGTTAATTTTACTTATTTTAGCAATTCATTGCAAGAGCAAAGATTACTCGATAACTGTAGCAACACGTCCTGAACCTACAGTACGTCCACCTTCACGGATAGCGAAAGTAAGACCCTGCTCCATAGCTACTGGATGAATCAGTTCGATAGTCATTTCTACGTTATCACCAGGCATACACATCTCTGTACCTGCTGGTAATTCACAAACACCAGTTACGTCAGTTGTTCTGAAGTAGAACTGTGGACGATAGTTGTTGAAGAATGGAGTATGACGTCCACCTTCATCTTTTGTTAAAACGTAAACCTGAGCTGTAAATTTTCTGTGGCAAGTAACAGTACCTGGTTTAGCAAGAACCTGTCCACGAACGATCTGGTCACGGTTAACACCACGAAGAAGTGCACCGATGTTATCACCAGCCTGAGCCTCGTCTAACTGTTTACGGAACATCTCGATACCAGTTACAACTGTCTTCTGAACATCTTCCTTAACACCAAGGATTTCAAGTTCGTCATTCAGATGTAATGTTCCTCTTTCTACTCTACCTGTTGCAACAGTACCACGACCTGTGATTGTGAATACGTCCTCAACTGGCATTAAGAAAGGTTTATCTGTATCACGCTGTGGATCTGGGATATAGCTATCTACAGTATCCATTAATTCCATGATCTTGTCGCCCCATGGTCCGTTAGGATCTTCAAGAGCTTTAAGAGCAGAACCCTGGATGATTGGGCAGCCTTCAAAACCATATTCCTCTAACTGCTCTGTAACTTCCATTTCTACTAACTCGATTAACTCTGGGTCGTCTACCATATCACATTTGTTTAAGAAAACAACGATGTAAGGTACACCTACCTGACGAGACAGAAGGATGTGCTCCTTTGTCTGAGCCATAACACCATCAGTTGCAGCAACAACAAGGATAGCGCCGTCCATCTGAGCTGCTCCGGTAATCATGTTCTTTACGTAGTCAGCATGTCCAGGACAGTCAACGTGTGCGTAATGTCTCTTCTCTGTTTCATACTCAACGTGAGCTGTAGAGATAGTGATACCTCTTTCTCTCTCTTCTGGAGCTTTATCGATGTTAGCGAAATCTGTAGCTGTATTACCTGCAACTCTTGCTGCTAAAACTGCTGTAATAGCTGCTGTTAAAGTTGTTTTACCATGGTCTACGTGACCAATGGTTCCGATATTACAATGTGGTTTGGTTCTTTCAAACTTAGCTTTTGCCATTTTAAAACGTCCTCCTTAATTTTATGCCCTTTCTGGGCGCTTATTTTTACATTTTAATAAGTCACTCGGCTATTTCTGATTATATAAAAAACTTGCGAGTTTTTCAAGCATTTTTATTATTTTGCTTTAGATGCAACAATCTTATCCTGTACAGACTTCGGAACCTGCTCATATTTCTCGAAGAACATTGAGTAGTTACCACGTCCCTGAGTTCTGGAACGTAAGTCTGTTGAGTATCCAAACATCTCAGCAAGTGGAACATATGCTTTAACCATTTTTCCACCACCGATGTCATCCATACCTTCGATACGTCCACGACGAGAGTTAATGTCACCAATAACATCTCCCATGTACTCTTCCGGCATAGTAACTTCAACTTTCATGATTGGCTCAAGAATTACAGGAGCTGCTTTTGCCATAGCCTCTTTGAAAGCCATGGATCCGGCAATGTGGAATGCCATCTCAGATGAATCGACCTCATGGTAAGATCCATCATATACGGTAGCATGAACACCTACTACTGGGAATCCTGCAAGGATACCAGCTTTGGTAGCTTCTTCGATACCTTCGCCTACTGCAGGGATGTATTCCTTAGGAATAGCACCACCAACAACTGCAGAATCAAACTTGAAGAGTTCATCTCCGTTGGCATCCATCGGCTCGAATTTAACTTTACAGTGTCCGTACTGTCCACGTCCACCAGACTGTTTTGCATATTTGTATTCCTGATCAACTGGCTTTGTAAATGTCTCTTTGTAAGCAACCTGTGGAGCACCTACGTTTGCTTCTACGTGGAATTCACGAAGCAGACGGTCAACAATGATTTCCAGATGGAGCTCACCCATACCAGCGATGATGGTCTGTCCTGTTTCTGTATTTGTATGAGCACGGAAAGTAGGATCTTCTTCTGCAAGTTTTGCAAGAGCTTCACCCATCTTACCCTGTCCAGCTTTTGTCTTAGGCTCGATAGCAAGCTCGATAACTGGCTCTGGGAATTCCATGGACTCTAAGATAACCGGATGCTGTTCATCACAGATGGTATCACCAGTAGTTGTAAACTTAAATCCAACGGCTGCTGCAATATCTCCAGAGTAAACTTTTTCAAGCTCTGCTCTCTTGTTTGCATGCATCTGAAGGATACGGCCTACACGTTCTTTTTTATCTTTTGTTGCATTCAGTACGTAAGATCCGGAGTTCATTACACCAGAGTAAACACGGAAGAATGCAAGTTTTCCTACGAATGGGTCAGTCATAATCTTGAATGCAAGAGCGGAGAATGGTTCATCATCAGATGAATGTCTCTCTACTTCATTTCCTTCAAGGTCAACACCCTTAATAGCTGGGATGTCTGTTGGAGCTGGCATATATTCTACGATAGCATCCAATAATTTCTGAACACCCTTGTTACGGTAAGCAGAACCACAACATACCGGAACTGCTGTACACTCGCAGGTACCTTTTCTGAGGGCAGCCTTCATATCTTCAACAGATGGCTCTTCTCCCTCTAAATACTGCATCATAAGGTCATCATCTAACTCGCAGATTTTTTCAACCAGTTCGGTATGATATAATTCTGCGTCATCTTTCATATCATCCGGGATGTCTGTTACAGAGATATCATCACCCTTATCATCATTGTAGATGTAAGCTTTCATCTCGAACAAATCGATAATTCCCTTGAAATCATCTTCTTTACCGATTGGTAACTGAAGAACGATTGCATTTTTACCTAATCTTGTACGAATCTGATCTACAGCTCCGTAGAAGTTTGCACCTAAGATATCCATTTTGTTAATGAATGCCATTCTAGGTACGTTGTATGTGTCAGCCTGACGCCATACATTTTCTGACTGAGGCTCTACTCCACCTTTTGCACAGAACACGCCGACAGCGCCGTCCAGTACACGAAGTGAACGCTCAACCTCAACCGTAAAGTCTACGTGTCCAGGAGTATCAATGATATTGATACGATGCTCTAAAGCACCTTTCTTTGGCTTTGTAAACTCTTCCAAAGTCCAGTGACATGTCGTAGCGGCTGAAGTAATGGTAATACCTCTTTCCTGCTCCTGCTCCATCCAGTCCATGGTAGCAGTACCTTCATGAGTATCACCAATCTTATAGTTAACACCGGTATAATAAAGGATACGCTCTGTCAACGTTGTTTTACCAGCATCGATGTGCGCCATAATACCAATGTTTCTGGTTCTCTCTAACGGATATTCTCTTCCAGCCAAGGTTTTTTCCTCCTAATTTTCTTAACCGAAAAAATATGCTCTCGTTCTGATTAGAAACGATAGTGTGCGAAAGCTTTGTTTGCTTCTGCCATCTTGTGCATATCTTCTTTTTTCTTTACAGATGCACCAGTATTGTTTGCTGCATCCATGATCTCATTTGCCAGTCTTTCTTCCATTGTCTTCTCGCCTCTCTTGCGTGAAAACAGTGTAAGCCAACGAAGAGCCAGCGCCTGACGACGGTCCGGTCTAACTTCGATAGGTACCTGGTAAGTTGCTCCACCGATACGTCTAGCCTTTACCTCAAGTACTGGCATAACGTTGTTCATAGCTTCCTCGAATACTTCAAGAGCTGGTCTCTCAGTCTTCTCTGCAACTCTGTCAAATGCACCGTATACAATCTTCTGTGCAATACCTTTCTTACCATCTAACATAATGTTGTTGATAAGCTTGGTAACCACTTTGTTATTGTACATCGGATCTGCTAATACGTCTCTTTTCTGAGTATGTCCTTTACGTGGCACGTTACTTCCCTCCTTAATCATGTTTTGCATCACAGGTCATTGTGCCTGTCATGTAGTATTTGTTTCGATTAATTCAACGGTACTCACATGTGTCTCTCTAAAATGTGTTCGTGCGGAAATATATCGTATGTGACAATAATTCCAACACTTACCTTTAGCTCTGTTTGTGATACTATTGGTGTGCGCTAAGCTTATTTAGCGTCTTTTGGTCTCTTAGCGCCGTATTTGGAACGAGCCTGTTTTCTGTTAGCGACTCCTGCTGTATCAAGAGTTCCACGGATAATATGGTATCTTGTACCTGGTAAGTCCTTAACACGACCACCACGGATAAGAACAACGCTATGTTCCTGTAAGTTGTGTCCCTCTCCTGGAATGTAGCTTGTTACTTCGATTCCGTTGGAAAGACGTACTCTGGCGATCTTTCTAAGAGCTGAGTTAGGTTTTTTAGGTGTAGCTGTCTTAACAGCGGTACAAACACCTCTCTTCTGAGGAGCAGAAGTATCAGTTGCTTTCTTCTTTAAAGAATTGTAGCCCTTCTGAAGTGCAGGTGCAGTAGACTTCTTAACAGATGTCTGACGTCCTTTTCTTACTAACTGGTTAAATGTTGGCATTATTTTCACCTCCTGTGCTATTATTTGATAAATGTGCATTTGTATGCACACTAATTCAGTATATAAGCCGATTCGCCACTTGTCAAGCAAATTTTTCGTGCAAGCTACGAGAAACGCAAAGAAAGTTTCAGCCAGCGACTGGATACTTGTATCCTAGTCGCTGGCTGGGGCTTTCTGATGATGTGGCGACAGCCACGACTGAGATGCAGCGTCAGCGGAATCGAAGTGGCGGTTCTCGTTCTTATGCCTGAATCTTTCCGTTCATGTGGCGACAGCCACGACTGAGATGGAG
>NZ_QTWP01000002.1:452928-523214 GCF_003461185.1 Roseburia sp. AF20-18LB
TGAATCTTTCCGTTCATGTGGCGACAGCCACGACTGAGATGGAGCGTCAGCGGAATCGAAGTGGCGGTTCTCGTTCTTATGCCTGAATCTTTCCGTTCATGTGGCGACAGCCACGACTGAGATGCAGCGCAGCGGAATCGAAGTGGCGTCTTTTCACACTAAATGCAGCAACATATTCCTTTTAGTATGATTTTTCCGCAACTTTTCTTACTTTTCTCATACTAAATCTGTCTTTATCTTCTTTTAAGTATGATTTTTCTGCTTTATAACTTACTTTTCAAGAGATTTTCTCTCATTCTTCATACCATTTCTTCTATATTATTAGCGTTAGTATGATATTTCTGTTAACCAACTATTTTTCAGCTATCATTCTTCCTCCTAATTATGCTGCTTCTCAGTAAAAAATGTCATCGAAGCGTAGTACCCTTTTCCCGACTATGTAGCCCGGTTGCGATGGGAACCCACCATTACAATATTGAAGCGCAGCACTCTTTCCCTGGCTATATATTGCCTGCCATCCCATAAAATCTATTCCTTATATCTCTTCGAAACGGCTGGCATCCAGATACTTTATTACCCTTGCCGGATTTCCGACTGCGACTGCATAGTCCGGCACATCTTTTGTCACTACTGATGCTGCCCCGACGATGGCATGTTTTCCAATGCTTACCCCCGGCAGGATGCTTGCGCCCGCGCCAATCCATGCGGCTTTTTTAATTAGCACCGGCTTGCAGGTCAGTATCGACAAATCATAAGGATCATGCTTATTCGAAATCAGCTGGACATTAGCTGCAATCCGCACGCCATCCTCTATGGCGATTCCACCACGTGCCATTGCCAGCAGCCCAGAATTAATATAAACATTTTTTCCAATTTTCATGGTACTGACACAGGCACCACTGATTGGTGCTGCAACGTAGCTTCCCTCTCCAAGGTTCTCTCCAAACAATTCTTTTAAAAGCGTCTGATATTCTTCCGTAAAAGGCATCGTATGGTTCATTTGAAACATAATCTGCGCCGCCCTTACATTTTCTTCCCGGTCTTTTGGATTTGGTATCCTCATATCAACTCTTACTTCTTTGCAATCCATTCGCCGTATTCTCCTTAATTATTCTTCCTTTGGCAATTAACCATTTGAATGCAATCGTGTTTCCGCTGTTTCTGCACGCTGAACCCAGTCTTTCACACTGAGGCCGTCCTTTTCTACCTTACACATAAGAAACCATATCTTTACGCCTGCTGCATCTGCTTCTTCCAATGCTTTTCCAAACTCAGGATGAGTCATTACATTTGCCCGCACTTCTTCCACACCTTCCATCTGAATTACAAATGCCAATATACATTCATAGCCAGCCTTTCTTGCTTCTGCCAGCTCCCGCAAATGTTTCACGCCACGTTCCGTCGGTGCATCCGGGAAATAACCAATGCCATCACGTTCCAAAGTACAGCCCTTTACTTCCATTAAATATTCCTGCTGTCCCTTTTTCATATAAAAATCTATCCTGGAATTTCCATATTTATATTCCGGTCTAATCAAATCAAACGATTGTGTCTCAAGCCATTCTTTTGCCACCTTGTTAGGCGCCTGACTATCTATATTAATAAGCCCGAAATTTTCTTTATATACAGCAATCAGATCATATGCTGTCTTTCGTTTTGGATTGTCTGCCACTTCCAGATAGACTGCTGCATCCGGAAGCAGCAGTTCCCTGCAGCGCCCGGTATTTTTTACATGCACCGTCTGAAGTTCTCCATCAATTTTAACATGCGCAATAAAACGGTTGGGACGGTCTACAAATTTTCCCTCTATCACTTTTTGATATTTCAATTTCTATATCCTCTGATTCCTGTTTATCTTATTTCTGAAAAGTCAGACGCATCTGGTTCCACACCGCGTCTCCATGGGCAGACTCTGATACGCCTTCATTTTCAAATCCAAATTTTGCATAGTAATGTATCAGCTTATCCTTGCAGGTCAGCACCAGCCCTTTTCTTCCCTGGGCTTTCGCATCCGCAATAGCTCTTTTTAATAACTGTTCTGCACGACCGTGTCTTCGATATGCAGGAATGGTATTCACACCGAAAATCATCTGCCAGTCCCCCTGCTCCTCATGCAGGTCTGCCTTTTCATACATTTCATCTGTAAGGTCTTTCTGATTAGTCACCATGCCATCAACAAATGCCACCAGATGTCCCCCATCGAACATCAGCCAGAAATGGTCTTTATAATATTTTAAACGTTCTGCGAATTCTTCCTTTGTTGCTGCTTCTGCCGGTGGAAAACATTCTGTCTCCACTGCTGTAATTGCATCAATATCTTCCATCTGCGCGGTACGGATTGTCATTTTGTGTACTCCTTTTATAACTCTTTATAACTTTTTAATTCTTTTGTAACCTTTTATAACTTTCTCTTATTGTATAACCCCTTATGATTTTTCTCAAGAGACGAATTCCAGTTCTCGTAGTATTTCCTGTGAAACGGGAAAAGCACAACAGCCTTGTTCTTTATCAAAGACAATTTCTGTCGTGCTTTTCTATTCTGTTTTTTATTATATTTTTCTGTTCTGCTTTCTGAAATCCAAACTATTCTTTCACTGGCACCAGGCGAATGTTTACTCCGCTTACCTTCAATTCCACGCCATCACTCAGTTCCACATTTTTCACTTCTGGTGTATAAAGACCATTTCCATCGTCTACTCCAAACATCTCATTCATTCCACCATCATATAAATTTGATGTGCTGACGTTTCCGGTTCCATCCACAGCTGTTACGGTATAAGTTCCTGCCGGGAAATCTGTGCCTGCCGTATAATTGCCACTGCCTAATTCCACTGCTGCTGATTCATCATATTCTCTTCCACTCATGCCTCCGGTTACTTCTGTATAACTGACCTGTACTACTACATCTCCTGAAATCTTAAGTTCCACGTTTTCCTTCATTTTCAATCCATTAAAAGAGGATTCATAAAGTCCGTTCCCATCATCCACGCCAAACATTGCATTGATGCCGCCATTAAACATATTACTGCTGCTGACATTTCCATTTCCGCTTACTGCTGTCAGATTGCACTTACCAACTGGAAGGTCAACACCTGCTGTGTAATGTCCTGCTCCAAGCGTATAATCCGTCTCGATTTGTGATAAATCTTCTTCCGGAGCATCTTCCTTCCCAGCATCTTTATCAGTATCTTTGCTCTTGCCGCTCTCTGCCTGTTCTGTGTCTGTAACAGAATTCTTATCCGAATCCTTCTTGCTGCTTCCACCGCCTGCTGCAATTGCAAATACGACTACAACGATAATTACCCAGAACCACCATTTCTTATAAATTGGTTTCTTTACTTTTTCCATCTTATGCCTCCCGTTTTCATAAATCTTATGTATGAGACAATCATATATGAGTCGGAAGGTTTTGTGGTATGCTGACGGCATACATTTTTAAATCGTTTTTATGTCAATCATTTTCCTGTCTCTTCCTGCCAGGCAATTTCTATTGTGGTGTCAGCCCAAGCAGCGTAAATTTTACATAATTTTCCAGTAGCATTCCAAAATAGAAAAGGATAAGTGCCAGGATAATCCGGATGATTATCCGTACCGGTTTCTGAAGCGAACGGATTCCCGGGACTTTGGTATCCCACAGCAGAAAATTGAATCCCACCGCGCAGGACAGCCATGCATAGATAAGTACCGCAATTGCTTCCATTCCAAAAACGGCCGGCGTTTTACCATACATCATCATAAACTGTATACTGCCTATAATCAGAAACAGATAAATAAAAACTGCCAGTATCTCTTTCCAGACAACTCCGGTCCGGAAGCCCGGAAGAATCGTCTGCTTTCCCTGGGGCATTTGTCTCTCCGGTTTAAATGCCAGCCTGAGTTCACTGACACTCTGGTAGCGGTTCTGTGGGTCAATCTCTATGCACTTTTTTATGATACCCTGGAATGGTTTTTTCCCTGTCAGCCGTACATTCGGCAGCACGCCCTCTAACATCACATTCATCAGGACACCCACTGCATAAATATCTGCCGTTGCATCTGTCTGAAGGAAACCATACTGTTCCGGAGATGCAAAGCCAACCGTTCCAAGAATCGTTGTGTCTGCATTCCGGTTCATTTTCCATTGCCGAGAAATGTCAAAATCCAGTAATTTTACAACTCCATCTGTGGAAATCAATATATTTTTCGGTGAAATATCCCGATGTACAATTCCCTGTGCATGAATCTGCTCCAGCACCTCCAACAGCTGCTGTGCATAATTTCCGACAAGTTCCGGCGGCATCGTCCCATATCGCCGCAATTTTTCATCCAGTGTTTCTCCGCTGATATATTCTTCTAATATCACGCCCACATCCTGCTGCTCTTTGCAGCTTATGATTCTTACAAGATGTGGACTTTGCAGGTTCTGTAATTTACAATAAATGGGAATATTTTCTTTCTTTATAATTTTTTGAACCAGAATCCTTCCCGTGGAAGTGTCCTGCACCAGCTGCGTCTGATAAGGCATCTTACCTCCCAATATCGTCAATGGCACCTGCTGTTTTCTTTGAAACTCCTGGTATAATTTTTCGCTCATTGCTGTCAGACTCCCTTTTTCTCTTGCATTTTTATCTTCTACATTCTATGATAATCAATATCACTATAGCAGAAATGGGTGGATTCGCCAAATGAAAAAATCAACGCAGGAACTTTTAGATATTTTAAAAAATACGCCTTCCTTCTCCGATTATACCGAGCAGGAAGAACCAGAACTGGTACAGGTCTCTGTTTCCGATTATCTCAATCAGCTGATTCATACAAAAAATCAAGACCTGCCTTCTCTCATTCGGAAAAGCGGTCTTGACCGTAACTACT
Source organism: Roseburia sp. AF20-18LB (assembly GCF_003461185.1). NCBI lineage: Bacteria > Bacillati > Bacillota > Clostridia > Lachnospirales > Lachnospiraceae > Roseburia > Roseburia sp. AF20-18LB. Next base: position 457,780 of record NZ_QTWP01000002.1, read on the forward strand.
GTTATCAGATTTTTGATGGACGCAAGCGTCCTTCCAGAGACAAAGTGCTTGCTCTCTGCTTTGCCATGCATTTATCCTTTACGGAAGTACAGAATCTTTTAAAAGCCACCGGATATCCCATTCTCTATGCCCGTATAGAACGGGACAGCGCGATTATCTTTTCCCTGCAGCGGAACTGTGCACTCTCAGATGTAAATGAATTACTGTATGAATTAGGATATAAGGAACTCGCCTGAAATTATTTTCTTACTTCGCCCAGCAAAGCTGTGGCAGGAAATGTTTTTCCTGTTTCAAAATGAATTTCATTAAATTCAGCAGCATTGGTGACAACCAATGCGGTAACTGTAGAAAATCCTTTTAATTTCACAAATTCCAGATCACAGCTTATAAGTTTCTGTCCCTTTGTTACCTTGTCCCCTTCTTTTGCAAATACTTCAAAGCCCTGTCCATTCAGTTCCACTGTATCCATACCTATATGAATCAGCAGTTCTGCACCCTTTGGTGTCTCTATTCCAATGGCATGTCCAGTTTCTGCCACAGAAACGATTTTACCATCTGCCGGTGCATAAACGGTGCCATCTTCCGGGCAGATACCACATCCTGTTCCCAGCATTCCTTCTGCAAATATTGCATCCGGAATCTGTGCCTGTTCGATATATTTTCCATTCATCGGAGCAAATATTTCTTCTCCACTTTCTTTTTTCTTAAAAAACATTATCTATTTCCTTTCCCATCCTCTGTTTCTTCTGCACATTTTTCCTTACTGCAAATCCGATTTACATGCAGAATCAGATACATTTTTTCCTCTTCTGTTACTTCACAATCTAATTTCTGATTCAGATATTCTATAATACAGTCCACACATCTGGAAATATCCGCAAACTCTTCCCTGAGATTCTGATACAGTGTGATATTATCCGTATCAATATATTGTTTGCTGCAAATCCGGTCCAAAAGATATTTCATATGAGTTGCAAATCTGGCATAATCAAAGGATTCTTTATTTACCACGATATGAAGCTCCTTTTCTATAATCCGGCCGATATCCTTCAATACGCCTTCAAAGTCAATCTTATCCGTTCCCTTTGTCTTCTGCTCGGATGTAATCTTCGCACTTATGATAGACATGGCAACTCCTGATAATTCATTTCTTTTTAATTTCACATGAAATACTTTGTCCAGTTGCGCCACAATATACCGGCTCAATTTCATTTCCATGGGATACTGCTGCTCCATGTCATAAATAAGCGGCATCTCAATATAAATTTTCTTCCTCTCCCGCTCCATTGCAAATGCCAGATGGTCTGCCAGTGTCAGCACAAGATTTGGATTTAAATCATAATCCAGCTTGCTCTGTACCACCGGCAGTATTTTCATTGTAAATTCTATGATATCCATCGGCAGTTCATTCATCAGTCCCATGTACTGTGCGCTGATATTGTAAAATGTCCTGTCTATATTTTCTAGTTTTATCTCATATGGCATCTGTGGAAATCCAATTCCCTTTCCAAAAGCAATTAATTCACAACCATTCCCATCTTTACATACTGCTACATTATTATTGATTTTCTTAATTGCAAACATCGCTTTTTCCTCCACATGAGTTTTCTCTATTATACTACGTTACTGATAGTATCTTCCATCATCTTTTTCACCAAATACACCAATATTATAATCGATTCCTGTTACCAACCACCTGCCATCCTCTTTTTTCAGGTGCCACAGGTAGTCTACCGAATAAAACATAGTATCAATATTACCAGCATGGGTAAATTTTGTGCCGATTCTGTGCGGTTCATACCGCCATACCACCATTTCTGCTTCATCGCCGGTTTGCTTTATCGACACAATCTTTCCCACATGCGACATACTGTTTTCCTTTTTCCGCTTTCCCTGCAGCATAGTGAGCAATTCCTTTTTTCCTTCAAAGGAGTTTCCCGGTATATTCGACTGAATCGTCTCTGTCATAACCGATGCTGTAATCTCAAAGTCATCCTCATCAATCCCCCATGCATACCGGCAGAACAGATCTGCAATCTTTTCTTCCTCTGTCCAGTCTTCCTCATTGTCCATTACCCGCCATGGTGCTTCTTCTTTTGAAATAACAGGATGGTTTTTATAGCCGGTCCAGATATCATAATCAATTAACTTCCACCATCCCCGGACAAAGGATGTATTTCCGCATTCCATATCATGGCAGTATTTCAGACTACTCATTTTCCATATCGCATCTTCCTTTATCCAGTTTATCAGATAGTGTCCGCCAAATGTAAACCAATGTAAATAATAATCTTCCTTCACTCCCACTGTTGCAATCACATATGCCGACTGCACCGCCTGATTCTTTTCCTGAAAAATACATGTATTGTAAATCCGGTACCGGTTGAAATCCAGCTTTGGTCCTCTCCAGACCAATTTCTCTTTGACTGCATCAAATCCCTCCGCATCTCCAACCGTTTCCGACTGCATTCTGCAATCTTTGGCAATGACCATCTCCCAGAACTTCGCATCATTCTTTTCCAGGCCCTGGACAAAATATTCAAACTGCTGCTTTATTTTATCTCTTTCTCTCATATGATAAACCCTCTTTTCCCCCGCTTTCTATAACCTGACGGTACCAGTAATAAGATTCTTTTGGAATTCTCTTTCCACTTCCATTTCCTTTGTTATCAAAGTCTACATAAATAATTCCATAGCGTTTATCCATTTCACCTGTACTCACACTTACTAAATCTATACAGCCCCACGCCGTATAGGCCTTCACATCCACACCATCTTCCAGTGCTTCTTTTACGGCATTTATATGTTCCTTTAAATAGGCAATGCGGTAGGTATCCTGAATTTTCCCCTCTTCAACCTTATCTCGTGCTCCCAGGCCATTTTCCAATACCATAAGCGGGACTTCATACCTTCCATACAATTCATTCAAAGCAATCCGAAGTCCCTCTGCATCAATTTGCCAGCCCCACTCACTTTGTTTTAAATATGGATTCTTTACTCCTGCCATCAGATTTCCCATGGAGGACTCCAATCCCTGCTGTCCACTGATACAGTTCGAAAAATAATAGCTGAATCCACAAAAATCGGCTGTTCCTTTCTGCAAAAGTTCTTTCTCTTCTTTACTGCATGTTATCGAAATCTTATTTTCCCGGAAAAATTTTTTCATATACCATGGATACTTTCCTTTTAACCGCACATCCAGGCAAAAGAGATTGTGAATCTTATGATGCTCCTGTGCCATTCTTACATCCTCCGGTCTGCAGGAATAAGGATAGGTACAGTAATAGGCAATCATTGTACCAACCCTGATATGTGGATATTTTTCATGGGCATATGCACTTACCCATGCTGCCGCAAGAAACTGGTGATGCAAACACCGATATCTTCTTTCCATGTCATCCTGTTCCGGCAAAATATTGCATCCTTCTTTTTCAATTATTCCACCGCCAAATACTGTTCCAAGCGGCAGTGTCAGGCCGTTTATCTCATTAAAAGGAATCCAGTAAACCACCAGATCTGCATATTCATCGATTATGGTTTTTGCATATTTTTCATATAGCGGAATCAGCTTTGGATTACTCCAGCCTTCATATTTCATTGCAAGTGCCAATGGCAGATCATAATGCAGAATTGTAACTATCGGCTCCATCTTATATTTTCTGCAGGTTTCAAACACGCTTCTATAGTAGTCTAAGCCTGCCTGATTCGGAGTTTCTTCCTCTCCCGTTGGGAATATTCTTGTCCACGCAACAGACATCCGGAAACATCGAAATCCTGCTTCTGCAAATAATTTGATATCTTCTTCATAATGCTCATAAAAATGATTTCCATAATGAGATGGATAAATATATTTTTTATCTAAGGAGGGGAAGCATTTTCTCCCCTCCTCCTTATCTCCCAATGCCATACAGTCTGCTATGCTGGCTCCTTTTCCATTTACATTCCAGCTGCCTTCTGTCTGACACGCTGAAACAGCACCACCCCACAGAAAATCATCTGGAAAGCTTCCTTTATCTTGCTGCATCCTTTCTCTCTCCTTTACCAAATCCAAACACTGCCATCAAAATAAATCCTGCGACCATACTTACTGCTGCTGCCAGTAAATAGAATCCAAATGTATCTGAAAAATATCCGGATAATCCTAAAATCCCTGCATTGACAAATCCCATTGCCTTACATCCGAAAATCCCCATTATCATACCGCCCAGGGCTCCGGCAATACCAATCACTGCATAAGAACGTTTATATTTCATACATACGCCAAAGAGAATCGGCTCTGTCACTCCGGCAAGTAATGCGGTAATTCCGCTTGCTCCTGCAAGAGATTTTACTTCCTTGTCTTTGCTTCTGAACCAGATAGCAAATGCCACTCCAATCTGTGCATAACAGGTTGCACTCATAAATGCCAATACCGGGTCAGCTCCCATATTTGTAAAATTCAACATGATAATAGGTACCAGTGCCATATGTACACCAAGAATAGTCAGATATCCAACAGTTCCACCTACCAGAATTCCAAACAAAACTGCATTGGTATCATTCAGCCAGTTACTTGCCTTTCCAATCAGATTGGACAATTCACTGGATGCCGGGCCAATTACCAATACACTCAATACCACCATAACAAAAATGGTAATCAGTGGCACAAATAATAACTGGATTGATTTTGGAATAAACCTCTTCAGTAATTTTTCCAGCTGAGCCTGTATAGGTACTATAATTAATGCTGGTATAATCATGGAAGAATATGTTATTACCGTTAGCGGCAGTCCAAATAATGTTAATGGGTCTTCTGCTCCTGCCAGTGCCGTAAAATTCGGTTCCATCAACGCTCCCATGATAACCATTGCAACAACAATATTTGCTTTTAAATATTTTGCTGTATTATACGCAATTAAAAGTGGTATAAAATAAAATACTGCATTTCCTGCTGCTGACAATACAGCATACGTTGCGCTGGTTGCATCCAGCCAGCCTAAATAAGTAAACAAGGACAGGAATCCCTTTAACATACCGGAACCAACCAGTGCCGGAACCAATGGTATGAATGCATTGCTGATATAATCTAATATCTGCTGTCCGATTTTTTTCTTTTCTCCAGCCTCTTCTCCATCTGTAATATCTAATTCTGTAGTTTTGATATTTGCAATTTTGCAGACACAGTCATAGACATCATTTACATCTTTTCCGATGATTACCTGAAACTGTCCTCCTGCATTTTTTATGCCCAGTACTCCCTGTAATGCCTCTATTTCCTCTACTTTCACCAGGCTGGTATCTTTTAATGTAAACCGCAGTCTGGTCATACAATGTGTGCAATTACTTATATTTGCTGCTCCCCCTATTCTTTCCAGTATTTCTTCCGCTATTTTTTCAAATTTACTCTGCATATGAAACACTCTCCTTTCTGCTGCCTCGTTTTATAACAATCATTTTGAACAAAAAATACCCAAAACACATAGCACGCGCTTTACTATGTCCTTTGGGTAATGCTCCTGTTTCCAGGATAACAATCCTCTCGGAAATTTCCATTTGCTGCAACAAAAAAGCTCCTCTTTGGCACCATACAACGAAAAGCTGTACAAGTAATGCCTCCAAGGAGTTACAATCTTGTTCTCAATTGATACATTTATGTTACCATGCAAATTCAGTAATTACAAGCCGTAATATTTGCCAAATTACACCGGCAAATTTCGTCACTTCTGACAGTTTCCAATCACCCGGAATACCTGTTCTGCCGTATAGCTCATATTCTCATATGCCACTGTCTTCTGCATGGCTTCTTCCAATGTCATCACACCCGGCAAAATTGGAAATGCTCCATCTACAAGCTGCATTTCATCCTGCACTTTCCGGACGCCCTGCGGTTCAATGCTGCCGGCAAATACCAGTACCATGCAGCCCTTTTCTTTTGCCCGCTTTGCAATTCCAACCGGCGCTTTTCCCATAGCCGTCTGTCCGTCAAATCTTCCTTCTCCGGTCACTACGATATCAGCTTCACTTAATTCTTTCTCCGGCAATACTGCATCTAATACAATATCTACACCCGGACGTAAATCCCCGTCCAGATAGGATGCAAATGCGAAGCCCAGTCCGCCTGCTGCTCCGGCTCCCGACATGTTCCGGTTGTCTACGCCTAAAGCCTTTTCTGATACATCAGCAAAATGAGCTAATGCCGCATCCAGTCTTACTACCATGGTCTCGTCTGCGCCCTTCTGTGGTGCAAACACAGCACTGGCTCCTGTTGTGCCACATAATGGATTGGTCACATCACAGGCTATTTCAAAAGTACATTCTTTCAGTCTCTTATCCAACGCCTCCGTATCTATCGTTTCCAGGTCTTTCAGTTCTGTTGCTCCAAATCCTATTTCAATTCCATCTTTTTTATAAAAATGACACCCTAAAGCCTGCAGCATTCCGACACCGCCATCATTGGTGGCACTGCCGCCAATTCCAACGATAAACTTACGGCAGCCTCTATCCATGGCATGGCTTATCAGTTCCCCCACACCATAAGTAGTGGTTTCCATTGGATTTCGTTTATCCACCGGCACCAGTGGCAGACCAGCTGCTTCTGCCATTTCTATTACAGCAGTTTTGTCCGGAAGAATCCCATAGACCGCCTTTACTTTCTGACCAAGTGGTCCTGTCACTTCTGCTTTTTCCAATCTGCCATTCAGACCGCTTGTCAGCGCAGATACTGTTCCTTCGCCACCGTCTGCTACCGGCTTTATAATTATATCTGCTTCAGGCATCGCCCTCTTTATTCCTTCTTCTGCGGCTTTTCCCGCCTCTAAGGAACTTAAGCTGCCTTTTAAAGAATCTATTGCTACGATTACTTTCATTGGATTTTCCTCGTTTGTTTATTCTACCACCTGTATAAAAGCTTAAAAGAATCTCTAACTCGAAAGGGAAACTCCGGCCTATCAAGCCAGAGCTTCCCTTCCTGTATCTGCATCAGTTCTTCGAACCTTACATTATTCTTCTGTAGAAGCAGTTACTTCTTCTTTTGCTTCTGTCTCTTCGTTTTCATCTGTCACAGGTGCCTCATCGAATCCGTCAAAATCATCAAAGGAGAGTTCTTCCTCTTCGTTTACATCTGTGTTCAGTTTGATGTTACGATAACGCTTCATACCAGTACCAGCCGGAATCAGCTTACCGATAATTACGTTCTCTTTCAGACCAATCAATGGGTCAATCTTGCCCTTGATAGCTGCTTCTGTCAGAACCTTAGTTGTCTCCTGGAAGGATGCTGCTGATAAGAAGGAGTTGGTTGCCAAAGATGCTTTGGTAATACCAAGTAATACCTGTTTACCTTCTGCCGGCTCTTTGCCTTCTTCCTCTAACTGCTCATTCATCTCTTCGTAATCCAGATTATCTACTAATGTTCCTGGCAGGAACTCAGAATCTCCGTTATTTTCAATACGAATCTTCTTTAACATCTGACGAACGATAACCTCGATATGTTTATCATTAATCTCAACACCCTGCAGACGGTATACACGCTGTACTTCCTGAATCAGGTAATCCTGTACGGCACGTACGCCCTTAATCTTAAGGATATCGTGTGGATTTACAGAACCTTCGGTCAGTTCATCACCAGCCTCTAATACTGCGCCATCCATAATCTTAATTCTGGAACCGTAAGGAATCAGATAAGTCTTAGTCTCACCTGTTTCATTGTTTGTTACAATGATCTCACGTTTCTTCTTGGTATCTTTAATGGTTGCAACACCACCAAATTCTGTGATAATTGCAAGTCCCTTAGGCTTTCTTGCCTCAAACAGCTCCTCGACACGAGGAAGACCCTGTGTAATATCGTCACCGGCAACACCACCGTTGTGGAATGTTCTCATGGTAAGCTGTGTACCAGGTTCTCCGATAGACTGAGCTGCGATAATACCAACTGCTTCACCAACCTGTACCGCCTGACCGGTAGCCATATTGCTTCCATAACATTTTGCACAAACTCCGATGTGGGAACGGCAGGTAAGAATGGTACGGATTTTAACCTTGGTTAATGGCTCTCCATTCTCATCTACACCCTTGCTCATAATTGCTGCAGCACGTTTTGGTGTAATCATATGGTTTGCTTTTACAAGCACATTACCATCTTTATCGCAAATTGTCTCACAGGAGAATCTTCCTGTAATACGCTCTTCAAGACTTTCGATTTCTTCTTTTCCATCCATGAATGCTTTGACATACATACCAGGAATCTCTCTTCCTGTGCCTGCGCAGCAATCAGATTCACGGACAATCAGATCCTGTGATACGTCTACCAGACGTCTGGTTAAGTAACCGGAATCGGCGGTACGTAACGCAGTATCGGACATACCTTTTCGGGCTCCATGTGCGGACATGAAGTACTCCAATACTTCAAGACCTTCACGGAAGTTTGATTTGATAGGCAGCTCGATTGTTCTACCGGTTGTATCAGCCATCAAACCACGCATACCTGCTAACTGTTTAATCTGTTTATCAGAACCACGGGCTCCGGAATCTGCCATCATGAAGATGTTGTTGTATTTATCCAGACCGGAAAGCAGTGCTTCTGTCAGCTCATCATCAGTCTCTTTCCATGTTTCAACAACTTCTTTGTAACGCTCTTCCTCTGTAATAAGACCACGTTTGTACTGTCTTGAAATGCGGTCTACCGTATCCTGAGCCTTTGCAATCATTTCCGGTTTCTGAGGCGGTACTGTCATATCTGAAATAGATACGGTCATAGCTGCTCTTGTAGAGTACTTGTAACCCATGGACTTAATATCGTCTAATACTTCAGCGGTCTTGGTTGCTCCGTGTGTATTAATAACTTTTTCCAGAATCTGTTTTAACTGTTTCTTTGCTACATGGAAATCGATTTCCAGTACCAGTTCATTTTCAGGCTTGCTTCTGTCTACGAAACCTAAATCCTGAGGAATGATTTCATTGAAGATAAATCTTCCCAGTGTGGACTCAACGACACCAGTCTTAACAGTTCCATCCGGCATGGTCTTATGAACACGCACATGGATTCTGGAATGTAAGGTCAGTGCCTGGTTCTCATATGCCAGAATTGCTTCGTTTACACTCTTATAGTATCCGCCTTCTCCTAAGGAACCTGGTCTTTCCTGTGTCAGATAGTAGATACCAAGAACCATATCCTGTGAAGGAACGGCTACAGGACCTCCATCAGAAGGTTTTAACAGGTTGTTCGGTGAAAGCAGCATGAAACGACATTCTGCCTGTGCTTCCTGTGACAGTGGTAAATGGGCAGCCATCTGGTCTCCGTCGAAGTCGGCGTTGTATGCGGTACATACCAATGGGTGAAGCTTAATTGCTTTACCTTCTACCAGGATTGGCTCAAATGCCTGAATACCAAGTCTATGCAGTGTAGGAGCACGGTTCAGCATAACCGGATGCTCCTTGATGACATCTTCTAAGACATCCCAGACTTCCGACTGTAATCTTTCAACCATCTTCTTTGCACTCTTAATATTGTGTGCAGTTCCGTTTGCAACCAGCTCTTTCATAACAAACGGTTTAAACAGCTCGATTGCCATTTCTTTTGGCAGACCACACTGATAAATCTTAAGTTCCGGTCCTACGACGATAACGGAACGTCCAGAGTAGTCTACACGTTTTCCAAGAAGGTTCTGACGGAAACGTCCAGATTTACCTTTCAGCATATCGGACAGAGATTTCAGAGCACGGTTACCAGGTCCGGTTACCGGTCTTCCTCTTCTACCGTTATCAATCAGGGCATCTACTGCTTCCTGCAGCATTCTCTTCTCGTTACGAACGATGATATCAGGTGCACCTAACTCTAACAATCTTCTCAGGCGGTTATTTCTATTGATAATTCTACGATATAAATCATTTAAATCGGATGTTGCAAAACGTCCACCATCCAGCTGTACCATAGGTCGTAAGTCTGGTGGAATAACCGGGATAACGGTCATAATCATCCACTCCGGTTTATTTCCGGATTCACGGAAGGATTCTACCACTTCCAGTCTCTTGATGATTCTTGCACGTTTCTGACCGGTAGCATCTTTTAATTCTGCTTTCAGCTCTGCTGCATCTTTCTCCAGGTCAATTGCCTGTAATAACTCAAGAATGGCTTCTGCACCCATTCCAACACGGAAAGAGCTGCCATATTTTTCCCTTGCATCCTGATATTCCTGCTCGGATAATACCTGCTTTACAGATAAATCTGTAGAACCTGCATCCAGTACGATATAGGAAGCAAAGTACAGAACCTTCTCCAATGTTCTTGGAGAAAGATCTAAGATTAATCCCATACGGGATGGAATTCCTTTGAAGTACCAGATATGGGATACCGGAGCTGCAAGCTCGATATGTCCCATACGCTCTCTACGAACGCTGGCTTTGGTGATTTCAACACCACAGCGGTCGCAGACAACACCTTTATAACGAATCTTTTTGTACTTACCACAATGACATTCCCAGTCTTTGCTCGGTCCAAAAATCTTCTCACAGAATAATCCGTCTTTTTCCGGTTTCAAAGTTCTATAGTTAATGGTCTCAGGTTTCTTAACTTCTCCTCTGGACCACTCTCTGATTTTCTCAGGTGATGCCAGACCAATCTGAATTGCATCAAACTGTATCGGCTGGTAAGTTTCCTGTTTTACTGTTCCTGGCATTAATGACACTCCCTTCCTATTTATTCTTCGTCAAGAACTTCATCGGCAGCATCGTCAAAATCGAAGCCTGCGTCATCATCCTCTTCCTCTTCTTCTACGTTGTTGAGTTCTCCACTCTCAGAATCAAATTCCTGTTTGGTAAAGCCCATCTTTCCGAAGGACTCGCTGTCTTCAAACGCGAAATCTTTATCGCCTGAGATAATGGAATTCAAATCTGTGTTACCATATTCGCTGGTCTCCATCAGTTCAACTTCGTTACGGTCTTCATCTAATACTCTGACATCAAGACCAAGGGACTGAAGTTCTTTGAGAAGTACCTTGAAGGATTCTGGGATTCCCGGTTCAGGGATATTGTCACCCTTAATGATTGCTTCGTATGTCTTCACACGGCCAACCACGTCGTCGGACTTCACAGTCAGAATCTCCTGTAATGTGTAAGATGCACCATAAGCTTCCAGTGCCCAAACCTCCATCTCTCCGAAACGCTGTCCACCAAACTGGGCTTTACCACCCAGAGGCTGCTGTGTTACTAAGGAGTAAGGACCGGTAGAACGTGCATGAATCTTATCATCTACCAGATGATGCAGTTTCAGGTAATGCATGTGCCCAATGGTAACCGGTGAGTCAAATTCTTCTCCGGTACGTCCGTCACGAAGCTGAACCTTTCCGTCACGGGAAATCGGAACGCCCTTCCATAATTCTCTGTGGTCTCTGTTATCGGAAAGATACTGCATTACATCTTCACGCAATGTATCTTTATATTTTGCTTCAAATTCTTCCCAGGTGGAGTTGACATAATCATTTGCCAGTTCCAGGGTATCCTGAATATCAATCTCTCGTGCACCGTCAAATACAGGAGTCTCAATGTTAAATCCAAGTGCTTTCGCTGCAAGACTTAAGTGAATCTCCAGGACCTGACCGATATTCATACGGGAAGGTACACCCAATGGGTTCAATACAATATCCAGTGGACGGCCGTTCGGCAGGAATGGCATATCTTCTACCGGAAGTACACGGGAAACAACACCCTTGTTACCATGACGTCCAGCCATCTTATCTCCAACGGAGATTTTTCTCTTCTGTGCAATGTAAATACGAACTGCCTGATTTACACCAGGGGATAATTCGTCACCATTTTCTCTTGTAAATACTTTCGCCTCTACAATGATACCATATTCACCATGTGGTACTTTCAAGGAAGTATCTCTTACTTCTCTTGCTTTCTCACCGAAGATGGCACGTAACAGTCTCTCTTCTGCGGTAAGCTCTGTCTCTCCCTTTGGAGTAACCTTACCTACCAGAATATCACCGGCACGAACTTCTGCACCGATACGGATGATTCCTCTTTCATCGAGGTCTTTCAATGCATCATCGCCGACACCTGGAACGTCTCTTGTAATTTCTTCCGGTCCTAATTTAGTATCACGGGCTTCTGCTTCGTACTCTTCAATATGGACAGATGTATAAACATCATCCTGTACTAATCTTTCACTCAGAAGAACAGCGTCCTCGTAGTTGTAACCTTCCCATGTCATGAATCCGATTAACGGGTTCTTTCCAAGAGCAAGCTCACCATTAGAGGTAGATGGTCCGTCAGCAATTACTTCGCCAGCTTCTACATGATCACCTTTGAACACGATTGGTCTCTGGTTGTAGCAGTTGGACTGGTTGCTTCGTGAGAACTTGGTCAGTTTGTATACGTCTCTTGTTCCATCATCATTCTTCACGGTAATCTGGTTTGACTCAGATTTCTCAATAGTACCGGATTTCTTTGCAACTACACATACACCGGAGTCTACTGCAGTCTTGGTTTCCATACCGGTTCCTACTACAGGAGCTTCTGTGGTAAGAAGAGGTACTGCCTGACGCTGCATGTTAGATCCCATCAGCGCACGGTTCGCATCATCGTTCTGCAAGAACGGAATCAATGCGGTAGCAACAGAGAATACCATCTTAGGAGATACGTCCATATAATCAAACATCTGCTTGTCATATTCCTGTGTCTCGTCTAAGTAACGGCCGGAAACGGAATTTCTTACGAAATGTCCTTCTTCATCCAGTTTTTCATTCGCCTGTGCTACATGGTAATTATCCTCTTCATCTGCGGTCATGTATACAACATCTTCTGTAACACGCGGATTCTTAGGATCTGTTTTATCAATCTTACGATATGGTGCCTCAATGAAACCATATTCGTTAATTCTTGCATAACATGCCAGTGAGTTGATAAGTCCGATGTTCGGTCCTTCAGGAGTCTCAATAGGGCACATTCTTCCGTAATGGGAGTAGTGTACGTCTCGAACCTCGAATCCGGCACGGTCTCTGGACAAACCACCTGGTCCTAATGCGGATAAACGTCTCTTATGTGTCAGCTCACCCAGCGGGTTGTTCTGATCCATGAACTGCGACAGCTGGGAAGATCCGAAGAACTCTTTCACTGCTGCGGTTACCGGTTTGATATTAATCAGGCTCTGAGGAGAAATTCCTTCCTGATCCTGGGTGGTCATACGCTCACGAACCACACGTTCCATTCTGGAAAGTCCGATTCTGTACTGGTTCTGTAATAACTCACCTACGGCACGGATACGACGGTTGCCTAAGTGGTCAATATCGTCATCATTTCCAATGCCCCACTCCAAGTGCATATTGTAGTTAATGGATGCGAAAATATCTTCCTTGGTGATATGCTTCGGAACCAGTTCAGATACGTTTTTACGAATTGCTTCCTTGATATCTTCCAAGGATTCATTTTCATCCAGGATTTTCTTTAATGCCGGATAATATACCAGCTCAGTAATACCAACTTCCTTCGGTACTACATCAACATAGGTAGTGAGGTCTACCATCATATTAGAAAGAACTTTTTCATTTCTTTCTTCTGTAGCAATATATACCGCCGGAACAGCTGCGTTCTGAATCTCTTCTGCAAGTTCTCTGGTCAGCTCTGTTCCTTTTTCGATTACCTCTCCGGTAGTCTCAAGAACAACATCTTCAGCCAGCACTTTTCCGCGTAAACGGTTCTTAAATGCCAGCTTCTTGTTAAATTTATAACGACCTACCTTTGCCAGGTCATAACGTCTTGGGTCGAAGAACATTGCGGTAATCAGGCTCTCTGCACTATCAACAGAAAGAGGCTCGCCCGGACGAATCTTCTTATATAATTCCAGAAGACCTTCCTCGTAGCTTGTAGCAACGTCTTTTCCAAAAGATGCTAAAATCTTTGGCTCTTCGCCAAATAAATCTATAATTTCCTGGTTGGTTCCCAGTCCTAATGCACGCAGTAATACTGTGATTGGCACTTTTCTGGTACGGTCAACACGTACATAGAAAATATCATTAGAGTCTGTTTCATACTCTAACCATGCTCCACGATTCGGGATTACGGTACAGGAATAGAGTTCCTTACCTACTTTATCATGCGCAATGCCATAGTAAATACCAGGGGAACGAACCAACTGGCTTACGATAACACGCTCTGCTCCATTGATAACGAAGGTTCCTGTCTCTGTCATGAGAGGTAAATCGCCCATAAAAATCTCATGTTCATTAATTTCATCTGTTTCTTTGTTATACAGTCTGACTTTTACCTTCAAAGGAGCTGCATAAGTTGCGTCTCTCTGTTTACACTCCGGAATTGTATACTTCACATCATCCTCACATAATGTGAAATCCACAAATTCCAAGCTAAGATGTCCGCTATAATCCTCAATCGGAGAGATATCTGCAAACACTTCTTTCAGGCCCTCGTCTAAGAACCACTGATAGGAATCCTTCTGGACCTCAATCAGGTTTGGCATTTCCAATACCTCTTTTTGTCTTGAGTAACTCATACGTATGCCTTTTCCAGCCTTCACCGGACGTATTCTGTTTTTCTCCATTGACGTTTCACCTCTCGTTTTTTATTCTCAATCCACTAAATTTCAGCAAATTATATTCTTCGGGCTTCATTTCCTAAAAAAGGATATAGTAAAGCCACCTCACCACAATAGTGCAACGTATATGATACCACAAGTAGTTTTCTAAAGTCAAGCATTATTTTCGCACAATATGCATATATTTTTCAATATTGGGGAATAATTTTCATCCTCGCAGTGATGCAGCCTGCCATCTGCGTTTTTTATAGCTGCCTAACATCAGAAAAAGCAGCCATGAAATGCTTTTTTCTTTGCATCCCATAGCTGCTTTTTTCTTTACCCTTTTTTCTTTATTTTTCTATTCTATTACATATTTCATTATCTATTTTATTGATTCCGGTTTTATTTTAAGTCCACATCCAGTTCTGCAATACTTTCACCTGCACCATTTTTGTTGGTTACGGATATATGGATTGTACTCTCTCCATTATAAAGCAGCATAATCCGTTCACTCTGGCTTCCATCCTCATTTGGGGTAAACCGGCCGCCTAACCACCACATTGCATTGCCTGCTTCGTCGGTAATAAATATATCCGGGTCATTATGTGGGTCATTGTACGGTGCGCCGGTAATATCCGGGAGCTGCATATCAACGATCAAGACGGCACCGGTTTTGATCACCTGACTTACTGCAACACCATTATCTTCTTTATTTACTGCGATAGTCTCATTCTTGGAAGTATCCACATGCACCGGGAAGGAGAGCTGCCAGTCTCCGCTTACTTTTGTGGTGGTCTGATATTCTCCATTTTCATCCCATGCATCGGAAAGATAGCCTTCCAAGGTGTCTATGCTCCAGGTTACGGTAAAATCTTTCAAGTCCGAAATATCAATCGGATTATCATTTTCATCAGTCAATGTTGATAAATCAATTTGCTCCATCTTCACATAGCTTCCGTCCTCTGCCTTTTCAAAAGGCTGCCCGATTACCGACTGAATCAGGGTTTCATTGATAGAAACATTTTCCATCACCTTATCACTCTGCGGTCCCATAATCCAATCTGATTCATTCAGTTTTTCATTGTCTGTGCTAAGGGTGGTTGTGTAGTAAAGCAGGTAACCATCGCAATACACATCCGAAACGCTTATCTTTACTCCACTCTGGTCTGTTTCCAGCACACACTGATTATCCGAAACCAATTCCGTGGACTCTTTTCCAATGGTAGAATAGATATCCGAAAGTTCCTTTTCATCTTTATCTCCCTGTGTTGCGCCAATCAGTTTTCCGATTGTGTTGCTGTAGATGCTGTCTGCCAGTGCAGAATTAGAAAATCCTGCTACTCCTACTGCAACCGCACAGGCTGCTGCCATTCCTGCCGCAATTTTTCTTATATTTTTATTTTTCTTATTCCTTGTTTCCATGTTCATACGTTTTACCTCCATCCGGATTCTCGTTTTATACCGTTCCTTTTCTTCGGAGGATAACTCTTCTACTTCATATTCATTCAAATCAATTTCCGCATCATTTAACATTTCATAGATTTTATCGTCTTTCATCTCTTCATGCCTCCTTCTGTTTCAAATACATGTTTCTCATTTTCCGCTTTCCTCTGGATACCCGGTTGTAAATGACATCTCTCGGAAGTCCGGTATCTTCGCTTATCTGCTCTACAGATTCTTCCTCTACAAATAATTTCATAAATATTTTCCGGTCAAGAGGTTTCAGGCACAAAAGCAATTGTTCTACTTCATGGCTTAATTCCCCTTCTATCAGTTGTTCTAACATCCTGTCATTTTCCGCCGCTGTCACATCATCCATACAAAGCTGTTCCAAGTCCCGCTTATATTTTCTAAGATAGTCGATGGCTTCGTACCGGGCAATGGCTGCCGTCCAGTTCTTGAAGCTGTTCTTCTTATCATCAAAGGATGCTGCGTGTTCCCAGATGGAAAGCAGCACATCGTTCATGCATTCTTCCTGTTTCTGTGGCATGGTAAATAAGTGTTTCCGGATGACCGCCTTAAGCAATCCACCATACATATCTATGACATAAATCAATGCTTCTTCATTATGCAATTGTAATTGCTGAATATAATTCTTCTCTGTTATCTTCATTGTTATCCTGCCTTTTGCTTCATGCACCATGGTTTGCATTTTTGCAGCTACACTTATTATTACGAATCTGATGTCTTAAATCTATCACTTTTATAAAAATATTTTCTATAAAACAAAGAACCTTCCAGCATTTCTGCCAGAAGGTCTCTTCATTGTCCATCATCCATAAAAGCTGCCAGTGCCAGCTTCTTCAGGTGGAGTTCATTTTTACCGGAAGCTGTCCCAGTCTTTCTGCATAAATAAGTATGTAATTAGTGGGCACAATACTGCGCTGATGATACTTTTTACCACTCCAACCCCGCCAAAGATATTGATTACCAGACCGATTGCTGCACATGCAATCATCAGATAGAATCCAACCTTCTTCTGTGCAAACAAAATCAGGCCGGCACCTACGATAATAAGCACTTCTGCAATGAGGCTGACAATCAGCAGTGGCTGAATGAGCATTAACGGAATCATCATTACTCCGGAAATGATATTGATTACAAATACAATCCAGAGCCATACCTTAAGTCCTGTGTTCATAACTAATCTCCTATTCTTATATTGTTTTCAAGTTACGCTACTATTATTACATATTTTCTTTTTACGTCAATAGGTCTAAAGTCCTATAAACTACAAGAAAATCGGATCCATATTTCTATGAATCCGATTCCTATCATTTCTAATTCAGTTGTGAATTAAAAATTATTTTAATGTTACTTTAGCACCTTCAGCTTCTAATTTAGCTTTGATGTCATCAGCTGTAGCTTTGTCAGCCTGCTCTTTTACGATCTTTGGAGCGCCATCTACTAAGTCTTTTGCTTCTTTTAAGCCTAAGCCAGTAGCTTCACGAACTACTTTGATAACCTTAACTTTGTTTGGTCCAACTTCTGTTAACTCTACGTCAAACTCAGTCTTCTCTTCTGCTGCTGCTGCGTCTCCACCTGCTGCTGCAACTACAACGCCTGCTGCTGCGGATACACCGAACTCTTCTTCACAAGCTTTTACTAATTCATTTAACTCTAATACGCTTAACTCTTTGATAGCGTCAATCATCTCAGCTGTTGTTAATTTAGCCATTTTAATTTACCTCCGTTTTTGGTTTTGTTTTCAATAAAATTGGTTTGCAGATTATTCTGCTGCTGGAGCTTCCTCTGCAGGAGCTTCTACTGGAGCTTCTTCTGCAGGTGCTGCCTCTTCTGCCTTAACTTCTACGTCTGCTGCGCCGCCTTTTTCAGCGATCTGATTAATAACACGAGCGAAGTTTGTAATAGGAGACTGGATACTTCCAAGGAATTTGGAAAGTAATTCTTCTCTGGATGGGATTGTAGCGATTGCTTTCATTCCATCTGCATCATAGAAGGTTCCTTCTACTACGCCGGCTTTAATCTCAAGTGCAGGAGCTGTCTTTGCAAATTTAGCAATTACTCTTGCAGGTGCTGTTGCATCTGTTGTTGAAATTGCGAATGCGTTTGGTCCTTCCAATACGTCGGAAAGGCTTTCGAAATCAGTTCCTTTGATTGCAAAATTAACTAATGTATTCTTATATACTTTATAAGCAACACCAGCTTCTCTTAACTGCTTACGCAGCTGAGTATCTTCTGCAACGGTAAGTCCACGGTAGTCAACGACTACTACTGACTGTGCATCTTTAATCTGCTCAGAAATTTCCTGTACGATAGGCTGTTTAAGTTCTACTTTTGCCACGAATCGTGCACCTCCTTCTTTATTTTTCATCTTGCGAAAGACAGGTACATTACCTTAAAAAATCCTCTCTGTGGAAGACAGAGAGGATTTGAAATCTCATTTACAAATACATAAGTATCTGCATTTCCTCGGTAGGTTCTCTACGGTTACGCCTTACGGCACCTACTGTCTTCGGCAATATGCTTTGCTATTATAGCAATTAATATCTTGGATGTCAATAACAAAAACTAAACAAGCTTCAGTGGGTTGATTTTTACACCCGGTCCCATGGTAGGAGCTACAGAAACGCTCTTCATGTACTGACCTTTTAATGTAGCCGGTTTTGCTTTGTTTACGGCATCAATAAGAGTCTGGAAGTTGTCCGCTAATTGTTCTTCACTAAAGGATGCTTTTCCAATTGGCACATGGATAATATTTGCTTTGTCTAATCTATACTCGATTTTTCCGGCTTTGATATCGTTTACTGCCTTGGTAACGTCCATAGTAACAGTTCCAGCTTTTGGGTTTGGCATTAAGCCCTTCGGTCCAAGTACACGACCAAGACGTCCAACAACACCCATCATATCAGGAGTTGCAACAACAACGTCGAAGTCAAGCCATCCTTCGTTCTGGATCTTCGGAATTAATTCCTCTCCACCAACGAAATCAGCACCTGCTGCCTGAGCCTCGTCTAATTTGGTTCCCTTTGCGAATACTAATACTTTTACAGCTTTACCAGTTCCGTGTGGTAATACAACTGCACCACGGATCTGCTGATCTGCGTGACGTCCGTCACATCCGGTACGAATGTGAACTTCGATAGTCTCATCAAATTTTGCAACGGCTGCTTTCTTTGCAAGTCCGATTGCTTCTGCCGGATCATATAAAGTTGCTCTATCAATTGATTTTGCAGCTTCTAAATATTTCTTTCCTCTTTTCATTCTAAATAACCTCCTGTGGTATTATCGGGAGTGGTACCCTCCCACGTTTCCATCTAGTCCTCTACTTCGATTCCCATACTTCTTGCTGTTCCTGCAATCATGCTCATTGCAGCTTCAACAGATGCAGCATTTAAGTCTGGCATTTTCAGTTCAGCGATTTCCTGAAGCTTAGCTTTAGAAATCTTTGCAACTTTTGTCTTGTTCGGAGTTGCAGATGCACTCTTTAAGTTGCAGGCTTTTTTCAGCAGTACTGCTGCTGGAGGAGTTTTTGTAATGAAGCTGAAGCTTCTGTCTGCGTAAACAGTGATAACTACAGGAACGATTGTATCTCCCATATCTGCTGTTTTTGCATTAAACTGTTTTGTGAATTCCACAATATTCACACCATGCTGACCTAAAGCAGGTCCAACAGGTGGTGCCGGAGTTGCTTTGCCGGCAGGAATCTGCAATTTGATATATCCTTCTACTTTCTTTGCCATTTGAGGTTGCCTCCTTTAATTCATCTTCTTTACATCTGAAAAACTAATCTCGACCGGAGTCTCCCGGCCAAATAAATCCACATTAATCGTACAAATCTGTTTTCCGTGATCCATACGCTGGATAACACCGATGGTGTCCTTCCACACACCACCGATTACAACGACGGTATCGCCTTCATCGAAATCTACGACAATGTTGTCTGACTTGATTCCCAGTGGTCTCATTTCAGCGTCAGTGAGTGGTACCGGCTTAGATCCCGGTCCAACAAATCCGGTTACGCCTCTGGTATTTCTTACCACATACCAGGTATCATCATTCATGACCATATTGATAAGCACATATCCCGGGAACATTTTCTTCTGAACCTGCTTTTTCGCACCGTTCTTAAGCTCGACAACATCCTGCATCGGTACTCTGACTTCGAGTATCTGCTCTTCTAAATGCCGGTTCTCGATTGCCTTATCGATGTTCGCTTTGACCTTATTCTCATAACCTGAATAGGTATGAACTACATACCAGTGTGCCTCTGCCATAATCACCTATGCCTCCATTATAAATTCACTAGAAAATTCACACCGTACTGGATGATTGTATCCAGAAGTGTAATTATCAGACCAAGTACAACTGACACAATAACAACTGCTGTTGTCTGACGGGCAAGTGATTCTTTTGTAGGCCAAATGATTTTTTTGAATTCAGCCTTAAGACCGGCGAACCAGCTCTCTTTTACTGCTGTGTTCTTGTTTTCGGTTTCTCCCATTTTGTCACTTCCTTTTCTTTTTGCTCATTGTCACGCATTCACAAATTATTTTGTTTCTTTGTGTAATGTATGAGTCTTGCAGAATCTACAATACTTCTTTGTCTCCATTCTGTCTGGATGAGCTTTCTTGTCTTTTGTCATGTTGTAATTACGCTGCTTGCATTCTGTGCATGCTAATGTAATCTTTGTGCGCACAACTTCCACCTCCATTACTTTCTTTGTGTTTTCTATGCCTATTTTTAGGCATAAAAAAAGACTTACTTCCAAGCTAGTCTATGATAGCACAAACCACATGGAGCGTCAACTCTTTTTTCACATTCTCTGTAAACTTGTAATCCAGTACATATATTACCACAAAATCTAGCGTTTTTGCAACATTTTTTGTATATCTTGTAGATGACTTTTTCTTATTTTTATGCTATATTAGATATGTATAAATGGATTTTACTATACCCCGGCATTAAGAAGATGCACATTTCATGGAAGAAAGGAGGGGGTTATTTATGGCATCTGCTATTCTTGATAATATGTATAACTATTATCTTACAACTTATGGCAAGTCTACCGTTTCCCGGTATGATTCCCACAAGAAGAGTGAGTTGCGCTCTGTTTACAATAATATTGTAAAAATCAATAAAGAATCCCCTCTTTACAAAATAAAAGATTCTGCTGATGCACAGAAGTTTGCTATTGATATCAAAGAGCATGCCCGTGATTTAAAAAATGTCATTGCTTCTTTATCCACCGGTGACAGTCTTGCAGAGGCTTTTCAGAAAAAAATTGCCGTTTCTGATCAGGATGATATTGTTGATGCAGATTATATTGGAAACGGAGATTCCGGCGAGAATACCAACAGCTTTCAGATGGAAATCAAGAAGCTTGCTTCTCCGCAGTTAAACTACGGTAATTACTTAAAGGATGACCAGCTTGCTTTTAAACCAGGCAGTTATTCCTTTGATCTGAATACCAGCAGTGCTTCCTATGAGTTCCAGTTCAATGTAAATCCGGATGATACCAACCGGAGTGTCCAGGATAAGCTGGCAAAGCTTTTCAATACTGCCAGCATTGGCATTCATGCAGATGTTAAAGAAGATGACTCCGGCCACAGTGCCCTGGTCTTAACTTCCAGACAGACCGGTCTTAAGGATGACGAAGATTTTCTGTTCCAGATTCTGCCGGGAACTTCTAACGAATCCATACAGGCAATGGATAAGCTTGGTATTAACAAGGTTACGGATGCAGCTTCCAATTCCGTTTTTCTGTTAAACGGTACGGAACACAGTTCCTATTCCAATACGTTTACCATCAACAATACTTTTGAAGTACACCTGAAAGCGGTCAGCCCGGAAGGCAGACCTGCTACCCTTGGTTTTAAAGCAAATGTGGATGCCGTTGCCGATAATATTCAGGAACTGGTGGATTCCTATAATTCCATGGTGGATACCGCTAATGAATACCGCGAGTCGCAGCCGACCAGCCAGAAGCTGCTTTCTGATATGAGCGGTGTTGCACAGCATTTTAAAAATGATTTTGAAGCCATCGGACTTATTATAAATTCTGATTCTACTATTTCCGTTGACCGGGATTTACTGGCGGACGCTGTCGAATCGGATGATGCCACCGAGAGTTTCCATGTATTAAACCGCTTTAAGAATGCTTTAAGCGTAAAAGCCAACCAGGCTTCCTTAAATCCGATGCAGTACGTGGACAAAGTAATTGTTGCTTACAAGAACCCGGGCAAGAATTTTGCCACACCTTATATTACGTCTATGTACTCTGGTTTGATGCTGGATAAATATTTATAAGACCTGACTTTTACATGTGGAAAAAATCAGGTCTTATTTTTTTGCCGCCGGTAGCAGGTTATGTTCTTTATTTTGCGAAACTGGTGCTTTGTGTATACAATTCATCTGGACAGATATCCTGACCTTCCGGCCATACAACAGTATATCCATCTGTTCTTACCCTTCTAAAGTAATCCGGGTTCTCCAATTTCCCATACCACGAACCTTTTATATATGGTTTAACATCAAACCGTTTTCTTTCTCCATTATCAAATTCAACATCAAGAATATAACCTTCTTCCGCCCGAACGCTTGTAGCCGTTGGTCTAAGCATCTTCATATCCTCCTTGTTCTGTTCCATTATTTTAATGGAGCTATCCGGAAATAGCCTTCTCCCTCACTTAGCATTTTCCAATTGGCATATAATTCATCTTCATGGATTGTCATCCATGCCAATAGCATTTTTAACTGCCGATTAGGGAACTTGCCTTCCAATACTTCTCCATTCAGCGAAACTACAATTTCCTCTTCTCCATACAACGCATGAATATGTGGTTTACTATGTTTTCCACCTTTTTCACTCTGCATGCGTACAATAATTCCATAAAACATTGATAATGCGGGCATTTCATTCTTCCTCCTATGCAATTTTTCACAGGAGTTTTCTAAAAAAATCCTGCTTTTTCTGTGAGTTTAAAGCATGAATTTTTCAAGAAATATAAGATGTGTTCATTGATTCTATGAAATGAGGCATTATACGGATTCCTTTTTGCATATTGCCAAAATTATGAAAAAATATGCCTCGTAGCTATTGTAACATAACCGTCGAAGCATATACAATACAAGTTTCTAAAAACACTGTAAAGCGTCTCTAATTTTTTTATAAATCCACTATCTTCTACTCCTCCCCAATCTTTTCCAACATAAACTTCAAACGTTTCCGATAGCTGCAGCAGTTCTTCACTTTCTCATAACCGTTCTTTGCTATCTGCTGCCGTTCTTCCTCATGGGTAAGATAGTAGCTGCATTTTTCTACCAGTTCTGCTTCGGATTCAAAGCAAGCCAAATCTTTTCCAATTTCAAAATAATCCGGTAATTCTGCCTGATAATTGGTCAACAGGAATCCACCTGCACCAAGTACATCAAAAATCCGTAGAGGCAACCCGCTCTTGATATTCGGAATCGTAAAATTAAGATTGATTTTCGAATAGTGGAATACCTTCGGCATCTCCGACCAATAATCTACTGAGCCGCAATTCTTTACCCGAAGCAAAGTATCTCCGCCTGTATTTGTATAAAGGTTTACCGGGAATTTAGCCACCAGCGCCAGCAATGCACGCTGCCGCTGCAAAGAAGCAGTTTTAAATCCAAGCACCGTTGTTGCAAATACCAGCCCCAGATCAGAAAAAGAATCCTTCGATTTCTTCAGTTCAAAATATTCCGATACACGCTCTAAGATATCCGCAGTCAACATCGGTTCGATTATATTGCCGCCGCTGATATTAAGCTGTGCCTCCATGACAGCATCAAAATAACCCCGCAAATATTCCGGGAACCTTTTTTCCAGTTCATCATAGCTGTTCTTCTCATATAAATTTCCTACAAAAGAAATCCCGCCTGCAAAATCCCGCACCGAATGTTTTGAGGCATTCCCACTATCTGTTTCTGCTAACTGCATTTTATCCATAGTATCCTGTGCAAATAGCTCATCCAGCCGGTTCGTATCCACTGCCAGCGGCAGATGCCAGATATGTTTTATGCCCATTCCCTTGAATTCCAGATAATTGGTCTTATCAAAGAGAAAGAAATAATTGCAGTCCAAGAATACATTCTTGTGATACATGCTAAGCAACGGGCTGTCACAGCTCCAGGATACATACTTTATCCCCATCTGCTGGCATACTCCGGAAATCACTGCAAAATAATTTACCGTAAATACAAAGCTATAGTCTTTCTGCTGCAAGATGCCATGCAAACGTGCCGCAAACGATTCATCCTCATCATAGCTTTCCAGTTCCTGCTCAATTACATCCACCTGATGTCCCATGGATTGGAATGTTGCAATGATGTCTATGTAGTTGTAGGAATTCCAGCGGTAAACCAAAATATTCATGGGGTGGCTCCTTTTATTTTCATTGCCTTTTTATTTACAATTAGTATATAACATTTTTTCTTCTTGTCCAAATCTTTTTGCTATGTTAAAATGTGAAAAAGCATATATTATACAATCTATATGGCACTTTCTATGTTGCAAAGGTTCGTTTCCTTGCAGAACAGATGCCTTTGGATGATGCCGTACAAAAGGCTGTCACCGAATGCATTCAAGAAAATATTCTGGCAGATTTTCTTAGGAAGAATCAGGCGGAGGTAATTGCTATGAGTATTTTTGAATACGATAAAGTTGAAGAAGAGAAAAAACTGAGAAAAGCCGAATTTGACGCCGGTGTTGAGCAGGGATTAAAGCAAGCTTCTACCGATACTGCCCTTCGTCTTTTAAAAACAGGAAAGTTTGATGCAAAGGAAATCGCAAAACTTTGCAATCTTTCGATAGAAGAAGTAAATCAATTAAATAATCAGAAGTGATAAAAAACAGCTCCTGCGTTACACAGGAGCTGCATTTTATGATATGCCTTCCAATGAATCTACCGGTGAAATATTTTTTCAACGATTTTTTCTTCCGTCAACGAATTTTCAGCCATGAGTTCAGCCGGCTCATATGTCCTTGGTATATCCATGGAAAATCCAAAATTATAAACCTTAATATCTTTGTCCGAATAATACTGCGCAATTTTTGAACCGAAACCACCGCTTAGTATTCCATCTTCTATGGTTACAACAATCTTGTGATTCTCAAGTACCCAGTCAAGTCTGTTCTCATCCAGGCCTGTAATAAATCTTGGATTTATAATTGTCGGCTGTATATTCTTTGTTTCTTTTATCAATGCCGCCGTCTTAACACCCAGCTCATAAAATCCGCCAAGTGCAAGGATACATACATCCTGCCCTTTTTGCATAACCATATAGGACACTTTATCATACTCTTCTGCCACATCATAATCGCTGTGCTTAACTCCGGTCCATGGCACTCTTATGGCTACCGGCTTCTCCTTCTGGTCGATGCTCCAATCCAGCATAGCAAGATATTCTTCCTTATTCACAGGTGCCAAATAAGTTAAATTCGGAATATTGGCAAGTAATGGAATATCCAAAATTCCAATATGTGTGTCATTGTGGTGTCCGAAAACAGACGCATGGGTTACAATCATCGTTGCCGGTATCTGATTGATACACATTTCCTGTTCAATCTGGTCATATGCTCTTTGGATAAAAGTACCATTCGTTGCAAATACCGGTTTACAGCCTCTTTTTGCCATTCCCACCGCCATTGTAACCGCATTCTGCTCTGCAATTCCTACATCGATATATTGTTTTCCCGCAAGTTCTCTTCTTGTTTTATCAAAGCCAATACATATGGGAGTGGATGCTGCTATTACTGCAACTTCCGGATCGTTTTGGATTCTGTTCAGTAAATGTTCTCCGACAATATTTCCATAGTTTTCGCCTATTCCGGCATTCTTATTTTTTCCGGTCTCTTTGTCAAAAGGTCTTGCCCAATGCCAGTTTTCACTATTTTCTTCCGCCGGCTTATAGCCTTTTCCCTTTTGGGTGCAAACGTGGACAACCACAGGAACTTTGGTGTCTTTTACGCTTTCCAATTCTTTTATAACGGATTCCAGGTCATTTCCGTTTTCAATCAGATGATATTCAAATCCCAAGGCTTTAAAGAAATTATCTTTCTGCTTTCCAGCGGATTCTTTCAACTGTTTTAAGTGCCGTCCCAACGCTCCGTGGTTTTCCGGAATAGACATTTCATTATCATTAATTACCACAATCAGGTTACTGTTGATTTCCGCTGCACAATTAAGTGCTTCAAATGCTTCTCCGCCATCCAATGAAGCATCTCCTATAACGGCAATCACATTTTCCGAATCGTGTTTTAAATCTCTTGCTTTTGCCAGTCCACACGCAAGACTAACGGAAGTAGAAGTATGTCCAAGGGCAAATAAATCATACTCGCTTTCTTTTGGATTACTGAATCCTGTGACATCTTTATAATTTTCTTTTTTAATAAAAGCGGCTTTTCTTCCGGTAAGCATTTTATGGCAGTAGGTCTGATGGGAAACATCAAACACAAACTTATCCTTTGGTGCATCAAAAACATAATGAAGGGCTATGGTCAGCTCTACAATGCCAAGGTTGGAAGCAAGATGTCCGCCGCAATCACTCACCTTATTTATGATTGCTTCTCTTAATTCTTGTGCCAATACTTCTAATTCATTTATGTTATATTTTTTTATATCTTCCGGAGTATTTATCTTTTCAATATACACAGGCAAATCCTTTCTTTACTTTTCTCCCCAGGAAAAATTCCATCTCTTCAGGTCGATTTCATAAATCCTGTACAAGTCTGTAATCGGTTTCCATCCCAGTTTTAATATTTTCTCTGTATCCTGAAGAATTTCCAAATGCGGCAGATATCCTGTTTCACTCTCTGAGCCTATGTCAAATTCTATATGCACTTTGTCATTAAATTTTTCAAATATCTTTTCCGCAAATTCATTTACTGTTAAAAAGGTATCCGGGTTGGTTAGATTATAGACCTCTCCCTTTTCACCTTCAAACAAGGTTTTAAAAATTCCGGAAACCGCATCCAAGGTATAAATAATACTCTTCTTGCTTTTTCCATCAGACTTCATAATCAGATTTTTATTTTCCATGATGCATCTTGTTATTTCATTATAGATGCGCAGTTCATTGTATGGCTGGTAAAGTCCCTGAATTGCAGAAATTCTGACAATTTTCGCATTGCAGCCATATTCTTTGCAATAAGAATAGGTTAAAAATTCTGCTCCTTTTTTCCCCAGAGGATAACCACTTCGAATATTCAGGCTGTCAACCGCTCCGACCTTTTTTTCATCAATTGCTTCCTTACTGTTGTATGCACCATACACTTCTACTGACGAAAGCAGTATAAAGGACGCTTTCTTCTTCTCACACAGTTCCAGCATATGTGCTGTTCCATCCACAATAACCTTATAGGTCTCAACCGGGTATTTTAGAAAAAAATCTCTCTCTGTCGGCGAAGCCGCATGGATGATATAATCAACCTTCTCGTCTCCAATAGTTTCTTCTTCTTTTCCAAACTCACACATTACAAGGTTTTCCGAACCATCAATATAGTCCGGGATGTGTTTTGGATTACGGGTTGAAGCAAATATTTTTGCATTTGTCTGAAATTTACTATTCAGATATAAAATCCACTTTATCATTGCCTGTCCCGTCATTCCGCCACTTCCAGTTATTAGAAATGTTTTATCTCTTACATATTTTGAAAAATCAAATGCCTCTATGTATCTTTTATACTCCTGTTCTTCCAGTAAACTTAATACCATTTAATTCTCCTCACCTTCGGCATTGTTGATATAATAAAGCAGTGCACGGAACAATGCGATATCATCCTTGGTTGTAATTTTAATATTGTTATTTGTTCCTTTGGAAAAATAAATCTCTACGCCATAGTTCATCGCAAGAATATTGGCATAAACAAAGTCTTCCCGATTATCCTTGTCTGCTTTTTCGTAGAGTGATTTTATCAGTCCGTAGTTGTAGCATTGCGGTGTCTGAACTCTTACGATCCGGTTACGGTCTATCTGTTCTTTGCCTGATGTCCGGTTTTCTGTCAGGACAACCGTTTCGTAACAGGAGACAGCACTGCAGGCATTTCCATTGGCTTTTGCTTTTTCAATCAAATCATCGATAATATCCTGATATACAATTGGTCTGGCCGCATCATGGATAATTACATAGTCATCCTCCGACAATCTGTTTTTCAAAAAATAGACTCCATTTCTGGTGGAGATATGTCCTGTTTCTCCTCCCGGAACAACATCCGTCACTTTATCAAGATGATATTTCTTTACAATTTCTTTCGTATACTCTATCCATTTTTCCAGGCAGACAATTATAATATGATCAATATTTGCATTGTCCTGAAAATTTTTTATCGTATGTACAATAATCGGACAGCCATCTATCTCTATAAACTGTTTTGGTATCGCCGACTTTAATCTGCTGCCGATTCCTCCGGCAAGTATAATCACATCTGTCATTTTTCCCTCCATACACATATTCAAACAATACTTATCTGCATTTATCCTTATTTCGTAAAGCTGTAATTGTATTTATCCTCTGTCATATCTTTGGCAACTTTCTTCCAGTCATACTCCAATGCAACCGTCCTTGCTGCTTCCACGTTCTTCTCCTGTAAATCACCCGACAGTATAAGTCTTATATTATCTATCACTTCAGATGTTGATTTTCCTGTAAAAACAGCCTCACATTCTGGCAGATTTTCTATCTCTGATGCTACTACATTTTTTCCACAGGCAAGATACTGATACAATTCTATTGGCACAGTTTTTTTATGGCCTCCAAAGATGGGAAGAATTGTCACATCAAACGAACTGATAATCTCAGGTAATTTATCATATTCCGCTTCGATATAAGTAAGATTGTCAAAACCACCAAGCCACGCCGGGTAATCTCCTATAATCGTTCCTGCAAATACAACCTCGCAATCAGAAAACTCCTCGCAGATACACTGAACCATTGAAAAATATATCCGGTTATCAATAGTTCCTGCAAAACCGATTCTCTTCTTTTTATTCTCAGCAGTTGTACTTTCCACACAGAACTTTTCGTAATCCACACCACCCATAATATGTGCAATATTCACCTTCGGATTATTTTTCATTTCCTCGAATAATTCAATGTCAACAATCCGGTATGAATTTTTCGCACTCACGCTTCTGAATTCCGGGGGTATTTCTGAAGTAATATAATATACTTTTTCTGCGCTGTTAATTTCATCCAGAAGCTTTTCTTTATCGTCATATTTTTTTCTGCTATCGATAAGATAATACTTACTGCTGTCAACATATTTTGCAATCTGTTCCGCAACGGTTGGCGGCACAGTCTTTGCATCGCTCTGGTATGGGATATACTCATCATTTAGCTTTTTAAAGTTCATAATCTGCTGAAAACAGCGTTCTGCCGAACCATCATCAGTATAATCAAATCTGTTCAGAAGAACATTATTTCTTAAATCAATATATTTATCCGGATTTACAAACGCTTCATCCAATGCACTCAGAAGATTTTTAAAATCATATACCTTCTCACCCGGCATATAAAGAGATATGTTATGAAATACAAATCCTTTTGCATTTTTATATTCTTCAAAATCAGGAAGAAGATATACAACAGGTCGGTTCAGCAAAAGATAATCATATACTATGGAGGAATAATCACTTACCATAACATCAAAGCTATTTAATATTTCATCATATCTGACATCCTTTTTAAACAACATTTCATCCGTCAGCTCGTAACAATGCTCTGACATTTCAAAACTCCTGCCTAAGAATGCTGTCTGTTCAATCGGATGAAGCTTATATACAAGCGCCGCATGATTGCGGGTTAAAAATTCATCCAACGCCTGATTGTCAAAATCATCCAGTCGAAAAATGTTGTCAGAAAAAATCTTTCCGGCATGGCAGCTCATGTTGGAACGATAGGATGGTGCAAAAAAGATGAGATGTTCATATCGCGATATCTTTTCTCCCAACACTTTTTTTAATATCCCTTTTCCATCTGACTTTTTCACGCAGTCCAGGCGGGGCTGCCCTGTAACATAAATTTTTCGTAAGTCAAAGTTTAGCATTGCAGCAAGTTTAAATCTGTCATCCAAACTATGTACACACATAAGGTCAACTTTTCCAAAATAATTTTTCAGTTTTATCAGATGACGTGGATTTAAATTATGGTCATAATAATCATGGGCTTTTACGCCACTTCCATGCCACACATTCACAAGCAACTGGTCTTCTCTTTTATTTATGTTAAGAAATGTATACGAATTGGCAATGAGGACATTTGCTTTCTCTATTATTTTATTAGCCTCTACCGTATCATAAACAGCACATCTTATTCCACGTTCTTTCAATATTTCATAATATGCCGGTTTCTTTATAATCCAGGCTGTTTCAAAGTCTGTGTGCTGTTTAACATATTTCCATAACGCATGACAATTACATGCGAAATCCGGCTGTGACATAAATACCATTAACATTTTTAATCCTCCACCCATGCATATAAAACAGTATCTAAATGGTTATTCTGATGGTGTCTTACTGCAAATTTATACTCACTCGAAAACTCATGGATTAATTCATAAATTCTCCAATAATCACTCGGATTGTGATATATGGATATTGCTAATCTTGGTTTATCTTTCTTTATGGTTTTCTCCGCACCCTTTAATGCATCATACTCTGCACCTTCAATATCCATCTTTATCAGGGTAACTTTTTCATCCTCCGGTATAAAACCATCGATTGTTCTTGTTTCAACTTCAATTGTTTTAATCGGTGCTAATTTTTCATTATACTGCACCGTCAAACGGCTGTCCGGTAAATAACCGCTGTCCGGATTTCCAATATCATTAAAAATAATTTTATCCGTTTTATCGGACACTGCATAAGACGCAACAACCAGTTCTCCCGACCAGCCTTCTTTTTTCAGAGTCTGTCCCATTTCCTTTATCTTTAAAATATTATCTTCAAAGCATTCAAAAGAATATATTTTTTTAACTTTATTGCCAAAAGCCAAGACAAATTTCTCCACACTATCTCCAATATAACCGCCGCAATCAACAATGATTTCATTCCCGCTTACATTCTTATACATATCCTGATAAAGGTATTGCGGGTCTATTCTTGTTTTTAATTTATTATATTCTCCGGTTGCACCGATTATCCTGCGTCTTACCACTTCCCGATATATTTTCTTCGACCGGTCATCATACAGTGCTGCTTCCATTTTTCTGATTTTATCATAGTTATTATAAAGTTCATTGGAAAAAAATCCAAAAAACTTATCCGCAATAACATTGAGATAAAAAATATTAAAAGTATCAACTTCTTTGACTGCATTTGTAACGGAATACACACCACCGGTGCGGGCAGTTACAAGAATTATATGTGTGTCCGGACTAAGTGCATAAAGATGTTCATATGAATAAATCGGCAAGCCTTCATACCGCAAGCCACAACGTTCTGTATCGCCATCAATAATACACTCAATGTTGTCAAAAAGAGACATTGCTTTTTTCACATTCTCATTGACCAGTCCTACCAGCACAATCTTTCTATTTTCAGACATTCTGTTAAAATTTTCAATTGTCTGTTTACTGATTCCCTCTATCATTTTCCGCTTCCTCTTTATATTATTCTAACAAACCTGCATCAAAAACATCTGTTTTAAAGAAAAGAAAATCCTTTCCTGCTCCAATTCCTCTATATCTTGAGGTATATCCCAGTTCATATAATTTCATATAAAGTTTTCTTGACTCTTCCTTCTCGAAGTCCATTTCCAAAAGGATTACATCGATATCATACCAGTTAAAGTCAATTGCATTCACAATACGCGCACCCATGCCTTCCACATCAACCGACATAAAATCAATATGTCCGTCCTTAAAATTCTCTTCCAGAATGTCACCAATGTACTTCATTGGAATCTTTATCTCCTGAACTTCCAGCCCTCTGCCTTCATATGTATCAGCCACTTCCTTTACAAAGGTATTATATCCGGCATGCTTGGTCTTATAATAAGTCCATTCTTCCTCACTTCTTACATCAGAGCAGCCACACATAATCGCATTATCTCTCGGACGGTTCCTCTTAATCTCATCCACAAAATCAGGATTTGCTTCTACCAGCACACCATTTGAGCCAGCACGATAAAACATATATGAATTGTTATAAAGAAGCCATGTATTAGAACCAATATCCAAATATCTTATTTTTGAAATATCTCTTCCAATGCTGTCAAACAAAGTTTTTACTTTCTTATCCATTCCATTCTGCGAAAAATAATCTGCTGAAACATTTAACAGCTTCTCTGCCAATGGTCTTATATGAATAATCTGCTCTCTCTTTAAACCCAATTCCATTAAATTATTTGTAATATTATCGAACCGGTATGGATATATGCAGGAAACCAGTACTACTGCATTATCTGGAAATGGTACTACGCTTTCAGCCAGTTCATATTTATGTCCTGAGTACTCATAACCGATAAATCTGAGATCCTGATGAATCAGTGTTATATCAAGTTCATCCTCAAAATTTAAAATACCACCACATATCTGCAGTTCATGACCATAGATATATATTTTTAAATTTTCCGCATTCTGTTTGAAGTTTTCCTTTAAATATTCTCTGAAAATCTCTTTTACTTTGTTTTTTGTATCGCTCATATTCTATCCTCGCCTTTCTTTATTTAGCATATCTTTTACTTGTAACATAATTTTATTTCCGGTTGTTCCGTCAATGCTGTCTACTATCTTCGAAAGAAATTCAAACCGTTTCTCCTTATAGCTGGTCAGCAAATCAATATTATCTAAAAACAAATCCAGAAAATTTTCATATCGTTCCGAGAAAAACATACTTCTCTCTGTCTGCTTAAGCAGCATCTCTATCGTAGCCTGCTGGCTGCTGATATTGTCCGGATATTTATATGCCGTTATTAAAATCGGTTTTCCGGTTACTGCATAGATTGGTGCCAGCGAACCACCTGAACCAAAATAGCAGTCCGAAAAATAAATTGCCTCATATGCTTCCGAATTCGTATCGATTACTCCCAAGCCATCCTTCACAAAATCTGACCTGATTTCATAATAGGCATCTCTGATTTCCGGCTTCATGGATTTTAAGGTTGCCTCCGTCAAAGGATGCTCTCTCCATATTACAAACACATCTCCCCGACGCTTAAATATGTCAAATATTCTTCTTAAATTATCAATAAATTTATCTTTATTATTCAATATCAGGCTGATATTGGTATTCATAAATACTTTCTTTTTATTTACAGACACTTCTTTCCAGATATCCGGAACAGGAATTCCGTCTTTGCATATTTCACAGATTTTATCAATCTTTGGTGAACCTACTGCAAATACCTTTTCTAACACCTTTTCATTACCGACTATTTTCGCCTGATTCACATATGCTTCTTTTACTTCTTCATTTTGTACAAAGATGCTGTCCACATTTTCCAGTGCAAAAGTATCGATTAAGTGCGTCTGCGGTTCTTTTGGAAATAAAAAATATGGTATGTATATCAATAAGTTCGTGTAATTTTTTAATATATTAGAATAAAATTTCGGTTCCACGCTTGTAACCAGATTTCCCAGGTCATATGGATTATGTATAAAAATTGCATCCGGCATCCGTTCCGCAAAATTATAATCCTCATAATGTGTTATCGGTACATCAGCAGGGAACAGTTTTCCCTCATAATGGTATTCGCCAAAGGTTCGGTCCGGATTTCTGTCATAATAAGGAATCGGCACCACATATGTATCAAAATCATCATCTTCAAAAGCCCGTTTCCATATACTTTCCAACGAATCCCACATGGACACTTTATATGGCAGAAATACAATTTCCCATTTGCCTTTTATATCATCCCTTACACTATCTTCTATGACATGAAGCTGTGCATTTAAGTTTTCTTTTATCTTCTCATATATTCCATTTGAAATATTTACAGAGGTCGTATAAAGCAATTCACAATACGCTTCTAAATATTTCACCGTGATAAAATTCTCACCTTCTGACTGCTCAATGCTTTCTCCGATATGTATTGCTGCATTCTGACAATCCTCTAAAAGTGCACAAACACTCTGATTATCTTTTTCTTTTATCAGTGCTTCCGCATTGCTGTGTGCTTCATAGAGAGTCTGTATTAATTCAAGTATATTTTCTTTTATATTATTTCTCATATGCCCTGATTCTCTCCTGTGCTTTTGCATAATCTCCGCATTTCCGATAATATTCCAGTGCCTGTCCGATGTCTCCGAGGCACTCCCGGATTACGCCTGCATTGTAATATGCCAGATAAGAATTTGTTCCTGTCATCCGTGCGCTCTTATACTCCGTTGCCTTTAAGAACTCAGCTACTGCTTCTTCGTAACGCTCATTATTCATATAGATGAGTCCCATCAGAAACTTGAAATCCGCACAGTCTCCAAACTCTTCATAAATCCCCTGAAACTGCAATGCCGTTTCAACCCGCCCGGTATTCAAAAGTGCGTATCCATAGCTTTCTACCATGTCAATTACATATTCCAGCTTTGGATTCAAGTCATAGCCCAATGCTTTTTCAAAATACCGGATTGCTTCTTCATAATCCTCTGCCATATAATAGCTTTTTCCAATCTGATACATGAAATAAGTATCATCCGGATGGTTCTCCAACTCTTTTAACAATAACTTCAGATTACGTTCTGCTTTTTTCCTCCGCTCCTCTTCGGTGCCTTCATAACCATCATGCAAGATAACAACCGGAGCAAGGTAAGTTTCATACTCTTCTTTATTTTTCGCTGTAACCTGTTCGTGGATACTGCCCGAATATTCATATTGCTGTCTGGAGAATATCCGGTTAATCCGTTCTATGTATTCTGTTTCCTGCTCTCCTACGGAAACGCGGTTAATTCTTTTGATTCGCCCTACCATAGAAGGATGCTGCTTTAACAGTTTTTCCAGCTCGCCTGTATCTATTTCCTGTAAATATTCATCACTGTCTATCATCATAACAATGTCATTGGACGCCTGAGTCAATGCATAATTCCGTGCTGCGGAGAAATCATTGCACCAGCTGAAATAACATACTTTATCTGCATATTTTTTCGCCATGACAACCGTATCATCCGTAGAACCGGTATCTACTACAATAATTTCAAAGCCATACCCCATCAGTTGTTTCAGGCACTTTTTCAATTTTTCTGATTCATTTTTCGTGATGATACATACAGAAATTTTTCTCATGCTATAAGTCCTCAAGTATTACTTTCATCCGTTCTTCAAATCGAAAATCTTCTTTTACCCTCTGTAATCCTCTATCCGCAATTTCTTTCCGTTCTTCTTCATGCTGCAAATAGTAATTTACCAGATAATAAAGCTCTTCTATATCTCCATAAGTGATGATTTCTTCACCCAGCCGGAAGTACTCTGCCAACTCTTCCTGGAAGTTTGAAATCACAAATCCGCCACTGGCAAGAATGTCAAGTACACGCAGCGGAATTCCTGTCCGGATTGTTTTCAGCGAAATATTAAGATTCACTTTAGAGCATTTAAATACTTTTGGCATCTGGGTATAATAATCGATATAATTCTTCTTTCTTATCTTTGGTATGGCTACATTCTGTTCTCCGGAATAGAGCGCTACATCAAAATGATTGGAAAGAAGCGTTAATATTTCCTGCCGCTCTCTTCGTGTAATCTCACTGGCCAGCAGAAATTCAATTTCACGATGATTTACCGTAATCTCTCCATTCCACTGCTTCTGATAAACTGCATTCATTCTCTCTATCAAATCATCCGTTATAAAATCCGGCAGGAAATAGCCGCCATATACTTTTTTCTGAGCCGCAATCACACCTTCCAAATATCCTCTGTCATACTCTTTCATAGGTGCCATATACTGTGGATAGACAGTCTGATATAATTTTCCTACCAGTGAAATCTCTGCTCCATATTCCTTTTTATCTGCTTCTGTAACTGTAATCGGATAAAATGTTTCCACGTCTGCTGCCAGCGGTAAATATCCGGCATCAATTCCCTGTCTTCGATATTATTCTGCCTGTCCCCTGTCAAAAAAATATACCTTCGTATAAGAATTCTTCAACGCCTTTGTATTACGGATATGAATCGGAGAATCATAGACCCACGCACGATAAGGCAGTTTATGATTCTGGCATACGTCTGATATAATTGGATTAAAATTAATAGAAAATACTACGTCATAATCCTGTTGCTGAATCTTTTTTTCCAGCTGTTCTGCAAATCTGTCATCTTTTTCCCAGTCATTCATCTGATAAAAGAATGTATCATATGCAACACCCAGTCTGTGTAATGCACGTTCGATTCCTTTTCCCATAAAAGAATGCCATTGCCAGAATAATATTTCCATCGTTCTCTCCTGCTTTGCAACGAAAAACACTGATACCTTTCGATATCAGTAGTTTTTTAATTCATTTTAACTTTGGCTGCTTCTTCCAGTTTTTCAAAAAATGGTATCATTTCCTTCTCAAAGGCTTCTGCAAGCTTCGCATCATCTTTTTCCTGATATATTTTGCTGAAATTTACAAACAGATTATTTGCCGCCTGCTTATCAATAAGCTGCTCTGTTTCATTGAGATAGTCCATTGTTCCATTTAAGACCTGAATTTCCCAGTTCATACCTTTGATAATGCTCAAAAGATATTCATCGGTATCCGGCTGACGATTTCCATGTAATTCTTCCATTACATTTCTCATAGATTTTAATAATTTCGGGCTGTACTCCGTCAATACTTTTAACGCTTCTTTTTCTTCTCTTCTATTATCTTCCATGATATTTTCACCCTGGCACATCCTGTGCCGCCTTTCTATAGAATGTATATCGGTTCATTCCTTCATTTTCACAAGAGTATTTTCACTTTTCACTGCATTTTCTTTCCTGGGCATCTATTTCATCAATAAATGCAAGAAGCTTTTTTGCGCTCTGCTCCCAGGTATAATTTTCCTTTGCTTTCCTATAAGCATTCTCTGCAATCATCTGCAGGTTATCTCTTCCTGCCCCTTTCAGATAATCCGCAAGCAGTTCCGGAATCTTATAAAGTTCATTCAACCGGTACATGAGAATATCTTTCCCATCTGTAAACTGCTCTTTCAGATAAGTGCTTTCATCGGTAAGCACCACGCTATGCTGTAACATGCTGTTTGCAATCCGCTCCGTAAATCCATCCTTATGCCAGGCCATCACATTAAAAGATATAAGGCTTTTTTCCATGACTTCAAGGCTTTCTCTCATATCCACCGCTTCATGAATACGAAGATATGGTGAATCCCCAAACGGGCTCTTCTTCCAACTGTCCCCAAATACTTCCAGTGTAATGCCTGCTTCTAAAATTACCTTTACTGCTTTTTCCCGGTAATAGGACATGATGCAATAAATCATTGGCTTGACACCATCTAATACTTCTAAAAATTCTTCATCCGATAGTACAATTCCATCTTTTCGTAAGGATTCTTCCAATGCTTTCTCCGCAGTCTCTTCCGGGTGCTGTTTCATCTGAAACAGAAAATGGGCTGCTATCTTTTTAATGATTCCCTGGCTATTTCTGATCAGTGGCAGATAACTCCGATAGTCCGTATAGGTGCCAATAAAGGATATCTGATATTCCTTTTTATCCTGCACCCCCCTCAAATTCCGCTCTGCTTCCTGTTTTCCATTCTCTCCTGCTGACTTCTCACAACCTCCCGGAAAGATAATGGAACTTCCTGCAATTCTCGGATAATACTTTTCTATAAATGCCGCATAATTTCTGTCATGGGTTGCACTATAGCAATGCTCCGGCATTCTGATATAATGATTCTTCATCCAGATTGGATGGTCAAACTGGAAATTTATTTTTGGTCCCTTTATCAAGTCATGTAAATAAATGCCTGCCTTCGGAAGATAAATATCAAAAAGATAACTCTGAAAGCCAATTACCGCCTGATATGTTTTTCCTGCATAAGCTGCCAGAGCAGCTTCGCCGCTCTGCTTCACATCAAAATATTCTACCCCTTCTCCAAGCCTCTGTAACGCTTCTCCCAGCTGCTCTGCAAATGTATTTAAAATGTTATAGCAGATTGGTTCTCCCTTATAGATTAAAATTGTCCCTTTTGCTTCTCTTATTCTATGCTCCATGTTATCTCCCGTCCGGATGCTGTACCTGCTTTTCCTGCCTTATCGTATAAGTTTCCACAAATTCACATAACCTTCGATAGTTTTCTTTTTCATCTACTGCAAGAATTTCCTCTGCTTTTCTGCGGCATACTTCCTTCTTCTTCTCCATGAATCCTTTATCTTCACAATATTGATGTACCAGATTTACCATCGACTCAATAGAATCACAGGTGAATACCTTGCCCACATTTACCTGCACATCGCAGTTGTCCAGTGTCACTACCGGAATTTCCTGTAAAATTGCATACATGGCTCCGGTACCGCCGCCCTGTCTTGGCGGGTTCAAAAACAAATCTCCTATGGTCATTGTTTTCTGTAATTCTTCGGTATATCCAAGGAAATAAAAACGCTCCCGATATGCTTCTGCTATCCTTTTTTCCAGTGCCTCGCAATTTCCAATAACCGCCAGTACTGCTTTTGGATTTTCCTCTAGCATCGTATAAATCGTCTTAAGGAAATCCTCTGTTACTTCCTGCACCAGCCGGTTTCCCACCAGTAAAATTACGAACTTGTCTTCTGGGATGCCATAATTTTCTTTCTTCTCTTTTTCCACAACCACT
Organism: Roseburia sp. AF20-18LB; assembly: GCF_003461185.1. Lineage (NCBI taxonomy): Bacteria > Bacillati > Bacillota > Clostridia > Lachnospirales > Lachnospiraceae > Roseburia > Roseburia sp. AF20-18LB. Next base: position 496,492 of record NZ_QTWP01000002.1, read on the forward strand.
GTATTTCCCACAATGGAATGTTTTACTTCCACAAACTGCTGGTACGGTTTCAGCCAGCTCTGATATCGTCTTTCTTCCGCCATGGTATAATCCGAAGCCAGTACGATAATCGGTGCATTGGTTACCGGAATTGTCTTAACACACCTTCTGGTCAATACGGTGGTAAACTGCCGGCATAAATCTGCCAATATTGTTTTATCACCGATTTCAAGCACCCACTCAGGTGCTTCCTGCCATATCATTTCCGCCGCATCATAAAGCTGTTCCGGATAATTTTCCTGTGTAAAAAGCAGATTATAACCCTTCAGTTCCTCTCCTTCTATCTCGCCCTGAAATGCTCCGGCTGTATTCATAAAATTATTCCACAGACACTGCTTATACCACAACGGTGCTGTATTCCGATTTGGCATATAGGCGACATATAATACCACTTCGTAACCCAGTTCCTTTAAATAACGGTTCATCTGCAATGTTATTTCCGTCGGTGCATGCTGTCTTCCGATAAACTGTTTTGTTATCAGAACAATTTTTTTATTCCGTTTTTCCCACGGCAGATAGGAAAATTCCTTTTTATTCCGCTGTCTGATTTCATCCATCAATGCAGTATAAGCGTCACTGTTTCTCTTATATTCTGCCTCGTCATCCTTTATCATTTCACTGGCAAAAATTGTCCGCTGCAACTGATTCATTAATTCCACTTTCTGCCATAAATTCAAAGAGTCATCTGCCGTTAATTCTCCCATATAAGGAATGATTTTTTCATCCCGAAGAACCGCCAGCAGGGATGACCAGATGTAAATCTGCAATGTTATTGGAAACTTTGCCAATGACTGTTCTATTACGCGCAGCATATTCTGCTGCATCGCTGCATCAAATTTCTGGTAGCTTTCCTTTAACTCCCGCAGCGTTCCTTCTTCATATTCCCCTGTTGCATCCAGCTGCCCCAGTCCTCTTTGTAAAATCATAAAAAACTGTTCCATATATTTTCTTTTCGTCCTGCGACGATTTCTCCTTATTCTAACCTTGTTTCTTTCTTTCGATTTCGTTACAATAGTTATAGTTATTATACTCTATATCCAAGGAAGAGGAAAGTTTATCATGAAAATACTATTCTACCGTTATGGAAGCATTTGCGAACCGGATATTATCGAAGCCATGAAGCATTTAGGGCATGAAGTATTCTGTATTAATCTTGAAATTACCGATAAAAATATTCCCACACAGACAGTCATCAAGCATGTTTCTGATACACTGTTATCATCTTCCTTCGACTGCATTTTCTCGATAAACTTTTATCCTGTTTTATCGGAAATCTGTAATATCATGAAGCTTCCTTATATCTGCTGGACGGTAGACAGTCCTGTCATGGAATTATATTCGGATTCCTATTCGAATGAGTGGAACCGTATTTTTCTCTTTGATTCCATGCAATATCAGGACTTTGCGCCATATAACCCGGCTCATACCTTTTTCCTGCCGCTGGCAACCAATGTAAACCGTTGGAATTCCGTTCTTACTGATGTCAATCCCGATTCCTACAAAAGTGATATTTCCTTTGTAGGCTCGCTTTATACAGAGAAATGTCCTTATGATTCCATCAAGAATCCTTCCCCTTATCTCGAAGGTTATCTGAATGGAATTATGGATGCACAGGAACAGATTTACGGTGCGTTTCTTTTAAATGAATTGCTGCCGGATTCTATTGTCAAAGAATTTATTGACTGTATGCCGGATTATTATATTCCGCCGGAAAAAGCCAGACGGGTTGACCGGGATATCATTGCACAGCAGTACCTTGGCATGAAGGTAACTGCCAATGAGCGGAAGCACCTATTGTCCCTTCTTGGCTCCCATTTTTCAGTAGACTTATACACCGGAAGTGATGCAGACGCTCTTCCTGTCCACAATCGTGGACGGGTTAAGACTTTAACAGAAATGCCTCAGGTCTTTGCCCACAGCAAAATTAATCTGAACATGACCTGCAAATCCATCCGGAATGGTATTCCCCTTCGTGTCTTTGATGTTCTTGGATGCGGTGGCTTCTTACTGACAAATTATCAGAATGATTTAAGTGAATGTTTTACCATTGGAGAAGATTTAGACATCTATACCAGTCCTGATGACCTTCTGTCTAAATGCGAATACTATCTTTCCCATGAAAAAGAACGGATAGAAATTGCCGAAAACGGCTATCAGAAAGTATTAAATCATTATACTTATGAGAAACAACTTCAGAAAATGTTATCCCCTGCGCTCTCTCTTTAATGAAAGGAACTCTATGAAAATATTATTTCTTGATTCACCGGCTTTTGCCAAAAAAGATATGTTAGAAGCATTTCATAACTGCAACATTGAAACCGATTTATTTATGCACGAGGATTATAATGTCCGCAAAAGTGCTGCCTATGATGCGGCTTTTGATGCTACTGTAGAAAATACTTCCTACGACTTTGTATTTTCCTTTAACTATTATCCGATTCTGGCCACCTGTGCCCATCGGCATAATCTCCGTTATGTTTCCTATGTTTATGACAGTCCGCTGGTGGCTTTGTATTCCTTTACGATTACTTATCCCACCAATTATATTTTTCTTTTCGATTATCCGATTTACGAAGAGTTAAAGCAGGGGGCATTGACCGGGTATTCTATCTGCCGCTTGCTGCAAATGCAAAAAGACTTTCCACCATGCAGGCAGCAGATTCTATCCTTGATAAAATCTCTTCCGAGATTTCTTTTGTCGGTTCTCTTTATAACGAAGACCACCTGCTTTATGACCGCTTATATCAGAAGCTTCCTGCCTTTACGAAGGGATACCTCGATGCAATTATTGCCGCCCAGCAGCAGGTATATGGTGAATTCCTAATTCCCGGTTTATTAAATGATACCATCTTAAGTGATATGCAAAAATCCGTTCCATATGCGCCAAATGAAGACGGCATCGAAACACCGCGCTATATTTATGCCAACTATTTCCTTGCCAGGAAACTGGCAGAATTAGACCGCACTGCAATCCTAAAAAAGCTTTCCGCAGTGCATCAGGTGAAGCTTTATACCAACAATCCTACTCCGCAGCTTCCCAAAGTAGAAAATATGGGAGCCATTGACTATTATGAAATTATGCCTCTGGTTTTCCAACATTCAAAGATTAATCTTAACATTACATTGCGCAGTATCCAAAAGGGCATTCCTCTGCGGGCATTCGATATTATGGGAAGCGGTGGTTTCCTGCTGACCAATTATCAGGAAGATTTTCTGAATTACTTTGTTCCGGGAGAAGATTTCATTTATTATTCTTCCTATGAGGAAGCAGAAACTTATGCCGACTATTATCTTTCCCACGAAAAAGAACGTCAGCAGATTGCTGCCAACGCCCTTGGTAAAATTTTAGATGCCCACACCTTTGAGCACCGGATTCAAACCATGTTATCTGTTATAGACGGTCAATAAATTTTTCATGTAAATCTGCTATGAGTCGATCTACCGCAGATTCATAGCCTTTGTACCAGGCTTTTGCACGATTGCATAAGTCTGGTATTGTTAAATCTGCAGATAATACATCATCCCCAATGGAAAATTCTATTTCACTGTTATAATATAGTAACAAATCCTGCACCGGTTCCTTCTGGATTTCTTCATTGAGATTCCCAAATTCTGTCAGCATTTTCTTCTGCTCCTCTACATCGCCATCTTTGGATGCTTGTTCTAACTGCTCTGCCACTTCTGTTGCTTTCTTAATATTTTCCTTTACTTCTTCCAGACGCTTCGGCTCTTCCTTTATCTCATCGATAATATCCTGCCGTTCTTCTTCTGTAAATGCCAGTGGTACTTCCTGCAATAATTTTTCGAAATCAATTTCTTTCGTGCAGGAATCAATGACTTCTTTTAATGTCATCACTTTTGCGCCTTCTATTTTTGCACCGCCCTCTGTTGCATTGATTACCGTAATATCCTCCGGCAATTTTAAAATTTCATTTTCAATCCATTTCCGGTACATATCCATCTGATAGTCTGTATCCAGCATGGTTCCATCATTGCCCTTTACCTGCACAATGACACGTTTCTTCTGATGCTGCTCATTCTCTTTTTCATCCATTTTCAGACCGCTGTTATAGCTCTGTCCTCCGGTAAAAGCAAGGTCCTGACCGATAAATACAATTTTCTTAAAACCCAGTGCCTTTACCAGCGAAAATGCGCTGGTAGAAATAGAACCTCCGGTTAAAATATCATCCAAGACATAGCCTTTTCTTTCTATTACAGCCTTTGCAAACATATTACACGGAAATTCATCATAGAAATGTTTGCCGGTATGTCTCTTTACGATTTCTTCTCTGGATATTGCCTCAAATACAAACGGAAATGTGCTGATATCAATTCCTTCAAAAAAGCGGTCTGCAACTCTTGCGTCTACCGTCATTCCCAAATCTGGTGTAATTCCGGCATTTACTACTGCCCGGAGTGCTGCATCCACCACAAGAATCAATGCTTTTCCTTTCGCCCGCTTCAGTTCCTGCACATTTTTATTTAAGGATGGTCCTGCCGCCACAATAATTGCCGGTACATCGCTCAAGTCCTCCTCCGCAAGACATTCTTTCAGATAATGGGTATCTGTCTGCCAGAGATAATCATACATATTACTGAGAGCATGTGCCGCAAACTCATCCCGGAAATTATAGATGGTATTCCGATATGTTTTCGTCTTATTCATGAAATATATCATAGTCTCTAACATATGTTTACATTCCTTCGGATAAATGGAATCATAATTCGGAAGAATACCAAGACGCAGCATCCGGATATTGTTGAAGCTGATACCGGATTCTAAATAATCCTGCAGCATGTTCTCTGACTCTACAATCAAATACACATTTTTCTTCTTTAAAAGTTCAGTATAATCAAAGGTCTCTAATGTTTTTTGGAAAATAGCAACGGATGGTTCATATACAATAAGTGTCATGGTCTCATCCAGCGTCTGCGCCAATGCTTCTATACTTCTTCCGTCTCCAAATCCCAAAAGAAAGAACACACTGTAGGAGCCTTCTTTTTCAAACTGGCTGACATACTGCATGGATGCTTCCTTTGGATTATATTTACTATTTAACCGGTATTCCAATCCGCCCTTTGTCACAATCGGATAAAGCATTTCATCTTCCGCTGCTTCATAGCGTATCTCTACTGATTGCTCCGGCTGTGCCGTTTCCAGATATTCATGAAGTCTTACATGGTGTTCCCGGATTGCCTGCATATTCTTTTCGTATATCGTCATATTATATCTCCCATCCCATATATCTGCCATATTCATAGTTCAGGCAATCTGCCAGTTCCATGATCTGATGATTCTGATATGCATGAATCAAATGTTCCAATATAGTAACTGCCTGTTCCTGTATTGCTACGTCGGTTTCACCTTTTTCTGTATAATATGTAATTTGTTCTAACAGGCTATCCTTTATCTCCTGAATATGTGCACCAATCCATGGATAAGTTTCCTCCTGCTGGTTCTGATACAGCTTCCGGATTACTGCTTTCATTTTCTCTTGTAATTGACTATACTTTCCTGCTTCCACTTTAGAGTACCTCGTCTTATCTCTTTTCTTCTATTCTACATGATACTAATCTTTTCGTCACTAAGAAAATAATTATCACTACCCGTGTAACAAAGAATGTGCCTTAGCACATTCTCGCGCCTGCGCCATCTAGCTTATACGCCGCAGTGCGCATCCTCGCAGAGCGTTTTTTTACTTTACAGGAAAGCAATTTCCTGTAAAGTAAAAAATAAAGCCGACCCTTTCGGGTCAGCTTTACTTTTATGGTTGAGTACTTATGATTACTGAAGTAAGGATAATACACCCTGAGTAGACTGATTAGCCTGTGCTAACATAGACTGACCTGCCTGAGCAAGGATGTTATTCTTGCTGTATGTAACCATTTCAGAAGCCATATCTGTATCACGGATACGGGATTCTGCTGACTGAGTATTCTCAGATGTGGTATCCAGGTTGGCAATTGTATGCTCCAGACGGTTCTGGATAGCACCCATTGCTGAACGCTGTTTAGAAACAACTTCGATTGCATCCTGAACTGATTTCATGTAAGAACCAGCTTTTGTAAATGTACTTACACTTAAAGCAGCCTTAAGACCAATCTTTGATGCGCACATATTAGCAATTGAGAAGTCGATAGACTGTCCGGAAAGGGCACCTACCTGTAATTTCATCTTGTTTGTTGTTCCAGAGAAAGTACCATCTAACAGGTTCATTGTGTTGAACTGTGTGGTAGACTGGATACGGTCGATTTCAGATGTTAACTGATCCAACTCAGCTTTGATAGCACTTCTATCAACAGTTGTGTTAGTTCCGTTAGCTGCCTGTGTAGCAAGTTCGTTCATACGCTGTAAGATAGAATGTGTTTCATTTAATGCACCCTCAGCGGTCTGTACTAAAGATACACCATCCTGTGCGTTTGAAGAAGCTTTGTTAAGACCACGGATCTGGCTTCTCATTTTCTCAGAAATGGAAAGTCCTGCTGCGTCATCTGCTGCACGGTTGATTTTGTAACCAGAAGATAATTTCTCAGTTGATTTTGCCTGTGCGCTTGTTGTGATACCTAACTGTCTGTTTGTGTTTGCTGCCTGTAAATTGTGCTGTACTACCATAATTAATTCCTCCTTGAATTTAACGTCGCTTCCTTGCGACTACTTGTTTTTTGTTGCAGATATCTTATCGGCCGTACGCTCCTCAAATCCATCTGCTAAGTAACAATATCTTGTTTACTTGTTATATATATCGGACGGTCGTCTCGATACTTTATAGTAAATGGAAATTTTTTTTAAATTTTTCCAGTCTACTTCTTATCATCCAGAAATGTGGAACCCGGAGTTCCCATTTTCATCATATTTCTGTAATAGGAATTCACCGCCTGTCTGGATTTCTTTACTTCCTTAATCTGTTTCTTCACGGAAGTAAATTTCTGCTGCATCAATACCTGATTGCGTTTTTCCTGGCTCTGGATTGCAGTGCTCTTGTCCATAATTGCGGTAATATCCTGCTTCATCTGAGCAATGTCTTCCGAATATGCCCCTCGGTTCTCTGTCAAATCAGCTCGAACCCGGTCATAAATCTGACTGAATCCGTCATCTAACTTTGATAACTGCTCTACCAGATCTGCCTTACGGTTCAGATTTTCTTCCAGTTCATCCGGATCTAAATCCGAATTTTCCAGCATGTCCTTCTGCAATACATTTAATGCCATAATTGTATCCAGCAGTTCTATTTTTTTCGTAAGGCTCTGTTTTAAGATTTCAATATAGCTGTTATTTGCTGTGTGCAAGCTTCATTACCTCTTTCCAAGTATCACGCATGGTGCGAAGGTGTGCCAGTACTTCCTCTAAGATTTCTTTATCTTTTTTCATGTTTGCTTCAACCAGGCGTTCCTGTAAGTACCTATACACATTTTCAAAGTCCTTTGCAACCGGATACTTATGATTTAAGGTTGCCTGAAACTCTTCTATGATATTTTCTACTTTTACAATATTTGTATGGGCTTTCTGGATATTATTCTCCTCAATTCCCATGATTGCAATATTACAGAATTTGATGGCGCCTTCATAAAGCATCAGTGTCAATTCTGCCGGAGAAGCAGTCATAATCTTACTGTTCTGATATGCTGCATATCCATTGTTCATTGTCATCGTGTTACCTCCATGTATTTTCACATTATCACAGGTCTATGCCTGTGACTGACATTTATCGGCTCTTATGAACCTAAGAGACCTGACAGTGAGGATGTAGACTGCTGTAATTTTGCCAGTGCAGTTTCCATTGCTGCAAATTTCTTATAATAAGAATCTTCCATCGAAGTAATCTTATCTTCCCACTTCTTAATGGTGGTAGTATAATTGCTATACTCTTTTGCCATCTGCTTATCATTATAAACAGTCATTGCACTGCTCAGAGAATTAGAACGCATCTTGGTATCAATTTCATTGTATACACCAGTAACAAGCTGCTGCATGAATGCCGTAACTGTATCTGGGTCTTCCTCTATCATCTGTTTGAGCTTATTGGTCTTAGAGGAAACTGCAGAATCATCTGCATCACCGTCAATATGATAAGCATTTTCCTCATTCTCATCTGCATTGAGATATCCCAGGGTTGAAATACCAAAGCTGGAAAGGCTATAACTCTTACCATTTACAGTATATCCCTTATACATGGCACTGGTCATGGAATTCAAAAGAGTTCCTAATGTATCATCACGACGAAGCAATGCACTCTTTACCTTCTTCTCCCATTCCTCTACTTCAGAATCTGTCATGGCATCTTTTTCTTCCGTTGTCAACGGCTCATATCCTTTGGCAGAATCTGCGTTATAAAGAGAAGTCATCTCATTAATCAGGGAATTATATTCTTTTAAGAAATCTTTTATTTTCTTGTATACACCGTCTACGTCATTCTTTACCGTCACATTAATCTCACTGCCCTCTGTTGAAGCCAGCGCCTCAATCTTCAGTCCGTTAATACTGAAGGAGTTAGAGGATGACGTATATTTTGCATTATTTACATAAATCTCTGCATCCTGGCCATCTACGCGGGTTGCATCCGTATTGTACTGTGTCTTGTCAGCTGCATTGGCAAGCTGTTCTACCGCATAGGAAATACGTGCCTCCAATGCCGCCTGATCTTCCCCGTTATCTAACAGGGCATATTTTTCAAGAACAGCCTTATTGTCACTGATAATCTGATTCTGGGCAGTAATACTGTCCTGCTCTTTCGTAATCTTATCATTGTATGCATTGGTAAGTTCTTCTATGGATGCATATTCTGAATCTGCTGCCCCCTTATAAGCATGCTGTACACTGGTAATGAAATCATTCATATCCGCTTTTTCATCAGCTGTCAGGGTGTCATCAGCTGCCTGGGCATCATACTTGTCTACTGCTGCCTTTGCCGCCGCAAATTCTGCAATGGTAACCTGTTTTACATCTTCTCCGGCCTTTTCATCCTTCTTCTCAACAAGACCTGCTTTGGCTGCAAGGGCATTCAGGCGGTCTGTACCGGTTGCTTTTTTATCATCTGCGACTGTATCGTCTGCTACAATCAGCTTTCCTTCTGAATCTCTTTTAAAGTTTCCATCATCATCCAATTCATATGTTTTCGATGAATCAGCTTTGGACATAGCTGCCAGTTCATCCAAATCACGGATTTCTCCTGCATTATCAAGTCCCTTATATGCATTCATCATGGTCTCATAGGAAGATGCATAATTTACCTTTGTTGTATAACCGGAAATCTTAGAGCGTGACTGTGTAATGCTGTTATTGGCTGCTGAGATTGCATCCTTGGAATTCTGCAGATCCGCAAGAATCTGTGCTATATCCTGTCCATCATACGCTGCCCATGACTTATAATTCTCTGTATTGCTCTTGGAAGCTACCCTCAAGCCCAGTGCCTTTAATGCTGTACTTCCATTGGCATCTACTCCTGACAGACTGAAATCATTGGCTGCTCCCGTGCCGGATGCTGCCACATAAATTCTCTGGTTAGTAGCATCATAAGAAGCCTTTACTCCTGCCTTATTTAATTTAGATACAAAATTACTTACGGTTGTATCTGCTGTCACTTCAATAGTGCTGGTCTTTCCGGCAGATGTCACTTCAATCTTTCCACCGGCAAAGCTGTCATCACCCAATAACTCGCTAAGCTTGGTTGCTCTGGTTGTAGAAGCTGCTAACTGGCCGCCGGTAAGATAACCGGACTTTGCCACCTGATTAATCTTTAAGCTGTAGCTTCCGTTTACAGCAGTACCCTCTGCACTGACACTTGCCTTAGTAGTATCCGACACCGACGCCATCTTGGTCTTATACGCAGAACTATACTTTAAGCTTGTCATGTTACTGTAAAGACTCTTTACCTTTTTATTTAATGTCTTCCATGCATCCTGCTTCCAGGAAAGCTTGGTCTGTGCTTTTACATATGTATTTTTCTTTACATTATATGCAGATACGAGCTGTGTAACAATCGACTCGGTATCCATTCCTGACGCTAATCCTGATACTCGAATTGCCATCTTAAGTACCTCCTATCTCTTCTCGTCTACCATCAGCCCTGCCATCTCCCAGAGCTTCTGTATCATGTCAAGTGTCTTCTCCGGCGGATATTCTTTAATCACTTTCTTGCTCTCTTTGTCCACAATCTTAATAGTGACACGATTGGTTCCTTCGTGGATACCAAAGATTGCTTCTGTATGAGCCTGGCTGCGATTGATGCTCTCCACCGCCTTCTTAACCTGTTCCGAGGAAGAGGCAGTTGCTTTTTCTTCTTCTGTTGGATTCTGACCCTGTGCTGCTGCATTTTCTAATACACTGGCATTTTCCTGCTGTATTTCATCTGCACTTGTCTGTAATCCTTCTGTTGTTACTGTGGAACTTTCTCTTATTGTTCCCTGAACCGGAGAACTTCCCTGATACACCGATCCACTGTTTCTGATTGATTCAATTGACATTGCTTACACCTCCATGTGCTTCTTGTCATTTCCGTTTACCATTGTTCTAACTCTTATATCGGTAGAACCCGTAAATTTATTTAGCGGTTACAGTAAATTTTTCAAAGCTTCTAACCCATCAGCTTTAAGAGAAGCTTCATTTTCCTTCTGAATCTGTAAATATACTTCTTTCCGGTATACCGGCACATTCTTCGGTGCGCAGATGCCGATTTTAATCTGGTCTCCTCTGATTTCCAGTACTGTTATCTCAATATTGTTATTGACAACAAGGGATTCTCCCTTTTTTCTTGTTAATGCCAGCATCTTATTCACCTGCCTTCTTCTTTGCTTCTTCTAAAATTTCATAAATTCTGTATCTTACCGGCAGGTCATCCTCTACGATTATCTGACTCGCTTTTCTTGTGTCTGTATTAATTACAATCGGTGCTTTTAAGTTCACTGCAAGTTCTTTGATATTCTGTGGCACGGTAACTGTTACCAGTACATAAAGGTTATCCTCTTTTATGGTTCCAAGGTTCTTTAACAATTCATCTTCCACACTTGGATTATATGTTTCACAAACGAACAGCGGATCCATTACCGGAAATGCTATCTCCGGCTCGTCCATGGACTGTAACCAGGAAATGGATGGTCTGCCCTCTTTTTCTTCATCGAAGATTAAGGTAAACTTCTTCATATCCGGAAATCCAATGATTCCGTCCTCAAATGTTATGATTTTGCTTTCGTCAATTTCTATTTCCCCAAACAATCTTGTTGCTGCTTTCATGCCAGTTTCTCCTTTCTTACAGATAATCCAGTAAAGTCTGTCTTTCTAATTTAGCGGCCGCCTGTAAAGATGCCTGATATGCAGTATAGGAAGAAGTATAGTCAATGATAATATCTGACAAATCCTTATCCTCATTGTCTGATTTTAGTGCCTCTACCGTCTGCTGCTGATTAGACATGCGGTTCTTTGTAATATCAAGCTGCTGTCCCTTGCTTCCCACATCCGTGATTGCAAGGTTTACATCTGACATATAGCCTTCGAATTTTGTCAGTCCCCTGTTAAACACTGTCTGCAGCTGATGATCTGCATAATCTGCCTGTTTCTGGGCAGCAGCCAGACAGCTTTCCAAATATTCCTGGTCGTCCTTTGAGGAATACTGGCTTAAGCCTTTCATTTCCTTAATGTTGTCCACTACACTATGTGCGTCAATTGCTGACTGCACAATGGAAGTAAGATTATCTAAATCTCTTGCGATATCAGAATTGAACACTGTGCTTGCCTGTGTATTTACCACCAGCGTCTGATTCGATGCAATGGTATATTCAATATCCTGCCGGACTCTCTTTCCATTTTCAAAATTAGTATATTGGATTGGATTAGCTGCATCTGTATTATTGGTACAGTCAAAATAATTCTCCGGTCGTAATTCTCCTTTGGAAAATCCGGTCTTATCATAATTTACAGAAACCGTTGCTCCGAATGATTTCAGATTTGATGCCAGCGTTTTTCCCATCAGGAATTCACCGGTGTCTTTATTAAATACGATGTCATTATCTGCTATTGCATAAGAAGACGCTTCTAAATCACTGGTGGTAACAGTGGTAACATTCAGCTCTTTCGTGGTCATCTGTCCGGTTGCTGTGTCTGTATAACTGTAACTGATTTTTCCACCAGTAATATCGGTAATATTGTCATAGGAAAGGCGCAATCTGTGCAGTGTAGTATTCTCCGGTGTACCCGGTGCTGTCTTTGCAGCTACGTCTGCAGCTGTCGGCGTCTTAACATTTCCATAGGAATAATTATATTCTTCTATTTTATCTGCGGATAAATACTCGCTGATATTATATGTCTCTTTGCTGTCTGCCTGAAATGTCAAGGTTGAATTCGTCTTATAACCGGTAAATACTGTTCTTCCTGCATAATCTGCATCACCTTCAGAATAAATCTGGTCACTTAAGGACTGTAACTGCTTTAAAATAGTCTTACGGTTTTCTTCCGTCAGTGTTCCATTGGCTCCTGCATCACACTGGGTGTGAATGGTAGTCAGCAGCTTTTTCATGTTAGTAAGAGAGGTTTCGGTAACATCTAACCACGCCTCTGCATCCGGAATATTTTTTTTATAATACTGATTAATCTGGCTTAAACTGCTGCGCAGCCGAAGTGCACGGATAGCAATAACCGGGTCATCAGATGGCCTGCTGATTTTCTTCTGTGATGTCATCTGATTATTCAATGTATTCACATTGGTCTTATTTCCATTGATATTTATTTTGGTATTGCTCATGATCATGTTATTGGTTACTCTCATTCTAACAAACCTCCTTATACTCCGGTCTCTAAGATTAATCTGTCATACATCTCTGCCATAACAGAAACCATCTTGGATGCCAGATTGTATGCATTCTGGAATTTTACTAAGTCCAGTGCTTCTTCATCTTCATCTACACCGGATACAGACTGTCTCTGCATATCGATAGTCGACTCTATATTGGAATAATTCTTGCTGAAAAGCTCCGCTTCTTCTGTATCTACAGAAATATCCGAAAGCAGACACTGTAAGAAAGCATCTGCCCCCGTTCCACGGTAAAGCTTGGTGTCACTCTCTAATTTCTTCAAGCTATCCAGCAATGTATATTTATCCACACCATCGGTGTACTCTGACCTGGTTACTGCTGCAAATCTTCCCGGGTCTGTTATGGACTCTGAATTTACAGCAAAGTTTAATGCTGTCAGCTGATAATAGGTATTGGAACCGGAGGATATCTGTGTATCTGTAAAATCATATTCTCCGCCTAAAGCTCTCTTTCCTACAAAGAAGCTTCCCATTTCTTTTCCATTTAAATCTACTGCAGGATCATTTGCATCTCCCCGCTCAATATCATTAAATGCTTTGGTAAAGCTCCTTAAGAACTGGTTCATCTGGGACATATAGTACGGGATTCCCATGGCATCCACACTCTTTCCAATGCTGACACTTTCTCCTAAGAACTTGCTTCTCTGGGATGCATTTAACTCCTGCTTTAATGTAAAAGTATAACTTCCATCTGCATTCATGGTAAAATCGGAATAAAGATAATCATTGTTTAATACTGTTATGATTCCCTGTTCTGCAATGGATAATTTCTCTACATCCGTCATAGATGGATTCTTTACGGTAATCTGTGTTACAGTTCTTCCATCTACCACAGTATTCTGGATACTTCCGGCTTCTGTTCCTATTTTACCGGTAAAGTTTTCTGCATTATTTCCATCCCGCATTTCAAACAAAGCTCTTAAGCTTCCACCCATGGATGCACTGGCTGCATTGAATTTTACTCCGGTATCTGACCAGGTCAGGTCGTACAATCCATCAATATCAGTCTGGTTAATCTTCTGCTCTCTCGCTTCATAAGAGAGGGTACGGTAATCGTATCCGTCCACCATGGTCTGTCCATTAATTTTCACGGTGTATTTATTAATTCCAAGATCCATATCCGGATAGTTACTGTTGGTAATCGGCACTTCTGATATTTCAACCGGAACAATTGCGGAAAGTTCATCCACCAAAAGTGCTCTCTTATCTCTCAGCTCATTGGCATGTCCACCATTGATTTCCACCTGATTAATCTGCTTATTAATCAATGCAATTTTCTCTGCAATGGAGTTTACATTATCTACAGTAGACTTAATCTCATTGTTTAAGGTTCCCTGTAATTCCTGAAGGTTCGTAGCAACTCCGTTAAAATAGGTAGCAAGACTCTGGGCACTTCCGATAAACTGCTTTCTTACATTTTCATCAAAGTTCGTATGCTGTGTGGTATCCAGATTATTAAACATGGTTTTTAACAATGTGGAAAAACCCTTTTCCGTATCATCATCTGTAAAATATGTCTGAATCTGTTCCATATAGTAAAGACGTTTCTGATACAATCCAAGGTTTCCGTTATTATTCCAGTATTTCGTGTCATAATAACTGTCCCGGAGCTGTGTGACAGAAACCGCATTTACTCCGGTTCCGGTGGTTCCGTATTTTGCATTGACACGCATTCCTTCACCGGCTTCTTTATTCGTTACCTGTTTACTGTAACCCTTGGTCTGTACATTGGATACGTTATTGGCAGCAGTATTTACAGATGCCTGAAATGCATTTAATGCAGATGCTGCTATATTTAATCCAAAAAATTGTGACGGCATATTCCCACCTCTTCTATATTACAATCCGTTAATTAATGTCTCTATCATGTCACTTACCACATTCATAAAGCGGCTGGCTGCATTGTAAGCATTCTGGAACTGAATCATACTGGTCAGTTCCTCGTCAGAAGAAACTCCGATTACCTGCTGACGCTTATTATCAACGGTATTTACCGTGTTATTCAGTGTCTCTGACATGGTATTGTAAACAGAACCTGCTGTTCCTGTTTCACCAATCATCTGTGCATAATATTCCATAAAGGTACATTTACTGGTAGCATTCGGATTCAAAGAAATCTCACTCTTCTTCCACATCTCTGTAAATGCGGTACCAAGCTGCTGCGCTACCTGTTTATTATTACTATCCTGTGTCAGATGCGGGATGTAAGATGGCTGGCTGATAATTTCATCATTTACCTTAAGGCTGGACAAGGTATACATTTTAGAAATATCTGTTGCACTTTCCTCATTGTATACATAGTATGTCCTGGTATTTCCAGCCGCATCCGTTACATTCACCTCTGTATAGCGATCCGTTCCTACCCTGGAAAATAGCTCCTGTGGTGGAAGCTTTCCATCACTTCCTACTGCGCAGTTATCTGTATCTAAAACTTTCATTCCCTGTGTAATGGTAAACGCATTTCCATCTGCTGTTGTTCCGGTTAAATCTGTGCCGGCATATTCTACATTCGGACAGAAGATATCATTGATTGCTGTAACCATTTTATGTACCAGCTGGTCTAATTCTGCTTCTGTAGAAAGCATTACAGACATTCCTGCATCATCATTATATTCCTGACGGGATTTTCCTTCTATATCACGGTAATCTGCCACATAATTTCCACGCTGCATTACCAGTGCCTTCAATTCTCCGATGTCGGTGTTATAAGCAGACGAAATATCTACATTAAAGTTAAATACATCGGCTGTCTGTCCACGATTCGTATCTGACATCTGCGGCCAGTATGGTGTAATATAACCGGTCTCATCATCTACGCTTTTTCCCATCTCATATACCTGGGCACGATTTACGAAATCAACACCTTCTATTGAAACAAATACAGTTCCATCGTATTTTTCATCATAGTCGATATGAACCAGACCTGCCAGTTCGTCCAGTGCGTTATCCCGCTGGTCCCTTAATTCCATTGCAGTCTCGACTCCACCAGCCTCGATTTTTACAATGTTTTCGTTTAAATCATAGATTTTCTTTCCCAGTTCATTAATCCGGTCAATATCTTTGGAAATTTTTGTATTTAAATTATTCTGATAGTTCTGTAAGCTTGTGTAAACGGCTTTCGCCCGGCTGATAAACAGACTCGATTTCTGCATTACAAGGTTCTGGTTTACCGAATCAGACGGATCTTTGGAGAACTCTTCAAATGCAGTATATAAAGACGAGATACTATCCTGGAATGCTTCTCCCTCCAACTCCTGAAAATAAGTATAAATTTCATTGGTTGCAGAGTAGCATGCGGAATAAAAAGACTGTCTTCCAGTCTCTGTACGATATGATTTATCTAAAAATATATCTCTTGAATGAATGACATCTGCAATACTTACACCAAGTCCGGACTGCTGATTACTGATTGCTGCATTTTTATCAAATGTATTGTAATGGCGGTCCGCCTGAATGACCTGCTGGCGCACATATCCGGTTGTGTCAACATTCGCAAGGTTATTTGCTGTCGTATTCAAGGCATTCTGGCTTGTCCGAAGTCCAGAAGAACCAATATATAAACTTCCCATTCCATTTGCCATGGTACTTTTCCTCCTGCCTACTGTTTCGTGTCAAAAGCGCTGCTTCCTAACAAATCTCCGGTATTGTATGCAGATTTGTTATAATTTGCCGTTTCCGGTGCCTGTCGCAGGCTCTTAAACAAGGTCAGGTCAAACTCCACCATCTCTAAGGACTGTTTTATCAGTGCCTGATTCTGTGTGTTTAGCTGTGCCATTTCCTTTAACGTCCTGTGAAGTTTATCCCGAAGTGAAATAAGGCGGCTTTGTTCTTTTGGCTGTGATTCCAGTATCTGTATCATGGTCTCAATGGTAAAATCATCCTTTGATTTACCCAGTACATCTGCCATATCCTGTAAGATAGTTCTGCGGCGCACTTCATATCCATGAAGCACATCTGTCATTTCCTGCTCCATTGCAGTAATTTCTTCCAATCTCTTTACATTTCCGGCAACCAGTACATCTGTCTTCTCTTTTGAAAGAACAATCAACTCCTGATATTGTTTATCTTCCTGCAGAAGTACATCTGCCAAATCCTCCATCAAACTAGCCACGGCTTATCCTCACTTCTTACTTCTTCATTTCGTTATATTTTGCCAGTAACATACTTGCAAAATCTCCGGAATCCACATCATATTTTCCTGACTGGACACTTGTTTTCAGTTCTGCTACTTTATCTTCCCTGATATCCGAAGCTTCTGCGACTGCCTGTTTTGCGATCTGGTAATCTCTTCCCAACTGGGAAATCTGCACTTCATCCCTGCCTGTGCTTACACCATATGGCTGCTGTACTTTACCAGTCTTACTTGTTTTATATATGGATGCGATCTGGTTATAAGCTTCTATACGCATAACGGCATCTCCTTTCTTCCTTGAAATGATTCGCATTTCTGCTGTCTAATCTATTTATCGGACGTTTCTTTGGAAAACTTAGTGCAATTTTAAGAAAATATTTTTTCCTCCTGTTACCAGTCTGTAGTGCCTGCCTGCAGCAGCTTCTTGCGTAAAATAGCCCCGGCATCACTGACACCGGGGTTATCTCTTTTATTTTCATTCTTATATAATATCCTTAATGGATAAAATGTGACGTTTCATATTTTCAAAATACTGATTCATCATGCGATATGCATTTTCCATGCTGCAATAATGATTCTCTGCAAGATTAAGAAGTGCATCCTCCACCTGGTAAATCATCTTATCATTGATATGGTACTGTAATGCTCCTTTTTCTACCTGAAGATACTTTGTCTTAATCTCAGGCAGTCCCAATGTTTCATTGAGGCTGCTTCCTCTTGCATCTTCTTCCAGTAATATGGAGAGGTTTCTTCTGGAAAGGTTATAGATATGAGCATGTACACGAAATCCGATATGCAAATCGCAGTCATCATATACTTTAAATCCTTCATCACTGCCTGATATATCCATAAAATGCACATTCAGTTCCTTCATAATTGGTTCTATTCCAAGCCTTGCATCCGGGAAGCCTCTATGGCAGACAAAATATATTTCACAGTTTCCAAAGAATCTTCTTACAAACTGGGTCAATTCTACTGCCAGACCCCAATTCGCCATGTTTCCGCAATCCGAAATACAGATTTTTCTACTGGATGTCAGCCCTTTTCCGGTATATCTTGTAATTCCAATATGTTCCAAATCATACCATGCCGGACAACCTGTCATCGCTATATTATCGTAACCATTGTTGCGCAATACATTCACGGTTGCAATATCCCTGCATCCCATCTTCAGGCCTTTTTCCATTGCTTTCTGAAACAGTGCCCTCATAGGTTCTTCAAATTGATAACTATACTGGCTGACCACATCTGAATTGTGTTCCCACCATCCCATGCCAAGGAGCATAACTGGGATTTTAATTTTATTTAAATCATCTGTAACTGGTGCCATCCTTGGATAAAATCCATTACAATATCCAGGTCCACCGGCAAACACTAAAATATCGCAGGCATTTATTTCTGGAAGTTTTTCTTCCAGACTCTGATTTCGATAATATTCCACGATTTCACTGTCTGGATAAAAATATTTCAGTAATGAAATTGCCCGGTTCTTTATCAAAAAATCGCCGGCATTAATAATTGCTCCGTGTAATACAGCTATTTTCATCTCCGTCACCTCTCTTCTTTTATTTTACGTTTCCTTTTAATAGTATCTGTAACTTCTCACCGGATGGCTTGCAGTATACACGATTGACAGAATTAAAAGCAGTACACTGATTCCCGCCAGCACAATGGTTGCAATTGCAAGTCCTTTTTTCTTCGTCTGTAAGCCCTGGAATCCACACCAGAATTCCAACACAATTATAATTGCTCCGTATGTAATACCAAAGAAGGATAACAGCAGTCCCACCAAGCTGATTACAAAACCTGCAATCGTCCAGTTCTCCCTTGTCTTTCTGGATTTCTCCACAAACTGATTGGCACTGTTCTGTGGCGGGATATACCCCTGCTGTGGTGGCATGCCCTGCTGCATCGGTGCTCCCTGCTGCATTGGCATTCCCTGCTGCATTGGCATTCCCTGCTGTGGTGCCATACCCATCATATCAATGCGATGCAGTTCTACAAACAGCGGTTCTAAATCATCCCGGAAAGATTTCTTTGGAATGGCACCTACAAAGCCTTCCAGCCCTCTTGGTTTCTCAAAAGTTCCCATATATGCCAGCACAATCACTTCTGTTCCATGAATGTAATATTCTATAGAACGTTTTCCCTTCATCCACGGGTCATTAAAGAAATAATAATTGGCATTTGGCTTTGGCATCTGTACATACTGGTTGGCTGCCAGATAATTCTGAATCACCTGGTTAATCACTGCCGGTGCCGCATGCACGCTAAATCTGTATTCTGTTTTTTCTTTGCTCATTTTTCCTTCTCCTTTATATTATGTAAACCGCCTTTATTCCATCGGGCATCCCCGGCGTTCCGGTCCTTCCATGCCGCTTACATACCGGGCATTGAATTCCATATTAATCTCCCGGAGTTCCTTCTCTCCATCAATGTATGCCTGATACATTTCCACGATTCCGGCACTGCATCCATCGCAGGTTGCAGAAATATTTCCCAAGGATTCTGCAACAATTGCCTCACGTTCTTCTTTTGTTGTATCTTTGATTAAATATCCGCTCATCCTTATTCTCCTTACCAATCACTTTTACACAAACAGCTTCTTCACATTTTCAGCATCAAAGGTTACGGATGGCACATGGTCTACTTCGATCTGATAAAGGGCATTGGCTGCCAAATGTTCTGCTGCCTGCTCTAAATCACGGATGCCGGACGTATGCTTAAACTGCTCTACAATTGCATCCAGTCCATCCTCTGTTACAACACATTCACCCTGATGCAGACCGATTCGTTTTAATACCTTCGGCAGTGCAAACCGGGAGAAGATAATCTTCTTTTCTTCTGCGGTATAATCCGGGATATCAATTACTGCAAAACGGGATAAAATCGGTGCACTGATATCGGCTTTATTGTTAGCAGTAGCAATCGGATAAACTCCCACGGTCGGAACCATACATTCCATATAGTTGTCGGTAAATCCAAGGTTATCTAACAAGGTTAACAACACATCTGCCGGGTTTCCGTTTCCTTTGCCGGATGCTGCTTTATCTAACTCATTGATAATAAATACCAGATTGGATTCTCCTGCCATGGAAAATGCTTCCATGATAATTCCAGGCTTTGCATTGGCATAGATACGGGAGCTTCCGGTCAACTGCTCCGGGTCATTGATGGAACTCATATCCAGTGTTGTCCAAGGCAGCTTTAAGATTCTTGCTACCGCATAGGCTATCTGGGATTTTCCGGTTCCTGCCGGTCCCACCAGAAGCAGTCCATATGCCGGCAGGGTATGGGTTCTGTTAATCTGAATGATGGTTTCCATGATACGCTGTTTTACTTTCTCCATGCCATATAACTCTTCATCGAGAATCTTTCTTGCTTCTACCGGATCAATTGCCTCAAAATAATTGCTCTTCCACTGGATATTCATCATAATAGACAATGCTCTCTGGGCATGACGGCGTTCCTCCGGTGATACCTCATGGGAGCGTGCTACTGCAAGGTTTCTTCTCGCCCAGAGGCGGATATTATCCGGCATGGTTCTGCCGGCGCAAGTCATAAAATCGGAAATGCTCTGTAAGCTGGTCAGCTTCATATCATCTCCATTTTCATCCTCTTCTTCCTCGTCCATTTCCTCTGTCGGTGCACTGCTGGCAAGAAGTCTCTCTATCATAAACTGTAAAAATCCATCCTCTGCCGACAATTTGGTTCCTGCACCAAAGGTTGTCTCCCGAATCTTGTATACAGCATACCCGTCTTCCCGATTTTCTCCGGAAAGGCGCACACTGATATGATTTTCTCCCAGCCATTTAATCAGGCTGACAAAACGTGCATCTACTTTTAAAATATCTGCGCTGTAAGTCTCGCTTTCCTCTTTAAATTCAAAAGCAGTCTGCTGGCTCTGGTTTGCAAACACTCCTCCGGAATGATGTTTCCAATGACGGCTCTTATTGTCCAGTACGAGAATCGGCTCCTCCGCTGTCTTCTCCTTCTCGTTGGACTGAAACGTTGTATAAGTGCATATGGACTCTGTCTTTTTCCCGCCCGGTGCATTACTAAAGTCAAAAACTGGCATTTTTCTCTCTCCTGTATTTTTCATTTGTCCTCTTAAACTGATAAAAAGACCTTTTCTCTCAGAATACCACAAGGGTTCTGAAAAGAAAAGGTCTTGCTGTTTTGTTTTATTATCTGCTGTTATTCTACGCCTTTTAAGATTTCTACCATATCAAGCTTGCGGATTCGTTTCGAGAACATGAAGCTTACCAGCATCGAAATTGTCATAACCAGAATACCGGCTATGATATAATCCACCGGTGCCAGTGACAGATTATAATCGAAATTCTCTCCATTGGTTTTTATCATTGCATTTAATGACACATTTCCAAGCGGTGCTCCAATAAGGATTCCGATGATGCTAAGCCACAGATTCTGCATGCTTAAAATTCTTCTTATCTTAGAAGAACGCAGTCCCAATACCTTTAAGGTTGCAAATTCTTTTACTCTTTCACGAAAGGAAAGTACGCCGGAATTATATAATACGACAACTATCATAAGTATGGAAAACACTGCCATCATACCTACCATCATATTCATGATTTCCATACTGCTTTCATAGGCTGCCTGCATTTCGCTCTTACTGTTTACTCCGGTTACATAATCAAGGTCGGCTGCCAGCTTACGGCTGATGCATTTTTCTTCTTTGCCACTTCTACCTGATTTACCATTACCACTTCGCCATCCAGTTCCTCTGCCATATCGTCTACATCTTCCGTCTTGGCATCTTCTGAAAATTTAATCTGGTACTCACCTACGGTTACGCGGTTAAAGTTAATCTCTATCATACTGCCTAAGAGTTCATTACAGCCGACTGCATATATCATCAGCAACATACCGACTGCCGTTCCAATTACACACATAAAGCTTCTTAACTTGGCTCTGGAAATATCCCTGATATTGTACTGGCTGGTAAAGGAAAGTTTTTTCCAGAATGGCAGTCTCTCAAAAATGCATTTCTTTCCCTTCTTCGGTGCTGCCGGCCGCAATGCCTCTGCCGGCTTAATATGAAGCAGTTTCCGGCAGCTGATATAGGAAGCAAGTACGCATACTGCCACAATGCCTGCTGCAATGATAAAATACATCGGATGGAATACCGAATGCAGACCCGGCACGATATACCAGTTTGCAAACATACCAATGACTGCCGGGCTTCCCCACAAAGTTCCTGCCAACAGTCCAAGAACGACTCCAACTACCGAAACAACAAGACTGAAACTGATATAATGCAGCATGATTTTATGCCGTTTCAAACCAAGGGCATTCATGGTTCCTATCTGGGTACGCTGCTGTTCTACCATTCTTCCCATGGATGTTGCAATTACTAAGATTGCGATTCCCACAAAAATGATCACAAACAGATAGGAAAATGACTGATGCTGCTCTAACTCACTGTCTAACCGCGCCAGTCCCGGAATAGATTTTCTGTCTACAATGGCTGAATAATCACGGTCGATGCTTTTATCTATCATCTGACCTAACTACCGTCGATTTTCCTGCTCCTGACTGTCCTAAAATCACCACAAATTCTCCCTCGTTAATGGTAAAGTTCACATGATTGACTGCATATTGTAGCGCTTCTCCTTCTTTCGTACAAGTTAGTCGTGTCTAATCGGAATTATAGCACAAAAATAAGGATAACCAAGTTCCGGTTATCCTGTTGAGAAATATTATTATTAATTTTCAAAAAAATTTATTCTGTTAATCCTTTGATTTCATCCACAGATAATCCTGAAATTTCTGCTATCTGCTCCAAAGAAAAGCTGCCCATCCGGAGCATCCGGGTTGCTGCTTTAACAGATGCCTGCTTTTCACCTTGTTCCACCCCTGCCTCAAACTCCGCTTTGCGAAGTTTCTTTTCTTCTTCCACTTTATCATATTCGAAAATACTCATCGCAACTACCTCCGCACGATTCTTTTTCAGGAAATCAGCAAGTATATTCTCCCGGATGCATTCTGTAACCGCTCGTTCCACAGCATCCTCCAACGGAAGCTGCTCTGCATACTTTCTGACTTTCGCTACATACTGCGCATACTCCTTTAATTTTCGGCAATGCTGCATTAATTCGCAATTATGTCCTTCATTGATATTTAATGTTGTCACAATCAGTTCCAATGCCGGTTCTGCTCCGGTATGTAAAAAAGCATCTGACAGCCGGCTGATGCAACAGTCCTCTAACGGCTCTATTCCATTATAAAAAACAAAAAAGCCGGGAGTCGGAATCTTTTGAATTGCAGATGAATATAACGATTTCCGGTCGATGAGTTTCTGGTATTCCGCTGCAATATAAAACAAGTCCCGAAGAGGAATATTGGGATTTACTGTAGACTGATGTTCATAAAGATAGAGATTCATGTCTAAAATAAATGCCAGATCATTTTTCATTCCCATATAAATAGCATTTTCCAATGTTACAATTTCCAAGTCATCGGGATTGGTATAATTCCGTTTGTTTACCGCATTATAGAGTGACAGAAGTGACTCCCTGTCTGAAAAAAGCATACGAAAAATCGTATCCTTATAATTGCGGTTTGCTGCTGGTACTTTCTTTGTCATATATAGTTCCTCCTTTGATTTGCAGGAAGCTGCTACATACTCCTTTTCCTGTAACTTCTCCTGCTTTTTATTTAATAAATGGTATAAAAAGCATAGATAGATACAGAAATGTCATAACGCTTAAGACTGCCAGAATGGAATAATAGAAAATGCTATCTGGATTGTATTTTATGCTTTGGATTATTGTATCACAAAGATTTTGTCCCCGGCAATCCTTTTATGAATATTTTAGATTTCTAAGAATCTCTTAAGTTTTATTAATGAGTCTGTTCATATTCTAAGAATTCTTTTGTCTTAGACCAGTACTTGATTCCCCAGTTTTCAAAATTCCATTCTTCCATATAGGCATTACACTCATAATCCACATAATAGAGGACATTTTGCCACAGGATAAAATTTGTAGGGAAATAATCAATATTTGTATGTGCAGCATATAACTTTGTGCACATTTCTTTTACCTGTTGCAGGCAGATTTCCGGCAGTGCGTCCTTTTCCACCTGCTGATAGACAGTGTCTCCCGGAATGTATTCCTTTAAAATGCGTTCCTGTGTTTCATCGATATCAAGCAGCTTTGGCATGGTAATTCCAATTTCCATAAGCCGTTTATAATCCCTTTTTTCAGCCTCTAACTTATTACCAAACTGATAATAACTGCATGGTTCATGGTGAATCTGTTTCAGGACATATTCCTTCTCCCCATCCGTCACAAGATAGGAATAGCCGCCTTTCCCCTTTCCAAGCAGTTTTTTCACTTTATATTCTTTTCCGTTTAATGTCATTATCTCTTCTTCCGGCAGCTCCATTTCCGCTCCGATATCCAGTTTCTTTTCATAAGCCAGCTTATCCGCCATACGGATGCTGCGCGGTTTTCCGGTATCATCCACCAGAAGAATCGTAACCATCGGTTCTTCCCCCTCCGGCCGTCCTTCACAGCCGAATTCATCCTCAATAATATCTGTGATTTTGTATTTTTTCATCTGTTGATTCCTTTCCTGTTACTTCCTTTATTTCTTTTGAAATATCTATGCTTCTATTACGAGACCAACTTTTAACTGCTCCACCATATCGCCTAACTCCTGCTGTAGAATCCGAAAAGCTCTTCCTCCCGTACAGTGACCGGTATAAATCTTTTTTACACCGGTTGCCTTTATTTTTTCTGCCAACTGCCGAATTTCAGTTTCCCCCTTTTGAAAAATGTGGAAGCCACCAATCATCATTTTTGCCGGCTTTTCAAACAGTTTGCTGACCTCATTTATAATATTGTCTGCGCCACCATGCGAACAGCTGTTAAAAATAATAAGACCATCCTCTTCCTCTATTACAAGACTTTGTTCATGGGCAAAATTGTCCGGTCGCCAACGTCTGCCGTCTCTGATATACATTTTATTGGCGGCTCCGATTGTCTCAAGACCTTTTGTCGTATGGGGAATCAGATATACATTTTCATAAAGTTTGTACTTTCCGGTCACATATTCAATTCTATCCTTCTGTCTGGTTAAGATATGTTTTGGAATTCCAATATATTTATGAATAAACCACTTCTTAAAATAACAGTTTTCACCGGTTCCCTTTTGAAGATAAAATTTCGCATTCTCATTTTCTTCAAAAAATGCCTGCATCCCATTTGCATGGTCATAATGGGCATGGGACAATACCCCATAATCCACTGCCCCGATATCCTTTTCCAATGCTTTTGCATTTACCAGAAAACGGTTTGATGCACCCGTATCAAGCAGTATATTTTTTCCTGCCTGTTCGATATAAATGCTCAACCCCCATTCTCCAGTTGCAATTTCCGTTCCTATATTATCTACTAATACAGTTGCTTTCAAATTGAATCCCCCTTTTCTTATCTCATTACTTTTCATTATACCAATTTCCACTATTTCTACAATCATATCCTGGCAGCTTTCTTCCTGCAATTTTCTTCATGCATCTATCATCCATTGTAGTTTCTCCTGTTTCTCGTATTGTTAACTCATATCTTATTTCAGGTTGACATTCAGTTAATTTTTGTTTATCATAAAAAACTGTAAAATTCACACAGATACAAAGGAGACAAACCATGGATGCACTGACACTGGCACAGGAAATTATTGACGGACGACGCATTACGCGAGAGGATGATTTATCCTTTTTTCTTACCTGCGATTTAAAGGAATTATGCGAAGGAGCCGACAAAATCCGTGCTGCAAGAATTGGAGATAAAGTAGATTTATGTTCTATCATAAACGGACGAAGCGGACGCTGTCCGGAAGACTGTAAATATTGTGCCCAGTCTGCACATAACCATACCAACTGTGAAGTATATGACTTCCTGCCGGAAGAAGATATTATCAAAGCCTGCAAAATGAACGAAAGCGAAGGAGTTGACCGATTTTCTATCGTAACTGCGGGAAAAGCACTGACCGGTCCGGAGTTTGAAAAAGCCATTCACGCCTTTGAATCCATGCATCGGGAATGCAAAATCGATTTATGTGCTTCCATGGGATTTTTAGACGAAGAACAACTGCACCGCCTTCATGAGGCAGGCGTTACCAGCTATCATCATAATATAGAAACATCACGCCGGAATTTTCCAAATATCTGCACCACCCATACCTACGATATGAAAATTGAAACTTTAAAGAAAGTAAAAGCGGAAGGCATGTGCGCCTGCTCCGGTGGTATTATCGGAATGGGCGAAACCTGGGAAGACCGTCTGGATATGGCAGTAAGTTTAGCTGAACTGGGCATTGATTCTATTCCAATCAATGCTTTAATGCCAATCCCGGGAACTCCATTAGAAAATCTGCCGCAGTTAAGTGAAGATGATATTCTGCGTACCATTGCATTCTTCCGTTATATCAATCCGGATGCAAATATCCGTCTGGCTGCCGGCCGTGCACTGCTTACCAACGATGGCGAAACTGCTTTTCAGGCTGGTGCATCTGCAACCATTACCGGAAATATGCTGACTACTGTTGCCTGCGCTACCATAAGAAGTGACCGGAAATTGTTAGAAGATTTAGGCAGGGATGTAACTCCGGATTACTGGAAAGAAGCATAATAGATTCTTATGGACCTTTGATAGAAAAAAGGAAGCCGTCACCATCGGAATGTACCGACCCCTAAAAGTTAGACCAAAAAATCTAACGAT
>NZ_QTWP01000020.1:0-8083 GCF_003461185.1 Roseburia sp. AF20-18LB
TAACATAGAAGAGAGTACGTGTAATGCGGAGTAAATAATGGTCAAAAAACAATCGACATCTGACTTCACACACGTTATGATATAGATAATCTAATAAGAAAACAGTGTTATCATTACCGCATATTCAGTGAGAATGGTAGCCATAAATATGAATTCGCAGGAACGGAATGGTTGAACCCTCAGGGTGACAGTGTCACTCATTTGTCAGCGAGAGGTGCTTAACTTGGATGATTTTCAGTTTTCTTATTTTGACATGGATTTACAGGAAAGTCAGTAAAATCAAGTTGTTGCTTGACTTATGTTGACCAAGAAAAACATAGATTTTCTGTAGTGACTTGAACTCCTAAGACTCTATTGTAGGTTCGATTCCTATAGGAGACGCTCATTTTTAGCGGTAATGAAGATAGTTTCATTGCCGCTTTTTTCATGCAGAATTGTAATTTCAGTGACAAATTTGTCAGCGAAGCAGGACTGAAAATACTGATTTTGTCAGCGGGAATGGATGCTTGTCACCGATTCACATTTTCTGATTTGTCACACAAAGGGATTAACTACAATGTAGGATGAGCTTTGGGGTGTAAAATTAGGAAAAGAAGTGAAAAAACACTATATTCTTGAAAGCCTTGTTTGTTACGAAACTTTTTAAGCATATTAAGAAATAAAAGAGATTGTGTTTAAAGATGGAAAACTTGTCTGAGACGCAGCGAAGTAAATAAAATGAATAATATAGGAAGTCAGTAGTGCGTGAATAAACTGCTGGCTTCTTTTTTGATAGATACAGTCACTCCCAGAGAGTGTGCAGGATAGTAAAGTAATAATATCAACATGACGATATAGAAAATGCAGGGAAGCATTGTATTTCAAAGAGTTTGAGATACAGTGCTTTTGTGTATTAACAGGGGTAAATGGTTTAATGCTTTTTTTTAATCGTATTTCGTGTTAAAAAATCGTATTTGGTGAAGAAATACCGTAATATTTTGTTTCATGTGATATCTTTTATAGGTGAGATTTGAAACAGAATAAAGATTGAGCCGATATATAAATGAGAAAGAAGGTGAGTAATATGCTGGAAATTGCTGTTTGTGATGACGATATGGCAGATCTTGAGCGTGCAGTGACTATGCTGCATAAGATTTTTACAAGCCAACAGATTGCTTATCATATAGAGCAATTTGTGTCTGCAAATCAAATGCTTGAAAATATCAGCAACATTGATATCGGAATTTTAGATATTTCGATGGAAGAACTGAATGGTATTAAACTGGGGAGAACATTGAAAGAAAAATTTCCGGATGTGAAATTAGTGTATATTACGAGTTATGAAGAATATTGTATGCAGGTCATTAACGAAGTTCACGCATTTTCATTTCTATGTAAGCCATTGGAATATGATAAATTGGAAACGCAGATGTTGGAACTGCTGGATCAACTGCCGGATACCGGAGCAGAAAAGGATTTTTATAAAGTGACGGACAGCAATGGGAAAGAGTATCTGTCGATTAAATTGAAACTCAGGGACATTTTATATTTTGAATACATAAAAAGATCAAGAAAAGTACTGATAGCGTTGTCTGATATCACATATGAGTATGACTGCATTTTTGAAAAACTGGTTGAGGAACTGCAGCCCTATGATTTTGTTGTGAATTGCAGAGGAAATCTGGTTAATTTAAGGCATATTGAAAAAATAAAGGGTTTTATTATTTATATGGATAATGGAAAAGAACTCCAGATTGCGCAAAAGAGAAGCAGCGATTTTAGAGAAGAAGTAAATAAATTTTTGCAGAAAAATTCATAGGAGAAACGATGAATACGATTTTACTGATATTATGTAATGCTCTTTCCTGTTTTATCATAAGTACCATACTGTTCCAGTTTATGAATGGAAAGTATAAAAAGAGTAGTCAAAGTAGATATGTATATATTGTGATCGAGACTGTCACAGTGATTTTTACAACCTGTATCAATATGCTCAATCATTCCATATTAAATTTGGTGGTCTGGGGCGTGTTGACGGGGATAATAGCATATGCTCTGTATTATGAGGATATGGATAAACCGTTAAGACGTATCATTGAATGTGAGGCATTGGTATTTTGCATGTCTGTTTGTGAATCATTAGGAGTGATTCTTTTACAATGTATTTTGCAGGCAGCAGATATAAAAAATGTGAATGAAACGATGCTTTACTGCCTTGAGGTAACATTTTCAAAAGTAATACTTATTTTTTTGTATTATACATTCATAAACAGGTTTGTGAAAAAGAGCGATATTCCTTATGCAAAGACAAGGTACATCATGTATGGAATTATACTCCTATACAATCTGATTAACATGGGTGTAATTGTAGAGAATTTTAAAAATGGAGAAGAAAATTATTTATGTGCAGTCAATATGGGGTGTATTGTTCTGGCAGATCTATACCTTTTATATTTTGTTAAAATGGCAGATGAAAAGAACTATTATGAAAAGCAGCTCATCGCTTTAGAGCAACAGGCAAAGGTACAATACGAATACTATTTGACGCAGACAAAAAAATATGATCAAACCGTCCACATATTACATGATGTAAATAAGCATATTAAAGCAATCGAAGGATTATATGGTGCAGAGCAGGGGAATACGGCAGGAGAATATGCAGCGGAAATCAGAGAACTGTTAAAGCCGCTCATTCCGGTTCAATACACAGAAAATCCGATCTTGAACATTCTTCTTACCGATAAAGAATCCGTTATGAGGGAAAAAGGTATTTCAGTAACCATAAAGGTGGATAATGTGAATCTGAATTTCCTTGCACCAATCGACATTACAACTATTTTTGGAAATTTATTAGATAATGCGATTGAGGCTGCAGAGAAGCTTGAAGGCGGGAAATATATTTCGATTAAGATTGGCTCATACCATAAAATGATAGCTGCCAGCATCGAAAATAACTGCGGGGAGGTAAAGTGGAAAAATGGTTTTCCGGTATCAGCGAAAGGAAAAGGCGGTGGAATAGGACTGCTGAATGTTCAGAGCAGTGTAAAAAAATATGATGGAAATTTAATATTGAAAAGTGATGGAAATAAATTTATTGCTGAGTTATTCCTCAATTCATAAAAAGTCTTACTTCGTGCAAAAAAATCGTACTTGGTGCAGAAAAGGTAAAATATTAGAAGTGGGTTGTCGATAGAAAAAGAAAAATAAAGCGGATGACAGATATAAAAAATTTAATGATAGGAGGCTTCGATTATGTCAAGAATTACGGACTACGGTTTTTTATTTCAAACGACATTTGGAACATCAAAAACAAATTTAGTCAACAATATTCAGTTGTCTCAAATGAACAGCAGTTCTGTACAGAAACAATTAAAAGCAGCAGGGATTGACACAAACAGTAAAAAGTATAAAGCAGCACTGAGTGAGATGATGAAGAATGGAAACGGTGCAATGTTTACGAATGTTCAGGCAATTAAGAACCTGATGAGCCAGTATGACAAAAACGGAGACTGGATTGATCCGAATACCGGATTAACAGGACTTGCTGTAACGGATGAGAACAGAAACAGTTATAAACATATCATTTCTATTCCAGAGAGCAGCCGGGAAGAAATGTTTGAACTGGCAAAGAAAGAATTCTTAAATGAAAACGGTACTTTAAATGGTGATACTACCAAAAGAGAGAGCGTATATAACAATTTATATAGAAAAATGGATAAAGATGACCGTTTATCAGCAGGCTGGACAATGGAACAATATGAACATCAATACAGACAGGCATTTGCAGAAGCAGCAAAAGCCGCTGATCATACATGGAAAGCTGGTAAACCAATACCGGAGGGTGCATTGGATGGCATTACGAGAGAGTATGTTGAGAGTGGAAAGAAGTCAGTAGATATAAAAATATAGTATGCTTTTGTCGGGTACTTTCTTGTGATTATCCTGTAAAGGCATGGTCTTTGGACCGTTATGGAGAGTGAGTAGATTCCGAATGACAGAGGAATGAAAATAATTGGAGGAAACGAAAATGAGTATAGCAGGAATTAACGGTTATAATTATTCAAATTATTATACAGGAACAAAAAGAAACACTGCGAAAGCGAACGGTATGAATTCCGGTTTGTTATCAAATGTAAGCAGTACATCTTCTAATATTACATTACATATGTCGGGAACAGAAGATAGTGGAAATGCATTAACAGCAGTAGGATTTCCGGATGGCAGTAGTGCATCTGTATATAAATCAGATGCATATGATTCGGCAAACCCAGAATACAGGGTAAGATATTGGGACAAAGAAGGAAATTACACAGATACAAATGTACAGATAAATGATGTTGATCCAAGAAATGCAAGTTATTTGGAAATGCTTGCATATACAACATATAGTGATGTAGAAGGCTTTACGAAAAATGCTTTTGGAGATTTCATGAATGCGGCTGGTGGTGTGAATGGCAACATCACTTATGATTCTGACAGCATAAATGAAAAGAAAGACTATATGAGCATGATTAAAGAATTTATGCAGTTACAATATGATTCGAACAACTTATCAGGTTATCTGTCATATAAGGAATTGTATGATTACATAAATGACAGAACAGAGAGGTGATTCAATTAAATGGAAATATCAAATAATTATAGCACAGCAAAAGTGTGGAACACATCGAATAAAAATGTTTCTAAATCTTCTAAAAAAAACAAATGGAAATTAACGGATTCTTTAAAAGAGAAGATTGTTGATCTGGCAAAAAAAGATGCACAGGACAATGTATATATGGGAAATGCATTTATGAATTTGAGAAAGACGGAAGTAAGCAAAGTAGCCCCGAATAGAGCTGCTTTAATTGGAAAGTTTAGTCAATCAATGAATTCAGGTAATATGTCAGCAATGAAAGAAGTTGAGGAAGCAGACAAAAAATGGCTCTGTATGCTGTTTGGAATACCTTATGAGGCAAAATATCAGGGAACAGGGACAGGCTCGGCAATTCATGTATACAATGAAGAGGGCGAAGAAGTTTTGACCTATACAGGGGGAGTAGGCTGGCAGGAAAAAGAAACAAAAGCAGAGTCACAGGTTCATTCAGCATTAAAAATGACATATTATGAGGCATTTAGTGAGGCGAGAAAAGCACTAAATAGTGAAGAAAAGACTGGTAGTGTAGGTGAAAACATAATATTGCAAGATAATTTTGATATGAAGGCATGAAGTATGCAATTAAAATAACAGTAACTTCTACAGTGTTCATTGCAGATGCACAGGGGCATATAAAGAGAATAATTTGTGGCAGGACTTTAAAGCCGTGACAGTTATTATTGATCCGTCAACAGGTAAGTTAATAGATATAGAAAATTTTAATTATTATTATGATTATGCAGTAGGATCAAATTCTTTGACATTCACCAGACGTTATCCGTCAATGACATTGTATAAATATGGAAATTGAGGTGACAATATGAAAATATCTAATTACATGAATAATACGAATTCAATAATGGAAAAAAATACTGATAAAGTACAGAAAGGAAATAGTCAGACAAACGAAAAACATACAGTGGGGCAATCAGTGAAGCTTTCGATTTCTAATGAGGGATTGGAGTATTATCGTAATCGTATACAGCAGAGTGGACAGGAAAAATATGATGATGTGGTTCAAAGAAAGGAACTGTTAGCGAGTAAAAAAATCAGTGATATTGATTATAGTTATGAAATTCAAAAGAAGGCAGCACAGCAGAATCAAAATGTTGATACAGGAAAAAGTGCCTTAAATATTACTGACAAGGCAAATAATTATGTTAAAGCATACGCAGAATTATATGATGAAATTGTGAAGGGCTATGAAAATGGAACCAGAGAAATATATGTAGCTGATGAAAATGGACCTCGTAAGCTTACAAAGGATGAAGAGTTAAGCAATTTAGATGCTGCATATAAAAAAACAGTGGATGACTTTGTGACAATGGAGACAACCAATCAGCATGCCCGTGGAATTATTGGTGAAGAAATGAATAAAATTTCAAAAATTACCACAAGGTCAACTTTGGCATCGGCTTACATTGAGGAGCAAAAAACCAGGGGAAAGGACGAAATCCCAGAAAATTTAACTGAGAAAATGTATGGTGCAATTACCTCATTTAAGGAAAAATATACAATGATTCATCATAATCAAAATCAGTTTTGATGTTATTGGAGCGTCACCAGAAGAATGTTACGGTTATGCAGGTCCAGTAGGAAAGAGTGGATCAGAAACAGCGAATGACGGAGAATCTTGGTGGGAGAAGCGCCACGAAAGAATGGAAGAACTTATGAAAGAACAGGAAAAGGAAGCAGTAAAAAGAGCACAGGCAAGACGAAAAGCTGTACAAAACGAATATCTAAATAGCCAGTTGGCGGCGGCAGCATATGAGAAAAGCAGTATTATTTTACCGGATAATCCTGTTATACTGTAGGCTCATCTTTTGACAGGAAAGCATAAGAATACAGGTAAGATATTTTTCGGGAGGAAGGATAAGAAATGGAAATAAACAGTAATCATTCTACATATGGGGCGGCATTTCGTCAAAAACCGATTTTTTTCATGTCTGGAAAGGAAACAGTGGCATTTTTTGAAGGGAAACTGAAGAAAAATATGACACTTCAGGAAGATTCCTGTACACTTGGCAGCAATGACACTTATCGCAGACAGCATACCACTTATGAGGTTTCGGACAAGAAGAAGGGAAGTACGTTTCTGGATCTGGATTTTCTGATTAAGGACGAAACCAGCAGTCTGAAAGGAAATCTCAGTGATAAAAAGGATGTGGATTTCTACAACTTTTCCATTCCATTTAATCGAACCATACAGAATTATTTTGGGGTTCAAATATACATGGACATGCCGGAAGGCTGTGATTATGACCTCACCTTATATGATGAATATGGCAATCAGGTCGGAAAGGCAGAATGGGACGGGGAAGGACGTAAAACACTGACCATCCCGAACTGGGATACAAATACCAATAAATATTGTATCAAAATAGAAAACAAAAATGGGGAAGAAGTTTCTCCGCATGATTATTATAAAATCAGTTTCAAGGTTACGGAAAATAAAGAACAGGAAAAGACCGATGCCATAAGGGAGGCATTCGGGAACCTTCACGGTGCATACAGCCGGAAAGATGAAAATTGGAGGGAATATCTCGACAAATATAATGAAGTCCTGATGGATACAGAGAAAAATTATACAAAAGAAATGGAGAAACTCCACCAGAAGCAGTTTGAAAGTCTGCCGGAAGAAAAACAATACAAAGGCGGGCGCACAGTGGATGAATTGTTGCAGGACATGGCAGAAGGAAAGACACTGGATGATGCGGAAACGGAGTATGTGAAGATTTTTGCAAACCTGAAAGATTTTGAGAAAGCACAGCAGAAGGCGGAACTGAAAAATGATTTTTCCGAGGATTTTGTAAAGGATCTGGAAAGCAAAGGTATCTCCCGTGATGAGCTGGAGGGAATGCAGATAAAGATTGAAAGCAATGGGAATGTAACAGTGAGCGGTATCGAAGATAAGGAAGTCCGGGAACAGGTTCAGAAACTGGTAGAGGAAAAGTACAGTGACCGGATGTATCAGTATTACACAGGAATTGCTGACAGTGTGGGAAATCTGTCGTCCAATACCTACCAGTATGCCACGGATGTGCAGGAAGTCAGGCGTTACTTAAAAGGGGTTACGGGAGAAGATATTTCTCTGGAGAACCTTTACCTGACACCAGACGGAAAGATTGGCGGGCTGCCGGAAAAAGCTGCTAATCTGATTAACAAAACAAAGGACAATGCCAAGATAGAGCGGATAAAGGATGCATTGATAAATATTATAGGACATAACCGGACAAGCGGTGATCTGGGGATTCCAGACTTTACTTCGGAGTTTCAATTCAGTAATGGTGCTTTTTCTGTGGCAGACAGTGGTTTTACGGTGGATATGGCGGCATTGGATAGAAGGCTGACGCCACAACCGCATGATAACATGTATTCGGATATGTATGCGTATAGTTTCAGGAAAGTATTATGATACAACATCAGAAGGAGGTAATTAAATGCGTATTGGTTCGGGAGTGCAAAGTG
>NZ_QTWP01000021.1:0-5729 GCF_003461185.1 Roseburia sp. AF20-18LB
AATAAATATCCTGGGCACCTTCCGCAGAATCTGCGACTCCATAAATAGTCATTCCGGTTTCCATAGCTACTCCAACCGCTGCAACAATGGGCGACGCTGCACCTGCAGTTGCAATAATACATGCCACCCCAACACCAACCAATACGACTCCGGCAACGGTCTTCCACACTCCCTGCGTCTCACGTTCTTCCGCTGCATCCTTTAGGTTCTGTTCCGCTTCACAGATTGCATCATATACATCTTTATTGTCTTCATGCTGCTGATAAAACGACGGTTATCACCAATAGAACATCTCCGATTCTGTGTTTTTGTTTAGGTATTATGAGGGCGTTTCATCCCCCTTATACCCCCTGTTGCGTGCCATTGTAACATGGGTGTTTGAGAATCGTCAAAGAAAATGTTACAACCTTGTTATATCTATGACATTCTCTGCTTTATTCTGTCAACGTACTATTTTTACATCCATTAAATTTCCATT
The DNA here is from genome assembly GCF_003461185.1 of Roseburia sp. AF20-18LB. NCBI lineage: Bacteria > Bacillati > Bacillota > Clostridia > Lachnospirales > Lachnospiraceae > Roseburia > Roseburia sp. AF20-18LB. The sequence goes on from NZ_QTWP01000021.1 coordinate 479, forward strand.
TTCTACATCAACATTAAACTTTCTCCCCCAGAAATCAGTAGCATATAATTTCCCATTCATAATTTGAATTGCAACATATGGAATTTGCTCTTTGCTGACAATATTAGACGGTAATTTGTCACTTATTCGCCAACACATTTCGCCATTTTCATTATAACACAAAATATTATTAAGTTCCTCTGCTCCTAGTTCTACTCGTGGAATCTTTAACAATACAACATACTTTCCACTGATGCTTTCAACTTGTTTAATTGGATATTTTACAGTGATTTTAGTACCACCAATATTTAAAATATTACCATCAATAGATACTTCTCTCATATTTACCTCCAGTCTTCAATCTTTCCAAGTTCAGTAAAATCACCAATCCATTGCTGTTGTAAATCTATTTGTATTCCACCACCATCAAATCCAAAATTAGGTCCAACCTCACCTAAACGTACTGTATCTCCTGCTTTCAGCTCTACTTCTCCAATAAATTTAGGTTCATACTCTAATGCAAATTTAGCTTGAATTTCTTTAGGTGTAAGTCCTTTGATATCCTCGGCTCTCATAACCCATCCACCCTCTAAATTTGAATTCACACCGTCATATACTCGAACAAATTTTGTATCTTCTGTCAGTGTTATATCTTGTACAACAGTTTTCTCTTTGTAAGGTGATTTATAACCTCTTGCTTCCCACCAAGCATTAACACTTTCTGCTGATTGATACTGATTTATTTTAACTTTATCTTTTAAGTTACCTAATTGGTCATCTAAATATTCATATCCTATTTTACTTGATGTTCCACCATTTACAGCCGAACCCACATCCGCATCATTTAATACTGCGCCACCGTCAGTTCCCACATCTCCAAGCTTCGGTTTCGCCAGTTTCTTCGCTCCTGCTTCAATTCCATTCAGTCCTTTCGCAGTTGCCATACTTGCTGCCATACCTGCTATCATTCCTGCGGTCTGGTTTCCGGTTAAATCCGTCGTATACTTCTGGGCTCCTGCACCTGCAGTTGCAATAATACATGCCACCCCAACACCAACCAATACGACTCCGGCAACGGTCTTCCACACTCCCTGCGTCTCACGTTCTTCCGCTGCATCCTTTAGGTTCTGTTCCGCTTCACAGATTGCATCATATACATCTTTATTGTCTTCATGCTGCTGATAAAACAATTCACTGATATTGGCAAGTGCATACACGTCCTTATCTGTATAAAAGCTGTTGCTTTCATAATTTGCAATTGTTCCCTGGTTCAACCCTACTTTTGCAATACAGCTGTTCAGGCTCGAAATTAATAAGTCTACAGAATTCTCCAGCGCTGTTACGGTACTACTTTCCTGATTTTGGATTGTTGTAATAAAATTCAATAGCTCCTGATCCAACTGCTCATGTAAACCAATTATTTTATAACTTGTTTTTCCTCATCAAGCTTTACTATATTTGAATTTAACCATCCCTCATATGCATATTTGTCAACTCGATCCAACTTCAGCTTTTCCCCTATCTTACAGTCATTTGTACTAACCAAATATTCTCCGTTTTTTTCCTTTATAATTGAAACCCTCTCTTCATTCACCTTTCCATAAGTTGCAATTTTGTAAATTTCATCTACATCTGATATATTCACTAATTTACTGTATACTCCTGTATTATATTTATCTTTAAATGTACAATCAGTTTTCTTTAGATCTGATGTTATAATAATATAATTACCATCAGCATCTCTTGAAAATTTATATTCATTTCCTTTATAATAAGCATATTTTCCATTTTTTATCATTTTTTCACCTCTCTGAAATGTTCGCCATCAAAAATAGCTACGATAGAATCTTCTGAATCAATTACCCTATGCAATTCAGCACCTTCTATTGGTTCCAGGTTACCATCAACTGTCCATTCTGGAATAACTTCTCCATTCCTTGCACCTGTAAATCCATTACGTGTACATGGGGCAGGGTCTGTATTTCCCCCACCAAATTCTGTTCCATACGGTATTCCAATCCTATCCACATCATCCGTCATAAATTTAATATAACCATATGCATTTCCACCTTCTGGATATGGTCTAATATCACTATTTATTGTATAGTCTAATCTTGATGATTCTACAACATTATCATAACCATGAATATGTGAAACATCATCATATCTTGCTATATAGCCTCTGATAGTACTATATCCGTCATCTCCTATGTATTTTCCTATATCCTCAAAGGGAATAGTTTTTTGAATCACTGTATTACTATCAATCTTAGGCACTGCTTCTCTTATATTTTTTAATTTTCCAATTTGTTCTGCTGACAATTCATTTACATCTGCTAAACGAAGTGTATTAAACTCATCTAATGTCAAACTTTCATTAGCTAACACAGATTTTAAATTATTTCTTGCAAACGCTGAACCTCCGCCGTCTCCAACATCTCCAAGCTTCGGTTTCGCCAGTTTCTTCGCTCCTGCTTCAATTCCATTCAGTCCTTTCGCAGTTGCCATACTTGCTGCCATACCTGCTAACATTCCTGCGGTCTGGTTTCCAGTTAAATCCGTCGTATACTTCTGGGCTCCTGCACCTGCTGCTGTTGCAATTCCTTCTTTTGCAACGATTGTTGCTCCACTTCGAAATGTCAGGTTTCCTGCTGAGGCCGCCTGACCGATTGGAATCATTGCGGATGCTGCAAATGCAAAGACACTTTCTGTCAGATAATATGCTTCCTCATTTCCTTGGAATACCACATATTTTAAGTCATTTACTGCGGTACTGTCAATATCTCCGATGCTTCCATAATAAATATCCTGGGCACCTTCCGCAGAATCTGCGACTCCAAAAATAGTCGTTCCGGTTCCAACAATACCCTCTGCGGCTGCAACAATTGGTGTTGCTGTTCCCCATGATGCGACTATACATACTCCGCCTACTACAAGCAAACCCACTCCGGCAACGGTCTTCCACACTCCCTGCGTCTCACGTTCTTCCGCTGCATCCTTTAGGTTCTGTTCCGCTTCACAGATTGCATCATATACATCTTTATTGTCTTCATGCTGCTGATAAAACAATTCACTGATATTGGCAAGTGCATACACGTCCTTATCTGTATAAAAGCTGTTGCTTTCATAACTTGCAATTGCAGCTGTGTTCAATCCGATTTTTGCAATACAGGTATTCAGACTCGATAGTAACAATTCCACGGAATTCTCCAGTGCTGTCACGGTACTGCTCTCATGGTTCTGAACTTCTGTGATAAGATTTAATAATTCCTGATCCAACTGCTCATGTAGTTCTATCGTTCGTATAGGTGTACTGATTAAATTTCTTATCCTAGGTCTTAAAATTATTCAAGATATCAGAATAAGGCATTTTCTTAACAATTAGTTGGCTTGTCTTGATTTTGGTATGCCACTTTAAGAAAATATGATGTTATGAATATTTGTTAAACTCGTAACGAAATCTCTTCTTGTAATTTTTTATCATTCACAGAAATTGGCTATCTCACAGCGTCTATAAGCATTTTAGCAAACAATAGTTCTGTGGAAGGGTGAAAATTCCCAGCTTGCAACAGGTTAGTAAAATCAATACCTCACAATATCTTCAATATAAATTGTCGGACAAATCCTTTTGTATACCTGAGGGCAAATTTCGCCATAAGGAGTCCTTTCCCCTTTAGGTAAATGACAAAAAGCTATTATTAATCTCTGTATGTCATTCACTTCGTGAACAGACAGAGATTAAAGTAGCTTTTTGAGTTAGGGATTTTTGAAGTCCTAAAGTATAACCATAATTAAATTAATCTCTTTCATAAAATGGTTTGTATTCTCTAATTGCATTCTTTCCAAAATCCGAATCCGCTGAAACCATATCAAGCATCTTATCTCTTAAAAATCTAATGCAAAATTTTCCAACTCTTGGGTATAGACTATTAGGTTCTTCTTTTGAATCCAATATTAGTAAATAGCTTCCTTCTTCACCCCTTACCATCCATAATAAAAACGCCTTATCAACACTCTTTTCTTTATCAAAATATACACATAGCTCATTTATCAATTCAGTTGGGTATTCAGCTGGAATGCCTATAAACACCTGTTCTTCTTTTTTAATTATACAATCATTTTCCATTCCATCAAGCATTGGAAGCGTAATCACAATATTGGCACCGAAAGGATTTATTACCATTCCTGTATATACATCTCTCGATTCTTTCATAATGTTTTGAAAATCCTTATAACCAAAAATAACTGTTTGCTGTTCTTTTGAGGAATTCCATTTATATAATTCTTCCCAATCAGTAAATGCAATTAAAAACTTATTACCTTTTGTATCTTCTAAATGCTTTATAGATATTGAAGACCCTTCACCTACAACTATTTCATTACCATCTTTCGAACTGTTTTGTAAATGAATATCTGCAGGGCATAGTAATTTAGCTTGTGCAAATTCTGTAAAAAATTTCTGTTGTGTTGCATTATTGTTACTTAATCCTTCAATTGCCTCGACTAATTTAAGATTACTAATTGGTTCTTTAATATTCATTTTTCCCTATCTCCTTCTGGTGATATATTCCATCAGCAAACTTACGAACAAAACCTTTTGCTGGAAAATCAGGATATTTAATTTCCCATAGACATCCACAACACTTACACTTGTACCATTTATCTGCTTTCCACTCAAATCCATCACAATATGGCTTTCCTACTGGTACTTCTGAAAATATATCTTCTTTTACCTGTTCTTCAAAAAACAATTTAATATCTTCATATAATTTATATGAATTAATAACACTTCCTATTCGTTCACTACATTCACATTTTATCATTTAAACCACCCCGCTTCCACTTTTGGGATATATACTTGATTTCCACCTCCTGGCAATGTTCCTATCACATTTCCAAGACTATCATATATATTTTGTGGTGCCGCTATACCTTCATAAATTGTGGTTCCTTTTGGAACAACAACCTTGGTAATATTTTCTGTTGTATTTCCCCACGAAGGATTTAATGCTAAATCCAATTGTGATTGCAATCCTCCTCCTTGAGGCGTTCTTGATACATATGAACCAACCTCTCCTGCTTTACCACCACTTACTCTATACATAACTGTATCTTCTGTCAACGTTGTTTTTGTAAATGTTGCACCATTAAAAGATTCTGCTACTTCTTGACTAATTTCATTACAAGGTTTGATTGGTGAATACTTTACTGTCTTACTTCCACCCTCTCCTACATTTCCCAACTGCTGCGGTCTTTTTACGTTATTTACTAC
>NZ_QTWP01000022.1:0-5471 GCF_003461185.1 Roseburia sp. AF20-18LB
CCCCCTTTTCCCCCTCGCTCTGGGGCATGGAAATGATGGAAAACCTTTCAGGTTTACCACATTCCCACACCCCGCCGCTCACCCCCATAACCCTCTCCGACTTTCTCCCTGTCCGAGAGAGAATATTTTATTATTTTTCTCCCTGGCCTAAAGGCCAGAGGGGGGCATATATTATCAATATATTTTATTCCCTATTTTACAACCCACTAACTCCCTGCCATCTCCCATACCCCATAGGGGGGGCATATATTATCAATATATTTTATTCCCTATTTTTACTGTTATTATAGCCTGTCCGGGCGGCTCTTGCAAGGCCCCCTGACAGGCTTCTTTTACAGCTCCATACCACCCCAGGTATGGCCCCGTTCCTGCTCTCTTTCCGGCTGCTGCACCTCTGGCACAGGTAGTAGCTCACGCGCCTTTTCGACCAGGGGCCGGAACTGCTCTGGCAAGTGCCGATCCAGGAAATCCAGCACCGCCCCGATCCCTTCCTGAAGCCGCGCCGAAAACCCGCGCTCCCGGCTCAAATCTTCTTCCAGGTATTCCACCTGCACTTTGAGCTGCCGGTTTTCATTTTCAAGCCGCTGCCGCTCCTGGGCCTCCTTCAGCTTTTCTTTCGTCGAGGGGATTTTCTGCTGAAGCTGTTGGTTTTCTACCTTCAGCTCCCGCACCTTCTGCTCTGCCGCCGCGCCCCGGATCACCGCCGCCTTCAGCTCCTTCACCTGCTCCACCGTCACGCCCTTGACGGCCCCTGTCAGCGTCTTTTCCGGCTGTATTGCGTCCAGATCGGGCTTGACCTTCTCAACCGCTTTCAGCAGCTTCACATTCCCTTGCAGGGCCTTTCTCTGCTTTTCCAGAGCCGCGATCTCCTGCTCTGCCGCTATCACCTGTTCCTGGACAGCTTCAAGCCGCTGGGCCGCTGCTCTATACTCTGGCAGCTCCATATGAGGCCGGCCACCGCCCAGGCTGATAATCTCAAATTCGTGCGCCTGGGCGATTTCCGTTAGAGCTTCTTTCTCCCGTTCCATCCAGGCTTTCCATTCTGTCTGCTTCCGGCCCAGCCCTTCAAATCCCTGCTGCTTTAACGCCTGTTTCATTGATACCCGCGTTGAGAGGCCCCGGCTCTGTTCCGTTGCCACAGGCACGAAGTCCACATGGAGGTGGGGCGTGGCCTCGTCCATGTGCAGCACCATATTGAACACCCGCAGATGAGGGTTGCGCTCCTGGAAGGATTCTGCAAATTCTTTGAGAGCTGCCGCCGCCCGTTCCCCTCCAGGGGAGCCGCACCCGCAGTCCGTCAAGTTGCCGATCTGAAAGATAGCCTCGTGAAATAGCTTTTCCTGCTTGCTCTGCCTGATATGCTCATAGTAGTCTGGTATCTTGTCCCTGGTCTTTTTCTTTTTGGCATTGTAGGCAGCCAGGGCTTCATCGAAAAGTTCGTGGTACACCTTTTTCAAATCCTCGTTGCAAAAGGTGACATTCTGCCCCGACCTGCTCCGGTCTACATTCGCCGCTGAAAAGCTCCTGTTGTTGTGCCGGATGCTTCCCCGGCCCGTCATTCCCGAAATGGTTGTACCTATAAAATCACCCGTCCCTTTCCTGCAAAAAGCCCATATCTTACTATTCTTATTTTACCATAACTGGCCGCAGGCCACAACCTCTTTGTTACTTTCTTGTGAGAAAGTAACGCAAAAGCACTTTCACACCGCCGCCCCTTTGGGGCTGGCAGTATGAAAGTGCTTTTGCGCGCTCCCGCGGGGGATTGCCGGAGCTGCCAACCGCTACGGTTTCCCGCTGCTTTCGGGCGGCTCCGGCTGGGGCTTCGGCCACACTGTCAAATTACTGCTTTATGTTCTGCAAAATTTCCTCAACCGTCGTTCTGTACAACTTTGCCAGCGCAATCAAATTAGAGGTACTCGGATCACATTCTCCGCTTTCCCACTTAGATACTGCTTGCCGACTAACCCCTATTGTTTCTGCTACAAATTCTTGAGTCATCTTATTTTTAGTCCGCAAGTCTTTCAATACTTCACCTAAATTTTGCTTAAGGACGCTCTTTTCAGCTCTTACATCTTTAGACCTAATATATTTCTTCAAAGCTCGAATAATTAAGATAACCAGATAGATAAATAGCCCGAAAAGACCTGCATAGATGATCAAAGAAATAACCAGCATTGGTGCCGCTATACTCATATTTGTTCCTCCTTTCTGATTATCATTTTAGCAATAACTTCTCGGTTGCTACCATCAATTATTGAGCAACTTTAAGTTGCTTTCTACTTTCCAAACAGTTTACTAAACCACCCGCGCTTTTGCTCCGGCTCCTGGCCCTGCTGATCCGCTCCGGCCTCCCCGGTAAGAAGCTGCTGCTGGATTGTCCCCGCGTGAAGGGCCTGGGCCGCCGCTGCTGTCTGCTGGGCGGCAAGCAGCGCCGCGCTGACCTCTGCCAGCCTTGCGTTTAGTTCCTCAATCTGCCGGTCTTTCACTTCAAGCTGCCCCTGCAGCGTGTCGATGGTGGCCTGCAAAACTGCTACCACTCCGGCCTCTTGCGACTGCTCCGGCACCGCTCCAATGGAGCGCTCCGTATGCGTATCCGTATGCGCTCCATTGGAGCGGTCATCTTTCAAAAAATCTTGTTTTATCAGGGTTTCAGCCTGCTCCGATAGATACAATACCCCCTGCTCCGTATGCGTATACGGAGCGCAAACCGTATGCAGCTTGCCTTTGTATCGCTTATAGACCGCCTGCTTTGATACCCCTATCTCGTCGGCTATCTGCCGTATCGTTTTCATACTTTCACGAACAGGCCCACAGGACACACACCCTTAAACCCAGGCGTAGATATGTACCAGCAAGCAGGGCCTGTCGGCTCCCAGGCTACTTCAAGGGTAATCTCGTGCCAGCCATCTGGAAACAGAGCTGTAAATCCCTCTCCTGCGTGTATGCCGCGCCCTTCCAAGAGCAGACGAGGGTGCGGATCATCGTCTGCCGGATCGGGAAGCTGTATCTGCGCGATCCTCTCTTTATCCCAGCTCATAGACCTTTCCTCCTTCCCCTAAAATAAGTCGCTATGCGATCCCGTCCGGGTAAGATATAAAATCAGCTCGTCCCCGTCCACTTCGTAGATCAGCAACCAATCCGGCGTAATGTGGCACTCACGACACCCCGCATAGTCCCCGGAAAGCTGGTGATCCCTGTTCTTCTCCGGCAACGGCTCCCCCGCAGCCAGCTTTTTAATAATATCGGTCAGCAAAGAAATATCAAAGCCGCGCTTTTTCACACGCTTCAAATCCTTCTGAAACTTTGTGGTTGGTCTTATGTTATACATCGGCAAGCAGCTCCTCCATCATCTGATCGACATTGGAATAGGTCTTGCCGAGGCTCGGATCGGCCTTCATTCTCTTTACTTCCTGGATTGCTTCGACGGTTTCTGCGTTCGGCACATCGCCGCTGATTTCAAAGGGTATTCTATACTCTCTCACCGCCTTACGAGCAAAAACATTGAACGCCGTTGTCATCGTCATTCCCATATCAGCACAGAACGCCTCAAACTGCCGCTTCAAATCTGCGTCCATACGAATGTTAATATTTGTATTCGCCATAGATAGCAACTCCTTTCACTCTTATTATATACATTGTATCATTTTTTATTTACAATGTCAATACATTTTCCTGCCCGTTTCCCCAAGCCCTGGCTCTTAAACTTCTGCCCTGGTATGTACGCATTTAGGTGGCAAAAAAGCCTTGATTTATGCGGCTTTCCGGGCGCGGTAGAGAGGGGGCCGGTATATTTACCCTCGGAGGGCTGAAAACGGCTTCTAAAGCGTAACAGGGGCCTTTCTGGGCCTTATTCCTGGCCTCCATTGTGCAGCGCGTCCAGGAGCCAATCGCTTAACTCCTGGGAAGGGGACACCTGCACTGTTATATGCCCATTTTCAAAGCGTACCGCTGGCGGCGGGCAATCCCACCACTTACGGACGGTTTTCGGATCAAGGCCAGTTTCCCGGTGACAGTCAGCCTTGCGCCCCTCCGGGTGCTGCTGCCGCCATTCATAAACCCGCACCTGAGCCGTTCCGCTGCCTTTAGGCCGCCCGTTCCCTTCTCTCCAATCCTTTTTCCCTTGCTGTTTCGCTTTAATATCCCGAATAGCTCTTGCAATTTCAAGATGATCTGCTTGTCTTTGAAAATTACGCTTATTGACAGGCATAGTCAGGCCGGAGAGCTTCGCTATATCGTCCCTGGGGAATGTCACATAGTCCTCATTGAACATTTCCAGAGCGCACACCACATCATCTTTTGTAAAGCGGTTTATATCCTCCACGCTCATATCATCGTAGGGCCGGAGCAGCGCGAAAGCGTCCCGGCGCAGCTCGTCCTCGTCTATCCCGCATTTTTTCGCATAAATCGCCAGCGTCATAATGCCATAGAAACGATGGCCCACCCGGATTTCATCGGCGATCCGGTGCAGCCCCCAGTCGTAAAGGTCACGCTTAACCGTCCATCGGCCCCGCCGCTCCTTCTTGACGATCCGCCGCTCATACCAATCCGGGTACTTCTCTTTCGCCTCGGCCAGCGACAGGCGGCTCTTTCTCATAAGCCCCTCAAGCCGCTGCTGTTCCCCGTTGCTGTCCGGGATATAATCAAGCAGCCACGCCAGCTCCACCGGCCCGCCGAGCCGGAACGCCCTCACAGGATACTCACCCCCCAGCTTCGAGCCGGAGCCGACCACCCGAAAGCCCTGCAAAATCCCCTGCATTTGCGGCTCCTTGATAGTGGAGGTAAACTTATTCCAAATCTGCCGGGTAAGGGAATATTTCAGCTCTTTCAAGCATTTCTGGTTGTACGGGTACATAGGCACCGGCTCTTTCAGCACATAATACAGGTGAAGCCCTGTCCCGCTGTTTACAACAAAGGTTGCCTGGGGCAAAATATCCTTATTCATCTGGTGCAGCGTGTCCCGGAGCTGAGGCATACCCACCCCGTCCAGGTCAAAGACCAGAGCATAGAGATACCGGGCATTTTTGCCACACCGCCGCCGCCCAAAATAAGAAATCGGGGACATAATCGTAAAATCGGTGTCTTGCAGCTCCCGCAGCTCGTCCAGCTCGTCAGTGATGGTACAGCGTTTCGCTTTACCGTCCCCCTCGATCTGCAAGGCAATCCCCGTTGCCTTGTCAACCTCACCTTTCGGCACCGTCACCGCAATTCCATTTCCCTTCCTGTCCTCAAAATGACCCTTCCTCTCGAAAGATCCTTCCGGGAAGATCTCACGATAAAACTCATACGGCTCCACCGGCTCCAAAAACTTCTCTAAATGCTCGTTCTTTTCCCTGTAAAGTTCCCGCAGCCGTTCCAGAGCTTCTTGCTGATCCGCCATTCCTTACACCTCTTTTCGTACATTCTGCAAACCCACAGGGGGAAAAGGGGGAGCCAAAGAGCGGCCCCAAAGGGGCCTTAAAGAGAAAGTCACC
>NZ_QTWP01000023.1:0-5101 GCF_003461185.1 Roseburia sp. AF20-18LB
CCCCTATACAGGTACAGAAAGGGGGTGTGCCACCATGAGTATATTTTCGTCTTTCTTACTCTCTGTCTTGGCAAGTGTAGTCGCCTACTACATCTGCAAATGGCTGGACGGAGATAAATAGGCGGTAGCCAGCCTAAGGAATAAGCCACCTTGCCACAACGGAATAGAAAAGCCCCGGAGTTGCGACCTCCGGGGCTTTTTGCGTGCCACAATGAGCACTTTCGTCTTTCTTGCCTACTGGCATTATAGCATATGCCTTTCGGCATTTCAAGTATGCCCTACTTCCACCACTTGTAAACGGTGGGCTTGCTCAATCCTGTCTCTCGAATGCAGTCCGCTTTCTTTCCTGCTGGGTGGCTCTCCTGCCATTCTCTGACTGTCTGCTCCGCTGTTCCACTCCCTTTTGGTCTACCCTCTTTTACTTCTTCTCCTAACTGCTTTTTTAAAGCTTTCATAGTATTCATAACCTTTACATGGTCTTTTTGCTTTCTGTAATTCCGCTTATTTGCTGGTATCGTAACCTTTGTGTTGTCCTCTATCCATTCCCGGCTTGCTATCGTTGACAGCCTTTTTCTGTCCCCTTTCAATGCCCGAAGAGCGTCTTTCACATCTGCCCGGCTGAAATGGTTGTCCTCGTCCTCGGTAAGGCTCTCTAAATGGTCCAGGAACGCATAGGCGTCTCTCCGTATCTTCTGCTCGGATATGCCACACTTCAAGCCATAAGAGCACAACGCCATAATAGAAAAGTAACGCCCTCCGGCTTTCACTTCCTCGGTTATTTTCCGTTTCCACCACTCATATAAAGCTTCGTTACATACCCACGTACCGCCCTGCTTCTTACTTTTCTGCTTCGGCTCTCCCTGCACGATCCGCTTCTCATACCATTCCGGGTACAGCTCCTTTGCTTCTTCCAGCGTAACGGTACTTTTTCTTCTCGGCTTCTCGTACAACGGAGCAAGGTCTACCTTACAGCTCGGTATGCTGGCTTTTATGTCCTCCAGCGTGTAACGGTTCTCTGACAGCTTATAGGCTTTTACTGGGAAATCTGCACCCAGCTTCGACTGACTCCCCACACACCGGAAACCTTGATAAATTCCGGTTATATCCGGGCTGTCCGGACGGATAGAGCTGGTATCATTCCATAGCCGCCGGATAAAGGCTTCTTTCAGCTCCGCAAGCTCTTCTTCCCGCTTTCGATACAACTGAACCGGCTCCTGCAAGAAATAGTAAAGATGTACCCCCTTGCCGGAGCTGACAAGATAAGTCGGACGAAGCTGCACACCATTCCCAAACTGCTTCAACAGGTTCTTTAACTGCTGTTTGCCTACATAATCCACGTCCACCACCACCGCAAACAGCTCATGAGCGTTCTCTTTCGTGTGTGACTTTCCGTAAAAACTAATAGGCGGTATCAGCCCAAACCTATCTCCTATGACCTTATCCAGCATTTTCAGACTATCATCAATTACCCCCTGCCGGGTTCTTCCTTTGCCAGACGGTCTAATCTGTGTCGCTATAATATTACCTTTTCCGTCCTCCGGCTCTTGCTGGAGACTGCCAGCCGGAAACAACTCCCGATAGAAATCATGAGGACTTACTTCCGGGTATCCCCTCTCCAACATAAGGGCTTCTTTCTCCCGATAAGCAGACTTCCACTCATACCCTCTTTTATCTCTCCTTTTGGTGTATTTTGCCATAGTCTTTTGCACCTCCCCCCCTCTCGCCCTGACCGCTAATCTTATCAATGAGTTTTTTTTCCCTTTTTCCGTCAAGTATCAGGGAGTTCCTTTTGAGTGTCAATATCTACACCTCACTCCCTCTCGCCTTGACCGCTAATCTATCAATGAGTTTTTTTTACCTTTTTCCGTCGAGTATAAGGGAGTGCCTTTTGAGTGTCAATATCTTCACCTCACTCCCTCTCGCCTTGACCGCTAATCTTATCAATGAGCTTTTTTTACCTTTTTCTCTCAAGTATAAGGGAGTGCCTTTTTGATGTCAATATCTACACCTCACTCCCTCTCGCCTTGACCGCTAATCTTATCAATACATTTTTGCACCTTTTTCTTCGTACCGACAAACTGCAATTTATCTTAGAAATTACAGCGATGTTATTTTGATAAACTTTCAAGAATTGAAATATCATGCTTATCTTTATCTCTTAATTCATAACCTGAATGGAAAACTTTTTGGCCTTTTAAAGATATACAAGGAATTGTTTTGCCTTCAAAAAAAACACTACCAAAGTAATCTTTTTCAAACTCATACCATCCACCCTCTAAATCAGCTTGTTTTGAAGTTCCGTCCTCATTTAAAACGAACGGGTGAATGTCTAAGTAACCAAGTTCATCACTATATAACTCTATTCTAACCGGTTTCCAGTCTGTATCAATTTTATAGCCCAGATTCAAAAGCACATTTAACAATTTTTCCGTATGTTGAGCATCAAAATTTATATCTATATCTCTATGAATTCTTGTTTGTTTACCAGCTAAAATATCTACACCCCATCCGCCATCCAACCAGTATGTAATTCCAGTATTTTCGAATAATTCTATTACTTTCATTAAATCTTCTTTTGTTGTTATTTCTTTTCTACCCATACAAAGTCTCCTTTACAACTTCTATATAATTGTTTAGTTAAGTCAATATCAATATCTAATTGCCAAGGCTCAAAATCAAAAATCATGGTCATCACACTCCTTTTTAAAATTCTAATTTATCGATTTCTTTTTACTTACTAATCATACCATACAACAGCATAAGAAACACTAAAATATTGCAGACCATACCGCCCCAAAACAGGTACAACTTCAAGCCCTCATATCTAAAAAAACTGTTCTTACTTTCCTCAAGCTCCCGGATCTTCTGCTTCATCACGCTCGTAAGTGTATCAGACTGCTTCTCAAGAAGCTTTGTAGCCCTCTGTATAGCCTCTATATTCGCCTGTAACGCCTTTCTAACCTCTTGGACGGTGTTTTCCTTAACCTCATCTTTCAGGCTCCCAATCTCGCCCGATATAGCGTCTTGAAGCAATTCGTTGCTGTTCTTCAGCAGCTCTACGCTCTGCTTCAGCTCGCTGATGAGCTTCCTGTTCTGCTCTGCGTCTCTCTGCCTGTTCTGCTCTGCCCTCACTTGTTCTTGATTTGACTGCTTCATCAATTCCTCGCAGTTCTCGCTCGACATCGCCAACGCTTCTTTGAGCAGACTGTTTTCCAGCTCTGTCCGGCTCTGTCGGTTTAACTCTTGAAGCTGCTCTCTTGGACTGCTCTGCTTCTGCTGTTCGTGCATTTCTCTCAAACTCATGCTCCATACTCTCCTTTCCAAAATCCATATTGTAGTATTTTTCCAGCTTGTTATCCCTGATTTTACAAGCCTTTTCTCCTGCCTGTTCCCTGGCTAAGTCGGTATATGTGATGTACTTGTGGCTGTCCTGCCAGTCCACCCCGTACCCTCTTTCATTCATCAGCCGGATAAAGGTTTCCCGGCTGGTCGCTGTTTCCTTACAATCCAGCACCGCAAGGGCAATATCCTGCACATAGCTTTTGACCTTTCCCTGCTCTGCCTGTTTCAAAAGCTGGTAGGTGTCTTTGCTCCATGCCACCGTTTCTTCCCGGACTTCTCCAGCAAATGTCTTTCCTTTCTCCGGCACATGCAAGCCCTGTTCCCAGCTCTGCTCGTTGCACCGTTCCTTTAAGTCTTTAAGGTCGTGCTTACTCCATTGGAGCTTATGACCGTTCTCATAATTTACGGAATTGACAATAAAGTGCGTGTGTATATGCCCCTTGTCTATATGCGTGGCTATCAGAACTTCATGCCCTTTCCATGCCTTTGTATGCTCTGCCAGCTCGACAGCGTTCTTGTGAACCTGCTCCGGGGTTATTTCCTCGTCCTCATGGTAGGATTGCACATAATGCTTATAGGTTCTTCCGTCCGTCTTGCCCCACAGCTCCTTTGTGGCTTGCATTTCCTCCTTGACCGTCTCCGGCTCACAATGCAGACCGCTGACAAGCTTCTCCTCTGTCTTTTCTTTTTTCGTCACATAATCTATTGCGTGCCCTATGCCCGCCTTTGAAGATACCGCCTTAATGACTGCCATACTTTGTTCAGCTCCTCTCCATGCTTCCGCACTTCCGCTTCACTCGGCAACATTCCCCCCTCATTACACCTCTTTGCTATTTGGTTGAGGTTGTTCCCTATCCGTTTCAGTTCCGGGATAAGTTCTTTGATACCGTCCGTATTCACGATCTGCTTCTCCAGCACACAGGAAAGGATATACTCCTGCTGGTTCTTTCCACTCTCTGAAATCTTCTCCTGCAACTGCTGGTATTCTTCTTCACTTACTCGGAATGATAACTGCTTTGGTCTTGTCTTGTTCATGCCCTTACCACTCCATATCCATGACATCAAGTAAGTCAAAGAAACGCTCCAGCGTCTTATTTTCCTTTTCTGCCGGGTTCTGTTTTACATATTTATCAATTACTTTCATCAGCTCCTGCACCTCGTATCTGTACTCAAACTGAATTTTATCCATATCTTTTTTCATGCCTTTGACCTCTCTTTCTTCGGTGCTACCACCGTCATATTATGAGCCTTCCGGCTCGTTTAAAAGGGGGATTGAAGGGGGGCTTGCCACCCTCACAAGTTCTAAAGTGGTAACACTTTAGGGAACTTGCAATATATCCGCTACACATATTATAGCATGATAGACACCCTATATCAAGCGGATATATTCGTGCGTATATTCTGCCAAGAATATAGTGGAGCTTACTTCCTCTTGGGCGACTTTGGAAGTGTAGGTGGAAGAAAGTCAAGGGCTTGTTTTTTATCTGCAGTATGAGCTTCGGCTTGCCGATCAGCGAGTACAGCAGATAAAAAATGGTCGCAGACCACCCTTTACTTTCTTCCGCCGGAACGGACAATGAAGCACAGGGGGAAGTAACGGAACGGACGGACAGCCGTTTTCCCCTCCGGCATTATAGCCAACAAAAAAGAGTATCAAGGGTAAACGCTGCGGTCTATGACCGCCCTTGACACTCTTTTCCTTATGGCTTTGATAATAAACAAGGGGAAATGGCTTCTTGTGGCATTTCTGCCACTATGG
>NZ_QTWP01000024.1:0-3967 GCF_003461185.1 Roseburia sp. AF20-18LB
CTGTCAATATCATTTTCCTCAACACCAGCCATTTTTGCTATGCGCCGTAACCGTAAGCACATGACCTCCATTAACACGAATACTTTGTCCTTCTGCAATATTAACAGAATTATTCTGTCTGCTAATTGAAGCATCCTTCGCCAATTTTATTGGTGTTTTTAACGCTTGTGCCAGATCCTCTACCGGATTTAGTAAGTGCTGCAACATCGCCCCATTATATGCTTCCTTATCTTTAATAACTGTATTTTTATAATTAGATGTAAGTGCTCTTGTATTGGGATTAATATAACTTGATATTGATTGCATCATCTCAACCTCCAATTATTTTCATTCCTCTGTCATTCGGAATCTATTCACTCTCCATAACGGTCCAAGTGATCTATTACTTTTATGACCATCTATACCAAGTTCCGCTATTCAAAAGCTGTGACATACTTTCTTCATATCTTTTCACTGCTTTCTGCTGAATGGAACTAGGCACCACATAATCGTTACCAACTTCACTTATTTTCCCATTTACCAGTTCGCAATGTGTCCCGTTTATCACAAATTCTCTGCTTGTATCCACTCCCTGTGACGCAAGAAAATCTAAAATATAATCGGTGTATGTATCTGTCATACTTGAAAAATACTGCTGATCCGCAAAATGTATCAGGGAGTTCAGACCACCTATCATCATATTGCATCTTTCATCATCTGCCTTGCTTCCGTTTCCATAGCCCTCGCCCCAGACAAAATCTTCCTGTACCGTCATGCTGTATCCATTTCCAAGATTAAATCTGCTTCCAACCCCAATCGTGATACTGTTTGTACTGGGATCATATGGTTTGTACCCTCTGGTTTTAAATGGCTGCTGTACGGTTCCAAAGGTTTGAATCTCGGATGGGAGATATGACATACCCGTAATTGCCGTAAACGCTTTCTGCCCATTCACATAAAAGGAAGTATGGGTTGCACTGTCTATATCCGCTGTAATCTCGACTTTCTCATCATTGGCAAAAGGATTCTGTCCGGTCATTCCGGTTCCATATGCAAACAGCATTCTTGTAAACTGATATCTTGTATGCTCATCAAAATGATTCAGTGTCTCTGTATCTTCTCCCTTTACATCTCCATTGCAAAAATCAACAAATTCATTTTTACTGCCATCCTTTGTAGATAGCTTACCTGTTTTTGTGTTATAAACAAAATTATAAGAACTTCCTACGCCTGTTATACCCATTGCATTTCCTCCATTGCATTTTTTCGTTGATATTCCTCTGTCATTCGGAATTTGCAATCACTTTCCTTATATGGTCCAAGTGATTTATAAATATATAAGTAACCATATTATCTCCTACCTTATATAAGTCTCATAACAACTGCCAACATTCTCTTATAACATTATAACTCAGTATCTTTGCTCCTCTTGCTGCCACATAAGCTCTTGACTTCCCAATTTGTTTAAATCTTCTATGCTTTTTTTGAACATTGAGATAAAATCTCTTCTGTCGTTAAGTCCCATATTACCAGCTTCAAGCGGCAGAGACGTGAAACCTCCCTGCTTCTCCACTTTGTAATGTGCCTCCAATGCACGCATTTCGACTACTGTAGCATTTGATGGATTAACATCATTGATATAAATTCTTTGCTCAAACTCTTTCCCGTTTTCATCCACACCTTTCGCTAACACCACTGGATTTTCATCCGTCGAATCATCCGCATATTTAAGGCAATAAGAAAGACCTGTACCATTACCTCCTGTCCACAACATATTATCTGTTGTGAATATCTGGTATACCTTTGGTGTTTCAGCCGTATAAAATGTCTTTTCCGCAGATGCAGGTGCTTTCATATAATTACTTTTTTGTTGACCGTACAATGAAGATACGGTATTCAGACCAGAACTAATGTTCATATTTTTGTTCCTCCAATCAGCTCAAAATTTTCTCTTTTTAATTATTCAAATATACCTGATATGTTAAATTTTAGTATCAAGCGTTGCCTGTGCAGGAGATTTCCCCGACTCTGCCAATTCTCTTGTAACACTATCTAATGCACCATCTTTAATTGGCTTACCAATTTCCCAGTTAGGATCAGCCTTTTTTGCGGCATCATAAAATGCCTGTCTGTAAATTCTCTCATATTTTTCAAGGGTGTACCCGGCAGCCAATCTGTCCTTTTTCTGCATTTTGCGGTACAAATTGTTATATACCTCGGAACGTTTTGTTGTATCTCCATTGTGGACACCGTTTTCACGCAGGAACTCTTTTTTTGTCAGTTCATACATTTCTTCTTTGCTACTATCCGGAATTGATATGATCCTTTTTCTCGAACTTTCATTTTCATCTGTCACTAAAAGTCCTGCCAGTCCATTTACAGGGTTGATATAATCTCCATCCTTGTCATAATGACTCATCAGATTTTTTATTCCCTGAATATTGCCATACATTGCACCATTTCCAGCAGACATCATTTGTTTTACTGCGGCTTTATATTGTTTGCTGTTTGTGTTAATCCCGGCAGCTTTTAACTTGGACTGAACAGAACTGCTGTTCAACTGGGACAACTGAAAACTGCCTATTGCATTTACTCCTGATGTCCCAAATGATTTTTGAAACAAAAAAGCATAATCCGTTATTTTTGACATAAAACATCCTCCCATATTAAACCTGTTATCTTACCTATATCCTTACGCTTTCCTATCAAAAGACGTTTTCTCTTCCAAATAGTTCGGCAGTTCTTTCAATTCTGAGCTTTGGGCATTCTTTTGCGTATGGTATTCATTGAAGTAAATTCCGTAAAATTCTCTTTCCTTTTCCCGCTCAGCCGGAGTTCTTTCGCATCCCCATCCATAACTATCTCCCAGATAGGTCAACACTTTTGTTCCTTGATAAGAAATGTCGGCACCATATCCTTCGCCTGTCAGAATCGGACATTCCAGTGTGCCTCCTCCCGCCAGAGCAAACTTCTTTTGCGCAAGGTTGTTATTTTTCCCCTCTGCCCTCTCCAGAAAATCGAGCAATGATAATTCTCCGATTCCTTTGCATTTCGGATTACCATTTTGACTTTTTACCGCATTTTTAGCCTGCTGATATAATGCCTTTCTGTCAGGGGATACATCGGATATGTATTCTGCACATAACCTTGTTCTCTGCCTGTGAATAGATTCTAATTCCGTTTTACTCGTAGTGTTGGCAGCTCTCTGAGCCAGTTCCTTAATCTCAGAGACAAACTCTGCCTGTGACTTATTGCTTTTCCCTGCACTTGGAATCATAGACCAATCAGGTTCTCCACTTCTCAGCGATACACTATATTTTGTAATAGCAGAACTCGTTGCATTTGAAATCGATATTCCCATGAATTCACCTCATATTTTCTACCTTCTCTGCATATATTTTAACCTCTATATATACTTATCCATTTATCATATTCATTCTTTAAAATTCTCATAACATACTTATTTCCTCTATTTTTTTATCGGATAAAATAACCTGTTCTCCTAGTCCCATATCATCAAACGACCATATTACGCACACAAAGAGCATCTCTTTACAAGATAACCACAGCCTTAAATTCATTTTCATCGCAGGAAAGCCCCATATCACCGCCATATTTATCCACAACTGCTTTTACATTTAACAGCCCAATGCCGTGATGATCCCCTCTTTTGCTTTTTATCGCGTCGTTTTGAATTTCTACTTTTTCTGTTACCGGATTTCTTACCGCAAATATCAGTTTATGATCTTCACACTCTAATTTCAGATGAATGACCGCTTTTCCGGTATTTTTCAGTACTTTTTCACTCTCCCGGATTGCATTATCCAGTAAATTGGAGAGCAGGATCACGATCTCTTCCTCCTCCAGACAGATCTCCTGCAGATCCCCCACTTTTAGGATCACTGCTATGTGTTTCTCCTGCATGCTGCGGTACTTCTGGTTTAAAACAGCATTGACTACCGGATGATTCGTGTTGATTGCCGACATC
>NZ_QTWP01000025.1:0-228 GCF_003461185.1 Roseburia sp. AF20-18LB
CTGAAATTAGAGTGCGAAGATCATAAACTGATATTTGCGGTGAGAAATCCGGTGACAGAAAAGGTGGAAATTGAAAATGACACAATAAAGAGCAAAAGAGGGGATCATCACGGCATTGGATTGTTAAATGTAAAAGCAGTTGTGGATAAATATGGCGGTGATATGGTGCTTTCCTGCGATGAAAATGAATTTAAGGCAGTGGTCATCTTGTAAAGAGATGGTCTTTGT
>NZ_QTWP01000025.1:238-2670 GCF_003461185.1 Roseburia sp. AF20-18LB
ATGGTCTTTGTATGCGTAATATGGTCGTTTGATGATATGGGACTAGGAGAACAGGTTATTTTATCCGATAAAGAAAGCAAAGGAGGTTACTATGAGTAATACAATTAATGTGAACTATATGACACGGGCTTACAATCAGTACCAACAGAAAAATGCGGCTAAAGATCAGGAGAAGGAAGATACAAGGTTTGCGGATAGTGTAAGAGAAAAGAGCGAAGCTAGTGGAAGTATAGTGGGCAATTCAAAAATAGGTTCTGTGTCTGCTAAAGATATGACGATGGTGGAATACAAGCAGTACATTTACAATAAAATATCTCAAATTCCAATGCACCCCACAAGAGCAGGCGAGTCAATATCTGTTACAATTTCAGAGGCGGGTTTTGAAGCAATGAAGAATGATCCAGAGTATGAAGCATGGGTATTAAATGATTTGCAAGTGGGTTGGTCACAACCAGATAAATGGTCCGGTATATGCGGAGGAGCGTTTTCTACAATATATTATGGAGCATCAAAAGAAGAATGTCATGCTGAGATGTGGAGTGCTGGTTATAACAATGGGAATGGTGGGAAGATTTTTAATGATAAGTCAAAAAATAGTTTTTGGGAGCGCAGAATAGAAAATAAAAAGAGAATAGAAAATCAGGTAAAGAAACAACAGGAAAAAAAGCGGATTCAGAAAAAACAAGCGGAAAGAACAGCTTATGAAGAATATGCGCAAAATAAAAGGTTATCCGCTCAGGATGCCAGAACTCGATTGGTGGCTGAGAGTAGTTCGTTTGCTAAGACTGTCACAATAAGTCAGGCAGTAGCTTCTTATGAGGCAAATTTTACAATGGCAGTAAGCGTATCGAACAAAACCCAATAGCCTGCAAATAAAAAATCAAGGCTAAATAGAAAGGAGAGATGCAGTATGGGAATTAATGGAGTATCATCGTATGCCAATACATACACATACGGAAATGTAAAAAATGAAAATGTAAAGCCATCAAAGAATAGTGAAAAGAATTATTATGCGGGATACACTATGAATTCAGCCAATAAGTTTAAAAATGTATCAGACTATTCAAAGTATTTGACTAACAAGTATAAATGTTTGACTCCATGCAAAAATGCTTCTGTATTGATTGACAGAAGTGTAATGCGAAAGGCATGTGGAGATGAAAAAACTGCGAAATGGCTTGAGGAAAATTTAGCAATTATGCCAGATGTTATACGAAATGCACAGAAGGCGGCAATAAGTCATGGTAGTAAACTGATATCAGTGGAGTTTAAGTTTACGAATAATGGAACCGAAATGACAACCTGTGGCATTTTTGGAGAGACTGGTACGGATTCAGAAATTGACAAATGGCTGGAGAGAATGAAAGAGGATAAAGAAAAAGAAGATAAAAAAACAGAAAATATGATTGCTATAGAAGCGACAACTAAAAATAAGGTAGGTTTTGATACATATGCATAGTATCAATTTCTATATCCAATAAATCAATTAAAGGTTACTACTTGGTCTTCGGATGGAGAGAGCAGGTACGGTTCTGACTGACAGAAGAACCGTGGAAAGGAGTTAATATGGGATTAGGCGTTGAAAATTCAGTTAATGCTTATAATCAGAATTATAGGTATCAACAGAATAAGACGACAGGGCAAGCCAATCATTTAGATTTCAATAAGATTTTATCTGCTAAAGAGGGTGATAATACAGAGAAAGTACAGAAGCCAAATGAAAATAGTGTTTCAAAAGTAGATACCTACACTGAATATTTAAAGGCTAAATATGGGAATATAATGATCCAAAATGTTGGAAGTGATCAAAAGAGTATGGATTCATTGGGGACGGGGACATATGGGATGAATAATATTGTGATTGCACCCAATGTTTTGGAAACAATGGCAAATGATCCCCAAAAAGCAGCTTATTACGAAAAGATGATACAGGATTTTTTTGCTTCGCAGTCAACTGTGAAGGCGCAGATGGCAGTCGGGGGGTTTGAGATTCAATCTTATGGTATGGTTATTCACCCGGATGGAACTGCACACTATTATGTTTGTGGAGATGTTTCACCAGAAAAAAAAGCAAAGATAGAGGCGCAAATGAAAGCTGAAGATGAAGAGAAGGCTAAACGGCGTAGACAATATTTAGAGCGCAGTGAGGAGGCGGCAGAAAAGCGCAGACAGATAGAAGAGATTAATATGCAAAAGAGTAAAAAAGATGCGGCTTTTGATGATAATATATCGGCTGTTAATGTATTATCGGAAGTAGATAGGGCGGTTGCCATAGCTGCTTATGAAAATATTGCCAATACTTTTAATGAAAACATAATAAAAAGTACAATTGATAATTGAGGACTTTACTGACTATATCAACTTATAATAATCGATATATAATATTATACTAGGAGGTAATTAAATGCGTATTGGTTCGGGAGTGCAAAGTG
>NZ_QTWP01000026.1:0-796 GCF_003461185.1 Roseburia sp. AF20-18LB
AGGAGGTAATTAAATGCGTATTGGTTCGGGAGTGCAAAGTGCATCGGAAGTATTTGGAAAGCAGAAAAATAATAGCAAAACATATGTTGCCGAAAATGAGGCATTTTCTCAGACATCAGTGAAGGTGTATTTAAAGACGGATGATATGTTGTTTTCAGGTGGAAATGGAACAGGTCTTTCGTTTTATATTAAATACGCAGAAGAGTCAACAGAGGATAATCCTGTAGTGATAGCCAAAGGCGTTGACGAAAATGGAAAAGAATTTGAAGAAAAGAGTAACATTAATGATATTAATTTGAGAAATGCTTCTTATGTTGAAATGAGTGCTTTGGAGGCATATTATAACGTCGACAAGGGGAATAGTCTCAGTTCTTTTCCGCAAGAAACTGGGTGTATGGGATTAAATGACAGATGCGACCTTATATCCAGCTTTGAAAAGGTTATACAGGATATGAATAAATTAGGAAGGTATGATTTGCAGATGTTTTATATGCGAAATATGAATACTTATCTAAATGCAAGCAGTAAGCATAAATAGGGCTTAGTTATTTGAATATAGTAGAAAAAGTAAGCTTGGACTCCATAGGAGAGAGCAGGTGCGGTTCCGACTGACAGAAGAACCGTGGAAAGTTAATATGGGATTAGGTGTTGAAAACACTTTTATCCAAAAAAGTTGAGGCAGAAACTGGACTGGCATATAGAGAAAATTTTGAGCTGATTGGAGGAACAGAAATATGAACATTGGTTCTGGTATGAATACCGTATCTTCACTGTACGGTCAACAAAAAGGTAATCA
>NZ_QTWP01000026.1:834-2652 GCF_003461185.1 Roseburia sp. AF20-18LB
GTATCTGCGGAAAAGACATTTTATACGGCTGAAACACCAAAGGTATACCAGATATTCACAACAGATAATATGTTGTGGACAGGAGGTAATGGCACCGGTCTTTCTTATTGTCTTAAATATGCGGATGATTCGACGGATGAAAATCCGGTGGTGTTAGCGAAAGGTGTGGATGAAAATGGAAAAGAGTTTGAACAAAGAATATATATCAATGACGTTAATCCATCAAGTGCTACAGTAGTCGAAATGCGTGCATTGGAGGCACATTACAAAGTGGAGAAGCAGGGAGGTTTCACGTCTCTGCCGCTTGAAGCTGGTAATATGGGACTTAACGACAGAAGAGATTTTATCTCAATGTTCAAAAAAAGCATAGAAGATTTAAACAAATTGGGAAGGTTTGACTTATCGTTGCTTTGGACGAAAAGTATGGATACATATCTTAATTTGCCAAATGCAAATAGTAAGTATAAATAAGGCTTAGTTATTTGGACATAGAAGGAAAAGAGAATTTAGAATAAACGAAGGAGATTGAGACAATGCAGTCAATATCAAGTTATATTAATCCTAATACAAGAGGACTTACATCTAATTACAAAAATACAGCTATTAAAGATAAGGAAACCTATAATGAGGCGATGTCGCAGCACTTACTAAATCCGGTAGAAGATTTGGTTCAAGTGTTAAAAACACCTATAAAATTGGCGAAGAGTTCGTCACTTAGCAGACAGAATAATTCTGTTAATATTGCGGAAGGGCAAAGAATCCGTGTTAATGGAGGTCATGTGCTTACGGTTACGGCGCATGGAGTAGAGGTTTCTGGTGGAGATAATCCGTATGATACACAATCATATGTAAAAGCACAGAGAATGGCAGATGCATTGGCATCCATGCTGCGAAATGCAGGTGGGACAATGACTACTGTAGCACATTCAAAGGAGGAATATGCCCGGTATACAGAGGGAATTACGGATGTTATGTCTTATCTGGGTGTAGACACTTCCAAAGATTTTACGGTCAATGGTATGAAATATAGCAAAAATAAAGATGGTTGGTATGAGTCAGAAGCGAACAGTGATGCGCAGGCGGCATATGAACAGTTAAAAGCGAATAACAGAACCTACCAGTTTGCAGATGAAAAGACCAAAAAGCAGATTGCATATATTAGTGATTATTACCTTCAGACAGTGCCGGAGAGTGTAAAGGCGGCGTGGCAGGAAACATTGGAAGAAACTGGTTTTAATCCATTTCAGACGGATGTAACCAGTACATTAACGCAGTTATCTGTAGAGCAGGATTTTCTGACAGGTGGTGATGACAATATTTTTGGTGAAACGAAAGAAAGTTGTTTAGCAGCTATCGACAAAGTATTGGAGAGAATAGAAAATCCGTTGGCAGCAGTTACAGAGGAAAGGGCAGCATATCTGCAGCAGGAAAAAGAATTTTATACCGTACTGGCATCTAAAATAAGAGAATAAAATGCCGGGAGGAATTTAAAGATACAGATTATAAGACTTATATAAGGCAGGGGGATAATATGGTTACTGTAAATAATTCTGACTATTATAATAACATTCCAGCGGGCAGGGATTTAAACAACCTGCCCAATACTTCCAGTGCTGGTACAACTGTAGGTTATCAATATGATGGACTTACAGAGGAGGATCGTTTCGTACAAAAAGTTTTGCAGGAGCATTATGATAAAGTGTACAAAGAAAATTTGTCTCATTCTGATCCAATGGCATATATCGAATCAAAATATTGTGATGTGACCTCACCTAATTTTTGCTCATATATGACAGAAGACCAGCGTTCCATAGCTTA
>NZ_QTWP01000027.1:0-1764 GCF_003461185.1 Roseburia sp. AF20-18LB
GCTGAATTGGAATCCGAGCTTCCAGTTTGCAAGTTTAAGTTCTGATTTAGCTAATCGCTTGCAAAAGTAAATTCTG
This sequence comes from Roseburia sp. AF20-18LB, assembly GCF_003461185.1. Taxonomy (NCBI): domain Bacteria; kingdom Bacillati; phylum Bacillota; class Clostridia; order Lachnospirales; family Lachnospiraceae; genus Roseburia; species Roseburia sp. AF20-18LB. The sequence continues at coordinate 77 of NZ_QTWP01000027.1, forward strand.
GCAAATCAAAATATCATGATTTTTATGGAAGTTAGTTTTGCAAAGTTCTTCAAAACTGGAATTTACTATTAGAAACAAGTTGTTTTATGCTTCATATGCTGATATTCTTTTTTTGAGATCTTAATCCTCTGAAAAAAGAGTCACGTTAAGCGAAGGTCGAATTTTATTTCTTTTTTCGCAAGATTAAATTCCACCTCTCATTCGGTTCAGTATTTCTTCCGAATGGCGCTAGGTTTTCTTATTTTTTCAGTAATAGAGGCGTAAGGTTAATCTCGTTAGCGGGAATGGATTTTATTCCTAACTTGTCAAGAATATCCCCGCCATTAATGAAGCTGAACAACTGGTGTGCCGACTGGTTATTCAGCTTTTTTCTGTTATATGAGTTGATATGACTCATCATAAGATTGATATCATCCTGAGTTAAGTTATCAAAAGAGGTTTTCTTCGGAAGCACACGACGAATCATCTCATGTGTAACTTCACAACCACCTTTTTGATCAGAACGCTGTGGATCACAATAAAAGATATGTGTTCTGCGACCATTGCCCTTATTAAATTCGATTGCCAGCGGGTTAGTAAATTCACTTCCTCTGTCGGTCAAAATCACCTGGAAGAGGCTAGTGAATACTTCATGTCCTAACTGTTCATACAACCAGTCAAATATTTCTGTAACTGACTTGGCGGTATTGTTATCACGGATAAAAGCAAGCATTAAACTACTATTTCTAAAGTATATGGTCAACAAGACTTTACCGCCTTTGCGACCTTCTACTGAATCCATTTCCACTACCGGAATATCAGGATTCGCAGCAAGATAAGCTTCAAAATCCTCATAAATGCGTCCTACATGACACTGCTTGTCTACTCTTACAGGCTTCTTATGTGAGCGGGTACGATAACGGACCTTTCTCGGAAGATCAACGTTATCTACAGATAAAAGCCCTGCATCAATGTAGTTATAAATAGTCTTTTCATCAAGCATGATATCATCTGCATTATTGACACATATCATGTGAATAGACTGGCCTAACTTAACAAGCGGTGAAACAATAGCATCTACACGCTTTAATTCTTCCGGTGTAATTGCTATTCCTTGACGACTTTCTGAGCGAGTAGTCTCATAATTCTTCTGAGCTGATTTGGCAGAATAAATATGCTTCTCTAGCTTACAGGATTGCCGTTGGATACAGCCGTTGCAAACGTATGGTGGTTTCTTCAGTTTGTTACAAACCAATACCTCAAACTGCTTGCAATGCTCGTAGCACTTTACACGAGGACATCTCTTGCAGCTTTTTGAATACTGTAGTTTGCACTTTGAACATGCTGTTCCGTATTCATCACAGGTACTTCGCTTGCTGCAGGGATTGAAGGAATCTTTACGTACAGTCTGACTATGGAGTTTGACTTCTTTTGAGATAGTAGAAGGGTCCTTGCCAAGTTCCCTACCTATCTCAGTAAATGAAGCTCGTTCTCTTAAGCGAACTTCTATTGTGGCTCTTTCATCAAGAACCAGATGTGCATTCTTAGCCATGGTATTCTCCTTGGATAACGCCATCCGGACTCTATTGCTGAGCCACAACTATAACCAGATATCAAGAGGGTTGCAACACTAACTTCTAGGATATATTTTGCAATACTAAGTTCCAGTTTTTGGGTGAATGGACTGGAATTTAATTTTCCAATTCACC
>NZ_QTWP01000028.1:0-1534 GCF_003461185.1 Roseburia sp. AF20-18LB
GACCCCAAAAAGTTAGACTTTTAAGCGTAGCAGTTTTATTGGCTGCTACGCTGTTTTTATGCAGCCAAGAGGCTAAGCCTGTATTGCACAGGACTCATCCATCCTAGTTTTTCTTTTATTCGTTGTTCGTTATAATACTTTATATATCGTTCTATTTCCGATTTCAATTCTTCATAGCTATAATAAACTACACCATAATAGATTTCTTGTTTTAATAGTCCGAAGAAATTTTCCATCACTGAATTATCGTGACAATTTCCCTTTCTAGACATACTCTGAAATATTCGTTCTCCTTTAAGGCGATATGAGTATGCTTTCATTTGATATGCCCATCCTTGATCCGAATGGAAGGTTCTTCGATAGGGACAATCAGATGTTACTTCTATTGCTTTTTCTAGAGCATCCATTACATTCTTGGTAGACGGGCGTTTATCAATACCAAAGCTTAGTATCTCTCCATTACACATATCCATAAATGTATCCAGATAAAGTTTGTGCATAGTCATATGTCCTTTAACATCAACTTCATAGTATTTAAACTCTGTTGTATCTGTGGTGATCTTCTGATGAGGTATATGTGTGTTAAAGCGTCTGCGAATTCTATTAGGCGCAACAGTTCCAACTTTTCCTTTGTATGAACTATATTTCCTACTCCTGCGTGTAAATGAGGTTACCTGTAATCCGAGTTTTTGCATGATTCGCTGAACTTTCTTTTTATTGATAACATATCCCTGATTGCGAAGTTCTCCTAGCATACGACGATATCCGTAATCCTTGTGAAGTTTTCTAATTTCAAGGAATTTTTCTTCGATTTCCTTATCAGGATTTTCTCTATCAAATCTTTTTTGCCAATACATATATGTTGCTTTAGGCATTCCTGTATATGAGAGAAGATATTTTAGTTTGAACTGTCTTCGGAGGCTGCTGATGATTCGCGCCGTTCTCTCATTTTTGCTTCGTCCTCTAAACGCAGTCTCCTCAGTTCTTTTAAAAAGGCATTCTCTATCCTTAACTTAAGAAGTTCATCCTCTAGTTCCTTTACATGTTCTACACTTGTATCAACAGGAGATTCTACAAGTGGTTTGTTTTGTGTATTGTTATCTGGTTTATCCAATATTTTCTTTCGACCTTTCTTACGTGGCCTCAACGCATCAGGTCCAGCTGCTCGAAAGCGATTAACCCAATCAACTATCATAGACGGGTTAGTAATTCCTTCTTGCAGAGCTAAATCTTGATATGAGATTTCACTTGATAAATATAACTCTACAACAAAAAGTTTCTTTTCGAAAGAATATTTTACTTGTTGACGTGAACGTTTTAACCCATCATCTCCAAAAGACTTATAATTATCCACCCATAACTTAACTTTACTATGAGAAGGAACGCCGTATTGCTCGGCGAGATATTTATAACCGCCTTCTCCATTCAGATAAGCATTTACAACTTTCTTTTTAAATTCATAACTATATTTAGACATAAAAATACCGACCTCCAATCGTTAGATTTTTTGGTCTAACTTTTAGGGGTCGGTACA
>NZ_QTWP01000029.1:0-1346 GCF_003461185.1 Roseburia sp. AF20-18LB
AGAGTTATAGGACAAAATGTGTTGATGAAAACCGCTTTCAAGCCTTGAAAATAAAGGGCTGAAGGCGGTTTAATCTTTTTTCAAAGAACTTTGAGGGTGGACAAAACGTGTTGATAAAAAATGCTCTAACCATTGAAAATAAAGGGCAAAACAGAGTTTAATCTTTCTTGAAATAGAAAACCATGGAGGAAGATTAAATGAATCAGATAAATTGTCCTATTTGTGGAAACAAATGTGTTAAAGCAGGAAAAACAAAAGCGGGAACACAACGCTGGCTATGCAAGAAATGCAAAACTTCGTTAACACATAAAATAGATAATGATTCAAAGGAGTTACAAATCTTCTTAGATTGGTTGTTTGGAAAAGAAGCTCAATCAATAATGCCAGGAGAAGGAAGAACATTTAGAAGAAAGACAGCAAGATTTTGGGATATATGGCCGATGCCACCGAAAATAGAAGAAACCAAAGATGTTCTTTTTCTTGATGGAATTTATCTTGGCCGAAAGGCCTGTGTGCTAATCTGCTGCGATGAGAAAAATGTACTTGGATGGTATTTGTGCCGATATGAACATGCAGGTGCCTGGATTGCTTTAATGAAGCGTATAGCTGAGCCAAGAATGGTTGTATCAGATGGTGGAACAGGATTTGCAAAAGCACTGAAAAAAGTATGGCCAATAGCAAAACATCAAAGATGTATATTTCATGTATTCTGCCAGATAAAACGTTATACAACGTCCAAACCTAATACATTAGCTGGAGTAGAGCTTTATTGTCTGGCTAAAGATTTACTTAAAATAAAAGAGAAACAAGAGGCAGAAACATGGGTAACTCGTTTCACTGAGTGGATAAAGAAGTATCAGGAATTTCTTAGAGAAATGACGGTAGATGAGCATGGTAATAAAAGACCAACTCATGAGAGACTGCTTAAAGCAGAGAGATCCCTTCTTAAACTTATCAAAGAAAACACACTGTTTACATACCTGGATAAGGAATTTATAAATGATTTCATTGCACCATCTACGAATAACAGAATTGAAGGCGGAATCAACTCAAGACTCAGAGAAATGTTGAGAAATCATAGAGGACTTTCTATAGAAAGACGAATAAAAGCGGTTTACTGGTGGTGTTATATGCACTCTCCAGAACCGCTTTCATTGTCTGAAATAATAAAAACTATGCCTACAGATAGAAGTATTGCAGCAATATATCAAAGGATGAATGATAAATCCCGGTTGGAAAAGAGTCTTTCACTTTGGGGTGATGCCATTGTGTGGAGTGACCTCCATAAGATGGATAAATCTTTTACAGAATGGGATTAGCCATCAACACGTTTTGTCCTATAACCC